>JAZKZN010000059.1:0-5318 GCA_045612705.1 Faecousia sp. | reverse complement strand
CTGAAGCAGGCCGTCACCTCCATTTCTGAGCTGGTTGGCTACTCTGAGCGCGTGATCATTAACCTGGACTTCGCTGACGTTTCTGCCATTATGAAGGATGCTGGCCGCGCTCATATGGGCGTTGGCATCGCTTCCGGCCGTGAGAAGGCCGAGCAGGCTGCGCTGGCTGCAGTTGCAAGCCCCCTGCTGGAGACTTCCATTAACGGCGCAACTGGCGTGCTGGTGAATGTCACCGGTTCCTCCGAACTGACTCTGGATGACGTGGAGACCGCTGCCGGCATCGTGCAGGAAGCTGCAAACCCCGATGCAAACATCATCTTCGGTGCTACCTATTCCGACGAGTTTGAGGATGAGATGCGCGTGACCGTCATTGCTACCGGCTTTGAGCAGAGAGAAACTGTTGAAGAGACAAAGTCCGCTGCTGCTGATGACATCGACGATATTTTCACCCTCTTCAACCGCTAATTGAGATATTTGCGGCATCCCGGACGGAAGTCCGGGATGTTGTTTTGTCAGAACCCCAAGGAGCAATATGAAAACAAAAAATGAATCCAACCACACCCTACACATCGGCATGCGGATCGGTAAGAGTCTGATTGCTATCGTGATCGGCTTTTTTATCTGGCAGGGCCTGCGGGTGTTTTTCCCTGATCTGGAGATTCACCCCGTTTTTATTTATATGTACAGTTTTTTGGAGATCCGGGATAGCTCTGAAAAGACAATGGTGTTTGGCCTGCAGAGAATCAAATCCACCCTGATTGCTATGGTAATTGGCTTGCCTATGCTGGTGCTTCGGGTGTATGTCCATAGCCACCTTGCGGAAGCCGTGTTGGTTACAGCTATCGATCTGGCAATGATCTTGTTGGGCACACTGATCACCCTGTGGCTGGGGAATAAGACTGGCTGCGGTACGATGACTGGTCTTGCAGCCGCGATCTTTATTATTCTTCTGATCTACCACGCTAACGAGGAGCGCTATGTCTACTCGGTACTTCGTGCATCCCAAACCGTGATCGGCGTTGCGGTAGCGTGGTTGGTAAATGTGGTGTTGTTTCCCTATCCGGGAAGGAAGAAGGAGAGTAAGGAATAAGATATGAATGCTTATCATGCGCTGGCCAGCAGCTATGACCGCCTGACCAATGATGTGGACTACGGAGCTACAGTGGATTTCTACTGGGAAATACTGAACAGGGAAGGCATTGCCCCCCGGACGGCGGTGGATCTTGCCTGCGGCACGGGTTCTGTGACGGTACTGCTGGCGGAGAAAGGTTTGCAGGTGACCGGCGTGGATATGTCCGCGGATATGCTTTGTGTAGCCGCACAAAAGGCGGACGCCCTGGAAAACCGGCCGATATTCGTATGCCAGAAGATGCAGGAGCTTCGACTGCCCCGCGGTGTGGATCTGGCGGTCTGCGCTTTGGACAGCCTGGACTATGTGACAGACCCGGATGATTGCCGTGAGGCAATTACCCGTGTATACAAAGCGCTCAATCCGGGCGGTTGCTTTATCTTCGATGTTAATACCCCTGAGAAACTCCGGTCAATGGATGGTCAGGTCTTCCTTGATGAGGACGATGATGTCTATTGCGTATGGCGCGGAGAGTTTGACGAAAATACGAACATCTGCTCCTATGCAATGGATCTGTTTCAGCGCAGGGGTAATGTTTGGCTTCGCAGCTTTGAGGAGCACCAGGAGTACGCATATTCCCAGGAACAACTGCTTGCTTATCTGAAAGAGGCGGGTTTTACCGCCATCGAGGTCTTCGCAGACCGGAAGATGATACCTCCCCAGCAGGGAGAACAGCGAATCTACTTGAAAGCTAGAAAGGGCAGAATCAAATGAATGACTATTTGGTACGGGGAATGACTATGGACGGCTTTGTGAAGGTCGTAGCCATTCGCTCCACAGAACTTGTACGCCGGGGTGCCGGCATCCATAAAACCGCGCCCAACGCCACGGCTGCCTTTGGACGGGCGCTGACTGCCGCATCTATGATGGGCAATATGCAGAAGGTAGAAAATGGTTCTATGACCTTGCAGATCAAGGGAGACGGTCCTATCGGTACGATCGTGTGCGTATCTGATCCCGTGGGCAATGTCCGTGGATATGTATACGAGCCCAATGTTCCCTTTGTGGAGAAGTTCCCTGGCAAATTGGATGTAGGCGCCACTGTGGGTAGCGACGGTATGCTCACCGTAATTCGTGATCTGCAGATGAAAGAGCCTTATGTGGGCTCTGTACCCCTGGTATCCGGTGAGATTGGTGATGATGTGACTGCCTATTTTGCCCAAAGTGAGCAGACTCCCACCGCTTGCGCACTTGGCGTACTGGTGGATAGAGATTGCAGCGTTAAGGTTGCCGGCGGCTATTTGATCCAGCTTCTGCCCGGTGCTCCCGAGGAGACTATCGAGATCATTGAGCAAGGCATTAAACGCGCCGGCGCGGTCACCGCAATGCTGGAGCAGGGAATGACCCCCGAGGATATCTTGGGCCAGGTGTGTGGTCAGCTGGGTGTGGTGTTTATGGAGACCACAACGGTGGAATACAAGTGCTACTGCTCCCGCGAACGGGTGACAGCGGCCCTGATTAGCTTAGGCAAAAAAGAACTGGCTGAGATCATGGAAGAGGGGACGGACTTTCCTGTGGAATGTCAGTTCTGCGATGAGCAGTACCTCTTTACACCGGAGGACATCCGTACGATTCTGAAAAACCTGAAGGAGGAATAACTGTGGGAATTATCAGTTTTGCGCTGCAGGGAAATTATAAGCGGTACTATGGCGATCTGAAGGAACTGTCTAAGGAAATAGGCAAACCCGCCTGGTTTATGTTTCTGGATACGGCCTTTTGCGTCCTGCGGTACGGCTCCGGCCTGCAGGATTATCTGAACTTTCGTTTTTACGAGAAAAAGCATGCCCAGCGGAAGGAATATGTGACCGTGGGTTATTTAGATAAGGCGATTACCCGCCTGTCCAATATCAAGTGGTCACCCTATATTTCCAATAAGCTGAACTTTCACAGAAACTACGGCAAGTACACCCACCGGGAGTTCTTTGATCCCGATGGAGGATACGAGGCCTTTACGGCATTTCTGGATCGTCACCAGGAGTTCATCTACAAGCCGCAGATTGGTCTGGGCGGTAAGAATGTGGAAAAGTATGCGACTGCCGACATTACCGACAGAAAAGCCTTTTTTGATAAGGTGATGGAGGACAAGGCCTGCATCGAAGAGGTGGTTGTGCAGCACCCGGCCTGGGCGGCTCTGTGTCCCACCAGTGTCAACACCATGCGTATTATCACCGGCGCTGCGAAAGGACAGTCCTGGCTGGTCTACGGCGCCACACGGATCGGCTCCGGCAAGAGCGTTGCAGACAATTTTCACATGGGCGGCAGCGCTGTGCTGATCGATATGGAAACCGGCAAGCTTACCGGCAACGGCTTTGACAAAAAGTTGAATGAGCACGAATACAGCGCCACCGGCATCCGCTTTGACGGCTATGAAGTGCCTTATTTCGAGGAGATCAAGAAAATGTGCCTGGAGGCTGCCTTGGTCAACGATGAGATCCATTTTGTTGGCTGGGATGTGGCGGTCACCCCTGACGGACCTTTGCTGATTGAGGGCAACCGCGGTTCTGGTTTCGATCTGCCCCAGGTCCTGGCAAAGCGCGGCTTACGGGATATGCTGGATGGTCTGATAGCAAAGGTAGACGCTTTGGAACGGGAAAATTGATGGTTTGAACTGCCGCCCGGAAGGCTCGCCGGGCGGCATAAAAATACCCTTTTTCCCATACGAAAAAAACCACAGAAAAAACGAAAAAAATGCTTGACAAACATACCGCCTATGTGTATAATGAGTTTCGTCGCTGAGGTGCGTACTGCGTACTAAGGTGCGTTTGGGAGCATAGCTCAGCTGGGAGAGCATCTGCCTTACAAGCAGGAGGTCACAGGTTCGAGCCCTGTTGTTCCCACCATAATTTGGCCCGGTGGTGCAGTCGGTTAGCACGCCAGCCTGTCACGCTGGAGGTCGACGGTTCGAGTCCGTTCCGGGTCGCCATATAAAGCATCTGAGCAGAGCGTATGCTCTGCTCAATATGCCTCTGTAGCTCAGTAGGTAGAGCAGCGGACTGAAAATCCGCGTGTCGTTGGTTCGATTCCGACCGGAGGCACCAAATTTGCGGGCGTAGCTCATCCGGTAGAGCGCCACCTTGCCAAGGTGGAGGTAGCGAGTTCGAGCCTCGTCGCCCGCTCCAAAAGACCTGAATGCGAAAGCATTCAGGTTTTTCTTTTTATACCCATTGCAAAATACAGAGCATTCGCTATAATTAAATTACCTTTTCGGTTATCGGATCGGGAAGCGATTGTTATAGAATTTTGCGGAGGCTGTAATATGAAATACATCATCGATAACGATCTGCACATTCATTCTTATCTGTCATCCTGTTCGGCGGATCCTCAGCAGAATCCGGAGACCATTCTCCGCTATGCCCTGGAAAATGGACTTAAGACGATCTGCCTGACAGACCATTTCTGGGATGATCTGGTTCCCGGTGCGTCCAAATGGTATGCGCCCCAGGATTTCGCCCATGTCTGCCAGGCGAAGCCGCTGCCCCAGTCGGAAAATCTGCGGTTTCTCTTTGGCTGCGAGACAGATCTGGATAAGTTTTTAAGGCTCGGTATTTCCGGAGAGCGGATGGATGCTTTTGATTTTATTATCATTCCCACCACCCACATGCACATGAATAATTTCACAATAACGCCGGAGGATGGCGCCAATGCCGAATCCAGGGCAAAGACCTGGGTAAAGCGGCTGGATGCGGTGCTGAATATGAATCTGCCCTTCCACAAAGTGGGCCTCGCCCACCTGACCTGCGGACTCATCGACAGAGACAGGGAATCTTATCGGAAAATTCTGGCCTTGCTCCCGGAGGAGGAGCTGTTCCGGCTGTTTACAAAGGCCGCCCAATTGGGCGTGGGCATTGAGCTGAATGCCAGCGATATGCGCTTTGCGGAGGAGGAGGCAGAGCTGGTGCTGCGCCCCTACCGGATCGCAAAGAAATGCGGATGTAAATTCTATTTGGGAACAGATGCGCACCATCCCGCAAGCTTTGAGGGAATGAAAGAGACTTTCACCAGGGCAATTGACCTGCTGGATCTGCAGGAGTCGGACAAGTTCCATATTTGACCGCTTATGCCGGAATAACGACCACTTGTGCCAGATTTGTTGAAATACTTATCCACTGTTCTACAATTATAAGTATGAGGCTAAGCTATGGAAAGAATCTTATTGATCGGCAATGCCGGTGCCGGGAAAACCACATTT
>JAZKZN010000058.1:0-4650 GCA_045612705.1 Faecousia sp. | reverse complement strand
AAAAGCCATCCCAAGAAGTTCGTGTTGATTGCGATGAGGGTCCACCTGTTCCCATCCCGAACACAGAAGTTAAGCTCATTTGCGCCGACAATACTTGGCGGGTGACTGCCCGGGAAGATAGGTAACGCGAACACAGCCCCTAACCGAAAGGTTGGGGGCTTTTTCTTTATGCCTGCGAGTGTCCACCGGACACTCGCTGCGGCATGACAATACGTTGGCCTACCCGGGAAGATAGGTAACGCGAACACAAGCCCCTAACCGAAAGGTTGGGGGCTTTTTCTTTATGCCTGCGAGTGTCCACCGGACACTCGCAGCGGCATGACAATACGTTGGCCTACCCGGGAAGATAGGTAACGCGAACATTTTGCCCCTAACCGAAAGGTTGGGGGCTTTTTCTTTATGCCTGCGAGTGTCCACCGGACACTCGCAGCGGCATGACAATACGTTGGCCTACCCGGGAAGATAGGTAACGCGAACACAGCCCCTAACCGAAAGGTTGGGGGCTTTTTCTTTATGCCTGCGAGTGTCCACCGGACACTCGCTGCGGCATGACAATACGTTGGCCTACCCGGGAAATAGGTAACGCGAACACAGCCCCTAACCGAAAGGTTGGGGGCTTTTTCTTTATGCCTGCGAGTGTCCACCGGACACTCGCCGCGGCATGACAATACATTGGCCTACCCGGGAAGATAGGACACACCTTAATATAAGCGTCACTGGAAGGAGTGGAGTTTTCTTAACTTGTGTTATCTTCCTTTTCGTGCTATAATCCACTTAGGTTGACAATCTGGTTGTACCGTGGATATTACTCAGGAGGTAGCATATGTTAAAGAGCAAGAGAACATTGCGTTTGATCTTCTGTTTTGCGCTTTCTTGTTGCATTCTGGGCGTATGCGGGATTACAGTCATCAATTCTGTTGTCAAATTAACCACACAGGCACAGATCATCTCTCAGGAAGATGCGGCTATATTGGAGGATGTGGATTGCATTTTGGTGCTGGGGTGCTACGTTTATGAAAACGGGACACCCAGCGCGATGCTCCATGACAGGCTTCAAAGAGGTGTGGCTCTGTACGATGCAGGCGCATCGCAGAAACTTCTTATGAGCGGCGACCACGGACGGTATACCTACAATGAAGTGGACGCTATGAAGAAGTTTGCGGTGGATGCAGGAATCCCCACGGCGGATATTTTTATGGATCACGCGGGGTTTTCCACATATGAAAGCATCTATCGGGCAAAAGAGGTGTTTCAGGCCAAGAAAATTGTGATTGTCACCCAGGAATACCACTTGTATCGGGCGTTGTACATAGCAGAGCGGTTTGGCCTGGAGGCCTACGGCGTGTCTGCGGACTATCGCGCGTATTCCGGACAGCTGATGCGGGATGTTCGGGAGGTGCTGGCAAGGGTGAAAGATTGCGGCTTTTGTATTGTAAAACCTGAGCCCACATTCCTGGGAGAGGTGATTCCGGTTTCCGGTGACGGAGATCTGACAAACGACGAGTTTTCTGATTTTTCTTAAAATACATATAGAGAAAAAGAATCTGCGGCAAAGATGCTTGCCGCAGATTCTTTTTAATTTACGGTATTGATGGGATTGCCGGCCAGGAAGGCCTTGATGCTTGCCAGGGTACAGGCAAGGATTCGTTTGCGGCTTTCAATGGGAGCCCAGGCCATATGGGGCGTAATGATGCAATTTGGTGCGGAGAGCAGGGGATTGTCCGCGTCTATGGGTTCTTTGGACACCACATCCAAAGCTGCGCCCCGGAGTTTCCCGCTAACCAGGGCATCGGCCACATCCTGCTCATTCAGCAGAGCGCCACGGGCGGTATTCAACAGGATCGCACCGTCCTTCATTTTGGAAAGGGTATCGGCATTGATCATACCCGCGTTATCCGGTGTGAGAGGACAGTGGAGAGAGATGATGTCGGAACTGGCCAGCAAAGTATCCAGATCTACATATGTGCCGATAACCTCTCCCTCCGGGTGACGGCTGCGATTATAGGCAATCACATTCATACCCATCGCCCTGGCGATCCGCCCTACCGCCCGGCCAATACGACCAAAGCCGATAATACCCAGGGTTTTGCCGTACAGTTCCATCTGAGGTGTGTCCCAATAGCAGAAGTCAGGACAGTTCGCCCAGCCACCGCCATGCACCCAGTCGTCGTGGTGGCCTACCCGGTTGCACAGCTCCAAAAGCAGAGAGAAGGTGAACTGGGCCACGGCGTTGGTGCCGTAATCCGGCACATTGCACACGGGGATACCTCGCTTTTTTGCGGCTTCGCAATCCACAACATTATAACCCGTGGCCAGAACGCAGATCAGGCGGATATTGGGACACGCCTCCAGCAGCTCCTCCGTGATGGGGGTTTTGTTGGTCATTACAATGTCCGCATCGGCGATTCGCTGGGCCGCCTGGGCATACTCGCTGCGCTGGTACACGGTGACAGAGCCGAACGGTTCAAACATCTCCCAGCTCAGATCACCGGGATTGACTGCGTTGCCGTCCAAAATGACGATTTTCATAGGCATTCTCCTTTATACTTGAAAAGAGGCTGTGTTTTTGTTAGGATAATAGAAAAACAAACGGAGTGTTTTATGGAGATCATTTATCAGGATAGATCTATTGTGGTGTGCGTGAAGCCGCCCCGTGTGCTATCTACTGACGAGCCTGGGGGCATGCCGGAACTGGTGCGCCAGGCGCTGGGTACGGAGGATGTGCGGACTGTCCATCGCCTGGATCGGGTAGTTTCGGGACTGATGGTGTTGGCCCGATCAGCGGATGCTGCATCAGAACTCTCCCGGCAGATCCGGGAGGGGCAATTTGAAAAGGAATATCTTGCGATCCTTCATGGCCGCCCGGAGGCGGACACCGGTACGCTGCGGGACTTGCTTCTGCGCAACAAGCAGGAGCGGAAGACCTATATCGTATCCCAGCCGGAAAAGGGTGTGCAGGAGGCGATCCTCACCTATCAAGTGCTTGCAAAAACGGAATCCCTTTCCCGTGTGCGGATTCAGCTGCAGACCGGTCGCACCCATCAGATTCGGGCGCAGTTTTCCGGGCGTGGACTGCCCCTGGTGGGGGATAGAAAATATAGCCTGCTGGAAGATGGGTGCGAAATTGCCCTCTGGTCCTACCGGCTGGCCTTTACCCATCCAGCGACGGGAGAAACGATGGAGTTTACCCTGGCGCCGCCAACGGAATATCCCTGGAGCATTTGTTAACCTTAGAACTATTATACCAACAGCGCAAGGAAAATGCAAGAAACCGGAAAGACACTCAACGTCTTTCCGGTTTTGTTTCCATATTGAGGCGATCAAACTTATACATAGCCGCAAGCAGAGATACCAGCGCCAGGGAATCCGTAAGGACACCGGCGATGGAGCCCACATAAATATTGTAGATGACCCACATAATGCAGGACGGCAGGGTGATGAGCCGCAGGATCTTTTCCTTTTTCATACCGTAGGAGACTGTGGTCAGCAGCTTGGAGGCAATGGGCAGAAGGCTGGTGAGACCATCGTAGGTGAAAAAGCCGGTGGCAACCACAAAGATGCCAAATATAATAATCACCGGCGTTGTGGAAATCTTCTTTTTCACAAAGCGGCAGAACAGGAGATTCCGCACAACAGAAAAACCATCCAGTACCGCGGCACTCCATGCACCTAAAAGAATATACTGCACGGAAAAGACTAACTCGGATGCGGTTTTGCATAGGACGATGTGGTTGTGTTTCTTAAATTGAAAGGAAATGATGCTCATAAACAGGCCGATAAAACCGATAAGCTGGATAAATAAGTCCACGGAAAATCCTCTTCTCTCTTGACGGGCTTGTGAGGGTATTATACAATAATAGTCCACTACAGTCAATTTGTTCCGGGAGGTGGAGTAATGGCAAACTACGATTTTTTCCAGAACAGAGAATGCGAGTATTTCCCCTGTCACGTGGGGGCGGACAAGGAGGGGTTTAACTGCCTGTTCTGCTACTGCCCTTTGTATGCCCTGGGAGAGAACTGCGGCGGCCGGTTTACCTATACGGAAAATGGCGTCAAGGATTGTTCTGCGTGTCTGATTCCCCACAGACGGGAAAACTATACATTGATTTTGAAAAAAATGGATGGTGTGATCGCTCTTGCCAAAAAGAGTAAGTGTGATCCTTGATTTTTGAGGATGCTGTTGGTATAATAAAGCAGCTGTGTACACGGAGATGTATCGAAGTGGGGACGTTGCCGAGCGCTGCCGGTGGCAGATGAAGCGAGGCAAAAGGGAGTTTAACATATACGGAGACGTATCGAAGTGGTCATAACGGGGCTGACTCGAAATCAGTTTGCGGCGCAAGCCGCACGTGGGTTCGAATCCCACCGTCTCCGCCAAAGAATAACCGCAACTTTGATACAAGTTGCGGTTATTTTCTTTTTGTGGTATAATGAGACAAAGGCGGTGATTGTATGTTCATTGATGACCAAATCAAAAATGCAAGACATAATTTTGCATTGGCGTCAGAAGAGTTTGGTTTTGAGTTTGTGAGTCCTTTCACTCTTAATGATGAAATAGAAGTGTTTGGGTATATTTCAAACTATGGGAGCAAGAACGGTGTTGTTATTTGCCTTACTGCCCCGCCTGATTATTTAACTGATAATAGAGTT
>JAZKZN010000057.1:0-62901 GCA_045612705.1 Faecousia sp. | reverse complement strand
TCCGATGGCTTCGCACATCTGGGCGGCAAAATCCTGCAGATCGCCCATGGGGGAATACTTCCGGAAGATCACACCCCCGTCCTTCTCCGTGTAAATTTCAAGAGGATCTCCCTCACGGATGCGAAGGGTTCTTCTGATTTCTTTAGGAATGACAATACGCCCGAGGTCATCCACCCGACGGACGATACCAGTTGCTTTCATATATATCTATCTCCTTATTTTACAAATTACGCTGTTAGTATCTGTAAACGGACGGAGATTATACCGCAGGATTTACTTTTTCAAATTGCAGTGCTACAATAAAGCAAAGGCGGTGATTTTGTGAGTCTTTATAATGATTTTGAAACTGTAATTAAATCTTTTGGGATGCAAACTATAACCCATCCCCTTTTCTATAATTCAAAAGTTGCTATTCGTTTTAACATAGGTGATAACGGTAACGAAGTTTATCTTGATGAAAACGAAGGGGATTTTACTGTAAATCCCGAGTATGTTTCTGCTTGCCTTGAAAGAGCAAAACAAATATATCAGGCCTTGAGAAACGCTCCGAATATTTTAGTAATCGAAGGTTATCTGTGCGAAAATGATTCCGTTGAAGATTTCATAAGCACTGTAATAACAGAAACAGATTTGCAACACCCCCAAGAAACAAAAATTGAGAAGATTTCTGATGAAGACGAAGAGTTTAACCATATCTTTTTATGTTGGGAATTGAATAAGTTTAATCCCAACAAATTGTTGCAGGAAATAATAATAGCAGATTTAGGCAGTGGCAATCACTTTTTAACTTCTTCTGTTTATTTTGTTTGTTCTGAAGACAATATTTTGTTCCATTTATACGATAACCGCGGAGCAGACCTATGTGCCGAAAAAGCAGTGAGTATCTCTCACATCTATAAGCAATTGAATCATTTGATTTTGGAATACGATAGAGAAAAAATCGATTCCATTTTTAAAGCGAGGTGAATTTCACCTCGCTTGTTCTTTATATCGTTTCAAAATACTATGTATCGCCATACAGAAGTTGTCGAATGGTGTCAATGTTGTCAGCAAGGGGTCGCCCTCACGAATACGGAGGGTTCTTCAGATTTCTTTGGGAATAACAATTCTTCCTAAATCGTCCACCCGGCGGACGATACCAGTTGCTTTCATATATATCTATCTCCTTTAATTTACAAATTGCGATGCTATTATTTGTAAAAGGGGAAGATTTATACTTGCTGATTTACTTTTAACTGGACATATGATATGATTATCAAAACAAAATAAGAAAGGTTGATAATATGCCCAAATACTGTCCAAGCTGTGGCCATGCATTTCCTGACGATTGGGATGAGTGTAACGAGTGCGAAGTCGAGTTAATATACGAAGAAAAAGACCGTGTTCTAGAATTATCTGATGTAGATAAAAAATACTATAATTACATAAGTCGTGTCTATATGGATGATGAATGTTCTCGAAGAGAGATGGAGTGGGGGCAAACTATCCCTAGATGTCCCACCTGCGGCTCAGCTAATATCCGTCATGTTTCTTCCACCGAGCGTGGAATTAATGCTGTCATATTTGGATTGTTTGGAAACAAGAGGACATGTCAATTTGAGTGCATGAACCCTGCCTGTAAATACAGATGGTAGGCAATTATCAAAAAACAACATATACACCAGCGGAGTGACATTCACTCCGCTTTTATTCTTTGTGCAATGCTATGTATCGCCCAACAAAATCGATCGATTGGTGTCAATGTTGTCAGTGAGGGGTCGCCCTCGCGGATGCGGAAGGTTCTTCTGATCTCTTTGGGAATCACGATACGCCCGAGGTCATCAACACGGCGTACAATACCTGTGGCTTTCATATATATCTATCTCCTTATTTTACAAATTACGCTGTTAGTATCTGTAAACTGACGGAGATTATACCGCATAAAAAGAAAAACTCCTCTGCATTACACAGAGGAGTTTTTATGCATTCAGTTATCGAAATGTTGACCGCAGGACCAGCACACATGCCTATCAACTTTTTGCGCCGTGCCACATTTGGGACAAACCTTTTCACCATCTTTGATTATGGCACTTATAGACGCATTTTGTTTATTAGGGTCTTTGGAGGTTGTGATGTTCTCACACACTTTAACTTCAGAAAAATCAATGTTGTCAGAGTTGTTTTTTTCATTAGCACTGCTTCTAAGCAGATTTAAAATTCGCTCAGTGTTGTTTTCCACATTGTTGTCAGGAAGCGCAGCAACCATTAACATGCCCACCACGCCAAAAAAGAAAACAAGCCAAAAATAAGAATCGCCATCATGCCCTTTCATTTCTGCAATATCGGAAAAACTTTTTGCAAAATACCACGCAAGAACGAGTCCAATCAGTATGCACATAAATATGATGCCTACCATATTATATCCCCCAAAACATTTAATATCTACATTTTACGCCATAGTATCACAGAGCCAACACAAATGCAAGTGATTTTTCAGCAGCTGCTCTTTCTGCCACATTATGTACCGCCCAGCAAAATCTGTCGATTGGTGTCAATGTTGTCAGCAAGGGGGCTCCCTCACAAATTTTCAAAGGCTTCTCCTCAAGGAGAAGCCTTTCGTCCCTACAATTATTTTACAAATTACGATTTATTATTTGTAAAAAAGGGGGGCTGTGTGAAACAATATTTATCTGCCATAATTCTTTAAATCTCGCGGAGTGCAGTTTAAGTACCTTTTCACAACTCTTGCAAAATATTTCGGGTCATTAAAGCCACTCTCGAAAGCCGCGTTCTCAACAGAAGCTCCGCCGGATATTAAATTTCGTGCATATTCAAGTCTTAACTCGGTAATGTATTCCACTGGAGTTTTTTGATAATATCTTTTAAACAGTTGTCTGAATGTCGTTGCGCCGATCCCTGCCTCGGCACAAATCATATCCATACTTAAAACACTGTTTCTGTAATTGGAGTTTATAAATGACATTGCCTTTAAGAAATGTTGCGGCTGATTTGCTTTTGTGCTTTTTTCGAGCATTACTCCCAAGATCATATAAAGCTGAGCCAAGACATAGACGGCAAATCCCGGTTCTTTATTTTTCCAAAGAGCATAAGCCCTCAAAAACAGCTTGTAGATCTGCTCAACATTTTGAAACGAATACACCTCTAAAGCCTTATCGTTTTGTGCTGCGACAAAATGAATAACCAGCATTTCTGTATCGGTATATTCTGCTGTATATGCCATGTTTTGCGGCATATACAAAATATCATTCGAATGTATATGATACTTGTTTCCGCAGGCAGTGATTACGGCATCTCCGCTTTTTCTGAACGCCAAGGCCGAATATTTACGGGGCCTTACATCAAAAACACCGCCTTTCCAGCACATATGCTCAACGCCGATAATTTCCAAAATAGGGTTGTTGCCGTCACATAACATTTTATCCACCTCTGTATCATTATAACACTAAAGTTTCCAAAATCAAGCGTTGTATAATCCACCTTTTGCGTTAAATAGTGGGTGTGTTATTGCGCGGGCATACTGTATAATACACAAAAAAGGAGGGTTAAAATATGAATAATTTAAAACATGAAATAGAATCTTTTGCCAAAACCAATGGCATTGACCTTATTGGTTTTGCCAATAAATCTCGTTTTGAAAACCTTGATGAAAAGGTTAATCCTTTTTCAATTTTCCCCGAAGCAAAAACAGTAATTTTAATTGGAAAACGTATTTGCCGGGGCTCTTTGCGCGGCGTGGAAGAGGGCACAAATTTCGGAGATTATCAACTTTTTGGTAAGAACTGGCTGGAAGACGAATTCCTGGCTATGGCCACCTATGACCTTACCAATTTCCTGGAGAGTATGGGCTGGGAGGCTTGCCCTGTTTTTCCCAACCCTTGTGATATTCCGGCCAGTGGTGTGCCGGTGGCAGCGAATCGTCCTGCTCCCAATGTGTATCCGGATTTTGATTATGCGGCAGTAGCCTGCGGCCTTTGTTCCATTTCTTACAACCGCATCCCCTTTTCTAAGGAGTTTGGCTCCCGCCAGCGATTCCATATGATCCTTACGGACGCAGAACTGGAGCCTACCCCCCTGCTGAAAGACTCTGTCTGCAACGGCTGCAAAGCCTGCGCCGATGCCTGCCCCTTAGGTGCTATCAGCAAAACCGAAACAGAGCAGATTACCATCTGCGGTCAAAGCTTTACCGTTGGTAAGATTGACCTCGAAAAGTGTAAGAACTGCCATAACGGTGCTGTGGCCAACCGCTTCAACGCCAATTCCGCCCCTGACCGCATTGCAGCTCTTTGCAACCGCACCTGCATGTGCACCTTGGAGCAGCGAAACGCTTTGGAGAACAAATTTGCCAATGCCTTCCGCACCAGCGAGGTTTGGCAGATTGGCGGCAACCGTGTCATAGACCGTTCTGACGAGCAAGCCAATGTGCTGGGCGGCTCTTTCTCTAAGTCCGGAAACAGGGGGCATTAAATATGGTTCTCACATCCCAAATGATCAAGGACAAAGCTAAGGAGCTGGGCATCGGCTGTATTGCTATTGGCAATATCGAGCGCTTTGCCAACGCCCCCAAGTTGATGAGTCCCCTTACTTATTTCCCTAAGGCACGTTCGGTGATCGCCCTTGCCATGCCGATTCCCCGCGGCGCCAACCGGGGTATTGAGGAGGGTACCCACTGGCACGGCTATACCTTCTACACCTATAATAAACTCAATACCCTCTTCCGTCCCACCAAGACTTACGAGCTTTCCTGCTTCATTGAGGATTGTGGATATGAGGCTGTGGCCCACTATCCCGCTGTTCCTGAGGGTAACGGTACCACCAAAAAGCCGGTGGCTGAAGGCAAACTGCCGCCGGACATTGTGTGCAGCATCCGGATCATTGCCGCCGGTTGCGGTCTGGGTGAGATTGGCTGGTCAAAGGTGTTTCTGACCAAGAAATACGGCCCCCGGGTCCGGCTGGGTCTTATCTTCACAGATGCGGCGCTGGAGGCTGACCCCATTCTGGATACCGGCACACTGTGCCTCCACTGCGGCAAATGTACCCGCTCCTGCCCCGGTGGTGCTATCCCCGACCCCAAGGACGAAAACGCCCGTATCACCGTGGACTTTGGCGAGAAAAAGATTTGGTTCGGTGATGTGCAAATGGGTCGTTGTACCCTCTCCCATCACGGTCTGAACAATGAATGCTCCCCCTTCCTAAAGAAGGAGTTCCCCAATATGGCTTTCGATGTGCGCAATTCCCAAATGACTGAGGAGGAAGCCTACATCCTGGCTTATTCCCTGGCCGGTGCCCAATGGGGCAGAAAACCTGGCAGCCATGCGGTAATGGATTATTACAACTATATCATTAACCATACCGGCTATTTTGCTATCTGCGGTGCCCGGGGCTGTATCAGGGCCTGCAACGATGTGCTGGAACGATCTGGACGCATTGAGCAAACCTTCCACAATCCCTATTACAAGAAAGAATCGTGGAAATTACCGCTCCAACCGGAAAGCAAACCCCTTGGCGTAAATCCATACCGCGAAGAATATCTTGATAAGAATTACCCCAATATTCGTAAAAACGAATACGAGTGCCCATCGGCAAAACAAGCCTTAAAATCAAAAGAGTAATTGGTAATTCAAACGAACGATTATTTCTTTTTAAACCAAAAAATCGGTTTGATTTTAGGCATAATTTCGGTTGTTTCATTAAAACTCCAAACCTAAAAGCGAGGTGAGTTTCACCTCGCTTTATCTCTTTCTAATACACTATGTATTGCAACGCAAAACCTGTCGATTGGTGTCAACGTTGTCAGCAAGGGGTCCCCCTCGCGGATGCGGAGGGTTCTTCTGATCTCTTTGGGAATCACAATACGCCCTAAATCGTCCACCCGACGGACGATACCAGTTGCTTTCATATATATCTATCTCCTTTAATTTACAAATTACGATGCTATTATTTGTAAAAGGGGAAGATTTATACTGATGGATTTGCTTTTTTACAGTTGCGTGATATAATTGATATAAAGTCCGTTATATAGGACAGTTGGTTTGCTATACTATCATCAAGAGGTGATTTTATGAAAATCTTATTTTCGAAGCAAGGAAAGTCTTGCTATGTGGTCGATAAAGAAAGAATAATTTTCTGCATTGATAATTTTTACTTTGACATTAACGGCAACGAGGTGCTAGATGAAGACGCATTTCATAAAAACCAAGACGACGATGATGACGGTTGGTATCAATATTGGATGGATGACGAGGGATTGCCTGAACCGTTAAAGTCGGAATCAACTGTCGAACCTAAATGGGAGATTGATGATGCTTTCGGCAATTTTGGTTTTAAGAATAAAGAAGGCGAATTCGTTATCGAGCCACAATATGCCTATGCACATGAGTTTACCTGTGGTCTCGCTTCGGTAAACTTAAACAGAACTTGGTACAGGACACCAGAAGGCAGAAGATATTACGAAAATCATTACGGATATATTGACGGAAATGGAAAAACAGTAATTGGATTTCAATATGATGAGGCGCGTCCTTTTAACAAATATGGTATAGCCGTAGTCTCTAAAATGACCGATAGATTCTTCCATCTGATAGACCTGGAAGGCAATGAAATTCCAGGCACGAGATTTCCCTACATTTCTTATTATGATTATGATGACAGATATTTGGAGTTCTCTCGTGATAACGAAGACGAAGCGCTCATTGGTCTTTACGACACAAAAGAACGCAAGGTGTTAATCGAGCCGAGATTTAGTGATGTTTCTATTTCCGATGATAACCATATTCTTGTATGGGAGCGCGATGGAGAATGCGGGGTAAGCGATTTCAGACAATATTACATTAACAGAAACGGCGAACTTATATACCCCTGGCTATCTAAACAAAGATTTGCTATCATCGAAAGACCAGACATAAACGATGTTACAGCAGTTGCAACGTCTCAATGCACCGAACTGACAGGCCATCCTCGTAGTTATTTCGAACACAACGGAAAGAAATACGAAAGAAAGTTTATTTATGGCCTGTATTCTTCGAAGGAGGTTTTCTTGCTTCCTGAGGAGTATGAGAAAATCGGCAAAATGCACGATGATATTTGGTGCTGCTGTAAAGACGGTGTTATCACCTTGGTTAGAACAGAACCAAATGACTAAACAAGGAAACAGCGGAGTGAAATTCACTCCGCTGTTATCTTAAAACTCAGAGATATTCGCTTTAACATAGGCCACAATAAAATCTTGCAGAGGTGACAATTCATAATAAGAATTATCAAATGCATCAAAATCGTAATGTTCGGTTTTTGCGGCATATTCTTCAACAGATGAGATTCGGAAAGAATCTAAGCTGTTTAAGTTAATTTGATTATTCGTTACGAATTCGGCAAATAGTTTGCGGTGTTTCTCCGCACCAATCGCCTGTAGACACTCATCTACATAAGGCGCCAAGGAGCGTGAAGAATTGACAAAGAACTGACATAAGCCACCATTTTGCAACTCCATATCAAAAAGGCCTAATATATAGACAACTCGACGCTTAGGACTAATTTGCGATAAGGCGGTAACTTCATCGGGATAGGATTCGATAAGGTCAAGGTTATAGAAATATACGGCCTCAAAAAGTTGGTCATCAGGAAGTTCCAGAAGTTTTTCACCATGCACATTTTTCTTTGGACGTAGGCTGTGTCCATCTTTTAATACTGTAAATAGCGCCTTAATGAGCCAACCAAAGACCCTGAACCCCATAAGGAACTTCTTCATAGAAAGACCCCCCTTTTGTTTATTATATCACAGCGATTTGAAAAAGTAAATTGTGCAGTATAATCTCCGTCAGTTTACAGATACTAACAGCGTAATTTGTAAATTAAAGTAGATAGATATATGAAAGCTACAGGGGAGCGAGGGGAGCGCCGCCGGTGGCGGGAGGAGCGACCCGAGCGAGTGGACACGAGCCTGCACGCTGCCAGTGGCAGATGAAGTGCAGGCGCAGTGGGTGCTGCGATCGGTGAACGAGGAAGGTGCGCCGTCACCGACGAGGGCACCGAGTATCGCAAACGGACAGGTCGACAGATGCCCAGGAGCGCCGTCGACGCAGGCAGATGTCGGGCACCGCAACAGGGATCGTCCGCCGGGTGGACGATTTAGGAAGAATTGTTATTCCCAAAGAAATCTGAAGAACCCTCCGCATCCGCGAGGGCGACCCCTCACATACAACATTGACACCGATTGACAGGTTTTGTGCGGCGATACATAGTCTTGCAGAAAGAATAACAGCGGAGTGAAATTCACTCCGCTGTGCTCTTATATTATTGTTCCATAACCCATGGTAATTCTACGCAGAATTCGATGTCAAAGTGCGGTGCTGGAAAGTCTGGGGCACCGTAGGGATATGACTCATGACAACAACGTCCATTATCTTCCCAAGAGGGTTCATTTGAAAGAATACTTCCTGCAATACGGTAGCTGAACTGATACAAATGCTCACCATCCAAAAGGCAGACATAGGTTGCTTTGCTGGCAGGGATATGCAATGATTCTAAGTGTTTTTTGATGTGGGAGGGAAGCAAATCCCGTTTGACCACTTCCAGAAAATTGATACAATTTCCGCAGTCACAGCCCCAATCCTCTGCTTGCGCATACCATTGAGCTGTTTTTTCTTCGTCAATTTCGACATTGCAGTTCAGCAGTTTGCATTTTGATAGCATATAGTCACCTCTTTTTATTTATCATAGCACAGTAAAATCAAAAAGTAAATCCTGCGGTATAATCTGCGTTCCTTTACAGATACTAACAGCGTAATTTGTAAAATAAGGAGATAGATATATATGAAAGCAACTGGTATCGTCCGCCGGGTGGACGATTTAGGAAGAATTGTCATTCCCAAAGAAATCAGAAGAACCCTCCGTATTCGCGAGGGCGACCCTCTTGAGATCTACACGGAGAAAGACGGGGGCGTGGTGTTCCGGAAGTACTCCCCCATGAGCGATCTGCAGGACTTTGCGGTGCAGATCTGCGAATCCATCGGCGCCAGCACCGGCCGGATCGCCGCCGTGGCGGACAGAGATACCATCATTGCCCTCTCCGGCGCACCCAAGCGGGAGCTGATGGACAAGCCCAACTCTCCGGAGCTGGACCGGCTGATGGAGCAGCGCTCCCACTACCGCTATAACCCCGGTGATCCTCTCGTCCATCCCACGGACAATACGGACAAGTATCACCTGGGTGTGGCTTCTCCCATTCTCAGCCAGGGGGATCTGATGGGCTGCGTGATGCTTTTGTTGGGGGAAGACAGCGCTCCCACTACCGAGGCTGACCAGAAACTGACCCAGACCATTGCCGGCTTTTTGGGTAAGCAGATGGAAAGTTAAGACAACTTCCGCTTTTCTCAGGGAAAGCGGAAGTTTTTTGTTGCTTTTTTTCGGCAATCCGCTATAATAACGAGGTGAATTGCGAGAATGTGAGGTTTTTCTATGGCAACTGCGACCGCTCCCAGCCTGCGGGAGAATAAAATGGGAACAATGTCTGTGGGCAAGCTGCTGTTTACTATGGCTGCCCCCCTGGCGATCTCAATGCTTGTGCAGGCATTCTACAATGTGGTGGATAGCTACTATGTCTCCAAAATATCAGAAAATGCCGTCACCGCTTTGGGTATGGCATTCCCTGTTCAGAATCTGATGATCGGCTTTGCCACCGGCGCAGGCGTGGGTGTGAACGCGTTGCTCAGCAAATCTTTGGGCGAGGGCAATCAGAAACGGGCCAACCAGGCCGCCGGCAACGGCTTCTTTCTGTCCATTGTTTTCTCCCTGTGCTTTATGCTCTTTGGCTTCTTTGGCGCCCGGTCCTACTACAATATGCAGTCCCAGGTGCAGGCTACGGTAGATGCCGGTACGGCATACATCTCCATCTGCTCCATCTTCTGCCTGGGCATCTTTGTGGAGATCCTGGGAGAACGGCTGCTTCAGGCCTCCGGCCGCACGGTATACACCCTGTTCACCCAGGGCCTTGGCGCGGTACTAAACATCCTTTTGGATCCAGTCTTCATTTTTGGCTACGCGCCTTTGGGCATCCAGCCTATGGGCATCGCCGGCGCGGCGGTTGCCACGGTCATCGGCCAGTGGGTAGCGGCCGTGATGGCGCTGATTTTCAATTTTGCCGTGAATAAAGATGTGAAGCTGAAGTTGAAATACCTGCTCCCCCGGCGGGAAATCGTGGGTAAGATCATGGCAGTGGGTGTGCCCTCCATCGTGATGATGGCCATTGGCTCCGTGATGAACTTCGGCATGAATCAGATTTTCCTGGGCTTTAAGGATTACGGAGAGACTGCCGCCGGCGTCTTCGGCATTTATTTCAAGCTTCAGAGCTTCGTATTGATGCCCCTGTTCGGCATCAACAACGCCGCCATCTCTATCATCGCCTTTAATTACGGCGCCCGCAATCCCAAACGGATCACGAAAACTTTGAAACTCTCTATCTGCACGGCTATGACCATCATGCTGGTGGGCCTGACCCTTTTCCAGGTCTTCCCGGATGAATTGATGGGAATCTTTGACCCCTCGCCCACGTTCCTGGATCTGGGACGCAGCGCTTTGCAGATCGTCAGTTTCCACTTCCCCATTGCCGCTATCGGTATCGCTTTGGGCGCCAGCTTCCCGGCTTTGGGTGACGGTATCTATTCCACCATCACCTCCCTGTGCCGCCAGTTGATCGCCCTGTTGCCGGCAGCCTATTTGCTGAGCCTGACCGGTCAAGTCAATATGGTTTGGTGGGCATTCCCCATCGCGGAAGTGGTGAGCGCGATGGTCACTTTAATCCTGTATACGCGGATCTATAAGCGGAAGGTCAAACCCCTCAGAGATGAAGTAAAATAATGGCATCGGACGCATTCTGTTTAAGAATGCGTCCGTTTCTTGTGGGAGAGGAAAAGAGAGTCCACAATATCTTGTAATGCGCCAAAAAATGCCCGTTTTTTTCTCAAAAAACTTTCTTTCGCTGCCGTTGTGTCAGCAGAAAACCCGTGCTATAATGACTGTAATTGACATTTTGAAAGGAGCAGCCTATGAACGCCGCTGAACTGCAACTGAATAAGGCCAATGTCCATAAGCTGCTTTGCGCCAAGAGTCCCGACGCGGCGCTGGTGTACCTGTACATCACTTCCGGAAACGATTTTGCCCAGGCCGGACAGGACCTGCAGCTATCTCAGAGCAGACTCTCTTGCGCTGCCGCCACACTGCGCCAGCTGGGTCTTTGGCCCCAGGAGCGGAAAACGCCCATTTTCTCCGGTGAGAGGCCCCAATACTCTGAACGGGATGTGCTGGGCGCGATGGACGCAGACCGCAGCTTCCAGGCTCTGTATTCCGAGGTGCAAAGAGTCCTTGGGAGGACTTTGAACACAGAGGAGCTGAAGATACTTTTAGGTTTTACCCGCTATTTAGGCCTTCCCGGGGATGTGATCAGCCTCCTGGTGTGCTACTGCAAAGAGCGCGCCAGAGCCAAGGGCAATCTTCGTAATCCCAGCCTGCGGGCCATCGAGAAAGAGGCCTATTACTGGGCGGAGCAGGGTGTTGATTCTATGGAAGAGGCCGTGGCCTTTATTCAGAATCAGAACATGCGCCGCAGCCAGTTGGCAAAGTTGATGGATCTGCTGCAGATTCGGGGCAGAACCCTGACCCCCGGTGAAGAAAAGTACGCCAACAGCTGGCTGGAAATGGGTTTTGACGAGGCTGTGTTGGCCCTGGCTTATGAACGCACCTGCCTGAACACCGGCAGTCTCAGCTGGGCTTATATGAACAAGATTTTGACCCGTTGGCAGGAGGCCGGGCTCTTTACTTTGGAGCAAGTGAAGTCCGGGGACAGAAAACCCATGCCCAAGGGCGCGTCCGGCGAGTTGGGTCAGGCGGAACTGTCCGCCTTCCAAAGAGTTTTACAGGAGGATTGACCTATGGCATATAGCAGTGATGTGGTACGCCGTGCCCGCCAGCAGCTGGAGAGCCGGAAGGCTGACCACGAGTCCCGTCAGCAGGCTCGCCTGCAGGAAATCTATACGGCGCTCCCCCGGGTGAAGGAAATTGACCGAGAGCTGCGCAGCTCTATGGTTTTGGCCGCCCAGGCGGCATTTTTAAAGGGAACGGATGCCCAGGAGGCGCTGGAGCGGGTGAAGCAGGCCAATCTGGCCTTGCAGGCGGAGCGAAAGACTCTGATCGCTGCCGCGTTCCCGGCAGAGTATTTGAAGGAAAGCCCCCTGTGCCCCAATTGCGGCGGCACCGGCTATATAGGAAGCACGATGTGCGCCTGCCTGTTTGACCTGTGCCGGCAGGAGCAGATGAAAGAACTGTCCCTCCTGTCCGCAGGCAAGAACAGTTTCAGTGATTTCAAACTGGACTATTACTCCCAGCAGACCGATCCCAAGTATGGCGCAAGTCCCCGGGCCATTATGACTCGGATTCTGGATATCTGCAAAAAGTACGCATCTTCCTTTGCCCCCGATGCCGGCAATCTGCTGTTCAACGGCGGCACAGGCCTGGGCAAGACTTTCCTGTCTGCCTGTATTGCCCGGGAAGTGGCGGAAAAGGGTTATTCTGTGGCCTATGAGAGCGCCCAGCAGTTATTCAATATGCTGGAAAAAAACCATTTCCACCCGGATGAGGAGAGCGTTGCGGCGGTTGCCAAGCTGAATGCGTGCGACTTGCTGATTGTGGACGATTTGGGCACGGAAATGACCGGCAGTTTTACGGTTTCTGCCCTGTACTCTCTAGTCAATGATCGGCTGCTGAGAGGCAAACCGATGATCGTCTCCACAAATCTGAATATTGACGAAATCAGAAAGCGCTACTCCCCTCAGATCGCCTCCCGCCTTGAGGGAAGCTTCCAGCTACTCCCCTTCGTGGGCGAGGACATCCGCGTGAGAAAGAACAGGTGAAGGCCATGAAAACCGGAATCCTCTTTGACTTGGACGGCACGCTGCTGAACACCCTGGACGATCTCACCGATGCCGTTAACTATACCCTCCGTTTCTACGGCTTGCCGGAGAGGACTATGGAGGAGGTCCGGGCCTTTGTGGGCAACGGGGCGCGGCAGCTGGTGCGTCTTTCCCTGCCTGGCAGAGAAAATGACCCATCCGTGGACGAAGCGCTGGCAACTTACCTTGCTTATTATGCCGACCATGCCCAAATCAAGACCCGCCCCTATGACGGCATCCTGCCTGCTCTGGCAGAGATCTGCCGGGAATATCCCGTGGCGGTGGTCTCCAACAAGCCGGACAAGGACACCAAACCCCTCTGCAAGACCTATTTTGGTCAGGAGATTTATGCCCTGGGTCAGCGAGATGACTGCCCCAAGAAACCTGCCCCCGATATGCTGCTGCGGGCCATGGCCGCCATCGGCGTGGACCGGTGCGTGTATGTGGGCGACAGCGATGTGGATGTAATTACTGCCCGAAATACCGGCGTTCCCTGCTTGAGCGTGCTGTGGGGATTCCGGGACAAAGATTGCCTGCAGGACAGCGGCGCGACCAATTTCTGCGAAAAGCCGGAAGACCTGCTGCGCTGCCTGAAAGAAATAATATAAAAAACCCCGCCTGACGGCGGGGTTTTTGTTATACGGGAACGCGGGCTTTGTTCAGCTTGTCTGCCCAGCAGAAAATCACGAAACCGATGGCAAACAGTACCGCGATCGAACCTACGGCAACACCGGTGTTGGCTACCGGCAGGCCAAAGACAGTAAAGTGCATACCCTCGGTCACCTGGCTTACCACGGCCACCAGGGTTGTGCCCACAAAAGAAGCGCCCTTGCCGCAGATATCCATCAGACCGTAGTACTCGCCGCTGCGTTCGGCGGGAATGATCTTGCCCAAATAGGAGCGGCTGAGAGCTTGAATGCCGCCCTGGAACATACCCACCAGCACTGCCAGCACCCAGAACTGCCACTGGACGGCCAGGAAGATGGCAAACAGGGCAATGCCTGTGTAGCAAATAATGCAGATTTTCAACAGAAGGCCCGTGTCATACTTGGCGGAGAATCGGCCGAAAACAATGGAACAAGGGAAGGCTACGATCTGAGTCACCAGCAGAGCCAGCAGGAGGCCTGTGGTGTCCAGCCCTAAGGCTTTGCCATAGGCGGTGGCCATATCGATGATGGTGTATACGCCGTCAATGAAGAAGAAAAAGGCCAGCAGATACACGAAAATGTGCTTGTGTTTTTTTGCCTCCACAAAGGAACGGCCCAACTGCCGGAAGGTAGCGGCAATGGGATTGCCCTTTCCCTCCCGGAAAGCGCTTTGGCGATACCGTTTCACCAGCGGCAGGCTGCACACCAGCCACCACACTGCGGTGATCAGGAAGGAAATGATCAGCGCGGTGATCTGGTCGATGCCAAAAGCTTCGTATCCCAGCACTACCAAAAGACAAAGCACGAAGGGGATCACAGAGCCGATATAACCCAGGGCATAGCCAAGGGTGGATACCCGGTCCATATCCTTGTGGGTGGCAATCTCCGGGAGCATGGAGTCATAGAACACCAGGCTGGAGGAGTAGCCGACCTTTGCAATCACAAAGATCACTAGGAAGCTCAGCCAGCTCCAGGCAAAGCCAAGAGCCGCACAGCCGGCCACGCCCAGGATCATACTCAGTATAAACAGAGGTTTTTTGAAACCCCGCTGATCGGCCAAAGTGCCACAAATAGGACCGATCACCGCCACCAAAATGGTAGCCACTGAGCCGGCGTAGCCCCAGTAGGCCAGGTAATCGGACTGGCTTAAGTTAGCCGATGCGGCCAAATAGTCAAAGTAAATGGGAAGAAGGGTGGAGACCAGCAGGATAAATGCGGAGTTGGCGATGTCATACAGGATCCAGCTCTTCTCCAGTTTTGTCAGACGCAACTTCATAGGGGACATCCTCTCTTTCTTTTTCCTCGCATTTGGACTAGAGGACCTTTTGGGAAGTAAGCAAATCCTACCTAAAACATTCCTCACCGTATTTGCTGAAATAGTAGTAAATGCTTCTTTTTGCCACATCGTACAATATATCGTACAGTTCTTCAATTGTCCAATGCTCGGATCTAAAATAATAGCTTCCTCTATTGAACATCCCGTTCGGGCCGGCATTAAATGTATGATCTTCGTTTAGCGCGCCGAACATGGAGATCGTTAAGACTCTATCAAGAATAGATGATCCTTTTTCAAAGTCGCATCCATCACCAAAACACACATAAGGAAAAATCGATTCACTCAGCATATAGGTGCGAAAGCCGATCACATTTTTCCCCAGCCTCTCAACAGCGTTCCCTTTGGCTTGCTTGGGAAGGCCCTCCTGGATGCGGGCGGTATTCGTTCCTTGGTTTTTAACTTCGCCTATCAGAATGGGATAATTGTTGCCCTGTTTATCCACCAAATAGGTGATTCCTCCGTCCGGAGACATAAAAGATCCGTCAACTTCAGGGTCCGCAAAGGGAACGTTGGGGTATTTTTGACGCAATTCGGCAACAATGTCGCACAAAAGAATACGTTTCTCCCACACTAGCTGGACATGAAGCTCTCTTTGAAGCTCTTTGATCAAGCCTTCTACGACATCTTTGATTTGCTCATCTTCGTGCTTGGATTTTGTGTTTAGTTGCATTTTCTGATGAATTGCCCTGAGCTGATCAGATTTTGCCATAATGATCTCCTATTTCTACTAAGTATAAATACTCCTTAATGTGAATATCTCGGTTGTTCAGGTTTCTGCAACCTCGAAAAGTATTGTACTCTTTGTCGAGAACTTCCACATTCCCCAACGCAGATAACATATCGACCATCTCTTCTTTGCTTATGAATCCATCTGAACTAAATGAAATCAGCAAATATTTAGTTTTAAGTTTACTACAGAGATCAAACATACTGCTTCGTGCAGTGTGTTTTTTGTTGTACTGAGATTTGTTCCACATCAACGGAATCCCAGATACCTTGCTAACCTCTTCAGGTCGTTTATAACTATTTAAAAGGTTCAGCATGAAATAGTTTGATCCGTACGGATGCTGGTTGTAAGGAGGATCGATATATACCAGATCAACCGGGGGAAGTTCTTCTGCCAGCAAATTGGCATCCTTTTGCGAGACAACTGTTTTACAATCAAAATTACTGAAGACAGGCGGTTTAAGATAGATATCAGCCAAGATCCTTTGTAGAGCGTTTCTTCCGTCACCGCCAAACTGACCAATCCCTGTTTTTGAGTTTTTATAGAACCCTTTAAATACACCACTGGTGTTGTTATGCACGGAAGCCTCATACAACAGCGGAGCCAGAAGAAATGTTTTATATGGTTCAGGGACTGTTTCAATAAGTTGCCTCGCGGTATCTAAGTATTTGGCGTTCCTTGTTGTATAAAATACTCGTTCACCTTTCTTGATGTTCCGATCATCCGCGGGGGCATACATCTCTGCTATGAAACCGGTTTTCAAGGGCTGTGTATCAAGGACGCCTTTAACAAGACGGTAATAATCATTGAGCTTATCAAAATCAATATCTGTCTGGTTCGCAAGATAGCACCTGTTGATTGTGTTGCAATAGTCCTCCAAATCGTTAGAATACAGCGTATTGGCATGCTGTTTAAAGAAACGCGATACAATACCGGATCCGGAAAAAATATCAACAATATCAAGTTTATCTTTCCCCAGTTTTTCCTTGACTTGGTTCACGGCCGTTCCAATAAAAGAGAGAAGAGAACGCTTGTTTCCCAGATATGTAATTATTTGTTCCGTCAAATATGCTTCGTTTTCGATAATATCATCAAAAAAACTGATTTGGTTCTCTTCTTTCATTTATTCAACCTCGTGATGATTGCAAAATGCGCATTCTCTTCTTCTCAAGCGGGCGTTTCCGTCCCTGGGGAGTTTGGGGTTATTGTACCAAACCCATCGACGAAAAGCAACAAAAAATAAAATACCGCTCCCCGGACAGCTCCATTGAGACAGGTTCGATTCCTGCGCCATTAAGAAGAGGGATACCCCAGTGGGGGCATCCCTCTTCTTGGTGCCGCTGTCCTGTTGCGGTGCCCGAAAAAATCATCGGGCTTACGCTTTTCCTCGATTTTTTCGACCGCGGCCACTCGCTCCCCTCGCTGCATCCGCCTCTGGCGGCGCTCGGGTCGCTCCCCGGAATCTCACCCCCCGGTTCGATTCCTGCGCCATTAAGAAGAGGGATACCCCAGTGGGGGTATCCCTCTTCTTGGTGCCGCTGACCGGAATCGAACCGGTACGGGTTTTACCCCGAGGGATTTTAAGTCCCTTGTGTCTACCTATTCCACCACAACGGCGTGCGTGCCGTTATAGTAGCATATTTTTACTACCCAGTCAAGAATATCCCCCCGAGGATTTCTCTGAATAATGAATAATTTATCCCCGCTTTTCAGGGCGTTTTTCGTAGAAAGCGGTAATTTTTCAAAAATGGGTTGTAAGTTTGATAAAAATGATGTAAAATAGTACGAACGATAGAATGCGTAAATATGCACATATAGATTCTGGAGGATTCTTTATTATGGATAAACCCATCGTATTAGTGATTATGGACGGCGTAGGTAAGGGCGACGGCGGCAGCGGCGATGCTGTTGTGGTGGCCAAGACTCCTACCCTCGACTCCCTGTTGGCCACCTGCCCCCATACGTACCTGAAGGCTCATGGAACTGCCGTTGGCCTGCCCTCTGACGAAGATATGGGCAACTCCGAGGTTGGCCACAATGCTCTCGGCTGCGGTCAGGTCTATTCCCAGGGCGCAAAGCTGGTTGGCGAGTCCATCGAAAACGGCAAGCTCTTTGCGTCCAACACCTGGATTGATCTGGTGGAGAACGCCAAGGCCGGCCACGCTATGCACTTTATGGGCCTGCTGTCCGACGGCAATGTCCACTCCAATATTAACCATCTGATCTCCCTGCTGAAGGCTGCCCACGCCGCCGGCGTGAAGAAGGCCTACTGCCACATTCTGCTGGACGGCCGTGATGTACCTGCCACCTCTGCTCTGGAGTATGTGCAGATGCTGGAGGACGTACTGAAGGAACTGAACACTGAAGGCTGCGACTACGCCATTGCTTCCGGCGGCGGCCGTATGCAGGTGACTATGGACCGGTACGAAGCCAACTGGGCAATGGTAGAAAACGGCTGGCGCACCCATGTACAGGGTATTGGCCGCCAGTTTGCCAGCGCGGCTGAGGCAATCGAGACCTACCGGGCTGAGACCGGTGTGATCGACCAGGATCTGCCTGCTTTCGTAGTGGCAAGAAACGGCGAACCCGTTGCTAAGATTGCCAATGGCGACTCCGTGGTTCTGTTTAACTTCCGCGGCGACCGGGCCCAAGAGATCTCTCTGGCCTTCGACCGCAAGGACTTTGATAAGTTTGACCGTCCCGGCTACACCGGCGTGAAGTTTGCCGGTATGCTCCAGTACGACGGCGACCTGAATATTCCCGAAAACTATCTGGTGCAGCCTCCTGTCATTCAGAACACCCTGACCGAGGTCCTCTGCCAGGCCGGCATTCACGAGTATGCCGTCTCTGAGACGCAGAAGTACGGCCATGTGACCTATTTCTGGAACGGCAACCGCTCCGGCAAGGTCTGCGAAGACCTGGAGGTCTACGAGGAGATCCCCTCCGATGTGATTCCTTTCGAGCAGGCACCTGCTATGAAGAGCAAGGAGATCACCGAGAAGATGGTGGAGGCTATGGCTTCGGGTAAGTTCCAGTTCCTGCGGTGCAACTTCCCCAACGGCGATATGGTCGGTCACACCGGCGTGATGGAAGCTGTGGTCTACGCAATGGAGTGCGTGGATAACGGTCTGAAGGCAATTCTGGAAGCTGCCGACCGCTATGGCTACACCGTGCTGATCACCGCCGACCACGGCAACGCGGATCAGATGACTGAGACCAAGAAGGGCAAGACTTCCGTGAGAACTGCCCATTCCCTGAACCCTGTTCCCTTCATCATTTACGATAAGGACACTGTTTGGCAGATCAAGGATGGCGCCTACGGCCTTGCCAATGTGGCTCCCACCCTGGTGAAGATGATGGGTCTGATCGCTCCCGACTGCTGGGAGGAGAGCATGGTCTAAACAGACCCGTGGGGGACGATCCCCTGGGAAGATCCACCTTTTGTTTCGATTTAGGAGGTAATTTATGATTCGTCACGACAATGAAAGCGGTTCTGTAATCGTAAGTGCCGGCGTATACACAGATATAGCCGGTACTGCCGCCATCAACTGTATGAGTGTTAAGGGTATGGTTGCCCGTTCCGTTTCTGACGGTGTGTACCATCTTCTGCGGAAAGAATCTATGGGCAAGGGCGTTAAGGTAGAGTTCCACGAGGACAATACCATTTCCATTGACCTGCACATTATGGTGGGCGACGGCGTGAATCTGACCGCCGTTGGCAATGCCATTATCGAAGAGGTGCGCTATATGGTCACCAAGTGCACCGGCACCGAAGTCCGCGCAGTCAATGTCTATATCGATTCCATTACCATTGGATAAACTACGGAGGTAAGTACCATTGAGGCAGACAATTACAGGGGCCGACTTTCGCAGATTGATGATTAGCGCGGCCGCCTCTATAGAGATCAATAAGCAGAAGCTCAACGAACTGAATGTGTTCCCTGTGCCGGACGGTGATACCGGCACCAATATGTCCATGACCATCAACGCCGCCGCAGCAGATTTGCGGAAGGCGGAAGATCCCTCCCTGGAGAAAGCGGCGGACATTGCCGCAAAGGCTATGCTCCGGGGCGCCCGGGGCAATTCCGGTGTGATCCTGTCCCTGCTGCTGCGGGGAATCTCCCGGAAACTGAAGGGCGCAGAGGTCTGCGACGGTGTTCTGTGGGCCAATGCTCTCCAGGAGGGCGTGGATGCTGCCTACAAGGCAGTAATGAAGCCCGCAGAGGGCACGATCCTGACTGTGGCCCGTCTGGCAGCCGGCAAGGCGCTGGAAGCTGCAGCGGAAAATAACTATTTCGAGTTTGTCCACGAGGCCGCCATTGAGGAGGCCAAGATCGCTCTGGCCAATACTGTCAATCAGAACCCTGTACTGAAGAAGGCCGGTGTGGTAGACGCAGGCGGTAAGGGTTGGCTGGTGGCTTTGGAAGCGATGCTGGCAGCTCTGCGGGGCGAGGATATTGTTGCTCCCGAGGGCGGTGCGCAGGAAGTGTCCGAACAGGCGGACTTTTCTGATTTTGACACTGAGGATATTACCTTCACCTATTGCACCGAGTTCATTATCTCCCGGGAAAACAACAATGATCCCGAGAAGCTTCGCGCGTTCCTGAGCAGCCTGGGCGACAGCCTGGTGCTGGTGGAGGATGAGGAGATTATTAAGGTCCACGTTCACACCAACGATCCCGGCAAAGCCCTCCACGAAGCGATCGACTATGGCTCTTTTGTCACAGTGAAGATCGAAAATATGCGTCTGCAACACACTGAAAAGGTGATGAGCGAGGCGGAGAAATCCCCCAAGATCGCTGAGCCGGAAAAGGCGTTGGGCGTTGTGTCTGTGTGCGCCGGCGAGGGCCTTGCAACGGTGTTTAAGGATCTGGGTGTGGACGGTATCATCTCCGGCGGTCAGACTATGAATCCCAGCACCCAGGACATTCTGGAAGCGGTGAACAAAGTGCCTGCCGAGACTGTTTTTGTTCTGCCCAACAATAAGAACATCATTATGGCTGCCCAGCAGGTGGAGGCGCTGACCCCCAAGAAGGTGGTGGTCATCACCAGCAAGACCGTGCCCCAGGGCATCACTGCCATGCTGAGCTTCAACCCCGACGGCAGCGTAGAGGAGAATACGGATACCATGACCGAGGCTTTGGCAACGGTGGACACCATGCAAATCACCTATGCCGCCCGCAACTCTGACTTTGACGGCCACGATATCAAGGAAGGTGACTACCTGGCCATGTTCGGCAGTTCCCTGTTCGGTACCAGCCGGGATATCAAGGTCCTGCTGAAGGCGCTGGCAGAGAAGGTTCGTGACAGCGGCAAAGAGTATGTGACGATTTATTACGGCGCTGATATTCAGGAAAAGCACGCCCAGAAGGCAGCAAAGATCTTTGCTGACATTTGCCCCAATGCAGATGTGAATCTTCTTAGCGGTGGCCAGCCGGTATATTATTACTTGATCTCCGCAGAATAAAGATACAAAGGCTCACTGCGACAGTAGTGAGCCTTTATATCTATGCTTTTTTGTAGAAAGGAGACCGCTGGTGGACAAAAATACGAGGTTGTCCTTTACAGAAAGAGCAATAGCCCTTTGGCGGTATTTTGCCGGTCAGAAGATCGGCATCCATGCCGCCGGCGCGGGGTATTTTATTGTGCTGTCGGTATTTCCCCTGCTGGTGCTGGTATTGGCGCTGCTTCGATATACAGGTCTGCAAGTGGAGACACTAACAGACCTTGTAAGCGGATTTTTGCCGGAGGCTCTGATTCCGGCAGCGAAAAAACTTATCGTCAGCACCTACCGGAATACATCCGGGGCAGTGGTATCGTTGTCCGCGCTGACCGGCCTTTGGTCTGCCAGCCGGGGCGTTTACGGATTGCTGACGGGTCTGAATGCCATTTATCAGGTGCCGGAGAACCGGGGATATTTCCGCACCCGTTTTATCAGTATGTTCTACACCTTTTTGTTTCTGCTGATGCTTCTGGTGACACTGCTGCTGAATGTCTTCGGCGCGACGCTGTTGCAGATGCTGCCGCTGAATAACATCATCCTTCTGCAATTTCTGTGGGATATTGTGGATTTTCGTTTTTTGGTGATGCTCCTTTTGCAGACGGGATTGTTTTCCGCAATGTTTATGGCGCTGCCCAACAAGCGCAACACCTTCCGTCAAAGTCTGCCGGGAGCGCTGCTGGCATCGGTTGGCTGGTTGGTGTTTTCAGACCTGTATTCCATTTATGTGGCCAATTTCTCCGGCTACGCCAATGTGTATGGCTCGGTGTATGCGGTGGCTCTTTCTATGCTGTGGCTGTATTTCTGCCTGTCCATCGTTTTCTATGGGGGCGCGCTGAATCACTATCTGGCCCAGAAAAAAAGGGAAAAATAGGAAATATTTACACCCTGTTCACATAGGGATATTAAAATATAAGAAAAAGGAGGTATGCTTTGTGTTCGGTTTTGTAGCTGCAAATGTGGAAGAACTGTCCATGGAAGAGAAGTGCCGGTATAATGCGGTCTATTGTGGCATCTGCAGAGCCATCCGTGAGCAGACCTCCTCCGCTGCCCGGTTGGGCCTGCGGTATGATATGGCGTTTTTGGGGTTGCTGCTGATGAGTCTTTACGAGCCAGAGGAGTGTTCCGGCAACCGAGCCTGCGGTCTGCATCCCATTAAACCCCGCCCCTGGGTGGACAGTGAGATCATCCGCTACTGCGCCGATATGAATGTGGCGCTGGCCTATTTCAACGCGTTGGACGATTATGAGGACGAGGGGCATCTGACCGCAAGAGTCATGGCCGGCGTTTTTGGACGGGAGATGGAAAACGTACGCAAGAGGTATCCCCGCCAGTGCCGAGTGATGGAAGAATGCCTGTCCCAGCTTTGGCAGTTGGAAAAAGAGAACTGCGCCAACCCCGACCTGCCGGCAGGTTGCTTTGGGCAGCTGCTGGGGGAACTGCTTGTGTATCGGCAAGATCTGTGGGAGCAGACTTTGCGGCAGATGGGTGACGCCCTGGGACGGTACATCTACCTGGCGGACGCAGCGATGGATTTCCGTCGGGATCAAAAGAAAAAGCAATACAACCCCTTTTTGGCTATGGGCACAGAAGATCCTGCCCGATGGGAGCAGTATTTGGTGCTGGAAATGAGCCGTTGCACCGAGCATTACGAAAGGCTGCCTCTGGTGCAGGACAAGGGGATTTTGGACAACATACTGTACAGCGGTGTTTGGGTCGCTTACCGAAACCGCCTGAGGAGAAACTGATATGATAGAAGATCCTTATAAGATATTGGGCGTCAGCCGGGATGCCACCGATGATGAGATCAAGCGGGCGTACCGGCGGCTGGCCAAACAATACCATCCGGATTTGAATCCCGGCGATCCGGTGGCGGCAAAGAAAATGCAGCAGGTGAATGCCGCCTACGAGCAGATCAAAAATCCCGAGAAGACGCAAAAGGGGTATGATCCCTTTGGCGGCTACCGGCAAGCAGGTTGGGAACAGAATACATCCGGCAGCCAGTATCGGCAGGCTGCCTATCAGTACATCCGTTTCCGGCGGTACCGGGAGGCGCTGAACGCGCTGGAGGAAGACCGGGATCGCAACGCCCAGTGGTACTACCTGTCTGCTTTGGCTCACCACGGACTGGGCAATCAAGTGACGGCGATGGAGCACATCCGTCGGGCGGTGTCCATGGAGCCGGACAACCGGGTGTATCTGGACACACTGAATGCTATGGAGGGGGGCGCTGCTTCCTACCGGCAGCAAGCCGGCAACTACCGGGGATATGTCTACGGCGGTTCCTCCGTGGCGTCCCTGTGCCTGTGTTATTTCTTCCAGTTATTCTGCTGCAGAGGCTTCTGCTGCTAAAAAAGCGTGCGTCTTTGACGCACGCTTTTTTATGTGTGAAATTGATTGAAGTACTCATACAAAGGGATGAGCTTTTCCAAAAACGCGCCAACCCTCGTTCCCAACTCCGGCCCAAACATGCCCTCCGACACCGGCTCATCCACCGTGCAGGCGATGTATTTCCGCCAGGCAAAGTAAGGAGCAAGCTCCGGCACAGGCGCTTCTTTGGGGCGTTTATAAACCTCTGCGGTCACCGGCACACCGGTGGCTTTTTCCGTTTTCCGGATTAGCTCCAGAAAGGCTTTGGGATTGGCCGCCATATTTCGGCGGATGTCTTCCAAGGTGCTCACCCGAGGCTGCAGAAAAATGAAGCCGTAGCTGACACCCTCCGGTCGGATTTCAAAGTACAGGCAGGGGTTTTCTGCCCACCACTCCACATCCCGGCGGATGCAGATCCAAAGACTTTCCTTGTAGGGCAAGGGGTGGTGCATGCGGGCATCCCGGTAAATGCGGCTGACCTTCAGCAGATTTCCGGGCTTATCCGCAAAGGGGAGGAACAAGTCCTTGCCCAGAGACTTCATGGGCTCGTAGAGGTGGTTTACATAATCTTTCTTGTGCTCCAGAAACCACTCCCGGTTGTTGTTCATACGGATCCCCCACAGGAAATCCACCGTTTCCGGAGAAAAACCCTCAAACATAGGCTTTACGTCCCCCTTTCTTTTTTAGTATACCCTTTTTTTACAGACGAGTCAGCTTCAGCAGTTCCGTATGACAGGCGGATTCACCAGGCAGGATCTCCTTGCGAATGCCCAACACCTCTAGCTCCATGAACTTTTCGCCCATATACAGCTCAAAATTGCAGCCACCGTCGGGAAGTTGCTCCATAGGCGGCACATCGTAGGTGAGCTTCAGCTGCTGTCCCTTGTTCCGGAAGACAGCTATGCCATCCCGGCTGTAGACGCCCATTTTGAAATAGTCGGGTAGCGCCGCGTGATGCGCTACAATGGCGTCTGTGGTGAAGTGGATGCGGCTGTCGTGGAGGTTTGTCGCACCCCATAGGGAAACGGTGCGGGAGGGATTGAAACCACCCAGACCGGAAAAGCCGATCGTGACCGTGCCGCCGCCGTCCATGGTGTTGATGCCCCAGGACGCGCCGGTGATGGGGAGGTCAGAGGCGTTGCGGAAGCTGTGATCCAGCCGCACAGCGCCGTCTTCCGTAAAGGTGATTTTCAAAGATTTGACAATATTCTGCACAGGATCGACCTGCTGCTCCACGATTACTCCGTCGGGCAGAGTCTTGTAGGAGACCGGCTCGTCATCGGGATAATAAGAGTGCTCCCCTTCCGGCGCCAGCCACATCCGGTGGCCGCCCCGGAGCTTCCAGGTGTCCGGTGTGCCAAAGCCGTCGGAAAGGTCTGCCGGCTGGGCGTAGTAGAGATTTTCCATACCGGCCACCGACAGGTGGACGATACGGATGCCGAAATCCAAGGCCACACCAACCTCGGTGTTGCCGTCGGTCATAAAATACACGCGACCGCGCCCGGGATCGTTTTTGATGCAGTATTCCATAGCATACACCTCTTATGAAAAAAGGGACGGCTTTCGCCGTCCCTTTAGATTTGTTATGCAGCTAAGATGCGGTGAATTACACCACGCCCATCAGCAGCTCCATGACGTACATTTCCAGCTTCTCGAAGTTCTGCTCCTTGACGCAGGCAGCCTGGAACTCGTAGTCGAAGCGCTTGACCTTCTCCAGCAGCAGCTCGCAGATGCGCTTGGAGTTGATGATGTGACGGTAGCAGTCCTCATCGGGCTGAGTACGCAGAGCCTTAACGTCCAGACCGACACACTCGAAGTTGCCGCGGTCACCGAAGTTGTTCTCGTACAGAACCTTAACCTGGTTGAAAGCATTACGCAGGTTCTCAACACCGAAGGTCTTGTCCTGGTCGTAGCGGATGCCGTTCTGGTCGTTCAGGTGAACGCCCCACAGCTTGTTCAGTGCCAGAGCGAAGCCCATGTCGTTGGCGGGATCCAGGCCTGCCAGGACGGAGTGAGCGGTCTCAATGCACAGACCGACACGGCTGGGGTCGATGGTCTGAGCGCCGATGGCCAGAGCGTGGCCAGCGGTACCGGCGATGGAACGGTCGACGGGCTCATTGGGCTTGGGCTCAACCAGAATCAGAGCATCTTCACGATACTTCAGAATCTTGTTGAAAGCGTCGATCAGGTTATTGGTCATATCAACAGGGCTCTTGGACTCGGCGCACAGGGTGCCTTCACGAGCCAGCCACAGCTGAATCTTGTTGGTGCCCAGAGCCTTTGCGATGTCGCAGGAGCGCTGTGCGCGCCACATAGCGAAGTCGCGGTCGGACTGCAGGGAAGCGGTGAAGCCGCCGTCGTTGGTGCGCTTATCGAACCACAGACGGGGAGCGACGAACTCTGCGAACAGACCGTACTTGTCCAGCTCAGCCTTGACATCCTTAGCGTAGTCAATGATCTGCTTTTCGGTCATGTTGTTCATATCGGGCACTGCATCGTCGTCGTGGAACTGGATGCCGTTGATGCCGATCTCTGCGAACTTCTTGATCTTCTCCTCAAAGGGAACGCTCTTACGGTTGCCGGGACCAAAGGTCTCGTTGCCTTCATGGACGTTCCAGGGGCCAACTGTAAAACGGAAAGTTGCCATAATCATTTCTTCCTTTCAATATGTATAGATGTTTCAGGGATAGTTTCCTGACTACCGCCATAATGCCACAATGTGAAGCGGCAATCAAGTTTATTTTGCGATTTGCGGCCGACAATCTTGCGGAAAAACGATATTTATACAATTATTACAAATTGAAATACATTTTTGTAGGCAATATTACCAGCCGAAAACCGTATACGACGGAAAAGTGGGAAAACCTTACACAATGGGCTTCAAGGTAGCGGCTTTGGCGGCATCGGCTGCCCGACGCAGGTCCGCAACGGAAGCGCCGGAGAGAATCTTCTCGTACATGGAAAGAATCAAGCCAGCCAGCTCGCCGTCCACATCCAGACCGGACACTTCAGAGAGGACCTTCTTAGCGCTATCCATACCCTGCTCCATACCCTCGGCTTCCTTGATGTAGCGGTGTACACCTGCGGCAGCACCCACAGCGATATAAGCGGGGGTGATGCCCTGGGCCAGGGCCAGAGCGGAGGAGCCAATGAGGCGGTCATCGGGGCTAAGCTTTCTGCCGGGATCACCGCCAACGCGGGCGCAGGTGTCCTTCAGCGCGGCGTTGGTGAATCGGTGCAGCAGATCCGTGATGTGCATCACGATGCCGCCCAGCTCCACGCCGTACTTAGCACTCAGAGCGGTGGCGCTCTCCAGCATGGCGTTCTGCACCAGAATCCGCACATCTGCCACATCAATGGACTGATAGATGTACTCAAGACCCAGCAGGTCGCCCAGGTAAGCGCAGGTTGCATGGCCCATATTGTGAATATAGAGCTTTCTCTTCAGATAGAAATCGAAGGGCTCGAAGGGAACCATGTTCTTGATCTCCGGTACGCCGCCCTTGAAAGCGGCCTTATCGGTGGGAAGGAAGCCGTACCGCTCCACGCATACCCGCATAGGCTCGCCGTCCTTCATTTCCTCGGTCTGCACGGGGACCATACGGCCGATGGAGGCTTCCACCAGGCCTACAGTGGCATCGAACTTAGCCTTCTCCTCGTCGGTGAGCTGCTCCTTGATCATACCTTCCACGACCAGGTTGGCGTCCATCAGGTTCTCGCAGACGATGATGTTCAGAGGCTTGTTCCCCATAGCCCAGCGCTTCCGCAGACCGGCTACGATATTGGGCACGATGAACTTCAAAATCCGGGCGCCAACGGCGGTGGCCATAATATCGCAGTTTGCGATCACATTGGAGGCCGCTTCCATATCGTTGCCGTTGACAGCGGTCACATTTTCCACCAGCACGTCTTCATAACCGGTGCTCTCCACATAACGAATGGGATAGCATCCCTTTTCCTGCAGGTGCTTCACCACCGGCTCGGCCACATCGATGAAGGTGACCCGGTAGCCGGACTGGCTCAGCAGAGCGCCGATAAAGCCGCGGCCGATATTGCCGCCGCCATACATTACTGCATTCATAATTGTACCTTCTTTCTTATCGCAGTTCGTTGTAGACCTTCATAGCTTCCTCAGCGGTGCGCATACCCTCAGTAGCGCCTGCTTCAGACAGGGAACAGGCGGCAGAAGCGGTACCCAGCTCGATGGCGGACTTCAGATCCATACCCTTCCATGCGCCATACAGGACGCCGGAGCAGAAGGCATCGCCTGCACCTACGGTGCCGGCAATCCAGCCCTCGGGCAGCTTCAGGCTGGGAACTTCCACAATATTGTCATTTTCGTCAAGGCCGTAGCCCACCTCAGGACAGTGGATCACCGCCCAAGTGGAAACACCCAGTTCTTTCATCTTCTTCAAAGCGGCGGGGAAGTTCTCCCGCAGGAGCGCGCCATCTTCGGTACGCAGCGCCACACCGGTGGTGGCACTGGCCTCTACTTCGTTGATGATGCAGTAGTCGGTGTAGCGCAGAGCAGGGCTGACCAGACGGCGGAAGCGGTCGCTGTTCTCGCTGACCACGTCGATGGAGGTCTTGATGCCCTTGGATTGTGCGGTGTGCAGCAGTCTTGCCATCTTGGTGCCGTACTCACTGTCTTCCTCGTCCAGGGCATCCAGCAGAAGGATGTAGCCCACATGGAGCATATCCACATCCAGCTTATCCCAGGGAATGTCTGCCTCGCAGAAACCGGCGTTGCCGCCCCGGCAGTGGTAGAAGGTGCGCTGCTTGGTGATCTCATCGGCCATGACCAGGGTGAAGGAGGTGGTGCCGGTGATCTTCACGTGCTGCATATCGATGTTGGCGTGGGCCTTCAGCTTTTCCATAATGTAAGCGCCTGCCTCGTCATCGCCGGTGCGACCCAGGGCTACCAGGGGCAGTTGAGGATCCAGCTTTGCCAGGTCAACGATGTCGTTGCACAGGCAGCCGCCAACGGATTTGGACACATCTGCGGTGATAGTGGTCAGCTCGCCGGGTTTGGGGAAGCCATCGATGGGATAGAGCAGATCCACGATCATATTGCCTGCTACGGCGATGCCTTTTTTGTTCATAACAGCATATTCCTTTCTTCTTTTAGGTTGGATCAAAACCGCTTATGCGGTGTATGCGCACCAGAAATCGCTCAGCCATCTGCGGCCGAGCTCCTCGGAAGCAAAGGTCTGTTCCTGCTCCGTCTGAGGAATAGGGGTCTCCCGGCGGAGTTGACGGCAGGAGTCCTGCGCCGACATACCGAAGTGAGTTTCCAACATTCGGGAGAGGTATTTTACATCCGAGAAACCGCTGACCACACTCACATCCGTCATACACATAGAGGTGTCCCGCAGGAGCTTCAGCGCCCGTTCAAAGCGGACAGAACTGACATACTCCTGGAAGGTCATGTGGAGATTGTCGTGGATGAAGTGGGACAGGTATGTGGTGGTCACATTTTCCTGTTTGGCCAGCTGCTCCAGGGTAATTTTTTCGCTGTAATTATTGTCGATATATTCGGTAATCCGGCTGAGCCGGGCCATTTTCTTGTTTCGGGCCAGGTATGCGGCCTCAGTCATCTGGCGGTAGGGAACCAGGCTGAGGAGCCGGCTATACAGCTGGCAGATGCTGCACACGCAGTGCAGGGCGTACAAGTCGGAGTCCTCCGACATATAATCGGTCAAAGCCTGGACCATCAGGCCGGTCAGCTCCCGCAGATGCTCCGGAGACAAAACGCCGGTCAAGTCATTTTCCAGCAGTTCCAGATTGCGGAAACAGGATAAGTATTCGCTGCAGAAGGAACTGGCCACCTGCAAATAGGCGACCTTGATGCCGGCCTGGGAGGAGGCCAGAATCTGATGGGGTTCATTTGCGTTGAAGAAAAACAGAGAACCCCTTTGAACGCGGAAAGTACGTTCATCTACCCGCACAAGGGCATCCCCCTCCAGCACCAGGCCCAATTCCAGCGCCCGGTGAACATGGGTGTTGCGGTTGATGATATGGACGATGCTGGCTCTCACGTGATTCAGCTTGGGATAGGCCAGAACCTCGTATTCTTCCCTGGGTGCTTTTTGTTGGATGCTCACGGTGTTCTCCTTAAAAATGGAAATGAGGGCCGGCCATAGACCGGCCCTCAGACCTGATTGTTGTTTTGTTATGCCAGAGCGCTTTCTTCCTTGCGGGTCCAGCCGCCGTCGCCCATATAACCTGCGGGCAGACCTGCGGGGGTCTCGAAGGTGGACTCCAGGGTGACCATCTTGCCGGTCTCGGCAGAGGTCATAATGCCGTGCATCAGCTCGAAGACGTGGTAAGCCATCTCCTTGCAGGCGCGGTTCTTGCGGCCCTTCACGATGGACCATGCCATCTCGGCGGCGCCGACACCACGGGAGTTTTCAGCATAACCGTGGGTCAGGGGGAACTCCACCTTGCCGGAGAGAGTCTTCTGGATGTAGACGGGGTTGCCGAACTCATTGGGGTTGCCCATGTACAGAATGCCCTCGGTACCGTAGATCACCAGAGAGTAGGTCTCATCCAGGATACAGTCGGAGTTCATATGCAGAGTGCCCAGCACGCCGTTTTCATACTGCAGTGTGGCAGTGATGACGTTGGCGTCTTCCAGATCGTACTCCTTGCCGTAGTTGGGAGCGCCGATGCGGGTGTTGACCCGGTGCGGCTCGTTAATGGCAGTGAATGCGGAAACGTTCTTCACAGGACCCAGAATGGAGGCCAGAGCGGTCAGATAGTAGCCGCCCATATCGAAGCCGATGCCGCCGCCGCGCTTGCACAGGTGAGTCAGGAACTCGCCGTAGATGCCGTAGTTGCGGCTGATAGCGGCGTGAGCGGAAACGGGCTTGCCGATCAGACCCTGCTCCACAATGTACTTGGCAGTCTGGACAGAAGCCCCCAGGAAGGTATCGGGAGCGACGCCCAGATACAGACCCTTGGCGTTGGCCAGTTCCACCAGTTCCTTGCCCTGCCACAGTTCCACAGCGATCATCTTCTCGGAGAAGACGTGCTTACCGGCTTCCAGACACTGCTTGATAACCGGGTAGTGGGCGGCGGGGATGGTGAGGTTGATGACCATATCGATGGAGGGATCAGCGCAGATCTCCTCGGTGGTCATAGCCTTGCAGCCGTACTTCTCAGCTTTTGCCTGAGCAGCAGCGGGATACAGGTCAGAGCAAGCCACCAGCTCCAGAATCTGGAACTTACCGGCGGTGATATTGCTCATATAGATATCGCTGATAGAGCCGCAGCCGATAACGGCAACTCTGATTTTATCCATAGGAAAGATCCTCCTTGAAAATTACAGGGACAGAACGATCTCGCGGATGTTGGCAGCGACCTGACGGATCTCTTCCTCGGTGGAGTTGATGTTGATGCCGGTGCCTGCGCCCAGACCCTTGTCCACAACGCCTACGGAGATGTTCACTGCGCGCTCCAGGATGTCGTCAGTGACGGGCAGCATGTGCTTTGTGTAGGTTCTCTCGGACTGATGGAAGGGATGAGCGTTGGTCCAGGTCTTCTTGTCCAGGATCTGCTCCATGTTGTTATATACGTGCCAGCCGGAACGGGCAATGACGGAGGTGCCGGCCTTAGCGCAGAATGCAGCAGCCTTCTCCTTGGTGTCGAACAGCAGAGTCAGCAGTGTGCCGCACTCGCCTTCGTCGTTGATGGTACGGAAGCCGACGCCGGGCAGATCCTGCAGCAGGGACTTCAGCAGGCCCTTCTTCTCCCGCAGGGTCTTCAGGATGGTGGGCAGCTTGCGGCCCTGAACGACAGCGACAGCGCCACTAAGCTCGTTCATACGCATATTCACACCGACGATGGAGCGGTTGCCAACTTCAACGCCCATACGGGAGGGCTTGTGACCCTGGTCGTGGTAGCCGAATGCACGCTCGTACAGATCGGGATCGGAGGTTCCGACGAAGCCGCCGTCACCGGTGGTGATGGTCTTGAAGACGTTCAGGGAGTAAGCGCCCATGTCGCCGATGGTGCCGCAGCACTTGCCCTTGTAGGAAGCGCCGACAGCCTGGCAGCAGTCTTCGATGACGAACAGGTTGTGCTTCTTGGCGATAGCCATGATCTCGTCCATCTTACAGGGGTTGCCCAGCATGTGGACGGGCATAATAGCCTTGGTGCGGGGGGTGATCAGAGCCTCGATCTTGGTGGGGTCGATAGTCAGAGAGTCATCGATCTCAGCCAGAACGGGGGTTGCGTTCATCATTGCGATGGTGGAGATGGAAGCGATAAAGGTGTAGCCGGGAACGATCACTTCGTCGCCCATGCCGATACCCAGAGCTGCCAGACAGCACATCAGAGAACCGGTGCCGGAGCTGGTAGCGACCACGTGCTTGTGGCCCAGCTGCTCTGCGATCTCCTTCTCAAAGGTCGCAACCTTACCCTGGAAGCCATCGACACCGGGGGTGCCATAACGGAACAGAGCACCTGCTTCGATAACATCCATCAATTCCTTCTTTTCTTCTGCGCCGAATACATAAGATCCAGGACCGCCAGCCATAGTAATTACCTCCAAATTGTTTTTTGTTTTATTTTGTGACACACCGCAGCGCAACAGAATCGTCTTGACGCAGAGTATCACCATACATAATCATTGTACAGGAAGGAATCTTTGATTTCAATAGGACGATTACACAAATAACCCCTGCCAATTTTGTAGCATTTGTGAAAGCTCTGTGAAAAATAAAAAGGAAAAAAGAAAAAATCGCAAGATTGTCGGCTGAGAGAAAAACAAGAAAAGCCTGCCGCAGAAAATGCGGCAGGCTGCTGAAAAACGGGTTAATGGGCTCCGGACAGGGGGCGCATGACGCTGTAGACATTAAAACGGGTATCATGGAGATCCGTCAGAAACACAAGATTTATCGCCGTGTCGGGCACGCCGCTCTCCTGGGCGGCAGTGGCCGCGGCGGGGGCGTCCAGGCCGGTCAGGTACATGCGAGTGCGGCCCTCGGGCATGGTAAAGGGCGCGGTCTTCACAAAGGACACGGCAAACCGGTCTGTAGCGCAGGTGGAAACCAGCACCTTGGCGGCGTTGGTGAGGAACTCCTCCTTGTTGCCGTTGACCAAAATGGCGTTGCTGTCGGGGAAACAAAAATCGGCCAATACCACTTCATCAAACCCCAGGCCTTTCAGCTCCGTGATGATCTGCGTCAGATAGGACAACGTACCCTCATTACCGGGGTGCAGCCAGTAGCAGCCGTTGTCATCCACGTGGAGATAGCCGCCGGAGGAGTGGTGGACGCCGTAAGGGACATTGTTCAACCCAAAGGAGTAATCCCGCAGAGCCGGGAACCGGGCGATGATGTACATACCGCTGCGGTTAAGGAAGCTGATCAGTTCGTCCATAGCTTGGGCGTCCACGCTGCTGCTGCGGTTGGAGCTGACTTTGGAGGAGTAGTAGAAATCGCCCCGGATGTTCTTCACATCGATCATAACAGGCGTGCCGGCCGGCAGAGCCTGGATCTGCGCCTTTACGGCGGGGATATCCTGCAGCGCGCCGGGGTCTACATAGTAGCCAATAATCTGGGTCAGCTCAAGGCTTGCGCCAAAATTGCCGCCCTCATCAAAGCGGATAGAAATGTCCATATTCTCCGGGGGAACGGCCAGCTCTCCCACCTGCATAGGGGGCAGGTCAAAATCCAGTCGGGCGCTTCCGTCTGCGGTGTAGACGATGTACCGCTGCACCCATACCATCCAGCAGGCGTAGCCCACGGACAACACCACAGCGAGAGCCAGCGCGGCAGACAATATCCGTTTCAGCACCCGCTGGGTGCGATAAGGAATGGTCATAGTGTTCTCCTTTTTGCGCTGACACAGCGCCATTCTTCTTTCTGCCGGGTGACGGTTATTTGCAGACCTGCTTTTTCCAAAGCTGCGGTCACGTCCTCCAGCCGGACATCCAAAATGCCGGAGCAGATCAAGGTGGTGTCTGCGCCCATAAACTGGGGCAGGATGGGGGCAAGACTAATGATCACATCGGCCACGATGTTCACAAGCACCACATTGTAATGCTCTCGGGAGAGCTTCTCCATCAGAGCGGTGTCTTCCGTCACATTGCCGGTAAGAGCAGTGAATGCCGGCGCGGAGAACCCGTTATAGGCGGCGTTTTCCCGGGCGATGTCCTCTGCCTTGGGGTCAATGTCCATACCTACGGCGCTTTCCGCACCCAGCCGCAGAGCGGCGATGGACAAGATGCCGCTGCCGCTGCCCAGATCCAGGCAGCGGTCGCCGGGACAAATGATTTGCTCCATGGTTTCCATCACCATTTGGGTGGAGGGATGGGCGCCGGTGCCGAAGGTCAGACCCGGATCCAAAATCACAGGCAGGCGGTCGCCTTCAAAACAGTCAGAGAGCCAGTAGGGCAGCACGACGATTTTTTCGCCCACTTCCTGGGGCGGGTAGTTGTCCTTCCAGCTTTCCTCCCAGTTTTCCTCTGCCAGGGGCGCAACAGACATAGAAAGGCCCAGCTCGGCGACTACCGCTTCCAGCCTGGAAAGACCCTCTGTGTCAGATTCCTCCAGGTACAGCTTGATACAGGACAGGCCCTGGAGCTTCTCCTGCAATTCCTCGTCAATATAATCCCAGTAAGCGCGATTTTCCTCCAAGAAGCTCTCAAACTCCCCCTGGTCTTCCAGCACAAGGTCGCTGAAGCCCCGGGCGGTGAGCGCGGCGGCTGCTTTTTCGATGCTGCTGCTTTCGGTGGGTACTGTAATTTCCAAATAATTCATGGTTTTCTCCCGATGAAGGTGTTCTTGCCTACTATTCTATCGTAAACGGCGCAAAATAACAACCTGCAAAGTGTAAATATTTTGTTTTGTGCTTTCCATTTTGGGAAATGTGGTATATAATGTGGAATATCAAACCATCAGGAGAATGTATGATTAAAACCATCGAACTGCTGCCCGGGGTGACACTGCGGTGCTTCCCGGACACGCGATTTAAGCAGGAGGGCTTGAGCCTCCAGTTTGTGCGCCCTATGGGCCGTGAAGAAGCCGCCCTCAACGCGCTGCTGCCTGCGGTGCTTCTCCGGGGCTGCCGGACTGCGCCGGACCTGCGGGCCATCACCCAGCGCCTTGACGATCTGTACGGTGCTTCTTTGGGATCCCAGGTACGCCGTGTGGGAGATTATCAGACTACCGGACTTAGCTGCGGCTTTATCCGGGATGCCTATGCCCTGGACAGAGACGAGGTCTTTGCCCCCATGGTGGCATTTTTGGAGGAGCTGATGTTCTCTCCGGTCCTGGAAAACGGCGCGTTTATCCCGGAGTATGTGGAGAGTGAAAAGCGGAATCTGCTGTCGGCCATTGCCGCCCGGAAAAATGACAAGCGGGCCTATGCAGGCCAGCAGATGATTAAGGCGATGTGCCGGGAGGACCCCTTTGGTGTTCCCCGGCTGGGTGAAAAAGAAGATGTGGAGGCGATCACGCCCCAAAGCCTTTATGCCCATTACCAAAAGATTTTGCGGGAGAGCCCGGTGCACCTGTTCTATGTGGGCGGCGCCGATCCTCAGGAGATCGCCCGGCGGGTAGAGCCTATGTTTGCCCGCCTGGAGCGGGATGTGATCCGCCTGCCTGAGCAGACGCCCTTCCGGGACTGCGGCGGCAGTGATGAAACAGAGGAAATGGATGTGGCTCAGGGCAAACTGTGTATGGGATTTGCCACGCCGGTCACCCTCCGGGATGAGGCCTTTGTGCCTATGCAGATCTTTAACACCATTTTTGGCGGCGGAATGATCAGTAAGCTCTTTATGAAGATCCGGGAAGAGCAGTCGTTGTGCTATGACATCGGATCCTCTTACCACGGCAGTAAGGGTATCGTCACCGTGTCCGCCGGCATCGATAACAATATGGATAAGGCGGTGCGGGAGGAGATCCTCCGGCAACTGAAAGCCTGTCAAACCGGTGACTTTACGGACATTGAGCTGGCGGCAGCCAAGCAGGCGCTCCTTTCCCAGCTGAAAAGCACCCACGACTCTCCCGGCGCGATTGAAGGCTACTACGCCACTGCTGCTCTCAGCGGTCTGCCGCTGACACCGGAGGCCTATATGGCCGCGGTGGAAAAAACCACGGCGGAGGACGTGGCGGCCGCGGCGAAAACCGTGGAATTGCACACGGTCTATTTCTTAAGGGGGGCGGTATAATGGAGCGGATTTACTATCCCGAAGTGGGGGAGACACTGTACAAAACCACCCTTCCTTGCGGATTGCCTGTGGCGGTACTGCCCCGCCCCGGTTTTACGAAGAAGTTGTGCTATTTCGTGGTGGATTACGGCGCCAATCATACGGCCTACACCTTAGAGGGAGAAGCCCGGATTGCCCCCGCGGGGGTGGCCCATTACCTGGAGCACAAGCTTTTCGATATGCCCGGACGGGATATCACCGAGGAGTTTGCCGCCCTGGGCGCTGTGCCCAATGCCTTCACCGGCTATGATATGACCGCCTATTATTTTTCCTGCACAGAGCATTTTCGGGAGAATCTGGAGCTGCTGCTGGAGTTCGTGACAACTCCGTATTTTACGGAAGAGAGCGTGTCCCGTGAGCAGGGGATCATCGGTCAGGAGATCGATATGAACGAGGATAGCCCTGAGAGCGTTCTGTTTGAGATGCTGGTGGGGGCAATGTATGAAAAACACCCCGTCCGCGTGCCGATTTTAGGTACACGGGAGACCATTTCCCGCATTACACCTGCAGTTTTGGAAGACTGCCACAAGGCGTTTTACCAGCCGAAGAATATGCTTTTGTGCGTGGTAGGCGATGTGGATCCGGAGTTGGTGGCGGCGGTAGCGGAGGAAAAACTCTGCTCTGTACCCGGCCGGGAGGTTGCCTTTGCCCGGAATTGGGATGAGGAGATGGCGGTGAAAACGCCCTTCGTTTCAAAGACAATGGAAGTGGCGATGCCTATGTTCCAGTTGGGTTTCAAGAGTGAGCCTCTGCCTGATGGGGATGAGGGCGTGAAGCAGGAGATCATCGGCGACCTGGCTGCAGAGGCTCTTTTCGGAGAGTCGTCCCAGCTGTATATGAAACTCTACCAGGATGGTCTGATTGACGCCTCCTTTGGCGGAGGCTTTGAGACCATTGAGGGAATGGCCCTGCTCACTGCCACCGGTGACAGCGAAGATCCCACTGCCGTACGGGACGCGATTTTGGAGGAGGCAAAAAACCTTGCCGAAGCGGGCATTCCGGAGGAGGATTTCCTGCGAATGAAGCGCAGCGCTCTGGGCCGGCGGATCCGGTCACTGGACAGCTTTGAATCCACCTGCTTCCGCATCTGCGCCTATCATTTTTCCAAGTTTGACTATTTCCGTATTCCCGGCATCTACCGGCAGGTTACAAGAGAAGATATTCGCCGGTTTTTACAAACTGTGATCACCCCTGAGCGTATGTGTATGGCGGTGATTACCCCAAAAGAGGAGGTATCCTGATGCGCTATAGCAACATTTCTTTCCCCGGACTGGGCATTGATATCAACCCTGGGTACGAGCTGAATATCGGCCCCATTGCCATTCGGTACTACGGCCTGCTGATCGCCCTTGGTCTGGTGCTGGCGGCGGTTTACGGCCTGCGCCGGTGCAAACAGTTCGGCCTGACGGACGATCACATTATGGATGGCGTGCTGACCATCGTACCCTTTGCCATTATCTGCGCCCGCGCCTACTATTGCATTTTTGCCTGGGAGGAGTATGCGGCCAATCCTGTTGAGGTGCTGTATATCTGGAACGGCGGCCTTGCCATCTATGGCGGTGTCATCGGCGCGGCTTTGGGTATCATCGTCTTCTGCAAGGTGAAAAAGATCTCTTTGGGGGCGGTGCTGGATATCACTTCTCTGGGCTTTTTGATCGGTCAGGCGATCGGCCGCTGGGGCAATTTCTTTAACCGGGAGGCCTTCGGCGCAGAGACAGAGTCCTTCCTGCGGATGGGCCTGCAAAATGTCTTTACCGGCGCGATCACCTACCACCACCCCACGTTCCTCTATGAATCGCTGTGGAATGCGGCAGGATTTGTGATGCTCCATTTCCTTTCCAAGCACCGCCGGTATGACGGGCAGATCGCGCTGGGCTATATGGCTTGGTACGGCCTTGGCAGAGGGATGATCGAGGGCCTGCGCACCGACAGCCTGTACTGGGGCAATTTCCGGGTCAGCCAGCTTCTGGCAGCGGTCAGCTGCGTAGTTGCGGTGGTGATTCTGTTGTGGCAGTCCTTCCGTCCCCACGATAAGGCAGACCTGTTTGTCAACCGCGTAGCAGCCCCGAAGGTCGCGGAAGAGGTTGCTCAGGAGGAAGATCCCCAGGCCTAAAATTGGTCAATTTTGCAATTTTTAGGTATATCCTGCTTTTTTGCGCTTAACAGATTGACACTGCTTTTGCAGTAGACTATGCTAACGACAGATACTCCGGCTAAACTATGAAAGCGAGGGAAACCTGTATGTACGATCTTGACAGACACCCCTATCTGGAAGCCTTTATCGACCCCGAATCCGGCGTGAAAAGCTATATTCTGAAGGAAAAAGTCGGCGAGCTGCAGCAGAATCTGTATTTTACGGAAAGCGGCTATACCACCAGTGGCAAATATCTGTGGTTCAAGTATATGAACTGGCCATCCTCGTTCTGTACGATCGCAGTCCTCTCTTTGGATCCCGATGATCCGTTTATCCGCACCTTCCCTGCCGCCACTTTGGCGGCCACCTGCATTCCCGTCATTCCCGGCACAGATGACATTTTGTTCCAGGTGGGACCCTCTGCTTACCGGATGGATGTGGAAGGTAATATCACCAAGGTGTTTGAGGTCGGTCAGGATATTCTGAAAGGCCGTACCATTACCAGAATCTCCACCCACTTGAGCTTCAGCGCGGATGCCAAGCTGGTACTTCTGGATATGGTGATCGCTAATCAGAGCTATGTAGGCGTTTATAACTGGGACACCGGTGAGATCAAGGTGATCCATAAGTTCATGCGCCACTACAACCACGCCATGTTCTGCCCCACCGACCCGGATCTGTTCCTGATCGACCAGGACTGGCAGTCCAATCTGGACACCGGCGAGAAGTTCAGCTATGACCTGCGTATATGGCTGATGGATGTGAACGGCACCCGCCTTGAGCCTGTCCTGCCCACCAACTGGGCGTTCCATAACGATTCGATCATTTGCCACGATTTCTGGTCCAGAGACGGCTATGTATGCTATCCGGATCTGATGGAAAATGTGTACGAGTACGACATTAAGACCAAGAAGGCCACCCCGGTGTGGAATCACAGCATTTGCCACGCCCACACCCTGTACAGAAAGTACTGGGTCGGCGACGATTCTCCCTACAAGTGGGACAGAAAGCTATGCCAGACGGTGTTCTTCGACCGGGAAAGCGGCAAGGAGATCGACATCTTCTCCGGTATGCCGCCCCACAAGTATACTACTGCCACCGGTTATCACCTGGATCCCCACCCCTGCTTCAGTGATGACGGTAAGTACATCTTCTCTATGGTCACCTACAAAAACCGTGGCGTAGATTTGGCAATCACCCCCGTAGAGCCGCTGATCCAGCTCTGCAAAGAAAAGGGCAGACAGGTTAATGAACCCTGGACAGAAGAATAATGCAAATAAAAACCCGGCGGATTAATCCGCCGGGTTTTCTTCTTTTTCTTCTGCTTGAGCAGCCTTTGCCTTCCGCCAGGTGATGAAACTGGTGATGGCAAGGCCGATGCCGCCGCCACCCAACACCACGAGACTCAGACACAGCAGCCAAAGCTGCGGCGCGTCCTCCCCTCCGGCGATGTACAGCTCCACGGTTTTATAGGCCATATAAAGCACATAAGCTGCCGCCAGAATGCGGAAGAGAAACACATTGTCGGGATTCCGCACGGATGTGGTATCGGCAGGGGTCTGGCCGTCATCTTTTTTGAATAAACCCATAATGCAGCCTGCCTTTCTCTCAGATTCCAAGGAAATCGCCGCCGCCGTCGCGCTGGTTCTGATTCCGGAAGAAGATGTTCATATACTTCAGACCGTTGAACCGGGCGTTGCCTTTGATCTGATAAAGGGCGTCCTTGTGGTAGATGTTCAGCTTGTTCTTGCCCAGCACAGTGATGACCCGGATGTCCTCGAAGAACAGTGTCAGCTGGCCTGCCTGGAGGCGGTTGCCATAGAGGGTGATGTTCGCGTTTTCCTCCAGCAGATTTTTCTTTTTGTAGGGTTCAACCAGACTCACGGTGGCGGTGTCCCGGTACATAGGGGTTTGCATGTAATCGTTCGTATCCAGGCGATTGACAAAGTCGCATTGATATTGATACCAGGGGGCAACATAGTCGAAGGGGAAATCGCAGCCGACGCCCTCCAGCTTTTGGTTGGGTAAGTGCCGGATCTGCCGGCCGCAGGCCTTGCAGGTGGTGATATCACCCTCGCTGTGGAACTCTGCCAGGCCGCACCAGGGGCACACATACATGGCCCGTTCCACATATTCAGCCAGCTTCTTGTGATGGAAAGTGCCCTCCGCCTGGGTCTCATCCACAAACATTTCCTGCTGAATCAGCTGGAACAGTTCCTCTTTGGAAAGATCCTTGTATTCTTCCGGCTCAATGATCCGCTTCACATAGGCGCGCATCTTGCCTTTGCGGCACACATCACTCCACCGGGGCTGAATGCCATAGCCGCCCTCGATGCGGAAAATGGCCAGAGGCAGGCCCAGCTTTTTTACCAGGGGGGTGATAGCGGGATTACTGTAGCAGGGAAGACCGCAGTAGGTGCGGTTGCCCTCCGGGGCAAGGGCGATAGTGCCGCCCTCCCGGGCAACGCGGATGCAATTCATAACAGCCTGCACATCGGTGGTCTGTTTTTTAATGGGGATGGGCGCCACGGCCCAACGGAGCAGACGGGATAAAAGGCCGATGGAGAACAGATCCTCTGAGGCCACAAAGTACACAGGCCGGGGATACAGCGCCATACTGACAAAGAATTGGTCGAAAGCCGTCTGATGATTCATAATCACCAGACACTGGCGTTTTCTCAGCTCCGGACACTTCTCCACCCGGATGTGGTACTTCAGTTTTGTCCAAGGGATCAGCACCAGACCCGCCAAAAAAGTGATAATCTTATGCCTGGGGAGAGTCCAGCGTTTGGATTTTTGTTTGGTTTGCATACGGCCACCTCAAAACAGGCAAACAGCCTGTGAACTTGATATAGGTAGTGTACCATTTCAGCAGGCAGCTTGTCAAGAAAAGGGGTTGCTCTGAGCCATAGTAAATGTTAAAATCAAAGAAAAGGAGGGAGAACAATGGATTGGAACTTGGAAGAAGCGCTGGCCTATTATCAAAGACAGGGTGCACCCGGCGATCAGACCGCCCTTATCAGCCTGCTCCGGGAGGCCCAGGAAAATGGGGGGAAGGGTGTTCCTCAGTGGGTGATCGGTCGTATCGCAGAGGCCTACGGCATTAAGGAAAGCTATTTGCTCGCGGTGGTAAAGCGGATTCCCTCCCTGCGCCTGGAAAACACGCACCTGCTGGAGATCTGTGGCGGCCCCAACTGTAAAGCTTCTCTGGCCCCCTTTGTGGAAAAGACCTACGGCACGAAACCGAATGCCTTTGAGGTGAGGCTGACTGGTTGTATGCGAATGTGCGGAAAAGGCCCCAATATCCGCTTTGACGGAAAGGTTTATAACCAAGCTGATGAAGCGCTCATCCGCAGGCTGGTAGACGGCATCCAGTGAAAGAGAAAACCCCGGCGTCATTTGTTGCGCCGGGATTTTTTTCTTGCTATTTTGCGCCTGTAAGGCTATAATATAGAATGACTAGCTATAATTAGGTGATGTTATGGAAGACAAAAAGAATATTCTGTTATTAACTACCGGCGGTACAATCGCCGCCGCTCCCAGCGAACTGGGCCTTGAGCCGCGTCCTGCAGATGTGATGGAGCGTGAGATTCAGCAATTGAAGACTTATTACCGGATCACCGTGGAAGATGTTATGTGTCTGGACTCCTCCAATATCCGCCCTGAGGAGTGGCAGCAACTGGCCCGCACCATTTATGAAAAGCAAGACCAGTTTGACGGCATCGTGGTCTCCCACGGCACGGATACTATGGCGTATACCGCCTCTGCAGTCACCTTTATGCTCCCCGGCGTGCAGCTCCCGGTGGTATTTACCGGGGCCCAGCTGCCTTTGACGGACGAGTTGTCCGACGGTCCGGACAATCTCCGCAGCGCTTTTGCTATGGCCGCTTCCGGCGCCTCCGGCGTATTCCTGGCGTTTGACCGGCGAATTATGCTGGGTTGCCGGGCAGTGAAGGTGCGGGCGGCGGACTTTGCCGCTTTTGAAAGCGTCAATAGCCGCTATGCCGGCATTATCAGCAGCCGCGGTCTGGTTTTGGACGCGAGAGTCCTTCCCAGAGCGGTCAGAGGACCGGCGTTGCTGGACAACATCAGCGACAGGGTGTTCCTTTTGAAGCTGACCCCGGGTCTGGATCCGGCGATTTTCAAGGCCCTGGTGGATATGGGTTATAAGGGCATTGTGATCGAGGCCTTCGGCCTGGGTGGCATCAATGTGCTGGGAACCGGCCTTTCCGGTATCCGGGAAGCCATCGATGCCGGCGTCAGCGTGGTGGTCACTACCCAGTGCCTGTATGACAGTTCCGATCTGCGGGTTTACCAGGTGGGCCGTCAGCTTTTGGAGCTGGGCGTGATTCAGGGCTGGGATATGACCTCAGAAGCCGCAATGACAAAACTGATGTGGGCCTTAGGACAGGGAATGTCTCAGGAAGAGATCAGCGCCCTTTTCAGAAAGAGCCTGGCAGGAGAAATTACCGAAATCTAATCGAGGAGGAGACATTATGGATCCCATTTATGTGACCGGTCACCGCAATCCCGATACCGACTCCATTGTAGCCGCTATGGCCTATGCCGCTCTGCGAAACGCCGTAGGCGACCGGGAGTATGAAGCTGCCTGCCTGGGCCACGTTTCTGACGAGACCCATATTGTGCTGGAGCGGTTCGGTTTTAAGCCTCCCAAGCGAATCACCAGTATGCATACGCAGGTCCGTGACCTGGATTATGATACCCCTCCTGCCTTGAGTACAGCCGTCACTGTGGGCCGGGCGTGGAAGGTAATGCAGCAGCAGAAGAATCTGTCTGCCCTGCCGGTCACCAATGAGGATGGAACCCTTTACGGCATGCTCTCCCGGGAGAATGTGGCCAGCTACAATATGGAGCGGATCACCTCTGCGGTGCTGGAACCCGTGCCGCTGTTTAATGTGCTGTCAGTGCTGGAGGGCAAGGTCCTCAATGAGGCCGGCAACAATACCGATACCGTCAGCGGTGAACTGTTTATTGCCTTGCCCCAGAGCCGGGAAAATCTTCTGTTCAACCGGAAGGAGGCCATTGTTCTGTGCGGCCACCAACCGGAGATGATTCGCAGAGCTTTGGAAATGAATGTAAACTGTCTTATCCTGTGCCAGGCGGAGCTGGATGAGGAACTGCGGAATATGGCTACCGAGACTTGCATCATCGCAACCCCTTATGATGCCTATCGTGCCGCTCGTCTGGTCTTCCAGTCTGCCCCTATCGGCAGGATCTGCCGCACGGCGGACCTGGTGTGTTTCCATTTGGAAGACCGGCTGGACGAGGTCAAGGAGCAGGTGCTGAAGTTCCGGGAACACTGCTATCCCATTTTGGATGAGGAAGAAAAAGTGGTGGGCGTCCTCACAAGATACCACTTGCTGCGTCCCCGGAGGAAACGGGTGGTTCTGGTGGATCACAATGAGGCTTCCCAGTCTGTGCCGGGCCTGGAAGAGGCGGAGATTCTGGAGATCATTGACCATCACCGCCTTGCAGATATCCAGACCACCAATCCTATTTATGTACGCAATGAGCCAGTAGGCTCCACCAATACCATTATTGCATCTATGTTCCAGGACAGAGGCCTGATCCCCTCTGAGAAGATGGCCGGTATGATGGCAGCTGCCATTATTTCCGATACGGTTATGTTCAAGTCCCCCACTTGCACATCCAAAGATATCCGCACCGCTGAACGGATGGCCCGGATCGCCAATGTATCCCTGGAGGAGTTGGGACGGGAGATCTTCTCCGCATCCCTGGAAAACCGTACTGCGGAAGATCTGCTGAAAGCCGACTACAAAGAGTTCCACATTGCCGGCTACGACCTTGCCGTGTCTCAGGTCACCTGTGTGGACAGCCCCAGGATGCTGGAGCGGAAGGATGAGTTCCTGGCGCTGATGAAGCGGTTTATGGAAAAGGATAAGCTGTCCATGATCATCCTGATGCTCACGGATGTGCTGAAGGAAGGCACTCAGCTGATTTATATGGGGGATGACGAAATCATCCAGCAAGCTTTTGGCGTCACGCCTAAGGAGAACACACTGTTCCTGCCCGGCGTTATGAGCCGGAAGAAGCAGGTCATTCCTATGCTGTCTGCGTTGTGGGGCTAAGACGGCGGCTTATTTCAAAAAGAAAGGGAGGTCAGTATGGGGTTTGAAAGCCTGCTGGGAAACGAACGGCTGAAAGAAAACCTGCGTATGAGCGTGGGCCGCGGCCGCATCTCCCATTTTTATCTGATCTCCGGCCCTGCCGGCTCCGGCAAGCACACCTTGGCCCGCCTTTTGTCCGCGGCTATCTTGTGCCAAAGTGAGAATAAACCCTGTCTGTCCTGCGCCGCCTGCCGCAAGGTGATGGGCGCAAGCCATCCGGATGTGATCACTGTGGAAGACCCGGATCACAAAAATGTGGCGGTAAAGATCGTCCGGGAGGCCCGGGCGGATATGTATGTGATGCCCAATGAGGGCAGCCGCAAGATCTATATTTTCCCCCAGGAATTGGGGATCGAGGGGCAAAATGCCCTGCTAAAGGTGCTGGAAGAGCCACCGGAGTACGGGGTATTTATGCTCCTGTCGGAGAATCCGGAAAAACTTCTGCCCACCGTCCGCTCCCGCTGCACGGAGCTGAATCTTTTGGCGCTGCCGGAGGAAACGCTGCGAAAAACTTTGGAACAGGCATTTCCGGAGGCGGATGGTGAGAGCCTCGCTGCCGCCATCAGCCGAAGCGGCGGCTACTTAGGCCAGGCCAAAGCCCTCATTGCCGACGGCGCAGCCGTCACACCTCAGACAGCCGGCTTTGCCGAGAGCTTTGCCGGAAGGGATACGCTGGGCCTTCTCCGGGTGCTGGTGCCTATGGAGAAATGGAAGCGGGATCAAGCCATCACCGAGTGGCAAACCTGGCTGCAGCTACTGCAGTCTGCGCTGTCCTGCCACGCGGGTCAGAACGCAGCGTCGCCGTTGGCTCGGCAGATCAGCGCCGGTCGCAGCTCTTCTGAGCTGATGGAGGCCATCGTCGTGCTGCAAAAAATACTGGAATACGCACAGGGAAATGTATCTGTGGCCGCCATCTGCGGCTACCTGCAATGGACCCTGAGATAAAAAGGAGAACATAATGGAAGACCAGACTATGACCACGCCCGAACTCCCCTCTGCGGTGGAGGTGGTGGACATTCAGTTCCGCCCCGGGCAGAAGGTTTACTTTTTCGATCCTGCCGGCTTTGCTCTGAAGACAGGTGACCATGTGATCATCGATACTGCCCGGGGGCCGGAGTACGGCATCTGCGCCGGTGGCAATCACACTGTCTCCCGGAAGGATATTGTTGCGCCCTTGCGTCCGGTGCTCCGGATGGCAAACGAGCAGGATGAGCGGGTTGCCGCGGAAAACCGGGAAAAAGAAAAGAAAGTCCATCAGGTATGCCTGCAAAAGATCCAGGAACACGGCCTGGATATGCAGCTGGTAGATGTAGAATGCGCCTTTGATGGTAGCCGGATCCTCTGTTTCTTTACTGCTGACGAGCGGGTGGATTTCCGGGAGCTGGTGAAGAATCTGGCCAGCACCTTCCATACCCGTATCGAACTGCGGCAGATCGGTGTCCGGGATAAAGCCAAGATGGTGGGTGGCCTGGGTATCTGCGGCCGGCCTTTCTGCTGCGCCAGCTTCCTGGACGATTTCCAGCCGGTATCCATCAAAATGGCAAAGACCCAGAATCTCAGCCTGAACCCAACCAAGATCTCCGGCACCTGCGGCAGACTGATGTGCTGCTTGAAATATGAACAGGATGCTTATGAAGACCTGCTCCGCACCGCTCCCAAGGAAGAATCCTTTGTGGATACGCCCCAGGGGCGTGGTACGGTCACTGAGGTAGATCTGCTGCGGCAGAGAGTGAAAGTGAGAATGGAGAATCAGCCGGAGACCATCGCCGTGTTCTCCAATTCGGAGATCGCCATTTTGCGCAACGGCAAAGCCAAAAAAACCTCTCCCCCGATTCCAGATGACTTAGCTCCCATTTCCGGCAACGGAAAGAAGCAGCCGGAACCGAAGAAGGAGGAGGAAAGCGGCGTATATCTGGATTCCATCCGTTTCCGTTATTCCTCTGAGACCATCGCCGAAGAAACTGTGCAAGAGAAGGCGCCGGAGCACCAGGAAATGCCCCGGGAAACCCGCCGCCGCAAGCCTCAAAAACGCAAAGCGGCTGCCAAGACGGATAAACCTGCCGAGAAGAAACCCGAGTCTAAGCAGGAGAAGCCCGCCGAGGAAGCTAAGGAAGGCAAGAAACCCGGCCGCCGGCCCAATTACCGCCGCCGCCGCGGAAACAAGCCCTCCGGCGAAAAGGAATAAAAAACACCCGGCTTCCTACAAGGAAGCCGGGTGTTTGCGTTTACTTTTCCAGCATATGGACATTGAGGTGGGGATAGGTCATCTGAATGCCCCGCGCGGCAAAGGTGGATTTGACCCTTGCCAAAATAGAGTTGTTTACATCCCAGTAGTCGGCGGTGGCGGTCCAAACCCGCAGGCAGTAGGAGATACTGCTCTCACCATAGGCGCTCACCACGGCAACAGGTGCGGGATCCGACAGGATTTGAGGCATATCCGTCAAGGAAAGCAACGCCTCGATTACCGTTTCCGGCTCACTGTCGTAGGAGGCGGTGACGGTGATGTCCACCCGACGGGTGCCGGTAGTGGTATAGTTGACAATCTCCGCTGCCACCACCGCGGAATTGGGAATGGAAATCAGCTTGTTGTCGGGGGTAGCAAGCTTGGTGTAGGCAAGGCCCACCTCTTTTACTGTGCCGGACTGCCCCGCAATCTCCACATAATCCTCCGGCTTGAAGGGTTTGGTATACAGCAGGGTAAAGCCACCGAACACATTCCCCAAAAGACCCTGCAGGGATAGAGAAATGGCCAAAGTCAGTACGCTGGCCAGCGCCACGATGCTGGTCACATCGATATCCAGCCTGGTGGCAACGATCAGACCCAGCAGAATCCACAGAACAGGTCTGATCACGCCCAGGATCAGCTTGGCCAGCTGACGGTCCATTTTCAGTTTGGTTAGGGTGACCTTCAGCAGTTTCTGAATAATGATCACCGCCAGAATGCCGATTACCAGAAAGACAATGGCCGGCAGCAGTTTGTCCGAGGCAAACTTGCCCAGAAAAGTAAGAAGTTTATTCATAACAAAGCTCCTTGGGTTTCCTTTCGATTATACCTGTTTTTGTCAGCACTTATTCAGTAGACGGATGTAGAACTCCACGGCCTTTGCGATGGACGCCAGACGGATTCGCTCGTTGTTGCCGTGAATGGTCTTTCGTTCCTCCGCGGTCAGATCCATAGCGGAAAACTTGTACACATGGCGGGAGATGTCCCGGTAGTGGCGGGAATCGGAGCACTGTACCATAAGATACGGGGTGACCACGCAGCCGCGCCAGGTTTCCGCCACTGTGTCAGCCACTTTGTAGTAGGCATCGCAGTCGGTCTCGGAGATGGGGCTGGGCTCCTGGCTCTCCAGCACGGTGATCTCCACAGAATCGTCATTGACTACCTTCTTCAGGTAGGCGGTGGCGGACGCCACAGAGTCAGAGGAGTTCAGCCGCATATTGCTCACCATATGGGCTTCCGCAGGGATCACATTCCGACCCTTGCTGCCCTGCATCTGAGTAAAGGCAGTGGTGGTGCGAACCAGGGCGTTCATCTCACCGCCACTGGCTTTGCAGATCAGGTTCAGCACCGGCTTGAAGCACCACAGGTTGCCGAAAATCAGCTTGTAAAGGAAAGTGGAGTGACGTGCCAGGGTGTCGAACATCAGAGCGGCGGGCTTATTGATGGACATTTTGAAGGGGTGCTCTACCACTTTCCGGCAGGCGCTGGCGAGGGTGGTTATGGGGGTCTTAGGGGGAGGGGCAGAGGCGTGACCGCCGCCGGAATGGACGGTGTAGCGCACATTCATCATACCCTTTTCTGCAATACCCACCATACCGCAGGGTACTTTTACCCCGGGGAAAACATTTTCTACCACTGCGCCGCCCTCGTCTACCACCAGTGCGGGGGTGATGCCGTGGTCGGCAAAGTAGTTGACGATATTCACAGCGCCCTTTCCGTTGACCTCCTCACCGCCGGAAAATGCGAAATACACGTCATTTTCCGGCAGGAAGCCTTGCTCCATCAGGGTGTTTGCGGCGAACAGCGCGCCGTTGAAGGTGACTTTGGTGTCCAAAGTGCCGCGACCCCACAGAACGCCGTCTTCGATAATGCCGGCAAAGGGCGGTTTTTCCCACAGCTCCTCCCGGACGGCCACCACATCGTAGTGAGCCATCATCACAGAAGGGTTGGCGCTGCTTTTACCCTTCCAGCGAAGCAGGATCGCCCGGTCGGGAAGCATAGTCACATCGCAGGTGGAAAAGGCATTGGGGTACAGGACAGGAAGAAGGTCGATGAGCTTTTGAAACTCTGCTTCGTCTTCTTCATCCCGGTTGTAGCTGGAAATGGTCTTGCACTGCACCAGCTTTTGCAGAGCTGTCACGGCGGCGTCTTTGTCAAACTCCACCGCGCTTTCATTTAACTGGCGGGGCTTTCGGGGGCGGAAGGTCAAAGCGCGAATGACCAGAACTGCCAAAAAGGCGGCAACCGCGCCTAAAATATACCAGATCATTTCAGCACACCTTTCTTGTAAAGGATCCGGGCCGCCAGAATGGTAAACACCGCGCTCACGGGTACCATAATGCCCACGGTGCCGGCGTTCAGCGCCGGGACAAACACAAACAGACCCAGCATCAGGATCACGGGCGCTACGGCAATCTTCCAATTCTTGGAAACAAATGCCACACCCAAGCCGCCGAAAAGCGCCGGCAGGATCTGCTCAAAGGCAGGCTGCAGTACCGGAGCGCCAAGAATGGGCGACAGCGGCACGATCAGCACAACGCCCACAATAATGATCAAGGTGGTGACGATACTGGAGGTGGCAATGGCGATGGTGGAGATGACCTCGCCCTCCTCACTGCTGGCGCTGACCTCATTCTGCTCCAGAGCGTTGATGGCGCAAGGCAGCTTCAGGTTGGAAATATTGCCGGTGACAAAGCTCAGATAAGAGCCACCGGCGCCCAGCATAGGCACATATGTAATGGTCTCGATAATGCCAACAGCCCAGTACATAGGAGCGGTGGCCACAAGGCCCAAAGCCAATGCGCCCCAGTCAGGAGTGACACCGAAAATAATCGCAACAGCCACAGGGAACAGGAACAGCAGTACCATCACGGAGAGATTCCAAATGGTACCGTCTCTGTGGACGGAATCCATATAAGAAAGCTTTTTCATATCACTTTACCTCCATTCCCAGCAGTGCGGTCAGCGGAATGGCGGCGGCCATACCGGCGATGAGGCTGATGGGCAGCGCGTACTCACTAAGCCACTTCAGCTTGGGTTTGCGCATCAGCAGACCGCAGACCACCATCACCAGGGCGGAGACCACCATAGTGCATACCGGCACAAGACCGGAGGTGGCGGTGTACTTCACGGGAACAGGCACTTTGGTGCCGTCTTCTAGGAACTGATTGACCATCACGGTCACCTGGCCGTTTTCGTCAGCGGTCCACAGACGGGATACATCGCAGAACACAAAGCCCAAAAAAGCGGAGATCATACCGATAAAAAGGGCGTTGCTGAACACATCTGCCCACTTGGCGTCCCGGTTGCCCAGGGATTCCATACCTTTTTGCAGCTTCTTGCCGATGGCCGGCACCAGCCAGATGCCCACCATAATACTGATGGTCATCACCAGCAGCACATTTACATACTGCTGGGCATTCAGCGGCGCTTCAGCGCCCAAACTCTGGCCCATTACGCTCAAGGCGTTGTTAGCGGCGATGGTCTCATAGCTCATGGAACCCACCACGCTCAGGCGCAGCCAGGGCAGGGGCAACCCCAATTTTTTGCTGAGGGTCATCACACTGATGACGATGGCTACTGCCGGAGCGATGGTGAAGATGGCTGCGGTTTTGATGGTTTTTTTGATCTTAGACTGATCCATACCCAATTCTTTGCTGCGGCGCAGGGCTTTCACCAGGAAGAACACGGACTGCGCCAGCACCACCACCACAAGGACAGCGGCAAAGATATACAGGATCGGGTGATTTACATGAAAGGTCAATTCACACACCTCCTAAAAAGTATGGATTCAGTATACTACATCTTTTCCCTTAAAACAAGACAAAAACCGCAGCACCTCAGTGCTGCGGCGTGTTATTTGATGAGATCCTTGATGACCTCGCCGGCAATGATCATACCGGCGGCCGCCGGTACAAAGCATACAGAGCCGGGAAGGGCATTACGGCCTTCGGGCAACTCTGCCCAGGCGGGATCATCGGGGGAAAGTTCCGTCTTGATGGGGTCTTCCGTGGAGTAGACTACTTTCAGTTTGCCGATACCCCGCTTTTTGCACTCTTTCCGAATGATCCTGGCGAGGGGGCATACGGTGGTCTGGGAGATATCGCCCACCCGAAAAGCGGTGGGATCCAGTTTGTTGCCGGTGCCCATAGAACTGATGATGGGAGTGCCGGCGGCTTTGGCAGATTGAATGAGCATCAGTTTTCCGGTGACGGTGTCGATGGCATCCACCACATAGTCATACTGGGAAAAATCGAACTCGGCAGCGGTCTCCGGCAGATAAAATACCTTCCGGGCGTTCACCCGGATGTCCGGATTGATGGCGGCCACCCGCCGGGCAGCGGCCTCTGCTTTGCCCTGACCCACAGTTTCCCGGGTGGCAAGGATCTGCCGGTTGATGTTGGTAAGACTGATGGTGTCGTGGTCAATAAGATCCAGTGCGCCGATGCCGCTGCGGGCAAGGGCCTCCACCACATAGCCTCCCACGCCTCCAAGACCAAATACGGCCACATGGGCGTTTTTTAATTTATCCATTGCTGCGTCACCCAGCAGAAAACGGGTGCGGGAATAGCTGTCCATGAGCATCCCCTCCTTTGGTTGTATCCTACCACAATTCGGAAAAAGTGTCAAACAGAGGTTGCAAAAGACCACCGTTTGGGGTATTGTATGTATAGTATTTCAAGAAAAGGTTGTGTGTATGTGAACAATCGCTATCAGGAATTGGGGAAGGTGTTTCTAACCTTCCTGAAAATCGGCGCCTTCACCTTCGGCGGCGGCTACGCCATGATCCCGCTGATCCAGAAAGAAGCGGTGGAAAATCATGGATGGATCACCGACGATGATATTCTGGAGATCATCGCCATTGCCGAGTCCACCCCAGGTCCCATCGCCATCAACGCGGCCACCTTCGTAGGCTACCGCACTTGCGGCGTGCTGGGCTCTGTCTGCGCTACGCTGGGCGTGGTGCTGCCGTCCTTCGCGATCATCTATGCCCTTTCCTTCGTGCTGCGCCAGTTCCAGGAATTGAAGGCGGTGCAGTATGCCTTCCAGGGCATTCGGGCAGGTGTGCTGGCGCTGCTGTGCAAGGCCCTGTGGACGATGTACAAAAAGAATAAGAAAAACTGGGTGTCCTATCTCATTATGGCCGGCGCATTTATCCTCACAGGCCTTTTGGATGTGAGTGTGCTGCCGGTGCTGGCCGGCTGTGCGGCTTTCGGCCTTATTACCGCCAAAATGATGGCAAGGAGGGCTGCAAAATGATCTATTTGGAGCTGTTTCTTACCTTCTTTATGATTGGCGCCTTCACCTTCGGCGGCGGCTATGCTATGCTCCCGATGATGCAGGAACAAGTGGCGCTGCGCTGGGGAGATGTGATCTCCGAGGAGGCCATCGTCAACTTTATCGCTGTCAGTGAGTCCACACCCGGACCCTTTGCTATCAATATGGCTACCTACATCGGCTCCGAGATGGGCGGTGTGCTGGGTTCCGCCTGCGCTACCCTGGGTGTGATACTGCCGTCTTTTATTGTGATTCTGATCGTTGCCAAATGCTATGAGAAGTTCAAGGAGTCCTCTGTGGTCAAGGGCTGTATGACCGGTCTGAAACCTGCGGTAGTGGGCCTGATCGGCGGCGCGATACTGTCGGTGCTGGTGAGCGTGTTCTTCCCTGCGGGGGTCAGCCTGGCTGTCCTGCGGACACCGGCTTTCTATCTGTCGGCCGGCATCTTCACCGTGATGCTGGTGCTGGCTCTGAAAAAGGTACACCCCATCATTTTGATTGCCCTGTCTGCCGCCGCCGGCATCGGCATTGGCTACCTGGGCCTTTGGTGACAAAAAGAAGCCGCTGCGAAATGCAGTGGCTTCCTTTTGCCTTTTGGGGAAAGAAAAGAGGTAATAAAAAGAGGATTTCCGGAAACGCCCTCACGGCACAAGGCGCCTTCCGTGTTTATAGAATAACCTCCGGATTTGAACAACCGGTGACGAAAAATCAAACTTTCTAAGTCGATTTTGTGAACAAAAAGCAGAAAACAGCGCCGGGATACTTCCCGGCGCTGCTCGTTTGTGCAATTAGCCTTCTGCGCGCATCTGAGCGAAGCACTCGCTGCAGAATACGGGACGGTCGGACTTGGGCTCGAAGGGAACCTTTGCCTCGCCGCCGCAGCGGGCGCAAGTAGCGGTGAAGAACTCACGGGGGCCACGGGCGCTGTTCTTGCGAGCGTCACGGCAGGCCTTGCAGCGCTGGGGCTCATTCTGGAAGCCGCGCTCTGCGTAGAACTCCTGCTCGCCGGCGGTGAATACGAATTCGCTGCCGCACTCTTTGCAAACTAAAGTCTTGTCTTCGTACATTGATTTTACCTCTCTTCGGTTGTTGATGCCCCGTGAAAGCCTGCCGGTTGTTGACTGGGATTACGCAGGGACAAATAGTATGTGACGATATACCGCCACAAATGGGATTATACACAAGGGGGCATGCTTTGTCAATGCTTTTGGGGAAGATTTCTGACGGATTTTCCCTTTTTTGTTAAGTTATCCGGGGGATTCAGATGTCAAAATGGGCCTGTCCATCAAAAGGAATGTGCAGATGCTCATAGGCAAGGGCGGTCACGCAGCGCCCCCGGGGCGTACGGGTGAGGAAACCCAGCTGCATCAAATACGGCTCGTAGACATCCTCTAAAGTGATCGCTTCTTCGCCAATGGTGGCGGCAAGGGTCTCCAGGCCCACAGGGCCACCGCCGTAGTTGCGGATGATGGCGGTGAGCATACGCCGGTCGATAGAGTCCAGGCCCAAAGCATCCACTTCCAGGCGGGAGAGAGCCAAGTCAGCGGCCTCCTTGGTGATTACGCCGTCATACATAATTTGGGCAAAATCCCGTACCCGGCGGAGAAACCGGTTGGCGATTCGGGGCGTACCCCGGCTGCGGGAGGCAATTTCCATGGCGCCCTGGGGGTCGATCTCCATGCCCAGAATGGTGGCCGAGCGGGTGACGATTTTTGCCAGCTCATCGGGGGTATACAGTTCCAGCCGCAGATTCACACCGAAGCGATCCCGCAGAGGGGCGGACAGCTGACCGGCCCGGGTGGTAGCGCCCACCAGGGTGAACTTGGGCAGATCCAGGCGGATGGAGTTGGCGGAAGGGCCTTTGCCCACGATGATATCGATGGCGAAATCTTCCATTGCCGGGTAAAGAATCTCCTCAACGACCCGATTTAAGCGGTGGATCTCGTCGATGAACAGAATGTCGCCAGGGTTGAGGTTGGTCAGCAGCGCCGCCAGGTCGCCGGGTTTTTCAATGGCCGGGCCGGAGGTGATGCGGATATTCACGCCCATCTCGTTGGCGATGACGCCGGCAAGGGTAGTTTTGCCCAGGCCGGGAGGGCCGTACAGGAGCGTGTGATCTAAAGGCTCATTTCTCAGACGGGCGGCCTCGATATAAACGGACAGATTCTCCTTCGCCTTTTCCTGACCGGTGTAGTCAGCCAGGAATCGGGGGCGCAGACCGATCTCGCCGGAGTCCTGAGGGGCAAAGGTGGGGGAGACGATGGGAGCGTCCAGTTCCCGGGAAAACTCTAAACTCATAGCAGCCTCCAAAAGGGGTGAAATGTAAAAAGGTTAGTTCTTCATGACCATCGCCCGCAGAGCGTAGCGGACCATCTCTTCCGTAGACGCGTTGGGGTCGACGCCCTTGAGGGCGACGGCGATCTCCGAGGGGGAGTAGCCCAGCTCCTGCAGCGCGGCAGTGGCCAGGGCGGTGTTGCTGCCGGTGATCGGGACGGCGGCCACAGGGGAGGAAAAATCCAAGGTATCTGTAGTGCCGCCGATCTTATCCTTCAGCTCCAAAATGATCCGTTGGGCGATCTTTTTGCCCACACCCTGGGCAGCGGTGAGGAGCTTTTCATCCCCAGTCATCACAGCAAGGGTGAAGTTCTGCGGACCAGCCGCCAAAATGGCCAGCGCAGCCTTGGGGCCCACGCCGTTGACGGAGATGAGCAGGTCATAGCACCGCTGCTCTTCCCGGCTGGAAAAGCCGTAAATGTCATAGGCGTCTTCCCGAATGGATTCGGTGATATAGAGCTTTGCGCTCTGATTCAGCTTCAGCTGAGCGGCGGTGTAAGCGGTGATGCGGCAGCCGTAGCCCACGCCCCCGCAGTCAATGACTGCAAGACCCGGCTCCAGAATGGCCACCTGACCGGACAGATAATACAGCATAAACGGCATCTCCTTTACTTCAGTTTGGCCAGCAGACTGGTGCTGGACCGGGCGTGGCAAAGCGCCACGGCAATGGCGTCGGCGGCATCGTCGGGCTTTGGCATTTGGGGCAGATTCAGTATCCGCTTGGTCATATCCATCACCTGATGCTTGGTGGCGTTTCCGTAGCCAACCACCGACTGCTTCACCTGCATGGGTTTGTATTGAGAGACCGCCAAGCCTGCCTGCCGTATGGCCAGCAGGATCACGCCCCGGCTTTGAGCTACGCCGATGCCGGTGGTCACATTCTGCCCGAAGAACAGCTCCTCTATAGCTACAGTATCCGGCTTGGTGGTCTGCAAAAGTTCTGTCATATCGTTGTAAATGATCTCCAACCGGGCGGAAAAATCCATACCGGCGGGGGTGGTGATGGCGCCACAGTGGAGGAGTCTATACTGATTGCGCTCCGCCTCGATCAGGCCGAAGCCGGTGATCCCGTAGCCGGGGTCAATGCCTAGAATCCGCAATTGCGCCACCTCCTTTTCTGTTATGATAGCACATTTGTTTTGGTTTGCCTACTGTTTTTTGCTTTTTTGCGCAAAAAAACCACAGGCGGCGCTTCGTAAGACACTATTCGGTTTTGCCCCGGTCTTTTCCTCTTCTGCATCAGGATATCCCCTTGAAATACACAAAGTATTTCTGCGTGGCTATTTTTCGCTGAAGAGAAAAATCCCAGCGGCAAAACTGCAAAGCACTTCTAAAGCGAAGTTTTTTACGCCAAGACAAGAAAAAACGCTATGGTAAGGCTGACGCCTACCATAGCGTTTTTGCGCAGTATTGGATAAAAAGATTGCTTTTGAAGCGGATAGTGTCTTACGAAGCGCCGCCTAATCCCGGGACGGTGTGTTATGTAATTTAATGCTGCAGGGCCAAAACCTGCTGGCGGAAAGCGGCGCATTCCTCGTCAGTACAGTTGACCTGTACATTTACCGGGCGGGTAAAGTCCAAGGTAAACATACCCATAAAATCTTTTCCGTTGATGGACTGGCGGTCATTACCCACGTGGATATCAAAAGATTGCTTCGCAGCAAGACCCACAAAGGCCTTTACCTGCTCGTAGGAAGTCAGCCAAATATTAAAACTCATAGGAAATTACCTCCGATACTGTACAAAAAGGGATTTTTAGAGTATAATACCCATTACAAACCTCACATATTATATACAAATATGGTATCGATATCAATTGACCAAACCGCAAGAAAACATTCCGTACAGAAAGAGATTATTGGTAGATTATACAATGAAGATTGGATTTTATACCCTGGGCTGCAAAGTGAATCAATATGAGACCCAGGCTATGGAGCAGCTTCTCGCCGCACAGGGGCACGAAATTGCCCCTTTTCACGAAGCCTGCGATGCTTACATTATCAATACCTGCTCCGTGACGGCGGTGGCCGACAAAAAGAATCGGGCAGTGATCCGCCGTTGCCGCCGGGAGAACCCGGATGCGGTGCTGGCGGTATGCGGTTGCTATCCCCAGCACGCCGCCAAGGCCCTGGAGGGCATGGGCATTGATGTGATCGGCGGCAGCGGCAGCCGGGAGGCATTCCTCCGGGAGGTGCTATCCGCTGCAGAGACCAGAACGAAAGCCATGGTATTGGACGAGGCGCTGAAGCGGCGGCAATTTGAGGTACTGCCTGCCGGCGGCCTGGAGGGACGCACCCGGGCGATGGTAAAGGTGCAGGACGGCTGTGTGAACTTTTGCAGCTACTGCATCATTCCCTACACAAGAGGACCGGTCCGTTCTGCGCCGATGGAGTTGGCGGTGGAGCAGGCCAAGACCTTGGCAGAACAGGGTTATAAGGAAATTGTTGTGACAGGCATCGAGATTGCCAGCTGGGGCGCGGATCTGCCGGGAAAACCCGGACTTGCGCAGTTGCTGGAGGCTGTCTGCCAGGCAGTGCCTGAGCTGCGGGTGCGGCTGGGGTCTTTGGAACCACGGATCATCACGGAGGTTTTTTGCGAGAGATTGCAGAAACTCCCCAATCTTTGCCCTCAGTTTCACCTTTCCATGCAGTCCGGCTGCGATACGGTGCTTGCCCGTATGAAGCGGAAGTACGATACCACCCGGTATTTGCAGAGTGTGGAGCTGCTCAAAGCCTATTTTCCCGGCTGCGCGGTGACCACCGATATGATCGTGGCTTTCCCCGGAGAGACGGAGGAAGAGTTTGCCGCGTCATTGGCATTCATTCGCAAGTGCGCCTTTGCGGATATGCATATTTTCCCCTATTCCCGCCGCCCCGGTACGCCGGCAGACAAAATGCCCGGTCAGCACAGCAATGCTACCAAGGAGGCCCGCAGCAGAGCTGCCATCGCCGTGGCCAATGAGATGTCCCAATCCTACCGGCAGGCGCTGGTGGGACAAACCGTGCAGGTGCTCTTTGAGGAGCGGGACGGAGAGGACTATACCGGCCATACCCCCAACTATATCAAGGTGTATGCCCCTGGGGAAGACCTCCACAATGCGCTCCGGGAAGTGACCGTCACCGGTGTCTATAAGGACGGCGTGCGGGGTAGATTGGTTAAAGCGGCTGGACAAGTGGAAAACTATGTGGTATACTGATATATCAAAGAAGTTTGTTTTTGACGAAAGTGATAGACAAGGAGGCGTTGTCCTTTGAAGTATTGGAGAGGTTATTTGACTGCGGCGATCGTCGCGGCCTGCACCTGGGGTCTGCGGGAGTTTGCCAAAGCCCATTCCGCCCTTGTGGATATGATCTACCCCTACGCCACCCGGATGGTCCAGTCTTTTTTGGCTGACTGGAGCGCCGGTGTTGACGGCTGCCTGTGGCAGATCCTGTTGGTTGTACTATTGGCGCTGGTAGCGCTGACGGTGGTGCTGATGGTGATTTTTAAGTGGAATCCCATTCAGTGGTTCGGTTGGGTCTGCGCCGCTGTGGCAGTGGTGTTCCTGCTGAATACCGGTATGTATGAACTCAATGTCTTCGCTGGCCCTCTGGCGGAGGATGTGCAACTGAAAGAAACAGATTATACGGTCACGGAACTGAGGAATGCTGCCGAGTACTACCGGGATCTGGCCAATGATCTGGCAGAGCAGGTCCGGCGGGACAGCAACGGTGATGTTGTTTTTGACGATTTTGATAGTTTGGCTGCCAAGGCCCAGAACGGCTTTGACACGCTGGTGTATGAGCGCTCTATGCCCGTGTTTGCAGGACCTTCCGTGCCTGTGAAGAAGTTGGGCTGGGAGGGCTGGTTCACTGCCCGGGGTATGACCGGCCTGACTGTGGGTCTGACCGGCGAAGCCGCCGTCAATCCCGAAACGCCTGCGATTCTTCTCCCCTTTGCTATGTGCCGGGAGATGACCTATAGAGTGTGTATCGTTGCGCCCCGGGATGCCACCTTTGGCGCGTGGCTTGCCTGCGACGCCAATGAAGATGTGCAGTTCCGCTACTCCGGCATGGTGATGGCTTACCGCTATTGTCTGAAGGCCTTGGAGGAACTGGATGAAGTGACCGGCGCATCCAATGCCACCGGCGTGGCTGCGCTGGAAAGCAGCCAGCTTGCCCGGGATATGGCCGTTTGTGATGCCTTTGTCGGCGACGGTGAAAAGAATGCCATCAAGGCTTGCGATCTGCTGGTCAGCTGGCACATTCAGAAGGTCGTAATCCCCTCCCAGGTTGTGGAAGAAGATCCTTTTGATCCCCTGGACAAAGAGCAGGTGGATCTGGATTGAGCGATATGAAGAAGACACTGGCAAACGGATTGCCCCAGTTGGGCCTCTCCCTTCCGGAGGAACGACAGGATGCTCTGTGCGCGTTTGGCGCGGCGGTGATTGAGCAGAATAAGGTGATGAACCTTACCGCGATCACAGAGCCGGCGCAGGTGGCCAAGCTCCATCTGCTGGACAGCCTATCCCTGCTCACATTGGAAGATTTGAAAGGCAAAAAAGTAATCGATGTAGGCTGCGGCGCAGGTTTTCCCGGCGTGCCGGTGAAGATTGCCTGCCCGGAAACAGAGCTGACCTTGCTGGATTCCCTGGGGAAACGGATGCAATGGCTGGAAACAGTCCTGCCCACACTGGGCGTGGAGGCGGAATGTGTGACCGCCAGAGCAGAAGAAGCAGTGCAGACCCGGCGGGAAACCTATGACATCGCTACCAGCCGGGCCGTGGCAAGACTCAATATCCTGCTGGAACTGACAGCGCCTTATGTAAGGGTAGGTGGTAAGGTGCTGGCTATGAAGGGCACTGCCGCCCAGGAAGAGCTGGACGAGGCCCGGAATGCTATCGCAAAGCTGGGTTTGAAGCTGGAACGGGTGGCCCAGTTCCCTGTAGACGGCACGGCTCATACGGTAATCGTGCTGAAAAAGGTATCCCATACGCCTGCTCAGTATCCCCGCCGCTTCGCAAAGATCAAACAGAGCCCGCTGTAAAAGATGATGCTGTGCGCTGCTTTTTGGCAACGCACAGCTTTTTTAAAGAGGAAACGAGCACCTTTTGTTTCGTTGACGACAAGGGAAATATATGGTATGATAAAGAAAAAAAGGAGTGTTTTCTATGACTCTGCAAGATAAAATCACTGCTGCCGCTCAATATCTGTTGGATAAAGTATCTATGCGCCCCACAGTGGCGCTGGTGCTGGGCAGCGGCCTGGGCGACTATGCCGATACGTTGGAAAACAGCGTGAAGATCCCCTATTCCCAGATCCCCAACTTCCCCCAGCCTACGGTGGAGGGCCATACCGGCGCGTTTGTCTTCGGTGAAAAAGAGGGTAAGCAGGTAGTAGTGGCCCAGGGACGGGTGCATTACTATGAAGGCCTGCCTATGCAGGAGATCACCCTGCCTGTCCGGGTGCTGGCGGCCATCGGCGTGAAGACCTTGGTGCTGACCAATGCCGCCGGCGGTGTCAATCTCAATTATAAGCCCGGCACGCTGATGCTGATTTCCGACCACATCAATCTGTCCGGGGCGAATCCCCTGATCGGACCGAATCTTGAGAAGTTCGGCCCCCGTTTCCCCGATGTGAGTGATCTTTACACGGCCTCTCTCCGGGAGGCGATCAAGACCAACGCCGCTGCGGAGAACATCCCCCTGGAGGAGGGTGTCTACCTGATGTGCTCTGGTCCTAACTATGAGACTCCCGCAGAGATCCGGGCGTTCCGTACCTTGGGTGCTGATGCGGTGGGTATGTCTACTGTGCCGGAATCCCTGGTGGCAGGCCACAGCGGTCTGCAGGTGGTAGGTGTTTCCTGCATCACCAATATGGCCGCCGGCGTTCTGCCTGTGAAACTGAATCACGGGGAAGTGATGGAGACCGCCGCTATGGTCCACGATCTGTTCCACAAGCTGGTGGATGTGATTCTGCGTACTCTCTAAGATAAAAAGGGGTGTTTATAATTATGTATCACCGTATGACCATCGCAGGTCTGGAACGGGACCTGCCTATCTGCAAAGTGACAGATGATCTGTATATCGCCGGATTTGTAATCTTCGGCGATCAGGAGCTGACAGTGGCCTGCGCCAAGGCGCTGCTGGAGAAAGCCCCCGAGTATGATTATATCATCACCGCTGAGGCAAAGGGCATTCCTTTGGGTCACGAAATGGCACGGCAGACCGGTGCTGAAAAGTATTTCCTTGCCCGGAAAGCACCCAAGCTGTATATGACCGGCGTTTTCGAATCCACAGTAAAGTCCATCACCACCGCCAAGGAGCAGACTTTGTATTTGGACACTGCCGATGCAGCACTTATGAAGGGCAAGAAGATCCTCATTGTGGACGATGTGATCTCCACCGGCGAAAGCCTGAAGGCGCTGGAGGTGCTGGTGGAAAAAGCAGGTGGTATTGTTGCCGGCCGTATGGCAATTTTGGCAGAGGGCGATGCCCAAAACCGGGAGGATATTATCTATTTACATAAGCTTCCGCTGTTCCATCCTGACGGCACTGTGATGGAATGATTTGCACAAGGGTCTGGCTTCTAACATATTAAAAACCATTGGGGCATCTCAGGTTTCTGAGGTGCCTTTTGGATTCCGTTTGGATTCCCAGAAGAGAGGAAAAGAAAAGAGAAGAAAAGAAAAGAAAAAGAATAGAAAAGAATAGAAAAGAATATAGAAAAGAAGAGAGAGCAGAAGAAACTGGCTTCCGGGGGGAAGCCCGGTTATGGGCGCCCGCTCACTTGGATATTTACATCGTGTTAATTTTTTGATATAATAACAAAAATATGCCGTGGAGATGATGGGTATGGAATTTTCCAATACATATGTGAAGGTTCGGTTGGATGTGATTTTGGATAACTACCGGGCGATCCGGGAAAAAGCCGGTGTGCCGGTGATGGCAGTAGTGAAAGCCGATGCTTACGGTCACGGGGCAGTGGCGGTTGCCAAAACGCTGGAAAAAGAATGCAACTTTTTTGGCGTTGCCAATGTGGCAGAAGCGCTGCAGCTGCGCAATGCCGGTATCAAGACGCCCATTTTGGTATTGGGTCATGTAAGCCGAGACCTGTTTTCTGTGATGGTGGAGAGTCAAATTCGACCCACCATTATCAGCCTTCAGGATGCGCAGGAACTGTCTAAGCAGGCTGTGGCTTTGGGCAAGATTGCCAAGTGCCATATTGCAGTAGATACGGGTATGAACAGAATCGGCTTTATGCCCACCCAGGAGAGCGCAGATGTTTGCAAGGAAATTTGCGCATTGCCCGGTCTGGCTGTGGAAGGTCTGTTCAGCCATTTTGCTACGGCAGATGCAGCCTCTTTGGAAGCTACCCACGCACAGGCGGCGTGCTTTGAGGCATTTTATAAAATGCTTCAGGACAGAGGTGTGGAGATCCCCATTCGCCATTTGGATAACTCAGCCGGCATTATGAACTTTGGTGCCAGCGGTCAAATGGTGCGGGCTGGTATTATCCTGTATGGTTTGTATCCCAGCGATGAGGTGGATAAGTCTTTGCTGCAGGTGCAGCCTGCCTTAAGCTGGCACGCGATGATCAGTCATATCAAGGTGTTGCCTGCCGGATGCCCTATCAGCTATGGCGGTACGTTTGTCACGGAAAAGGACACGGTGGTGGCGACGATTTCTGCCGGCTATGCCGACGGCTATCGCAGAAGCTTGTCTTCTAAATTCTATGTGTTGATTGACGGCCGGAAAGCGCCGATTTTGGGTAGAGTCTGTATGGACCAGTTTATGGTGGATGTGACGGATATTCCCGGCGTTCAGGTGGGTGATGATGTGGTTTTGCTGGGACAGAGCGGCGAAGAAACCATTTCCGCCGAATGTTTGGCAGAGGCGTCAATTAGCTTCAACTATGAACAGGTTTGCAATATTTCCCAGCGGGTTACCCGTGTTTATTACGAAGGTGACCGGGAAATGGAACGAGTAAATTATCTTCTGTAAGGAAAGTAGGGGACGGTTTTTTTGTCCCATCTGGTGCCATAAGGTGGGAAAAAAGTGAGAAAGATAGTCCTTTTTATTGGACTGGAAGAATGAAAACTTAAGAATACCAACGGTTTTTTGGCTTCAAAAGGTGGGAAAAAAGTGGGAAGATTTTTATATCTGCCCAGGCTAAAATATAAGTGTAGGTGGGTATAATCCCGGATGGAAGGAGAGAAGGCAGATGCAGGAAATGACAAATGCGGTACAGCAGGCAGCGGAAAGAATTTTAGCACAGGTAAAAAAGGTCATTGTGGGTAAGGACAATGTGCTTTTGTGGGTGCTAACCGCTATTTTGGCAGATGGACATATTTTGCTGGAGGATATTCCCGGTGTGGGTAAGACCACTATGGCAATTGCCTTTTCCCGAGCTTTGGGTTTAAGTCATAACCGCGTGCAGTTTACGCCGGATGTGCTTCCGTCGGATGTGACCGGTTACAGCGTTTTGGAGCAGGGAACCGGGAAAATGACCTATCGCCCCGGTGCGGTGCTGTGCAATCTGTTTCTGGCAGACGAATTGAACCGCGCCACCTCCCGCACCCAGTCTGCCCTCTTGGAGGCAATGGAGGAAAATCAGGTGACCGTGGACGGCGTCAGCTATCCGCTGCCCCAGCCTTTTGTGGTGATTGCCACCCAAAACCCGGTGGGCGCGGCAGGCACCCAGCTGCTCCCTGACAGCCAAATTGACCGGTTTATGGTGCGCCTCAGCCTGGGTTACCCCCAGCCTAAAGACGAGGTACAGATGGTGCTCAGCCGTCAGAAAGCCGAGCCTATGGGTCAGGTGGAGCAGGTGCTGGATGGGAAGGATTTGCAATTGCTGCAAAAAACCGTTCAGGAAACCCATATAGCGGATACGGTGGCGGAATATGTGGTGCGGCTTATGGATGCCACCCGCCGTCAACAGGAGCTTTTGCGTGGTGGTTCTCCTCGTGCCACTTTGGCGGTTGTGGCTATGGCAAAGGCAATGGCACGGCTTCACGGACGGGACTATGTGATTCCCAAGGATGTCCAGGAGGTTGTGACCGTGACTCTGG
>JAZKZN010000056.1:0-12060 GCA_045612705.1 Faecousia sp. | reverse complement strand
GCAGAAGCCAAGATTGGCCGTCTGGCTATCCGCGAGCGTCTGTACAACAACAGCGAGATCGAAATCGTTGAGTTCAAGTACTACAAGCTGCTTGCTGACGGTACTTACGAGGTTTACGAGATTACCCCTGTGGCAAACTCCTTCGTCCTGCCCAACATGCAGAATGTGGATATCGCAAACCTGAACGAGATCACTCTCATTGCAGGTGATGCCATCTACCTGAAGGTAGAGGTAATCCCCGCACCTCCTGCAGAGACCACTGCTCCCGTAGAGACTACCGCTCCCGTGGAGACCACCGTTCCTGAGGAAACTACTGTTCCCGAGGAAACTACTGTTCCCGAGGAAACTACCGTTCCCGAGGAGACCACTGCTCCTGTTGTCACCGATCCTCCTTACGTACCCACCGGTCCTGTTGTGAACGAACTTCCCACCCATACTGTGAATCCCTCCAATGTTCTGGGCTACTTTATGGATGCATCCGTTCAGAGTCCTGAGCGGTTCGAGCTTGGCGAGAAACAGTATGTAGATCCCACCACGATGACCGCAGACTGGCTGTGGGTTGCAACCGCAGAAGCCAAGATTGGCCGTCTGGCTATCCGCGAGCGTCTGTACAACAACAGCGAGATCGAAATCGTTGAGTTCAAGTACTACAAGCTGCTTGCTGACGGTACTTACGAGGTTTACGAGATTACCCCTGTGGCAAACTCTTTCATCCTGCCCAACATGCAGGATGTGGATATCGCAAACCTGAACGAGATCACTCTCATTGCAGGTGATGCCATCTACCTGAAGGTAGAGGTAATCCCCGCGCCTCCTGCAGAGACCACCGCTCCCGTGGAGACCACCGAGCCCGTTGTTGGTGAGACTGTGTCTGCACTGCCCGTTCCCGGCGAGATCGATATTTCCGGTACGATGACTCTGACCGAGATGCATCTGTATAAGGATGATCAGTGGATCGCCAATGTGGATAATGTCAACTTCTTCGATAACAAGAGCGTGCGCGAGATCCTGTGGGTCAATGACACTGAGGCTATGGAAGTCAACCGTTTTGCGCTGAGACTCCCCGAAGGAAGCTCTGCTGAGCTGAAACTGACCTTCCTGGAGGCTACCATCTACCGCAAGGTGGATGTAAACCTCTACGAAGTGATCCCCGCCACCATCACCAATCCTGATGTGTTTGTTGCTCCCGGTGAGACCGAAGTGGCATTCAGCTTTAATACTCGGATGCTGAAGATCGGCGATGCCATCTTCTTCAAGGTCAAGACCTATGAGCCTCCTTATGTTCCCACCGGCCCTGTTGTGGACACACTGCCCACTGCAGCGCCTGTTGAAACCGGCTTGGCCGGCACCTATGTCACATTGCAGACCGGTAATTCTGCACAGCATATTCACAATACGTTCTTTGAAACTACCACTGAGTCCGTAGAATACCTGTGGAATGTCGATGCAAAGACTACCGAATTTGCACAGTTTATTCTCGTGCCTACCCAGGAAGGCTTTGAGGTTGTGGTGAATGAGATCACCATTTACAAGAAGCTCTCCGACGGCCGCTACGAGAAGATTACTGTGAACCCCACTGCAGAGCACGTTGCTCTGGCAAAGGGCGAACAGAATGTGGTTGCCAACCTGGAATCCAGAACTCTGGATGCAGGCGATGCTGTCTACTTCAAGTTCAGTGTCTATCATCCGCCTTATGTTCCTACCGGTCCCGTAGTGAATGCTCTGCCGACCGTGGTATCTGCAGAAAGCTGGTACTACATGATGGAGATCACGGCTCCTGTCTGGAAGAATCTGGGCATGAAGGACGCCACCGCTAACGGTGAGGTTGACTGGCTGATGGTGTCCGATGGCGACACTGTGATTGATACGATGACCATTCGCAGACGCGTCTCCGGTGGCGACGAGAGCTTTAAGGTCTTTGAGTTCACTCACTACAAGAAGCTTGCTGACGGCACATACGAGATGATCACCCTGACACCGGCAGCTGAGATTATTTATCTGCCTCCCGTCACTACCGATGTGGAAGGCGTGCCTGTGACCTTTGTTGATTTCGCGGAGAATATCACTCTGGCCAATGGTGATGCTCTGTACATCAAGATCGGACCGGCTCCTTATGTGCCTACCGGTCCCGTAGTGAATGCTCTGCCCACGGTTGTGTCTACAGACAGCTACTACTACAAGGTGGAGATTACGGCTCCTGTCTGGAAGAATCTGGGCATGAAGACTCTCAACGCTGACGGTGAGGCTGACTGGCTGCTGGTGTCCGATGGCGACATTGTGATTGATACGATGACCATTCGCAGACGCGTCTTCGGTGGCGACGAGAGCTTTAAGGTCTTTGAGTTCACTCACTACAAGAAGCTTGCTGACGGCACATACGAGATGATCACCCTGACGCCGGCATCTGATATTATTTATCTGCCTCCTGTCACTACCGATGTGGAAGGCGTGCCTGTGACCTTTGTTGATTTCGCGGAGAATATCACTCTGGCCAATGGTGATGCTCTGTACATCAAGATCGGACCGGTTCCTTATGTGCCTACCGGTCCCATCGTGGATGCACTGCCCACTCCGGCTGAGCGGGACGTCAGCGGCAATGCAGTACTCAACCAGATTGATCTGTACAACGGCGACAGCGGCTGGAAGGCTAACCCCGATGCCATCAATGTGATGGACAATAGTTCTGTCCAGGAACACCTGTGGGTGAGCACCCTGGCAGATACCGAGATGGATCGGATCAAGTTCACTCCTTCCGGTGAGGCAAAGATCATCTTTGATGAAGTCACCATCTATAAGAAGCTCTCCGATGGCACTTACGAGAAGATCGTTGTGACTCCTGAGATGCCTTATGTGGAATCCAGCGAGTGCTTTACCGTCACTACCTTTGATAAGATCGTTCTGGAAGCGGGCGATGCAATCTTCTACCGTCTCAGATATCTGAAGACCACCGACCTGCCCACCGTGAATGCTACTACCAGCCCCATGACTGCCTGGAACCTGAATCTGAACTTCGGTTCTGCTAATTCCGCAGCATTCAAGTTTGATGCTTTGAGCAAGACTGCGGAGTTCTTGTGGGATCTGAGTGGTGCTGACCAGAACGCAGTGATCAATGAACTGAAACTGATCGCTCAGAACAGCACTGCCTACGGCCTGACCTTTACAGTGGACGCTGTCAAGTACTACACTGCATACAATGGCACTTATGTTGAGACAACTGTCCCTGTAAGCGCTGAAGAGTTGGCTCTGCAACTGGCAAACGCCACCGGCTCCAAGGTGATTGCAAACCTGGACGGCGTTAAGGCCTCCAAGGCGAATGCCATCTATGTGAAGCTGACCTTCATTGGCGAGACCAACCTGGTAAGCGCTCTGCCTGCCGTCACTGTGCAGCCCGAGAACAACCTGGGCTACTATATGGAGGCCGCTATTCAGAACCCCAGCTGGAGCCTCTTCGGCTATCACTATGCAAATCCTGCTGATATGACGGTCGATTGGCTGTGGACTGCAGCTGAAGAGACCAAGGTCGGCCAGATCTCCATTCGTGAGAGACTGAATGCCGCCGGCGCCAATGTGGCCATTGAGGAATTCAAGTACTTCAAGAAGCTGGCAAACGGTCAGTATGAAGAGCACGCCATCAACCCCGCAAAGTGGTCTGTGCACCTGCCCCAGATGTCCGACGCATTTATCGCAAACCTGAACGAAATGACCTTCGCCGCAGGTGATGCCATTTATCTGAAGGTCCGCATCCTTGAGAAGATGCCCGAGCCCACTCTGACTCTGCCCGCATACCGCACCAACTTCTATCCCGGTGAGGATGCCTCCAAGGTGGAAGGCACTGTACCCGCAGGCATGGGCCTGACTGTGATCTTGGAAGGCAACGGCATTGCAACCCAGCAAGTCACCCCCGGCGCTGACGGCAAGTTCTCCTTCAACACCGCGGGCCTGCCTGTGGGTGGTCAGGTGCGCCTGTCCGTGGTTATGAACGGCCATGTGGTAAGCGAGACCATCATCCGCCGCCTGGCAGAGACCGGCAAGACCATGACCTGGATCCAGGATGGTGTCCTGTATCTGAACGGCGAACCTGTTATCCGCCGCAATGTTTACGCTCCCACTTACCATGTCAGCAAACTCAACCAGGAAAAGTACTTTAATGACGATCTGTCTGAGACTGACGAGATGGTGCAGGTCAGCATCCAGCTGGGTGCGCTTGGCGTTGATCCTTACGACGACGAATCCGAGCACAGAACACTGGCATATCCCAGCGCAAAGGTTCTGGCCGCAGTGGACAGAATCATCGAAGCCAACAAGAACAAGAACTTTGGCTACTACTACTTCTCCGATGAGCCCGAGTACGAGCGCTGGAACATGGAGTACATGAAGAATCTGTATAAGTACATTGCTCAGAAGGATCCCTACCACGTCATCCTGATCGGCACACAGGAGCCCGCTAACTACATTGACTGCGCTGACTGGATCGAAGTTGACCATTATATGGGAATCGAGCTAATCGACGGAAATCGCGTCCACAATACCAGCTGGGGTAACAACTACGGTGACCTGGCAGAGGTTATGGCACTGCAGATCAACCGGAATAGAGCAGACAAGTGCTTTGGCTTCCTGCCCACCTGCTTCGCTACTTGGCCCGATTATGGCAACACCGGCAACAGTTCCAATATCCGGTATACCGATTATCCCACCTTCGATGAGTACATCTGCAACACCTGGGTTGGCCTGACTCATGGCGCCAAGTCCATTTGGCCCTACGCCGGTCACGATATCCACGACCGCGCATCTCTGTACGAAGGCACCCGCTACACCTTCTCCAGCATTGAGGCTCTGGAAGATCTGCTGGCTACCGGTACACGGAATGTGCTGAATCAGAACGACAACTTTGAAGCTGTCACCTGGACTAAGGGTTCTGAACAGATGGTTGTCATCATCAACCTGAAGAACGCTGAGCAGATCGTCACCGTTAACGGCCTGTCCGGTACCTGGGATAACTTCCGTCACGAAGGCACCTTCTCCGGAAACACCTTCACTCTGAAGCCCTTCGAAGTTCTGATCGGCACCAGCTCCGCAAGAGACACCGGCCTGAAGAGCTATGATACCGTTGCTGCAGAGATCAATGCGCAGGAAGCAGCCCGTCTGGCAAACGGCAGCCTGCTGTTTGGCAGCCTGGAGTACACTGACTACACCTTCAACGCATCTGAACACGATCCTTCTGATACCGGTCGTGCACATCCCGCTGAGCACAAGCTGTTCGACGGCGTCCTTGACAACTACGGTTGGGCACAGGGCGGTACCGGTACCGATGGCATCAAGTTCGTGGCCTTCAACTTCCTGACCTACAAGCCCACCTTCAATGTGGTCAAGGTCTACGGCATCAATCTGGGTGACCTGACTCTGATGGCAAAGACCGGCGAGGGCGAGTTCGTTGCTGTGGAAGGCGCAGTGGTCAACACTGAGGGCAACTGCACTACCATTACTCTGCCCGCATCCATCACTCCCGATGCGATCCGCCTGCAGATGGCCTTCACCGCTGAAGCGGCGACCCAGCTCTACGAGGTTGAAGTGTATAATCAGTAATCCCATTCATTAATTTTTGGAGACATAGCCGCCGGCGGCAATCCCAAAGGCGGCAATGTTCCCATATATCCGGGGAGGCTGGATAGCACCCCGCGATGCTGAATAAGCGATATTAGAAAGCAAAAATATTGGAGGAAAATAAAAATGAAAAAGTTCCTGGCACTGTTCCTGGCACTGGTCCTGCTGTGCTCCATGGCCCTGGTGGGTTGTGACAAGCCCGCAGATCCTACTGATCCCAGCGAAGGTACCAAGGCTACCGAGGGCACTGAGGCTACCGAAGCCACTGAGGCCACCGATGCTACTGAAGCTACCACCGGTGAGATCGTTCCCGTTGAGTCCTTTGTTGAGGCTCTGCCCGAAAGACATGTTGTTCCCGCTGAGTGCGTTCTGTCCCCCGGCGCAGGCCTGTGGTATGTTGACCTGTGGTTCAGCGTAGACGGCGCTCCCTGGAACCGTTCCCGCTACTCCCACTTCGATGTCAACACCATGACCGCTGATATCGTGTGGATCCTGGGTGAGGACGAAGGCGAGGTCCTGTCCGCCGGCCCTGACGGCGTTATCGATGCCATCAAGCTGGAGATCTTCGAAGGCGCCCGTATGGAACTGGGTGTTGCACTTACCATTGAGGAGCTTGCTTACTACACCGTAGCTGACGGCGGCTATACCAAGCATACTCTGATCGGTGAGGACACCTATATGGAGATCGAGATGGAACTGGGTCTTGCCGGTCTGGAGCTGGCCCCCATTGGTGAGAAGGTTTCCGATGTGGTTGCATTCTCCGCAAAGATCTATTTCGGCGAGAAGTAAGAGATCAATCTCAAAATAAAAGGCCAGAGGTGTTTCACCTCTGGCTTTTTTAATAAAGAAAACGGACAGGGGAGAGGCCTCTGTCCGTTATATATATTATAATGTATAATTCATTCCTGACGGAGCTTACAGACATCCACCCAAATGGAGCTGCCGGAGTATTTCTCCAGCTCCGGGAGCGTCAGCTCGATGGCGCTGTTGCTGCTGCCGCAGGCAGGGAAGACGGTTTCAAACCGCCGCAGGGACACGTCCAGGTATACTTTGACACCCTCGTTGATAGCAAAAGGACACACTCCGCCCACAGCGTGGCCAATCAAGGAAATGACCTCGTCGGGGGTAAGCATTTTTGCTTTTGTGGCAAAATAGGCCTTGTACTTTGCGTTGTCAATCTTTACATCGCCGGCTGCGATCACAAGAATCGGCGCTCCATCCACCAGGAAAGAAAGAGATTTGGCAATCCTGCCGGGCTCACAGCCCACGGCCAGTGCGGCCAATTCCACCGTGGCGCTGGATACGGGGAACTCCAATACTCGTTCTGCTATACCGAATTGGGCAAAGTATGCTTTTACCTTTTCTATCGCCATTTACCATCTCTCCCGACCGCAATTAGTTGCCGCCAGTATAGCACACCTTGCGAAAAAAAGCAAGAAATGGTATAATAAATACTATAATTGGGAGATATGGCGATTTTATGGCCCAAAAGATAGGTATTTGCGTCATAAAATGCCGATATAGTGATGATTGCTTTTGCAAGATTTTGCAACTTTCTTGTTTGATTTTTGAACATTTTCTAAACTTTTTTCTGATTTTTTAAATTATTATGAAGTGCTTGACATCGAGGCGTTTTGCTGATATAATTCGCCAGGAAACATAAGTAGGGGACGCTTAAATCGGGACCCGGAAGAGGGTGCTCTGCGTTTAACATACGGAGGATTTGAATGGGTTTCGGAGAGCTGTTCTTTTTGGCGATAGGTCTGAGTATGGACGCCTTTGCGGTGTCTGTGTGCAAGGGCTTATCTGTGAAAAAAGCAGGATTAAAGGAATGTAGCATCTGCGGTGGCTGGTTTGGCAGCTTTCAGGCGCTGATGCCTTTGGCCGGCTTTTTTCTGGGGACGCTCTTTGCGGAAGCCATTAAGGCCTTTGACCACTGGGTGGCTTTCGGCCTGCTGGCGATCATCGGTATTAATATGCTGAAAGAGGCCTTTTCCAAGGACTGTGACTGCGAAAACAGCAACGCGGACCTGTCTGTGAAAACCATGTTCGTAATGGCGATCGCCACCAGTATTGATGCCTTGGCGGTTGGCATTTCCCTTGCTATGGCGGGAGATGTGAACATTACGGTGGCCGTTGTGCTGATTGGTGTGATCACTTTCCTGCTGTCTGCACTGGGCGTGAAGATTGGCAACATCTTCGGCAACCGCTTTGAAAAGAAGGCTCAGGTAGCCGGCGGCGTGATCCTGATCCTGCTGGGTATCAAGATCCTGTTGGAGCATATGGAAGTCCTGTAATTTTATATTGTGGTTTCCCGGTTGCAGGATCAAACGATCCTGGATACCGGCCCTCGCTTTCAATCTGCGTGAGATATCGTCGGCGCCTTGCCGGGGTGTTCCTGCTACAGATTGGATGCGCAATAGATAGAAAGAAAAATATTATTTTTGGAGGAATAAACAATGAAGAAACTGATTGCACTCCTGCTGGTTATGGTTATGGTTATGTCCATGGCTGCCTGCAAGGCAAACAACAAGCCCGATGAGGAAAAGCCCCAGGCGGCTGAAAAGGTAGAGATCAAGGACACCGTTGAGATCCTGACCAAGACCTGGGAGATTTTCCCCACCGACCTTAAGTTCGCCTGCGCCGGCGGCCCCGGTGATGCTATGGTTATGGACGCTCCCGGCGCAGTGCCTGCAACCGATACGGATACCCTTACCTATATGCTGAATGTTCCCGAGACTCTGCACGCACAGGTGGTTGAGGCTGCTTCTCTGATGCATATGATGAATGCCAACACCTTCACCGCTGGCGCATACAAGATCACCGGTGACGTGAACGCCTTTGTCAGCACTCTGAAGGATGGTATCCTGAGCACCCAGTGGATGTGCGGTTTCCCCGAGCTGCTGATTATTGCCACCGTTGATGACTATGTTATCGCTTTCTATGGCAACACTCAGCTGGTCAACACCTTCGCAACCTACCTGACCACTGCTTACAGATACTGCAATGTCGTGGTTGAGGAGAATATGCTGTAATTGCTGCCCTTTCGCTGCAGAGCATATTTTACTGTCGAAAAAAGGGCAACAGTCTTCGGACTGTTGCCTTTTTAATCGTTAGAATAAGGAGAATGTGAATGTTATTCTCTAGCATACCGTTTTTGTATTATTTCCTGCCCGCCGTGGTGCTGATTTATTTTTTGGTGCCCGGGAAGCTGAAAAACACGGTGCTGCTTCTGTTCAGCCTGGTGTTTTACGGATGGGGTGAGCCCAAGTATTTGGCGCTGATGGTTAGCTCAATTATTCTGTTTTACGGCTGTGGTCTTGCCATTGGCAAAGCGCAGACAAAGAAATGGAAGAAGTTTTGGCTGCTGGTGAGTGTCGTGTGCAGCGTCACATTGCTGGGCATATTCAAATACGCGGATTTCTTTGTCAGCTCGTTCAACTCTGTCACCGGTTTGAGTGTGCCGCTGCTGCGACTGGCGCTGCCCATCGGCATCAGCTTCTACACATTCCAGTGCTTGAGCTACACAATAGATGTCTACCGGGGAAATGTACCGGCCCAGAAAAATCCCATCAGTTTTGGCGCTTATGTGTCCCTGTTCCCCCAGCTGATTGCCGGCCCTATTGTCCGGTATATCGATGTGGCCCGGGAACTGGATAACCGCACCCATAGCTGGGATGATGTGGCGCTGGGCCTGCGGCGCTTTTTGGTTGGTCTGGCCAAGAAGGTCATCATCGCGGATAATTTTGCATTGCTGATGAAGCTGTTCCGGGAGTCCGAGGGGCAGAGTGTGGTGTTTTACTGGATGTATGCCATTGCCTTTTGCCTGAATATCTACTTTGATTTCTCCGGTTATTCCGATATGGCCATTGGTCTTGGTCGTATTTTTGGTTTCCGTTTTCTGGAAAACTTCAATCTGCCGTATATGGCCACATCCATCACGGATTTCTGGCGCAGATGGCATATTTCTCTGAGCACCTTCTTCCGCGACTATGTCTACATTCCCATGGGCGGCAACCGCCGTCACCGGAACCTAAATTTGTTTGTCACATGGGCTTTGACCGGCCTTTGGCACGGCGCCAGCTGGAATTTCCTGCTGTGGGGTCTGTATTTCTTCGTGCTGCTGCTGATCGAAAAGCCCCTGCTGCCGAAGATCACCAAAGTCCCCATGGCTCTGCGTCGAATTGTGACGCTGTTTTTGCTGGTCATCGGCTGGGCGATCTTCTATTTCACGGACTTCGGTCGGCTGGGTCAGGCACTTTCTGCCATGTTCGGCTTTGCCGGCGGCGGTTTCTGGAATACGGAAGTCCGCATTATGCTGCTTAATAATCTGCCGCTGCTTCTTCTTTGCGTCCTTGGCTCCACGCCTCTGCCCAGACTGGTTGGCGATATCTTCGGTCTGATTTGTGCAGGCAAGGAGTCTGACGGACCCAAGCAGAAGCTGTATGTGGCTGTCACTTACGCATTTTGTGTCGCATTGCTGGTGCTCTCCACCATTTCCCTGGTGGGCAGCGGTTTCAGCGCATTTTTGTACTATCGATTCTGATAAGGAGGGCAGTGCCTTGAAAAAACTTTATATTGTACTGCTCTCTGTATTGGTGCTGGCGGCAGCTGCTGTTGGTGTGGTGTCCCTTGTGGATGTGGATGCCACGGAGTCGAAGACAGAAAACCGTAATCTGGCGACCAAACCGGAATTTTCCTTCGGGGCACTGATTGACGGCAGCTATCTGCGGGATATGGATACCTACTATTCCGATACATTCCCCGGGCGGGAGCTGCTGCTGAAAGCCAATCAGAAGCTCAACGGTTTCTACCACTTTGGCGGCGGTCAGGATAACTTGCTGGTGCTGGACTATCAGGGCGGTGCCGAGCATGGCGGACAGGCACTGGACCCCATTCCGGAGCAGGTGCCTTCTGAAGAAGACGCACAGCCGGTAGTCAATCCCAATGAGATTCCCACTGGGGAAGAAGTGCCTGAACAGGAAAATCCGGTGCCGGAAGAGCCTGTGGAGGAAGAAGATAATACCGAAAATCTGGAATATACCTCTGCCGGTTCTGTGATCATCGTTGGTGACCGTGCTATGGATGTACCCTATGCCACGGATTCTATTGTCCTTTCCTATGCCGATGCTGTGGGTAATCTGCAGAAGGCACTGGGCGAGGAGGTCCGGGTCATCTCTCTGCTGACCCCCAATGCCGCCCAGTTCTATTCCCCCAAGGATATGCACAGCGGTGTCAGTGACCAGAAGGCTATGATCGAATTGTGCTACGGTGCCATGGACGATACCATCGTCACGGTGGATGCCTTCTCCAAACTGAAAGCCCATAAGGATGAATATGTCTATTTCCGTACAGACCATCACTGGACCCAGCTGGGTGCCTACTATGCCTACACGGCCTACTGCGAAGCATTGGGTCTGGAGGCAGTGCCCCTGGAAAGCTTTGAAACCGGTCAGTATACCGGCTTCCTCGGCTCTATGTACGGCTGGACATCCCAGTATCCTCAGAGCGATGTACTGAAAAATAATCCCGACATTCTGACCTATTATCTGCCTGTGGTGGAAACTTCTGCGGCTTATTATGCCGATGCGGATCTGGAAAACTCCACGGCTTATCCCGTCAGTGTGGTCTATCAGGGTATTTCCGAAGATCAGACCAACAAGTATCTCTGCTTCCTTGGCGGCGACCATCCGGCAGCTACGGTGGAGACCTCCGTGGACGGCCCTGTGTGTATGGTGCTGAAGGAGTCCTACGGCAATGCCTTTGTGCCCTTCCTCACAAGCCATTACAGCAAGATCATCGTCATTGACCCCAGAGAATTCAACCGCAGTGGCAAGCCCAGTCTGAACTTGGCAGAGCTGGCAGCCCAGCAGGGTGTGGATGATCTTCTGGTCATCAACTATCCCTTTATGGTTAGCAGCGACTCCTATGTGAGTTACCTGAAACGCTTGGCCGGGATCGGTTTGGAATAAGTTTTTTCGGCAGGGTCAAACCCTGCCAAAAATTTTTGAAAATTATACTTGACAATTATATGTGCCGTGGGTATAATAACAAAGCTGATTGCGAAACATGCTGTTATAGCTCAGTCGGTAGAGCGCGTCATTGGTAATGACGAGGTCGGCAGTTCAAATCTGCCTAACAGCTCCAAAAGCCCTGTTCCTTTGAACAGGGCTTTTTCTTTTCTTGTAAGGAGGCACGGAATATGGACAAACAACCGCCTATGAAAATCATCGCCCATATCCACACGGATTTTCAGGAAAAATTCGGCATTCCCAGGCAGAGCGGTCTGGCCAAGGAACTCAAAGCGCGCATCGTCTTTCTGCCGGAATACCGCAATCCCGATGCCTTCCGCGGCTTGGAAGGGTATTCTCATCTGTGGCTTCTGTGGCAGTTTTCTCAGGCCATCCGGGAGGATTGGCTGCCGATGGTGCGGCCGCCCCGTCTTGGCAAGTCGGATCG
>JAZKZN010000055.1:0-4718 GCA_045612705.1 Faecousia sp. | reverse complement strand
ACAGGAGCGTGGCACGCTCCTGTCATAGCTCCCAAGGAGAAGTAGTCCAGCGATAGCTCTGCGGCACTCCACGGCGGTCAAGATATTCCTGCCTTGCCTGTTCCCGCTGTTCCTCGGTGGGAGCTGTCTTGTATTGAGAGTAGAGCTGTCTGTTGAGCATGGTGTCCAGCTTTTGTTCCAAGCCCTGCCGGATTTCTTCGTCGAAATCATCCTCGCCGTTCAGATGGTAAAGCACCAGATCGACGAACAGCTCATAGGGTATCTGTACGTTCTTCATTTGATTTTTTCCCTTCCTTTCCGTGACGGTTGTGACGATTGTGACGGTATTTTTGATACCGCCCCTGCTGTCATTTTAATCGTCACAACCGTCACCAATCGTCACACGGTCTTTCTCGCCAAGCTGATGGAGCTACCGTTTCGGGTGCGCTTCACGGTGTATTCAATACCATGTTCATTCAGTAACTCTCCTGCTTTAACGTTGAGCCTACGGGTCAGAATATTGGGCTGAATATCCTCTTGTAACAGCTCTACGAGCTCTGTAGCGCTGCCACTCCATGTCGGGGTATCCTCGGTTATCACAGCGGCAATTCTGCTCAGTAGCGGGTCAGGCGGGCTTTCCCAAAGCTCTGTTTCCGCACGATCAAGCTGCCATATCAGTTTCTCAGTATCTCTCGTCAGATGGAGCTTTTGGTCGGGCTGATCTCTGCCTACGATCTCAAGGGTGGCACTCAGATCGGTGCGCTTCTCCTTTTGCATAAGGAATGCTCCGTCAGCGCAGCCGAGCAATCCCGTTGTACCGGAGATCATTTCAAATTTGTCTCCGGCCTGCTGCTTTCGTGTGTGATGCACCAAGAGCAGGCACACGCCGTTCTTGTCGGCAAACTGCTTCATCCTGCCCACGATGTCATAATCGTTGGCATAGCTGTAAGCATCGGTGCTGACCTCACGGATCTTTTGCAGAGTATCAATGATAATCAATCTGGTGTCGGGATGGTCACGGATGAACTTCTCAAGCTGTTCATCAAGTCCTGCACCGAGTTGCTTTGCATATACGGCGAAGTGTAAGTTGTCTGTACCCTCCACGCCGAACATACGGGACATTCGTTCCTGCAATCTCTGGTAATCATCCTCCAGGGCAAGGTATAAAACTGTTCCTTGATGGACATCATAATTCCAGAGCTTTTGTCCGGTACTGATGTGGTAGGCAAGCTGTGCCATGAAGAACGACTTGCCCACCTTGGGAGCTCCTGCGAACAGGTAGGTGCCGGAATAGAGCAGACCGTCTATGACGGGCGGTCTGCTCTGGAAAACTGTTTCGTACAAATCATTCATAGACACCGTGTGCAGATATGCCGGATCATTCATTCGCTGCATCTGTCGGTAAATTTCTTCCAGCTTTTCCGAAGAATTTTCGTCGGGGTAATTGATTTCCGTGTTTTCGGTTGTTATAATATTGGTGTTACATAGTTGAATTGACTGCCTTTCATCTGCGCCAACAGATGTTGCAAGGGCAGTCTTTTCTTTTGCATCAATCATTCGCATCCTCTCCTTTCAGTCCCTGCATAGTGATGGCAATGAGGTCGATGGTACTGAGTAGTTCGTCGGGTACGCTATCTCCAGTGGCGATACGCTCAAGCTCTGCGAGGATCGCCGCCATCTGCGTTTTGAGTGCCTTGTGTACTCTCGGATTCGGCTGTACCACCACTTCACGACCCATGCACTTGCGGTAGCAGTATTCCTGTTTGGGAAGTCCCGACAGAGCTACGGCTCTGTTCAGTTCTTCCTGTTCTTCCGGTGATACTCGGAAGCCCACCGTAATGCTGCGGAAACGGTTGTGTTTGTCTACGTTCTTTGCTGACATAAATATCACGCTCCTTTGTTAAGATCGTCCAGTTTGCTTGCCATTTCTTTCTGCTTGGAGGGGAACAGGTGAGCATATCGGTAAGTGATCTCAATGCTTTCGTGTCCCACTCTGTCGGCAATAGCTACTGCCGAGAAACCCATGTCGATCAGCAAACTGATGTGGCTGTGTCTCAAATCGTGGATTCTGATACGCTTAATTCCTGCGGCTTCTGCCCCTCTGTCCATTTCCCTGTGCAGATAGCTCTTGTTGATGGTGAAGATACGGTCTTTCTTTTTCAGCCCGTACTGCATCCCGAAGAACTCCTGCATTTCCTCACAGAGAAAATCCGGCATTTGGATGGTGCGATTGCTTTTCTTGGTTTTGGGAGAGGTAATCACATCCTTTCCTTTCAATCGCTGATAGGTCTTGTTGATCTTTACTGTCCCACGCTCAAAATCGAAATCTGCAGGGGTCAGCGCCAACAATTCGCCCTCACGGATGCCCGTCCAGTAAAGCATTTGAAATGCGTAGTAGGAAATGGGCTTGTCCATCATTTCTTCCGCAAATTTCTGATATTCTTCTTTCGTCCAGAACAGTATTTCCTTACGTTCCTCACTGCCCATGTTTCCGGCTTTCGCTGCCGGGTTGGAGCGCAGATCGTAAAATCGTACTGCGTGGTTGAAAATGGCGGAGAGCTGATTGTGCAGCGTTTTGAGGTAGCTTTGAGAATAGGGCTTGTGCTTCTCGTCACGATAGGCAAGCAGCTCGTTCTGCCACGCAATCACATCCTTGGTAGTGATCTCGTTGATCTTGCGTTTGCCGAAGTACGGAACGATCTTGGTCTGGATAATATTCTCTTTGGTTTGCCATGTGCTTTCTTTCAGCCTTGCTTTGAGATCGGTGGTATAAATCTCAACAAAGGCTTCAAAGCTCATATCCAAGTCTCCTGCGCTCTGCTGCTGGAACTTCTGCTCCCATTCCAGAGCTTCACGACGGGTATTGAATCCTCGCTTACATTTCTGCTTTCTTGCGCCTGTCCAGTCTGTGTACTGTGTGACCACATACCATGATCCACTTTCTTTGTTCTTATAAGCCGGCATTTTCTTCACTCCTTTCTGCTCCGTAGATCCTTTCATTGAAATACTGACGGTTTACTCGTCCTGCAACGGTGATATAGCCTTTCGCCTCCAACTCTCGGTTGAGCTTTCGCATAAGCTTGTATGCGTGGGATTCCGAAATCTCCAGCACCCTTGCAACTTCGTCCACTCTGATGAACTTCTTTTCCATTCAATTCCTCCTTTTTGATTTTTGGGTATAATATTCCTTATTTAGTGTCGGAATACTTTCTGGCCGCCATCCGATTTGCCCGGGCGGACACCTTAAACATATATGTTTAAGTCTGCATCATCAGTATACTAAACAAATTCCGTTATGTCAAGAGGCTTTGGAGAGAATATTAAATAATTTTGTTTAAGTTATCTTGACATACACTAAACATTTATGTTATACTGATGACAACAATCCGAAAGGGAGAGAAAACTATGGCAATCGGTGAAAGAATCCGTTTTATACGCAATCTGCGTGGCATGACGCAGAAGTGGCTCGGTCAAGCCGTGGGATTTCCCCAAAAGACCGCTGATATTCGTATGGCTCAGTATGAGTCCGGTTCCAGAACGCCCAAGGAAGATTTGGTGAACGCTCTTGCGAATGTTCTGGAGGTTTCTCCTTTGGCTCTGAACATCCCCGACATTGACAGCGATCTGGGCTTTATCCATACGCTTTTTGCTGTCGAGGACATTCATGGTGTTAGAGCTGAACAGCAGGGAGACGAAGTACATATCGTCTTTGATGGCAGCAAGCGCACAATGGACGAGTCCGTTTTCAAAATGCTTTCCGCATGGGCTGACCAATCTGAAAAACTCAGAAAGGGCGAGATCAGCAAAGATCAGTATGACCGTTGGCGTTATACATTCCCGGCAGAGGACACCACTCAGATCTGGGCGAAAGTTCCGTCCCAGGCACTCAGCGATATGCTGATTCAAGCATTGAAAGAGGAAGAAAAATAAACCCTCTACTTACCATCTTTTTCAGCCCCTTTTTTCAACCCTTTTTTTGGCTTTCTTTTGAATGTTTACAAAAAGTTCACATTGCAGCCGAAAACGAACGACTAAAGTCATAGTATAAAAAACAACCGCAAGGATGGTGATTTTGCGCAAATGGTTAATAGGCTTTTGGAAACCCCGTGTTATGTAATCGATTTTCTTCCGCAACAAGTACCAAAGGATTGTGGTGGACAGTTTTTCAAAGTTGAAAACTATTTCCTCAACCGCTATGGCCGCTACGGTATACGAGATAGGTTCATTCGCATCATCTTGAAAGCAATGTGCTATTATCCTGTATCTGTTCAATGGGGGGAATGGATTGACAAACCCACACCCGAACAGGTTGCGGACATTATTGATACTATCATGGAAAACCATTCTGGTGATGTAAACATAATATTTACAACCAAGGATGCACTTCTTCAATTCGGTTGGGATTGCTTGAATATGAGCATTTATAATCCGGATGAAGAAATGTGTGCGTTATTTAAGACGATTGCCGCTTCTGAAGGAATGTTCTGGAGAAGAACGGAGTAAGGTAAAAGCAATAAATAAACAACAAAAAGCCCGTACTGACATCCGATCAGTACGGGCTTAAATGTTAATATGGGATTTTTGTGAGACGAACGAAATTATTCTTTACTCACAAGCCACTCGCAACACAGAATAATTGCATTGAGGGTGGTTCTTATCAAAACCTTATCAGAAGAAGTGGGCAAAGTCCGAAAAGCCTTGTGATTACTGGGTTTTTCTGCTTTTTCAAATTATTCCCA
>JAZKZN010000054.1:0-21953 GCA_045612705.1 Faecousia sp. | reverse complement strand
GAAGACGGTGTTATCACCCTGACCGACAATGACGCATGCGCACAGAGAATCGGTATCTTCTATGTTGGCGATGCAGTGTTCACCAATCCCACCAATAGCGACTGGAATGCTCTGGTCGCAGCTGGCAAGAATTACACTGCTATCAACGGCTCCACCGGCTACAAGACCTACACCGATATGGCTAACCTGCCCGTACTGACTGCTTCCGGTAATTATGTCATTTACCTGAAGCATGCAGCAACTGCAACTGCCGACAGCGCAGTGAAGACCCTGTACTTCACCGCTAATATCAGCGCAGCGGAGATTCTGCCTGCTGTTTCCGTCGATGGAAACAACCTGGTCCTGAATGCAAACGGTAATGTGATGGATAAGGTCAATATTGCCTACATCGGCAATAGCGACATTGCTATCAATACCTGGAATGCATACGTGGCTGCAGGTAAGAAGTTCGCCTCCGTTAATGGCACCGGTGGTTATAAGGCATACAGCCAGGCTCTGGGCAGCTCTGATCTGGCTGACGGCACCGCTTGGGAACAGAACCTTTCCGGCTGGTACGCAGTCTATCTGAGATACATTGTCAACGGTCAGAAGGTCGTAGTCTACCAGACCATCCAGCTGACTCTGACTGGTGATCCCAATGTGAAGCCCGATTTCACCACCAATAACAAGGGTCTGGTTCTGGAGACCAACGGCCATAACATCGAAAAGGTTGTTTTGGCATACGTTGGCACTACTGAACCCGCTCCCATCAGTGATTGGGCATCCTTCGCTGCCGCAGGTAAGGATTATCCTGAAATCAACGGCACCGACGGCTACGACCAGTACAACGTGGTTTGGGGCGATACCTTCAACGACGGTAGGGTCTTCGACGAGTTTGCAACCGGCTACTATGTTGCTTACATCAGATACATTGTGGGCAGCGAGAAGTACGTTGTTTACCAGACCGTACACTTCACTGCTGGCCTGGCTGACAGACCCAGCATGAACATCAGCGGCAATACCTTCACTCTGGATACCGTAGGTCATGAGACTTCCAAGATCTGTGTGGCTTACATCGGCAATGCTCCCGTAGCTATTGTTGACTGGAACGGCTACAAGGCTGCAGGTCTGGCCTATTCCGCAGTGAATGGTGATCTGGGCTACGAGGTCTACTGGAACCTCACTGACGGCGCAACCGTCAGCGCAAACGAGACTGGTTACTACGCATTCTACATCCGCTACATGGATGGCGATGTGCAGAAGTCCGTTTACCAGATCGTTGAGGTCACCGGCTGATCCCGATCCTCAGAAAGCAGCACTGATCTGACTTAAACGCGGCTTCGGCCTGCTATAACTTGGCAGGCCGAAGTTTGCGAAAAGTCAAACAACAAAGCTAAGCCCACCGGTATTAACCGGTGGGCTTTTTTGTATACTGATAAGCTTTTTGAGGGGCGGGGGAGAGCCTATATTGCTTCAATGTGAATGGACAATTTGGAGTGTGAAATATGGATATTGCTATATTATATAGTATTGCTCTTGAAAGTAGCATGCGTAGCCTGTTGTAAAGGGGTGACTTGTGGTATCTTATACTCGTATTATAATGTCCAAATTATGCTCTGTTTCTGCAGGGCAATCTGGTTGATTGATCGAGGAACGCGCCTTTAGAGCACGAGGAAATATGACTTCAAGCAGAACCGAAACGGACGAAACATAACTGACAGTAAGTAGGAGACGAGGAAATGAATCTGACATTGAAAGACATATTTATGTCCCTGTGGAGAAGTATCTATCTGATCGTGATCGCAGCTTTGGTAGGCACACTGCTATTTGGCGGTGCGACATATTTTTTCATTGAGCCGGAGTACACTGCTACGGGCAAGCTCTATGTGTATAACGAGCGGTCCAATGAAGGATACATCACCCAGGGCGACCTGGTTGTTTCCAAGTCTCTGGTAGATACTTATTTGATCATTGTGAAATCTGCGCCCGTTCTCAACGAGGTGGCAGAAGATCTGCAGGATAAATACCCCGGAATTACTGCCGACGAGATCGGCACAATGATCTCCGGCAGCGCCATCAACGAGACCGAGGCGTTCTATATCTCCGCCACTAGTCCCGACAGACAGAAGGCGACAGATGTGGTCAATGCAGTGATCGATATCGTTCCGGAGGAGATCATCCGCATTGTTAAGGCGGCTTCTGTTGAAGTGATCGAGAGTGCGCAGCCGCCCCATGAAGATGCGTATGCTTGGCCCCTGGCTACCAATATGGTCATCGGCTTTGCGCTGGGTCTTGTAATCTCTGTGGCATACATTGTTGCTGCGAACTCTCTGGATACCACCATCTACGGCCGAAATGAGATCATCCGGAACTTCAAGGTATCCATTTTGGGCGCAATCCCTACCCAGGAAATCACAGAAGAGAAGAAAAAACTGTTCAGCAAGAAGAGAGAGGATGACAAGAAGGAGAAACAGCAGAGCTTTATTCTGAACGATAAGACCTCCTTCGCCGTCTCCGAAGCTTTCCGTATGGCCAGAACCAATATTTTCTATCTTCCCATTGAGTCCAAGTGCAAGAAAATTGCCGTTACCAGTGCCATTGCATCGGAAGGTAAGAGCTCCTGCAGTATCAATGTTGCAAAGTCTCTTGCCCAGGCAGGCAAGAAAGTGCTGCTGATCGATGCGGACCTTCGCAGACCCCGCGTGGCCAGATATCTGAACGTGGAGAGAGGCAGCGGCCTTTCTGAATACCTGGCAGGTATTGCAGAGGACGTTTCAGTGGTTCATATTGGCGAGGGCGAGCTTGATGTTCTTCTGTCCGGTAATCCCAGCTCCGCAGCAGCGGAATTACTGGCGACCCCCAAGCTGGATAGCCTGTTTGAGAAGTTGCAGGATCAGTATGACTACATCATTGTGGATACGCCTCCTGTCAATGTTGTCACCGACGCAACCGTTATCTCCGGAAAGATCGATGGCTATCTGTTGTGCGTCCGGGCAGGTATGTCCGATACCGACGAAATGCGTTCCATGATTGGCTCTCTGGAACAGGTTGACGCAAGAGTGTTGGGCCTTATCATTACCGACATTGACCCCAAGATGGAGACCTACGGTAAGTACAGTCGCTACGGTAAGTACAGCAAGTACGGCAAGTACGGCTCTTACGCCCGCTACGGCAAGTACAATAAGTACAATAAGTACAATAAATACTACAAAAACTACGGCTATGCCCGCTATGGCAACCGGTAAACAGATTTGAAACAAGCGCCCTGCAAAGGAATAGTTATGAAAAAAAGAATCCAATCAGCCAGATCCTCGCAGGAAATGTTTTTAGCCGATCATCATACGCATATTCTCCCGGGAATCGATGATGGGGCAAGAACTGAGCAGGAAATGGAGGAACTTCTTACCGCTGCCGAAAAATGCGGCATTCGGCATATTTACGCAACACCCCATTTCTACGCCCACAAGATGGATGTGGAGACTTTCTGCCAACGCAGAGATGCAGTGTTTGAAAGAGTCCGGGATAAGACGCATGGTATCCGGATATCGCTGGGCGCAGAAGTTCTGCTTCTGCCGGGACTTGAGAATTTGGAAGGTCTGGACAAGTTGGTTCTGGAAGGAACAAACAGTCTTTTGCTAGAACTGCCTTTGTCGGAGAGCCTGATCACAGAGCAGCATTTTCTGACTGTAGAGAAGTTGGCCAAGAGATATCATATTATTACCGCCCACGCCAACCGGTACTCCAATGAAACCATTGAACAGATGGTGGAGATCGGCACCACATTGCAGATAAATGCTTCTGACCTGCGTCGCTTTTGGCAGAGAGGCCGTGTCCGGTATTGGCAGGAGCAGGGGATCGAATTGATTCTGGGCAGCGATACCCACAGAGACAAAAAAACCTTTCAGCAGTTGGGCAGGTTTTACAAGTACGTTTAGTTTTGACAGAGGGCGCAGATGATAAAGGAACAAGTTAAAGAAAATACATATAAGCAGGAAAAGAAAGTATACGATGGGCTGAAGCGGGTGTTTGACATCCTGTGCTGCATCGTAGCGATTCCTTTTCTGTGCATCCCTGTGGCGGTGATCAGCCTGCTGATCGTATGTAATGATCACGGTTCGGTTTTGTATGTTTCCCGGCGAATCGGAAAAAATGGAAAAGCCTTTGATTTTTATAAGTTCCGGACCATGAAGATGAATGCGGACTCTTTGGAAAAAATGCTCACACCTGAGGAATACGCCCGATACAAAAAGGAATATAAGCTGGATCGTGATCCCAGAATTACTAAGGTGGGCAATTTCCTGAGAAAGACCTCTTTGGACGAACTTCCTCAGCTGATCAATGTACTGAAAGGCGATATGTGTCTTGTGGGTCCCAGACCCTTGCTGGAGGAGGAAACCTACATCTATGGAGCGGACAGAGACAAGCTTCTCAGCATCAAGCCGGGCCTGACCGGCTACTGGCAGGCCTATGCCCGCAACAATGCAGGCTATGAAAACGGCCAGCGACAGAAAATGGAAATGTACTATATAGACAACCGTTCTGTTCTTCTTGATATCAAGATCCTTTTCGCAACAGTAGGACGGGTGTTGAAAAGAGAGGGCGCAAAGTAATTGAAAAGCTTTCGTCGGCATTGGCGTGTTTTGCGCCAATGCCGCGAGCCGTGTATACGGCGGATTATTTTAAGAAAGGAGCGGGGTTATGAGCCAGTATATTGTAGAAAGAACTAAGAGCAACCGAATATATCTGGCGTGGATAGCGTTGTTCCTTTTGACGTTTAATATTTACCATACCCGCTTGCTGAGTATTCTTTCCTTGTACAGCCCCAGCACGACAGTGCTGATCCAGGGCATCGCGGTGTGTTGTCTGGTAGCGTATCTGATGCTTGGCCAAGGCCTGAAGATTACATCGATCCAGCTATCCACCACAGATATCCTGCTGCTGTTTTCTTTGGTAGCGATTGTTATTTCCACAACCAAAGACTTTGCAGACAATTTCACATATCTGGTCCGCTACGCGGTATATATCGTAGTGGTCATCCTTTTGAAATATGACAGAAAACTACTGACGATTTTGTACAAATGTATCTTGATTTGCAGTTTGTTGCACATGGTGTTCACCTTGTGGTTCTACTGGGATCAGGATTTCTACCTCAAATACATTATGCCTAAGATTAGTTCTGAAGGCAATATGCACTTGTACTGGCAGGTGGTCCATAACGGATATGCCACCGGCATGGCGGGCCATTTCAGTTTGAACGGCATTTATATGGCCACATCACTATGCTGCGTGTTTACCCTGCTGTTTGAACGGAAAAAACCGCAGAACGCGTGGTTGATAGGTTTGCTCCTGATTCTTAATCTGGTCGTCATCTTTATGACCGGCAAACGGGCCGCCACAGCATTTAGTATTGTGGCGATAGTGGTCACATATTTTGTCTACAGCAAACAGTCGCTGGGCGGAAAACTGGCGGTGACCATTCTTTCGATTACAGGCGCGGTAGTGCTGCTGTCCACATTTGCGGTATTTAACAGAGGCATTGCATCGACCCTTACGCGATTTGCCAATACATTCTTCGCCTCGGAGTCAGGTGACATCTCTACGGGCAGATTCAGATTATATGGATACGCATGGGATTTCTTCCTGGACAATCCTATTTTAGGTATCGGCTGGAGACGGTATACCCAGTATGTTGTCCCGCTTTTCCATGGCAAGAAGCAGCTGATGGATGCGCATAACGTGTTCCTGCAGCTTCTGTGCGAGACCGGTGTTGTTGGATTTACAGCGTTCTTCGTGCTGTTTGCTTCCGCTTATGCAGCCACGATCCGGTACGCGATCCTGAGCAGAAACGAGTTGGTGAAATTACCCAGTGAGCTCAAGACGGCATTGGTATATTCTCTGTGTTATCAGACATTTTTCCTGCAATACTGTATGACAGGCAATCCTCTGTATGACCTGGAGACCCTGTTTGCGTATTTTGCTGCGGTGGCTGTCATTGGCCATATTGATTATAACTACAAGAACAAGATCAAAACAGACAGGCCCCGGATCGTATCCAAGTATATTCGTTGACAAAGGAGACCGTTATGGACGCATTGGTATCGGTAATCATACCGGCTTATAATGTACAAAGATATATTTCTAAGTGCCTTGAGAGCCTCGTGCGTCAAACCTACTGCGCCATAGAGATTATTGTGGTGGATGACGGATCTACAGACGCAACAGCTTCCGTTGTCGGGCAGATTGCTTCCAACGATTCCAGAATCCGTTTGGTGTCCCGGGAAAACCGGGGCCCCTCTGCGGCGAGAAATACCGGCCTGGACATCGCCGAGGGCGCGTATATCTGTTTCGTAGACTCGGACGACTATGTGGATGAAACCTTTGTGGAGACGCTGGTTCGGGGGATCGAAGATTGTGACCTGTCTATGTGCGGACTGATCCATGAAACACCCTCCGGCGCAGAGCGTCTGCGTACCGGCGGCAGGGAAGGGCAGATGGGCGTCAAAGAGATGCTCATGAATATGTTCGTCCCCGGCGGCAATTCCTGGGGCGCATACTCTTGCAACAGACTCTATAAGAGAAGTATTCTGAAAGAAAACCACCTGCGTTTTCCTGAAGGATACAAGATGATGGAAGATATGTACTTCAACTACTTCTATGGGAAGTGCTGCCAAACCATCTACTATGACCCGACACCGGTTTACCACTATATTGTAAACGAGAAGGGGATTGTGCATAACATTGAAAATACTCCGTCCAATATAAACAAGTGGCTGGGGTACGGAGATGTGTTTGACCCGGTAATGGGAGATGCCGCTGCCTGGGATCGGGATGTTTTCAAAATGCTGAAGATGTACAAAATGGTTCATAATGCCACGGCGGTGCGGGTACTGACCTACCTGGGGCAAGAAAAGAATGAGATCTACAAGGAAAAAATGCGATTCCTCCGTAGGAATCTGATAGGATTTCTCTTCTGCGGGAATGTGGCGCTGAAAAAACGGTTGGGTGCTGCATTGACAGCTGTCGCGCCCGGGAAAGCATTCCGTATCTGGAATAAAAAACGATGAAAAGGATGGTTCTGTATGGACAGAGTATCGGTGGTCATTCCCATATACAACAGTGAAAAGACTCTGCACAAGTGCATACAGAGCCTCTTGGATCAGACCTATGACAACTGGGAGTGCATCCTGGTCAATGATGGATCTCAGGATAAAAGCGAGGAGATCTGCCGGGAATATGAGCAGAAGGACTCCCGTTTCATCGTGCTGAGCAAGCCCAATGGCGGTGTGTCCTCGGCCAGAAATCAAGGTATTCAAAGAGCAACAGGAGCCTATATCACCTTTGTGGATTCCGATGATTACATTTCCTGCGATTATATGCAGATTCTGTTGGACCATATGAAAAACACCGGCGCAGCTATGGCTGCTTGCTGTTTCGCGTATGAAGGACAGGAGAATGCTATTACAGGGGAAAATCGAGTTCTGACGGCAGAGCAAGCTCTTATGACCATGTTTGGAAACAAAGGCATCGGTGGTTATATCGGCGGAAAAGTTTTCCGGATGGACATTATGCGGCAGGGGAGCCTGCTTTTTGATGAAGAGCAGCATTTTGCGGAGGATATGATTTTTGTATACCGATATCTGCTCCTTTGCAGTGAAAACGCCGGCGTGTTCTTTGGTACGGCCCGTCTGTACTGCTATGTAAAGCGCGAAGACAGCGCGCTGCAAGCGAGAAACTATGCTGCAGTCTTTCAGGACAAGTGGTTTAATATTCTGGACTCTTATGATAAGCTCCTTGCTGATTGTGAAGACAGTGTCCTTTACCGGACCATAGAGAACGGAAAGGTTATGCAAAGCGTGACGCTTCTGCGTGTGATGGTACGGTGCGGCGCAAAGAACCATCCCCGCTATAAGACTCTGCGGCAATATGTTGCCCGACATCTGCCGCAGTACATACCGGATCGCAACTTTACTCTGAAGAAACGGGTGGGAGCGGCTGCGCTTCTCGTTTTTCCCAAACTATAGACAGAGAGATTATTTATGAAACGAACAGCCATTATCACCTTCCACAGGGCGCTGAATTACGGCGCGATCCTCCAGGCTTACGCCTTGCAGGAGACGCTGCGTTTCCGGGGAAAGCCCAGCGAACTGATCGACTATCGCTGTGCCCACCTGGAATCCATCTATAAGCCGTTTTCCTTTGCCCACTGCACCAGCATTGCCGGCAAGATTAAAAAATGCCTGAAAAGCGGCCAGTTTCGCAAAAAGCGGAAACAGTTCGACCGGTTCACCCGGCGATACCTGCATACCTCCCGCCCTTGCGATGCGTACAATGTGGAAGTCGTGGCAGGTAAATATGAGAATATAATCACCGGTAGTGACCAGGTATTCAGCCTGGAGGCTACCGGCGGTGATCTGAACTATTATCTGCCCTTCTGCCGAGACAATCAGAGAAAATATGCCTATGCTGCCAGCTTCGGCAGCGACCATATCGACCCCCGGTATGCGGAAGAGGCGATGCACCTGCTGGAGAGCTTTGATGAAATCAGTGTCCGGGAGCGGACAGGCGCGATGATCGTCCGGGAGGCTCTGAAGCGGAAGGCGACGGTGGCCTTGGATCCTACGCTGCTGCTGTCGGGAGAACAGTGGGCAGCTGTAGCCAAAGCGCCGAAAAAGCACCCGGAAAAGTATATTCTTGTGTATATGATGGATGGAGGATCCCTTGTTCTGGACAAGGCCTTTGCCTGCGCCCAGGAACTCTCCTGCGACATTGTGATCCTGAATCCTACTTTAAAGCAGCAACTCAAGCACAGGGACTGCTGGCTCTATCCCACCGCATCACCGGAGGAGTTTGTGTGGCTGTTCCAAAACGCCGAGAAGGTGGTCACCAATTCCTTCCACGGCACGGCATTTTCTCTGATTTTCCAGAGAGATTTCTATGTGGAGATCTCCAATATAGCAAAAGGCAGCCGGATCGCAGATCTGCTGACGCTGCTTCGCTTGGAGGATAGACTGATCCCCGGCGACACAGATGAAAATGTGAACTGGGAGCGGGTAGACAGGTATCTGTCTATGCAGAGGGAAGAATCCCTCAGATTTATCGATACCATGGGCTGAAGACGATCCCTATCATACAGAAAATCCGGACATAACTGATCTTGCGACAAAGGAGGGGTGGAAATGGAGTTGTCCCGGGCGCAAAAATCCGCCAAAAATGCCGTATATTCCATTCTGCTCCAGCTGGTAATGGTTATTTCGAACTTTGTGACAAAGACCATTTTCGTTAAGTTTCTGGGCCTTCAGTATGCCGGCTTGTCTGCGCTGTTTACAGACGTGCTGGGAATCCTTTCCATTGCAGAAATGGGATTCGGCACGGCAATGGGATACGCGTTGTATTTGCCGCTGCACAAAAAGGATTACACGCAGATCGCAAAGCTTATGAGGCAGTACCGGAAGATCTACGGTGTTGTTATGGCGGTCATTATGGCGGCGGGCCTGGCTTGCGTGCCGCTGCTGAAGTACATCGTAAAAGATGTGCCGGATATTCAGGAGGATATCAACATCATCTTCCTGCTTTATGTGGTCAAGACCGCGGCGTCCTACTTCTTAATGTACAAGACCATTTTGTTGGACGCCAATCAGCAGAAGAGTACGGTCTCAAAGATCAGTATTGTTTCCCAACTGGTGCAGATGGTAGTGACGGTGGTTGTGCTGTTACTCACCAAAAACTACTATCTGTATATGGTGTCCTTTATTGCGCTGATTCTGCTGACCAACATTGCGGTCTCCCGTGTGGCGAATAAAATGTTCCCCCTGGAGGATATTCCGGAGACGGAAAACCTCTCCAAGGAGGAGAAAAAAGATTTTTACAAAAACGTGCGCGCGCTTGCGCTCTATAAAGTCAGTGGCACATTGCAAAGAAATCTGGACAGCGTCATTGTGTCCATGTTCCTGGGAACTGCAACGGTGGGTTTCGTGGCCAATTATCGAATGATCGCCTACCGGGTTGACGGCCTGTTTGGTCAGATCATGGAAGGTATGCGGGCAAGCGTGGGCAATCTGGCATCTGCAGATAATAAAGACCGGCAATATGAGGTCTTCCGAAAGAGTACATTCCTTGCTTTTGCCATCGGCAACACCATCTGTGTAGCGCTGTTTGCCCTGCTGAATCCCTTTGTCAATATATGGCTGGGAAGCGATTACCTGTTGAGCATCGAGGTGGTGGCGCTGATGGTGGTGGATGTCTATATCCTCACTATGACCCGGGCATATGAGAACTTCCGGATCGCCAATGCCCTGTTCATCCAGGGGAAATACCGCCCGGTGGCAATGGTGATTATTAATATCGTAGCTTCTGTGCTGCTGGCCAGAAGTTATGGTTTGGCGGGCATTTTGTTTGCAACGGTGATTACGCGGGTCTCAACCCATGTGTGGTTTGACCCGTGGTTGTGCTACCGGCATGTGTTCAAGCGGCCGTTCCTGCCTTACTTGGGCATGAAAGCGGTGTACTTCCTGGTGTTTGCGGCCAATAGCGCCCTTGTGTACCTTATCGGCCAATACATTTCCACCGGCAGCCGTTACGCAGATTTCATTTTACTGGCTGCGCTGGCGTTTGTTCTGCCTAATGTGACATTGGTTGCGTTGTTTGGAAGAACGGCAGAGTTTGCCGGTTTAAAAGTCACCGTGCGTTCCTTACTAAAAAGAAAATGATTAAAAAGGCATCTGTGCTGGGACGCAGATGCCTTTTTTGCTGCAGGAAGAGCTTGCGATTTTAACCTCTTGTGCTATACTGGAAAGAGGGGGTGTTGTTATGAAAAAACAATCGCTTGGCCAGAGGATAAAATACGCGCTGTTTTCCGTATCCGCCGGAATGATTCAGGCTGCCAGCTTTGCCCTTTTGAGCGAGGCGCTTTTTGCGGATAGGGAAGACCTTTTCTGGGCATTTCATATTATTGCACTGGCTCTTTCTGTGTTGTGGAACTTCACGCTGAACCGGAAATACACTTTCCACTCTGCTGCCAATGTTCCGGTTGCTATGCTGAAAGTAGCCTGCTTCTATTTGCTGTTCACTCCCGGCTCTGCCTGGCTGGGTCAGCAGCTGGTGAACATGGGCTGGCATAGCTTGCTGGTGGAGTTTTTAACCATGGTTGTAAACTTCGTTCTGGAGTTTTTGTTCTTTAAGTACATTGTGTTCAGACAGAAGTCTTGACTACCGGCAAAGTTAGAAAATATTTCCCGGAAAAAAAGCAAAATGCTTGCAACTTAGGCGGTTTAATGCTATTATATAGTTGCTGAGTGCGGCTATCCCGCATTCGTGATATTATATCCAACGGCTCGGATTCCGGGCTAGATAAAACAAGGAGGAACACCATGACTTCCAGCGAAAAGAAGCAACTGCAAATCATTGCCTGCAAAGTCCGTATGGGCGTAATTGAGTCTACTTACGGCGCAAAGGCAGGCCACCCCGGCGGCAGCTTGTCTGCAGCAGAGGTATACACCTACCTGTACTTTAAGGAAATGAACATCGATCCCAAGAACCCCAAGTGGGACGGCCGGGACCGCTTCGTTCTGTCCAAGGGTCATACCACTCCCGGTCTGTATTCCGTGCTGGCCAACCGTGGTTTCTTCCCTGTGGAAGATCTGCCCACTTTCCGTCATATTGACTCCTACCTGCAGGGCCACCCCAATATGAATACCGTTCCCGGCGTTGACATGTCCACCGGCTCTCTGGGCCAGGGCGTTTCCGTGGCCACCGGTATGGCGCTGGCAGCAAAGCACACCGGCAAGACCAACCGCGTCTACTCCCTGCTGGGTGACGGCGAGATCCAGGAAGGTCAGGTTTGGGAAGCTTGCATGGCAGCTGCTCACTACAAGCTGGACAACCTGTGCATCGTAGTGGACAACAACGGTCTGCAGATCGACGGCAACATCGCTGATGTTATGAGCCCGTACCCCATCGTGGGCAAGCTGGAAGCCTTTGGCTTTGAAGTTGTCACCGTGGACGGCCATGACTTTGATGAGCTGGAAGCTGCTTTCAATAAGGCAAGAGAAACCAAGGGCAAGCCCTTCGCCATCGTTATGAAGACCACCAAGGGCAAGGGTGTCTCCTTTATGGAGAACGATGCCGGTTGGCATGGCAAGGCTCCCAACGACGCTGAGTACGCACAGGCAATGAGCGAGCTGAAGGCTCAGCTGGCAGAACTGGAGGCATAATTATGGCAGAGATGAAGAAAGTCGCAACCCGTGACAGCTACGGCAACGCTCTGAAGGAGCTGGGCGCCGAGTTTGATAATCTGGTAGTTCTGGATGCCGACCTGGCCGGCGCTACCAAGACCGCTGTATTTAAGAAGGCATTCCCCGAGCGTCATTTTGACTGCGGTATTGCCGAGGCCAATATGATCTGTATGGCTACCGGTATGGCTACCGCAGGTCTGGTGCCCTTCGCATCCAGCTTTGCTATGTTCGCAGCCGGCCGCGCTTTTGAGCAGGTCCGCAACTCCATCGGCTATCCCCACCTGAACGTGAAAATCGGCGCTACCCACGGCGGTATCTCTGTGGGTGAGGACGGCGCTTCCCATCAGTGCTGCGAGGACTTCGCTCTGATGCGTTCCATCCCCGGCATGACCGTTATCTGCCCCGCAGACGACGTGGAAGCCAAGGCTGCTGTTCGCGCAGCCTATGAGATGGAAGGCCCTGTCTACCTGCGCTTCGGCCGTCTGGCAGTGCCCGTATTCCACAGCGAAGACTATAAGTTCGAGATCGGCAAGGGCGAAATCGTTAAGGACGGCACCGATGTTGCCATCATCGCTAACGGCCTGCTGACCTACGAAGCCATCGAAGCCGGCGAGAAGCTGGCTGAGGCTGGTATCAACGCTATGGTCATCAACATGGCTACCATCAAGCCTCTGGACGAGGAACTGGTCATCGCTGCTGCAAAGAAGTGCGGCAAGGTCATCACCTGCGAAGAGCACTCCATTATCGGCGGTCTGGGCGAAGCTGTTGCAGCTTGCCTGGCTGAGAAATGCCCCACTCTGGTGCGTCGCATCGGCGTGAACGATGAGTTCGGTCACTCCGGCCCCGCTAAGGACCTGCTGAAGCAGTTCGGTCTGTGCAGCGACCACATCGTGGAAGTTGCCAAGGAAGTCTGCGGCAAGTAAGATTGACATAGAAAGCGGGATGCTCAGGCATCCCGCTTTTTTGCAAAAGGGAGAAACAAGTATGTACATTGATTTTTCCAAAGGATGTTGGGAAGAAAAGGAGATCATTACCTGCTATTCCTTCCGCTTTACGGAAACACCCTGCTTTACCCAGGAGGCGGACCACATCCGCACGGCAATCAACCCGGATCATCGGGAGGGCTTTGACAATATCAGCCTGCTGACCAAGGATGCTTACACAGCCGGCGTGACGGCGACCCTGCGCTGTGCTTTTGAGGGCATGGGCTGCCCGGAAATCATTTTGGCAGAGAGGATGGAAACCTGTGAGGACGGCGCAGTCCGGTATGGCGCCTGCTTTGAGACAGTGCTATGGAAAAACGGCATCAATGTGTGGCGGCATTACCGGGAAGATGGTAGATGCTCCTGGCATTTGCGGATGGGTTTGGAATACCTGGTAGAGGAGGGGAAGATCCATGTGTTGCGGGTGCAGGTGCTGGAGCGCGAGCTGGTGATTTGGCTGGATGGACAAAAGACCACCCTGCGGACAGAAGATCTGCCCAAGACATTCCATATGGGCCTGACCGGCTGCGAGGGCATTGTCCGCCTTTACGATTGGGAAGTAGAACAGTAAAAAAGACGGTACTCACTGGATGAGTACCGTCTTTTTGGTTTGCTGTTAGATCCGGGCAACGCCGGTGGCGATGGCAGCCTCGGCGACTGCCTTGGCAACGGCAGGGCCTACGCGAGGATCAAACGCGGCGGGGATAATGTATTCCTCGCTGAGTTCATCGTCGGAGATCAGATTTGCCAGCGCGTTGGCAGCGGCCATCTTCATTTCCTCGTTGATCTCAGAAGCTCTTACATCGAAAGTGCCGCGGAAGATACCGGGGAAGGCCAGAACATTGTTGATCTGGTTGGGGAAATCGCTGCGGCCGGTGGAGATGACCCGCGCACCGCCTGCCTTGGCGTCTTCGGGGAAGATCTCGGGAGTGGGGTTGGCGCAGGCGAAAATGATGGCGTCCTTGGCCATAGTTTTGACCATCTCGGTGGTCAGGGTACCGGGGGCGGAGACACCGATGAACACGTCAGCGCCTTTGATCACATCGCTGAGCTTGCCCTGCTCTTTGCCCAGGTTGGTCACTTCGGCCATCTCTGCCTTGATCCAGTTCAAACCTTCTCGGCCTGCATAGATCGCGCCGGTGCGGTCGGTCATGACAACATTCTTAAAACCTGCGCTCAGCAGCAGCTTTACGATGGCGATAGCGGCAGCACCAGCGCCGGAGGTGACGATCTTCACATCTTCCTTCTTTTTACCAACGACCTTCAGAGCGTTCAGAAGACCGGCCAGAGTGATCACTGCGGTGCCGTGCTGGTCGTCGTGGAAAATGGGGATGTCGCACTTTTCTTTCAGCTTACGCTCGATCTCAAAGCAGCGGGGGGCGGAGATGTCTTCCAGATTGATGCCGCCGAAAGAGCCGGAGATCAGATATACGGCATTGACAAACTCGTCCACATCCTTGCTCTTGATGCAAAGAGGGAAGGCGTCCACATTGCCGAAAGCCTTAAACAGAGCGCATTTGCCCTCCATGACGGGCATACCGGCTTCGGGGCCGATGTCGCCCAAACCGAGAACGGCGGTGCCGTCGGTAATAACAGCGCACAGATTGTGACGTCGGGTCAAAGTGTAAGACTTGCTGATGTCCTTCTGAATCTCCAGACAAGGCTGTGCGACGCCGGGTGTGTATGCCAGAGAAAGATCTTCTTTACTGGCCACAGGCACAGTGGCAATAACTTCGATCTTGCCGCCCCACTCACCGTGGAGCCGCAAGGATTCTTTTGCGTAATCCATAAATAAATCCTCCTGATTTTAAAACCCAAATTACGACGCATTATAGCATAAACAAGGGGAAACTGCAAGAAGAAAAGTAAGCAAAACGGTGATTTTTTTAGTTTTTCGGCAAAAACGAAAATACGGCGCCCTCTTGTTTGCGTATATGGGGAAAAGTACGGGGAGTGACTTGCAAAAAGCGCCGGGGAATGATAGAATGAAGAAAACCCGAGAAAGGAAGGAATACATATGATCTCAAGAGAAGTATGCGCCCGTGTTTTGCAGGCAGCTGTCAGCACCGGTGCAGATTACGCAGAAATCTATGCAGAGAATACTGTCAACCATTCCATCAATATGATCGCGGATAAGGTTGACTCTATTCGCGATGCAGTGATCGCCGGCGCGGCAGTCCGAGTTTATAAGGGCCTGCGCAGCGTGATGGCATCCACGGTGGACACCTCTGAGGAGGGTCTTGTCCGCTGCGCCCAGCAGGCCGCTGAGGCTTTGGGTGAGGGAACGGCTCAGATCGACATCGTTCTGAAGGAGCGTCTGTTTGGCGATATTCACCCGGTGAAGATCGTTCCCGCATCCTGCACCAACGCCGAAAAGGTGGCGATTCTGAAGGAAGGCTACTTTGCTGCTAAGGAGTATGACGCTTCTGTGGTACAGGTCAGCGGCGGTCTGGTAGATGTAGACCATAACATCCTGGTAGCTAATACCGAGGGCGTTTACGCCCAGGATCGCCAGATCCGCACCCGTCTTGCAATCTCTGCTGTGTCCGACAAGGGACAGGGTACGCAGACTGGCTCCTGCAGCCCCGGACGGAGAATGGGTCTTGAGATGTTTGATACCATCGACCCCAAGGAAGTGGGCCTGATCGCAGCCAAGCAGGCCGTCACCATGGCAGGCGCAGGTTATTGCCCCGCAGGCGTTATGCCGGTTGCCATTGAGAACGGTTTTGGCGGTGTGATCTTCCACGAAGCCTGCGGCCACTCTCTGGAGGCTTCCTCCGTCGCGTACGGCCAGAGTCAGTTTGCCGGTAAGCTGGGTGAGAAGATCGCCAACGAAAAGGTGACCGCCATCGACGACGGCACGATCCCCAATGCATGGGGCTCCATCAATATCGATGACGAAGGCACACCCGCTCAGCGGAATGTGCTGATCGAAAAGGGCGTCCTCAAGTCCTATATGATCGATAAGTTCAACGGCCGCCGTATGGGCATGGCCTCTACCGGATCTTCCCGCCGTCAGAGCTACCGCCATACGCCAACCTCCCGTATGACCAATACTTATATCGCCGCAGGCGATGATAAGAACGAGGATATTATCTCCTCCATCGAGTATGGTCTGTATGCAGCATCTATGGGTGGCGGCTCCGTCAACCCCGTCACCGGTGAGTTCAACTTCGCCGTCAACGAGGGTTATATGATCCGGGGCGGTAAGATCTGCGAGCCTGTCCGCGGCGCTACGCTGGTGGGCAAGGGCAGCGAGATCATTCAGAATATCGATATGGTAGGCACCGAGATGGATCAGGCGCAGGGCATGTGCGGCTCTTCCAGCGGCTCTGTCCCCACCAATGTGGGTCAGCCTCTTATCCGGGTGTCCAGCATTACCGTCGGCGGCAGATAAGGAGGAATCGTTATGCAGTTTAATGAGTTTAAGAACCTTGTCATCGCCGCCTGCGAGAAGCGCGGCATAGCAGAGTACGAACTGTACTACCAGTCCAGCGAGAGTACCAGCGTGGATACTTTCCAGCATCAGATCAATGAGTTTACCGCTTCCCGTGACGGCGGCGTATGCTTCCGCTGCATCGTTGGCGGCAAGATGGGTTATGCTTCCACCGAGGATCTGAGCGCCCAGCAGGCAGAGGCCGTTGTGGTGAAGGCAGCAGATAATGCGACCGCTCTGGAAGCTGAGGAAGCCGTATTTTTGGGTGAGGGCGGTCAGACCTATGCGCCTATGGCCGATGTTTCCTATGCGTTGCCCACCACCGAAGAGCTGATCGCCACCGTGCTGGCTACCCAGGAGAAGATCTACGCAGCCGACCCCGCTGTTATCGACGGCTGTCAGACCCAGGGTATCAGCGAGCGCAGCGAGATGGCAATCTACAATTCCAAGGGCCTGGATCTGTACCATGCCAATGCTATTTCCGGCCTGATCGCCGTGGGCGTTGTGTCCGATGGCACGGAGATGTCCAATGATTACCAGATCGCTCTGGGCAAGCTGGACACGATCGATACCGATGCGCTGGCAAAGAAGGCCGTGAATGGCGCTAAGGAGAAAATGGGCGGCGAGCCTGCTCCTACCGGCCAGTACCCTGTGGTCTTTGATCCCGAGGCAATGGCAAGCCTGTTGAGCGTCTATTCTTCCATTTTTAACTCCGAAAGCGCCCAGAAGGGCTTGAGCAAGCTGGCAGATAAGGAGGGCGAAGTGATCGCATCTCCCATTGTCACCTTGGTGGATGACCCCTTCCATAAGGACAACCCCATGCCCATGAACTTTGACGCAGAGGGCAGTCCTACTTATACCAAGAATGTGATCGAGAACGGCAAGCTGCAGACCCTTCTGTACAATCTGAAGACTGCTGCCGTAGCAGGAAAGAAGACCACCGGCAACGCCTCCAAGGCGGGCTATGATGCTCCCGTGGGCATCCGCCCCTTCACTATGTACCTGGCCCCCGGCGAGATGACTGAAGAGGAGCTGCTTCAGAAGGCCGGCAACGGCGTATTTATCAATGACCTTGGCGGCCTGCACGCCGGCGCAAATCCCATCTCCGGCGATTTCTCCCTGCAGAGCTCCGGCTACCTCATTGAGAACGGTAAGAAGACCACCCATGTGAAGTCCTTCACTGTGGCGGGCAACTTCTACGACCTGCTGAAGAACATTACCGCGCTGGCCAATAACTGCAAACTGCCCAATGCCTTGGGCGTGACTGCATTCGGCTCTCCCACTGTGCTGGTGGAAGGCCTGTCTGTTGCGGGTAAGTAAAAGACGAAAAACCGGGCGTGCCCTTTTTGGACACGCCCGGTAAATATTTGTTGCGGGAAGCCGGTTATTTTCCCAGTAGCTTTTTGGCAATCTGCTTGATAGCGGAACGCAATTTCTTCGGCATGAGCTTCGAGATGGCTCTGGTGACGCGTTTACGCAAACTCAGGTAATGGGTTGCTGCATACATCAAGCCTTTTTCTGACAAAAGCGAAGCCAATTTGTCTCGCTTATCATTACGGGGCCTGGATTGGATTACCATGGGGTTTTTCTCCACCGCCCGTGCGAAGGTGGTGGGGTAGAGCTTTATGCTGGGGGCAGATTTTAAAAACTGATCGCCCTTTTCTGTTTCCGCAAAGATGGAAGAAACGCCGTATTTGTTCCAAAATGCGTCTTTTTCCGTAGCGCCCCAGAAATCTCCGATCATAATATCTGCTTGCCGGTTGTTGCCCTTGAACTGGCATTGATAGCAAGACTCTTTGCCTAAGACAGAAAACGCAACGCCATATTCGGTCTCATAAAACGGCTTTTGAAACACCTTCCCGTTATCGAACCGGGCATGCAGGTATGCCGGCGTCCACCCGTCCTTTTTGTACCTTACGGAAAAGTTAACAATTTTGCTTTTGTATTTCCGCTCCAGAAAACGCACATAATCGGTGTGCACCTGCGGCAGGGTAGGGCCGTGGCAGATCAATTCGCAGGTCAAAAGATTGTCCGGCCGGCAGCCGAGATAACGGTACAGTGCGCCAACAATACAAGGCAACCCAAAGAACAGAACTTTTTCGCCGGAATCGATCATTTTTTTAACATCGGAGTAGATGTGTTTTTTGTCGCAGTCGATGTATTTGGAGCCTTTCAATTTGTCGAGCTGTGGGACGTCGTGAACGATCACATATTCCGCTTTGTAAAAATCCGGGGTGTATGCCACGCCGGCAACATAACCGCCTTGATGCAGCATATGTTCACTCAGTGCAGTTGCGATGCCGCCGGAAGTGCTTTGCATCAATTTTTCTTCATCATCAATATAACCACTATACACAGCTGCATCGTGGGAGTGATATTCTTCGTACATATTTGTATCCCCCATAAGTTTTGTTGCGCTTTTATACAAATACAAGTTTCTATAAATAAATTATATATTTACCAAGCGGGAAAATCAAGATGGGTTCGACTCCCTCTGCTATTTTCCAAAGCAAAAAGACCACCCTTCCGGATGGCCTTTTTGTTTTGGAGCAGGGTACGGGAGTCGAACCCGCCCAGTCTGCTTGGGAAGCAGAAATTCTACCGATAAACTAACCCTGCGTATTGGCCCTATTATAGCAAAAGGACAAAGTGATTTCAAGCCTTATTTGTCGAAGGCATAGCATTTGTCGGCCGGTTGTGGTATAGTAAAAAGAAAAGGAGTGATACGCAATGGCGGAATACGAAATGGTGCGGGAGATCAAAAACCTCTGTCCCAACAACCAGATGCGGGATATCTTTTTTGAAGAGGTGGAAACCGATGATCCGGAAGAATATGTCCGCAATTTCCTGAGAGGAAAGGCCATAGAGGTGTCCAGCGAGACAGGGCAGGGGGGTGCGGTGACGGTTTATGCCACCTGTGACGGCTTGATCCAGAAGTTTGTGTTCACCCCCGTCTGAAGGGGTCACAACTTTGCGAAAAAAGACGTCTGCGGCGGAAATTGTAGTTGAAATCCCACGCAAAATATGGTAAAGTATATGCGTAAAGTTATGGGTATGGGATAACTATGCCCATATCCACGATTTCAAAGGAGCAAATGTCTATGGCAACACCCCATACCATCGCAGTAGCCGGCAAGGGCGGCGTGGGTAAGACCACCACCTGCGGTATGATCATCGATTACCTGTGCAGCAAGAAGCAAGGTCCTGTTCTTGTAGTTGACGCTGACGCCAACGCAAACCTCAACGAGGTGCTGGGCGTGGAAGTGGAGACCAGCCTCGGCGCGATCCGTGAGGAAATGGCCCAGGCGGAAATGAAGGGCAGTATCCCCGCAGGTATGACTAAGGCTGACTATGCAGATTTTAAGTTCAGTTCTGCCATCATTGAGGAAGACGACTTTGATATGCTGGTCATGGGCCGCACCCAGGGCAAAGGCTGCTACTGCTATGTCAACGGCGTCCTGAAGACCCAGGTGGACAAGTACGCTAAGAACTACAGCTATATCGTGATGGATAATGAGGCGGGCCTGGAGCATGTGGCTCGGGGCACGCTGCCCAAGGTTGACACGATGCTGCTGATCTCTGATTGTTCCCGCCGGGGCATTCAGGCCGCAGCCAGAGTTGCTGAGATCGTGGAGGAGATGGATCTGAAGCCCGCTGTGATGGGCCTTGTGGTCAACCGGGCGCCCGACGGCCAGCTGGACGACGGCGTGAAGGAAGAGATCGCCAAGCACGGTCTGAAGCTGCTGGGCGTTCTGCCCCAGGATGACGGCGTATACCGCTGCGATTGTGCCGGTCAGCCTTCCGCAAAGCTTCCTGGCACCAACCCCGTGAAGTCTGCAGTCAAGGATCTGATGCAGACTTTGGGTCTGTAATCTGTTCGGATTCAAAATCGAGATACGGACTACCGTACTGGATTTTAAATTATATATTATATTTTTTAAGGGGGATATTTACTATGTCTTTCGTTCCCAAGACGCAGCCCTTCAGCGGCAAGATCAATGCCGTGACGCTGGGTACCGGTGATGACGCCATTGTCATCGGCGGCCAGAATGTGCTGCCCTTCTACACCTTCGATGCTGCTATCGAGAATGCACCGAAGATCGGCGTTGAGGTCTCCGACCTGGCCCGCAACTGGGATGTTCCCGGCCTCGTAGAGTTCTACGCCGGCTGCACCACCATGGCCGACTACGCCAAGAAGGCTGCAACTATCGAGGGTTGCGACTTTATCTGCCTGAACTTTGTAGGCGCAGATCCCAATGGCGAGAACCGCTCCGTGGCTGACTGCGTTGCCGATGCCAAGGCTGTTGCCGAGGTTGTCAGCAAGCCTATCGTTGTTATGGGCTGCAAGAACCTGGAGAAGGACGGCGAGCTGTTTGCCGCCATCGCTGAAGCTCTTTCCGGCAAGAACGTTCTGTTCATGTCCGCTAAGAACGAGAACTACAAGACCGTGGGCGCTTCCGTTGCCCTGGCCAACGGCCAGAAGGTCGGCGCTGAGACCGCTGATGACATCAACCTGGCAAAGCAGCTGAACATTATGCTCAAGGGCCTGAATGTCCAGCCTGAGTCCGTTGTTATGGATATCGGTACTGCCGCTGTGGGCTACGGCTACGAGTACGCAGCTTCCACCTTCGACCGCATCCGCCTGGCCGCTCTGGCTCAGTCCGATGCTGACCTGCAGATGCCTATCATTGCTCCCGTGTCCACCGACACCTGGAGCGTGAAGGAGTCCGTTGCTTCCGAAGAGGATGCACCCGAGTGGGGCAATCAGGAAGAGCGTGCCATCGGTATGGAAGTCTCCACCGCTGCCGCTAACCTGACCGGCGGTGCTGATGCTGTGATTATGCGTCATCCCGCTGCCATCGCCACCATCAAGAAGTTCGTCACTGAACTTGTCTAATTCGGAAGGAGGATACATACAATGGCTTTGAAAGGTCTTGACATTTTTAAGCTGTCTCCTAAGAAGAACTGTAAGGAGTGCGGCAGCCCCACCTGTATGGCATTCTGCATGAAGGTGGCTCAGGGCGCAGTGTCCATCGACAAGTGCCCCTACTTCTCTGACGACGCAAAGGCTATGCTCAATGAGCAGACCGCTCCCCCCATGAAGACCATCTCCGTGGGCGAGCACAAGCTGGGCGGCGAGACCGTTCTGTTCCGTCACGAGAAGACCCTGGTCAGCAAGAACCTGTATGCTGTTTCCGTCTGCACCTGCATGGACGAGGCTACTGTAGACGCAAAGCTGGCCGACATGCTCAAGGTTGACTACGAGCGCATCGGCGAGAGAATGTACGTGGAGTTCGTTCAGGTGGCCAACACCCAGAGCGATCC
>JAZKZN010000053.1:0-1568 GCA_045612705.1 Faecousia sp. | reverse complement strand
AAAGAAGATGTGCCCCGGACGAACAAAAAAATATGACCGTGAAATCCGTATTGCTGTGGGGCATATGCAGACTGTGGCGTACATAGCAACAATCACGATTTAGAACTTTACGCATTACAAAATCAGCGTTTCTTCCACGGGAATCAAAATAGGCCACCATCCGGTTTGAGATGGTGGCCTTAAGCTTATGCTTCTGTTCTTTTCCGCAATGTTTTGATAGGATTAACAAGAATTATATTCAATGTCAAGTTTTTTCTGCCCGTAGAGATCTGGGCAATATCAGGAACTGCCGGGCGATTATTATGCGTTTTCCTGACGATCCTGAAGCAATTGATTCAGGGCGGTATAGGTTTCCACGCTGATATTATGCTCAATTGCACAGGCATCACCTGCCGCAACAGCTTCCGGAACTCCCAGATCCAAAAGCAGTGCCAGCAGCATTCCGTGCTTATTCAGCGTGGATTCCGCCACGGCACGACCCTGTTCCGTAAGGCATACACAGTGGTGCCGGTCCATGGTGATATCCCCATTTTCCACCAACCGTTTCAGATAGACACATACCGTTGGCCGTTTAATATCCAGTTCATCCGCCAGATCTGCACCACGAACCTCTCCTTTTTGGGATAAGGTATAGATCAGCTTCAGATAATCCTCCCGGCGGGTCATTTTCTTTTTCATGATATTCCATCCCTAAATAGTTAGCGTCAGCTAACGTCACTTAGCAAAACAACCGCCAACACAAACTGTGTTAGCGGTTGCTAACATTCATAAAAATCCTATCACAGAAATTCAGGAATGTCAATTATGAATTTGTTTAGGAGGTACATACAGGATTCTCTTAAGTCAGAGCAGCTCCCAGACTGCGGCAATTCGCCTCAGCTTCATCATCCGGAGCATCCTGGCAGATCACACTGTCACAAGCAAGCTCTGCACCTGCATCCCGACAACTATCCTCCCAGTTGCGCATCCACTCGCCGTCTCCCCAGCCGTAGGAGCCAAACAAGGCGATTTTCTTTCCGGACAGCTTGCTCTGGCAATCGGTGAACATCGGCTCAAATTCACTCTCTTCCAACTGCTCGGCACCCATTGAGGGGCAACCGAAGGCAATGGCACCAAAATTGTCCATCATGGTCGCAGAAAAACCATCTGCGGTGAACATCTCTACGGTTGCACCGGCATTTCTGGCACCATCTGCAATGGCATTTGCCATGGCTTCGGTGTTGCCGGTGCCACTCCAATAAACTACTGCGATCTTACTCATGTGAATCAACCTTTCATAAATTTCTGGTATATCAACCGGCTACGGTCAGCCGTTCAATATCGGTTCCTTTTGCCCACTGATCCTGATAGATCCTGGTACATTTCTTATACTGGGCAAACTTTTTCTTTGCGGCTGCTTCGTCTCCATAGACCTTCCAGCAGCCTATGCACTTGCAATTGCAGGCTCTGTTTTCCATAAAGCCGCATACATCCTCCGGAGGATAACCCAGAAAAAGACCGATCTCATGGGGAAATTCCGCTTCAGAGCGGATCTTTCTGGCAAGCTGGCCGATACATTTTTCGCAGTT
>JAZKZN010000052.1:0-30173 GCA_045612705.1 Faecousia sp. | reverse complement strand
TACTATCCACCTCCGACGCGCAAAGCCCATCACTTTAGCTGTCATATAGATACAAAAAGAGTACAGTCTAAAATGGCTGTACTCTTACTGTATGATGCTTGTGCATCTCATGTATGGAATTATTACAGTCTCTGCAATGTCATTTAGGCATAGCAGTACCGTATGAGACTTGGAGACTGTGTTTTGCCAACGCAAAACTAATAATCATGTAGTCAAGAGGAAATTTGTTAACCGGCCATAAGGGCATAGCTTCCCTAAGGCGACTCTGAGGATGTTGACGATCTTTTCGACCGGGCAGATTGGCTTTCTCCTGCGGGTAATACAGAAGGCGATTGTTGCCACCTGCCGGAACAACAATCAAAGCTCGGATACTGTAGGCGGTCTCAAACTATAATCACTTCCGATTTGACTAAGCAAATCCAGAACACTTCACACCCATATGCCTGTGACTCCAGATCACACACCAACCGCTTAAATGGTACTGGCAGACATAAGAGCGAACAAAGAGAATTGCTCACAGTGCCTTGGCCCTATGCAATACCCGCAGCATACCAAGACCTATGTAATCTTTTTTATATACATTTTACTATATTTACCATGAAAAAACAAGTAAACAAATTATAAACAATATATCAAAAGGCTGAGAATAATTCCCAGCCTTTTATTGCTTAATAAAACTCTTTCATATCATCTAACCTCAAAAGCATAGGTTTATTCCCTACAGCAGAACCGGTATCGATGCAAATCCAGCTTTTTGTTATGATTGCTTTTCCACGATATTGTTCACCAAAGAACTCGGTTGGAGTATGGCCAAATATAACTACAGTATCGTCAAAATACTGTGTATCCAAGGTAGGCCGTGCCCAAAGGAGATCATCGGGCGTGTAACAATCTAGTGGCCTACTAGGGTGGTAATTCTCCAACCCCGCATGAACTAGGATATATTTGTTGTTGCCAACATCGACTATATCGTAAAGCGGCGCGTCTCTTAGATAATCCAGAATTCCTTCCATAACATCTGGCTCTTCTTTCAGTATCTTACGCAATCCCGCTATAGTCGGTGTTGCTCCATTGGAGAGCCACGTGTTGAGTAAATTCATTTTCTCAACATTGAGTTTGGATAGGCTTTCGTCTGTTACGGATTCGAACAAGAAATCGCAGGAGAGTAGCATTGCTTCGTGATTGCCGAGAATTAACTGGACATTCGGCTGTTCTGCCATCCAACGCAACAGTTCTGCGCCTTGCACACCTCTGTCGATAACATCTCCGAGAACAAACAGAAAATCATCTTCACCGAAACCCGCATCGTTCAAAAGATCAAGAAACAGATTTAACGGATAACCATGCAGATCTGATGTTACATATATCATAACGCAACATTCCCTTCCCTCATATGTTTGATTATACTAGACAAACCGGCCTTTGACAAGTTATATCGGGACAATAGCAAGATGCCATTGTCCCGATCGCTCTTTATTACTCACCTAATTGATATAGTGACCAAGTGCCGTTTTCTTTGAGCCAGAACATACCGTCTGGGTTAACCTGTGAAATACCATCATAGGAAGGTTCTACGACAGTATTTCCTTGGATGTCAACTAGTCCCCACTTACCATCTTTCAAAACTGCGATATAGCCGTTTGCTGCAGTGAATATGGAGTACTTGTATTCCGCATCCTCATAGGAGTCGTTCTGCCCATAAGGGTCGTATAGGAAATCTGTTATTTCATTACCCTTGGTGTCAACAAATCCCCATTTGTCGCCTTTCTTTACGGCCAGGACCCCTTCGCTGAATCCGTTACCTGTATCGAAACCTGAATAAACGAAATCCGAAACAAGTTGCCCTGTTGTTACATCCAGCAAAGCAAAGGCTGCATTCTCAATTTTGGGGAACTTCATACCCCATTCGTTCTCCGTGATCCCGGCCATTTCTTGTATCGGCAAAACTGCATTTTCTTTCCAACTCCGCTGTTCAATGGCAATCCACGACAATTCCTCCAAACCACCGATAATGCCTTCACCCGGCATAAACACTGCGAGTTGACCATTATACCAATAGGCATCAGGGTCTACATCGCCACCGCCGCCCCAGGTTTCTTCCAGTTGCAAGTTCTTGCTGACTATGTAATAGCTTTCACCCTTACATGCCCACAGGTACTCATAATCGTGACCACGCCCCTGGTATATTTCGTCGTATTCCACTGGAAGCAGGATATTTCCATCAAAACCGATGATGCCATATTTGCCACCCTTTTTAATCACGGCAAAGTTACCAGATTCAGAACAATTATAATACTGGATGGAATCAGCTTCGATGCCGGTAAGGACAACCTTCAAAGAAGACGCGCCAAGACCCTTAATTCCGTTGGGAACTTCCTCTGCGTTTGCTTTAATGGAGGTGTCATCATCCCACTTGTTTGACTTGCTGATAGACTCAATATTGGGGAAAGCTTTTCCAGTGGCAGTAGTTAAAATATATAAATTCTGTGCAAAGCCGGTGCTGTTGGTCCGCAGTTGAGAAATCAATGTTGCCATCTCGGGCTCGTCTTTTCTATCTTGCGCTATGATCATTTCTTCCACTTGCTCATTTGTCGCAATCAAAATGCGATAATACAGCGACATCAACAATCTATAATCTTCAATGTCCTGTTGATTACTGTAATTATTGGCAAGTATTTTTTCTGCCAATGATTCCAGTGCAGCTATTACTTCTTCCTTGAGGTAAAGAAGGTTAATAGCATTTGTTTCAGCTGTAGCGTATGCAAAGACATCTTCTTCACCGTCAAGGAGATCGGTAATTAGTACACCTGCACCTAGAGAGAGGGACAATTCCTGACCGCCAAGTTCAAGCATCTTGTCAAAGCCTTCATTCAAGAGGGATTCGAGTCCCGTGTAGAAGATAGCCCCAACATTCTTGCTGGTGTCATTGTATAGCTCATCTTTTAAGCCTGTGACCGTTCTGTAGAAAGGGCTCTCAGATGATATATACTTGCTGCATGAGTTAAAGATTGCTGCAGCATCTTCAGCAGACTTCTTGTTGTTTGAGAGATTTTTTAACAGAACAAATCCGGTGGAGATGATTTTCATATCCGCTTCCCAGCAGTCCTTAAATTCGTTGAATAATTTAGGATTATCCAGGGTGTTTTCGACAGCATGAAGAGTGATTCCGTAAACAGTCTCTGAACTATCAAATCCATCTTCCCAATCCTCAGTGAATTCCCCAAGTTCTACCGCCTTTGAAAACAGATCAATTTGCTTCTGTTCAGCAGAAGTTTTTCGGTCCCAAGATGCAATATAGTCAGATAATTCAATTTGTGTAGTAAGCAGGGCTGCTTCTCTACGGTTAACTGTTCCGCTTGCATGAGCAAGGTCAGATTGAAGAATGCTTAGTATTCCATTAAGAATTAACCTGGTTTTTTGTTCTGCCTCATCGCCAAATATCTCAACAGTAACATCGTTTTCATTTCCGGTGAGGGTAATACCTTCCCAAACGGTGCATTCCGGCATATCTATAAACAATTTTCCTTCAGCGGTGGAGCAGGATGCCCCCATATACGTAAGCATGGGGTATGCATGAACTATAATAGTATCGCCATTACGTAGGGTCTTCATTTTGGAAGAGATACCATCTTCGGTTAATGTGTTGGTTGATAGATCGATATTTACCTTTCTGGTACCATGATTAACTTTTAGTACATCTCCGTCAACTACACAACTGGATCGTGTAAATTTGACAATATCATCAATGTACATATAGCAGTCATTTTCGTAGAAGTAAACCTCATAACTGCCGTATCCACTTTCTGTACTAACTACATCAATCTGAGACTTGTAAAGGACTACTTCTTCTGCATATGCTGCAAGAGGGAAAATACTCGCGCATAAAATGGCAACCAGAATAATACTAATTATCCTTTTCATACTCAACCCTCCTTTGTGCTAAGCAGATCCAACATCAATTCCGAAAGGAGTTGATGAACATCCGGGAACATGGCCTCTGTAAATTCGTTGGTCGGAACAAGTTTCAGGCCATTGTTTTCAATCACCTTGCACTCAATTGTGGTAGAAACCTTATCTCCTTCGGGGTAGCCTCTGATTGCTTCATATACATTGGACATATACGAGGCAAAAACAACGTCGTAATCCCCATCAGCGTTCTCTGGCAGGTGAGACTCAAGTATATCTTTTAACGGTGGTGCAACAATGGTAATCTTAGCAATCATGGCGGTTTCGTCAATACTTTCAACATTGATTTTTACCGCTTGTGAATACACCTTGCTAAAGTCATCTTCAAGCGTTTCATCGCCAACACCATCACAGTATAAAATTCCCTCTGTCAGAGTAACTTCTTTATTGAGTATGTCTTTCAAATTTTTCGGTTTTTCGTGATTCTGAGTAAGACCGATAATCAAAATTACCAAAATAGCAGTAATTAATGCCGCAACTGAGGCTACGATAATCCATTTTTTCTTCATAGTATAATCTTTCCTTTCTGTAGTGATTACAGCATTTAAAGGGTGCTTGGTTGATAGATTAGGCTGCGTCTTCGCTTATATGTTTGATTAGTCGCTTCACTCAATGCCTTTCATTGCATTGTAGAGAAATTTAATAGCCTTTAGCGGGTGTCCGGTGTTAACATAGATATCATATACTTGTTCCGCTGCCATTTTATACATATCAAGACTTTTCTCAATGTCTTTGTTGGTTAGTTCTTTATATGTCTCAAAGCTATCGAGCATATATTCTTGTGCTTCCTTGTACTTCTTTTGATTAACTAACGATATTCCCAAATTATACGCAGACAGTGCTCTCATACTTCTCCATGTCGGTTCTTCTTTGGATAGCTCTAAGAAAGAATTAAATGCAAAAAGCAAATGATTAAATGCTCGGGCATATTCTGTTATTCCGAGATACATTGAGCCAAGGTTGTAGTGGACCGTTGCAATCTCTGACCGATACAGTTCTCCCTCTTTTTTATACCATTCCAAAGCTACTTCATAATGCTCTGCCGCTGTTTCACATTCACCTTGCTCAGTAAGTACTCTAGCAATGATGTTCTGAAGCCATGCAATCATCCCAATCCATTGGGAACGCTGTTGTTCATCATATTGCATCTTCAACAAATTAAAGGTTTCCTCTGCTTTTTCTAGTGCATTATCATACTCCTTTAAAATAATCTGCACATCATTCAAATTAGTAACAGAATTACAATAGTCGCCCAAGAATGCATTTGCGGTATGTACATTAACATATTCTAGTATTTCAATTGCTTTTTCAAACCACGGATATGCTGCATCAAATTCTCCAAGCGATTTGTGACAAGACCCTAGATTGTTGCAGGCTTTTGCGTACTGAACCTTAACAATGTAATCTTCGGGTTCGATAGCCTCGAATATCGCTACTGCAGTTTTAAATTTTTCGAGAGCCTCTTTAAAATTTTGCTGGTAAAAATGCGCTAATCCTATATTTGATACATGAATTGCTCTTACCCAATTTACTTTATCGTAAATCGTTTCTGCTAAGCTTAAAGACTCCTCAGCATATTGCAAGGCGTCGTTAAATTTATATGTATCAATCTTTAAGAGAAAAAATCTGTTAATTGCATTTGCCAGTACCTCTTTTGAAACATCGTCACCGATTTGTTCATTATAAGATTTCGCTGCATTATATGTGCTTGTATACGCGATTTCTGCTCTATCGAACAGATTAAATTCTTTATAATAGTCACCTAGGGTCATATAGGCAATTATTGCATCATACAACGTTTCAGAGATTGGTTTTTCGTCGTAGAGAGAATAGCACAATTCCGCTAATCTTTCTTGCCATTGAAGAGCTTTCGAAAAATCGATTTTCACACCTTGACCAGTTCGATACATAGTAACGAGCATTTCGTGCGCTGCTTTCAAACCGTTTTCCGCTGCGTTCGTTATTAATTTATGCGCTCGCTCATAATCCACCTCAACATCAACACCGCCTAAGTACGCTAGGCCGATGAAGAAATTGTGTTCTGGCGAATTGTCATTTTCTTTGATAGCCATCTTCTTAATGGACTCTAAAAGCGCTTCAGTCAATTCTGTTTCATTATGGGCATCTGCTGGTCTAGGAATATCCGGGTATTTTGCAATCAGTTGCTTTCTGTCTGTAGGTATAAGTTCGGCCGGTAAAATGGGTTTACCTTGTTGCTTTGCCATAGGATATTCCGTTGACATTATATAATTTGGCTCGTTAACAAGATTTGGAGTTACGGTAAGCACAAACAAGCCACTCTTTTGTAATGCTTCTTTTATTGAATCATTAAAGTTCTCTCCTGGAGTAAGGAATTCATCATACCAAATAGCTATATCTCTGCAAAAGTCATTCTTATGGATTAGACGCATAAGTTCCTGAGCATACTTTCTGTCCTTTTTGCGATAGCTCAAGAATACATAAGCATCGAATGCTGCTCGGATTTTTTCAGCAAGTTCATCGCCAATAAGAACTGACTCTAAATGTTTTTGCAATTTCTCGTCGTAACTAATGGCTGTTACATCCGTATTATGCTTATCAAGAAATTGCAAGTCACCGCATTTCTTGTTAAAGAGTTCCTCAAGACCACTTTCTTGCATCATGGGTAATACAGGAATATGGTTTTCAGTGGCAAACCGAAAATCGGCAGCTATGGCTTCGTTTTCGGTACAGAGCAACCTTGTAGACACAGGCATGATGAACAGCTGCATCTGTTTCAGATCTTCAAAAAAATCATCATCACGAACGATTACTTGATCAATATACCAAATAGCACAATTTTGCTTTGATAAAATCTCATCCGATATCTCTTCAAAGTATTTACTAAAGTCATCAGGGTGACAGCAAAAGTACACTCTTGGCTTGCCCTGCGGTGTGCTGTTGTTTCTTGTTTTGAATTTTAATACTGCCATTACTTGCTCCAATACTATCCCTGCATTTGCTGGGGGATTATTTTGTTCCTACTCGACTGTCTTTCCGCTTATCTTCATTAGACAATTCATCAAATACCACAAGATTGTGATGCATCTTGCCGAGATCATTCCGGCTCTTCTTGTCCTTAGAACCGCTATAGATAAATCCTTCTGAACGCATATAGGCATTCCAGCGTTTGTGTTCAAGTGTTTCGATAGTTTCTCGCTCGCTATCAGATAGGTCTGCATCTGGCTTGCCTGCGCCGGGAATACCCAGCTTCTTTCTGATATCAAAGTGGATCACAGAGGCCATGGAGGACTTATAGTTATACTCAAACTCGTAGAAGCCATAGGGATCGCCGTTGTTGTAGCGCTTATGAAGCTCCAGCGCGTCCTTTTCAAGTTCAGGGTTAATAATCACAGCTACAGAATATACGGTTTTAGCATCTCCAACAAACTGGATATCGTAAGGTGTTCCATTTTTATCTTTGGCACCGGTAAGAGCCGCAGCCTTTTCAGGATTGGAAACTACGGCCATTATCACAGGGTGAATACGCATCTGCTCAAACAGAATCCGCAGATTCACCGCTGCAGTTATGTTGAGGCTATCATTGCCCAAAGACACAAAGGCAAAAGAAATATTACCAATCTTTCTGACCTTGTTTCTAAAGCTCTCGGTGTTAACATCGCAAGCGTGGATGTCGATCTGATAGAAGGCTTCGCCCTCAACATACACGCCGTTATACTTATCGCACAGCAACTCCGGGCATTGTGCAGCAATTCGGTCCTTACTGCTTTCGTCAATATCGAATGCATTGACTTTGAAACGATAATTGTCCATCTGGCAATACCAGGTAAGAGCCTTCAGCATTTCTGTTCCCAATTGTCCTGCGCCCAAAATCAGTGCAGAGATATCTTGGTTGTTTTCGCCATTATCTATAGCCTTGCCAAAGAACACCTTACCTTCAGAAGACAAAATGTGGTTGACAAGGGAGGTCAGCGGATTGATTCTGCGGACAACGAGCATACCCTTGTCGAGATTGTTCAGCATTAACTCACTTTCAACACTTGTTGAGAACAGATAGATGCTTGTATTGGTGCGGTTTCGATATTTTGGAATAAGTTGGAGGACCTCGGATATGCTTCGTGTTTCATTCTCGCACATAGCAAAGAACAATGTTTTCTTATTACGCCGGACGGGCTTTAGCTTAATGAGCGCGATATCCTTTTTATTACAGATTACGCGCAACTGCTTAATTCGATCCAATAGATCATTATCAATCTGATCTTCTTCCTGAGGAGCGTTTGCAAAGATAATGATAGCCTTCTGCTCTTCTACGCGAATACTTTCAGCCAAGGATACAGTGTTTTGGTTAATCTCAGAAAAAATGTATGTATTTGCAGCAGTGTGGAAGAAATACTTCAGCTTGGCACTCGCCCCTTTAAAAAAGGACAGTACAAATCCAAATGTCAGAATGGGTGCCAGAATAATCAGCACAGCTCCCAACAAAGCATACGCATCTCTAAGCCAACCTGTCAGTCCAGTGATGTTGTCAGAGATTAGACCATAATCGCTATCTGCTGTGAAGAATTGAATGGTATTCAATATAGAGATAATTAGTGCTTTAAATGCAGCTGCCAGATCGCCATTAAACGTATCACGATAAATTGGATAAATCATAAAAGCCGTTGAGGCGAACACGCCTACCAAAAGCACATAGATCGGCTTAGTTTTCGCTTTTTTGCTGTTTGAAAAAGCAAGGGATAGAACAAAGGCTAGAAACAGTATAACTATTGAAAGCCACCAAAATAAATACCAAAGCATAAGCAATTCCTTTCCAGCACGAGATTTAGAAATTTAATCCTTAACTTAAGACCATAACAAAGCAGAGTCGCGAGGTGGTTCAGCCAATCCGTGTTTATTAGAAGTAAATATAATGGACCAACGCTGCCCCTGCAGCCATGAGCAAATAGAGCAAACTACTGGTGACATCACTAGTGCAAAGAGCACCATGTTTTTTATGGTACCTAATCATATGTATCATATTGTTGGTAATAGCAGTTGCAGCTAAAGCGTAGAGGATTACAAAGATATAATCTATCATTGCATCCGCAACTATGAAACCTACCAGAAGAAATAAAACAAGTACAATTGTAATCATTCGTCATCATCGTCCTTTGCGCCAAATATATATCTGAAAAATCTAATTATTTGCCCTATCAGTGTGCCAATAATTGCAGGAGACAACATAAGCAAAATAATAAGAATGGGCAAACCCAGCCCGCCTAAAATATCTGCTAAAGGAAAATCCATTTTCTATACCTCCAAAAGTTTTGTGATTACTTACACATATGTGTCCTACTATAGTAAATTATAGCAAAAATACTACATAAAGCAAGAATTAGTGCAATATGATCGATGCCTATAATGAACTGACTACAATTATATCATAAATTTTCGAATTAGTGAAGTATCACTAATATAGAAATTCCGGGTGGTTTATCATACTAGTGATAAACCACCCGGAGGTTTCGTTTATGGACACAAGAGAAGCTATTGCCAATCGAATCCGTCAACTATGCAAAGAGAGAGGTCTGACACCAAATGGAATCAGCAATCTTTCTGCTGTTCCGCAGGCAACCGTTAAGAGTATCCTCAATGGGGAAAGCAAGAACCCCGGAGCAGTTACGATCAAGAAGCTCTGTGACGGTTTCGAAATCACTCTGGGAGAGTTTTTCTCCACCCCGGAGTTCGATGCATTGGAGCAGGAGATAAAGTAACAAGTAACGAAAAAACAACTATAGTTTTTATGTTTATTATTATGCGGTCCTAGAGATAAAGTCTCCGGGACCGCATTGTCTATAGCAATTAAGCACAAATTTATTTAGTTTATTTTTCTATAAGCCTGGTACCAGTACTTAGTTTTCTGTCATACGCAACAGCAAGACATAAGTATATTATTAATTCACGTGCTAACCGTAGTAGTTTATATGTGTTGTTTTCGATCATTCCGTCAACAGTATATTTTGTAAAGGTTACATCGTATGTTTTTGTTCCGGTTCGCAAACAATTATGCTCCAGATCGTTTCGCATTTGGAAAATTGGTTCTGCGAAGGGCATAGTTATGTTTGTCTTTTTATCTTCGTAAAAATCCTTCTGCAACCAGAATATAGCACGAACAAGAGGATTGTTTTCGTGTGTTTTCATAATTGGATTGGGTACATCTAGGTATGCCTCTCCATTCCGATTGTACAACGTTTCCTTCCAAACATTTTTAAAACTAATATTTGTACCAGTTAACCCGATTTGGAAATACTCATTTATGAAATAACCGATCCTATCAAATAGGGCGTATACCGTTTTGAATGCAGTTCTAATATAGCTTTCATTGAGAGAAAAAATCGCTGAGTCTCCCGTATCTATTAGGTCTAACTCGCGATCTGCATAATGCATTGCCGGTTCATCCATCTCGGTTTTATACCAAAGATATCTTGCGAAATTATATTCTTGCTTAATCTGATTAAACAGACCTATGAATTCCTTTTCTCGGTTGTTAGGCTGATTACCAAAGGGAAGATTAATGCTGTCCACCGCAAAGCAAGGATCTCCCAATATATCTAAGCAAGGCTCCAAAAACAGATGGAATATTAACAGATAGTTTCTATAATCTGCTTCCTCGTCGTTATCAACCTGGAATTTGGGGAGAGACAGAGGCTTCTTCAAAAAGCCTTCAATATACTCCGGTGCAAATAAGGAGATGCGGTTATGTAGTTCTTCAAAGTACGCTTGTTTTTCTAAATTAATTCTGGTTCTCTCCGTTTGCTCATAATAGTAGAAACCTGCATGATGATAGTAGTTTCGCTCGTACCGGTTAATTTGAAAATCTGCGTAATTCAAAAGAGAAATTGAGAGATTAAGACTGGCCATTGCAAAATCATCGGAGATTAACAAAGCACTATGATAATAGTCAATGGCAGCGATATAGCGTCCCAAATTATGCATAGCATTTCCGAGGTTGGTATAGGATCTCATCGCAATGTATTTTGCGACCGCTTTCTCTTCGTTCTCCTCTGAGTCTTCTTCATCATAGCGGCTGCCTTCATACATATCCAATGTATTACGAAGAAAGTAGATCTCTTTCTCTAAATATGTAGAGTCTTTGGTCCCAGTGATTTTCCTATAGTCGTGGTAACCGTTAGCAATATCATAACTGATTTGCATTTTTGTCGGAATGCTATAGTCTTTAGAAAGCATTTTGTGTGCTTTTGCAATTGTAGGCAGTATTTGACTGCTGTTTTTCTCGTCAAACAGTTTATCAAAAGTTTCAGACAGGTCAATTACATCCTTGTGAATAACAGAGGAGTAGTTGTTATTAAAATCCTCGACTTGTTTCTGGTAACTTGACATATTCTAATTCCTTTACGCAGTTTTTCCTTATTATACCATCGTATTTATAGAATTTCTACAGCAATACTCTAATGGCTATTAAAAGGAAGGGAAATGAGGTGTCCTTTTTCAATCTATGGGTCCTGAGCATTGCAAGCAGTGTGATCTGCCACATCAAGATTTGTTATTGTAGTTTAGTTTTGAAGCAGCAAGACATAATGAACATTTTTAGCAAAAACACCATTGGTATGGTTTTAAAGCGCATACCAATGGTGTTAATATTATTTTACATATAAAGGGTGTAGCATTTGAACATCAAACAATTTATCATTTTCATCCTTGACTAAAATCTTTATTACATACGAACCAGTACTTTCTAACTCCAATTCCTTTACTGCCGTAATTTCTATTCTTTCGACATATTCAAAACATGCACGATGAATAACTGATGGATCAGAAAGATCAATTGTAAAATCTTTTAGATTATAGGATATCTGTTTTGTTTCATCTGGATCCAACTTTGTAAGTCTTACTCTGAAGGTTAATTTCTTTTTAGCATTGAGCGGATTGTCGGTTTTAGATTTATCATTTGTTCCTCGAATATTAATAAAAGTAACAATGTTAAAACCACCGATGATAATCTTGCCGTCTCTTTGTTCTGCTTTTACAGAATCTAAAATAGAAGAAAAACCGACATTCGCTAATAGGCTGTTGGGTGCCGGATCAAAACATTGGACGTTTATATTTACATATTTCATACACATATCAATCACATATCTCCTTATAACATACTCCATTACAGGCTATCCGGATTAACATCTTGCTCTGTCGCAACTCCAACAATGTTCTTGTCTGTTGAAGAAACTACGATGTTGAGCTTGTCACTTACCTTAGAGGCGTGACGGTTGGACTGTATTGTCAAGACTAACGCCCAAACACCCACAACTAAAGAAACAACACCAGTTAGTACCTGCAGTGCTGTGAGGATGATATTGGCGAATGTATTATCCCCTCGTATGTATAGATAAATACACCAACCAATGAAGAGGAAGATAAACAGTAGCATTAAAACAAACGCAAAATAGCAAATGATTCTACCCAAACTGATAATGAACTGCTCAATGGTTTCGCCAGCATTTGCTATTCTGTTTTTGAACTGTTCATGTTTTAATTTTTGCTGCTCATATTTTAACTTCTGCAGCTCAATTTTTTGTTGCGCTTCCTTTAAGAGCTGTTGTGTTTTCTTCTGTGAAGACTGTTTCCTTTGGTTACTATTTCTTTTTCCGCGTGCCATTAGGTTTCCCCTTTGATTTATCTTTATCGCAAAAGGCAACAAGATCATTATTAATTCATAAACAGTATTACCTGGCGCATATCTTGATGCTCTAAACATAACGCACATGCCAATTGTGTTCTACCAATACTATGCACAGCAAACTGTTTATGTGTCGTAGAACAGATGTTTCGCTAGTTAAGATAATGCTTACTAGCAAATCATTCCAATCTCCTACACTTATTCTAGCATAAGTTATACATTTGCGCAACATTAATTTATAGATGGCATTATCAAGCAAAATTTATGTGTTTCAGGGTAATATCCGGAGAATGATTAATGCATTTTATTGAATAGATATGGGTTGGTTTTGTACCTTACTAATTGTGGGCAGTGACCTCCACCACCGCTGTGGGGCGGTTTGCGCTAAAGCGGGTCAGGCCATCCGGCCCGCCCAGCCTGGTGTTGCTGGTGAAGATATGAGCCTTGCTATCCTCACCGCATAGCACCGCCCGCTTGGAAAACACCGCCAGACCATGGAGCGCCACCGGCCTGCAGGCGCCTACCACCGCATCGGCAATGATCCTGTAGTAGAAAGTTGCGTCCACGCAGTAGTGATTCCGATCAAAAGCCACCGGCTCCACCTCAATATAAGTATACAGCAACTCTGCGCAGCGGACCTTGGCGCCGGTGCAGCTATCCAGGGTATCCTGGGATGCTCTGGTCAGAAACACCCGCAGATCCTCAATACAGTCTTTGTCCCGGCAGCTATCCGTGATCTTTCTGGTGTGAATGGAAAGGGCCTCCTGCAGATCCTCTATATTGCAGCGCACGCTTCCCTGACAACGTTCACTCATGGAAATACCTCCCGATTATTTTTTGGGAATAAGCCAACGCTTATGGGACAGTTTATGCACACGGGAGAGGGCGGGTGCAAAGGAAAACCGGAACAGATGCTCTGTTCCGGTTTTCACTGTTATTGGAAAGTATACTTCGTTTCAGAGTGATACCGCTCCCCCGCCTTCACAAAGGGTTGCGGCCACTCAGGATGATTGACACTGTCAGGGTAATACTGGGTCTCCAAAGCCACACCGCCCCGGTAGCAGTAAGACACACCATCCTTACCCATATCTCCCTGGAGGAAATTGCCGGCATACATCTGAATACCGGGCAGGTCTGTGGACACCGCCATGGTTCTGCCGGACACGGGATCGCTCAAAATGGCACAGGGATTGCAGAACACCTCAAAATTGTGGTCATAGCCGCCCTGTAGCTTCAAGCACTCATACTCCTGCTGAATGTCCCGACCCACTGCCTTGGGCTGCCGGAAATCCATAGGTGTACCCACCACACTGCGCAACTCCCCGGTGGGGATGCTCAGAGCGTCATCCGGATTGAAGAACCGGGCAGGCATGCACAGGATCTGGTCCATCGCCAGTTCCGGCTTCTGATGACCGGCCAGGTTGAAATAGGAGTGATTGGTGAAATTGAAGACCGTATCTTTGTCGCACACCGCGTCATAGGTGATGGCCAGGGTGTTTGCACCCTCGAAGGCATAGGTCACGGAAATCTCCGCCCTACCAGGGAAACCCTGATCCCCATCGGGACTTACAAGGGAGAATTGAATCAGCTTTTCCTCATGGCGCTCCACTTTCCACACCCGGAATGCGTAGCTGTCCGGGCCGCTGTGCAGATTGTTTCCGTTGTCATTCTTGCCCAGCTGAATCCGCTTGCCGTTCATCACGAATGTGGCATCCTTTACCCGGTTTGCGTTGCGGCCCACCGTAGCGCCAAAGTAGGTAGTGCTATTGAGATAGCCATTAGCATCATCGAAACCCAGAACTACGTCTTCCTTATTTCCTTTACTGTCCGGCACATAGAGCCGTACCAGTGTGGCGCCGAAATCGGTAATGTGCGCCTCCAGCGTACCGCTGGAGATGGTGTACAGGGATGCCTGTTCTCCCCCGGGGAGAACACCGAAAGGTTTCTTGGTCATAGTCTTTCCTCCTGCCTTTTCTCATTAGTCGGGGACATTATACTACACCCCGGTCCTTTTTTCAAATAGTTTTTCCACTCTCCCCACAATCCGAAAAATCTACATTATTTTGTGTTTTCCTATTGCAAAAAACACAATATGTTGTATAATGTGATTTACACACGCATTGAAACATACTGTCTTCACGGGAGGATTACATATGAAAATCATTAAACGCAACGGCGCAGAAGTGGCTTTTGATGCCGGCAAGATTGAAACCGCCATCACCAAGGCAAACAATGCCGTGGAAGAGAATGTACGCATGACGCCCCTGCAGATCCAGAGAATCACCGAGCATGTGCAGATCAGCTGCGAAGAGATGGGCCGCAGTCCCTCTGTGGAGGAGATTCAGGACCTGGTGGAAAAAGCCATTATGGCCCACGGCGCATTTGAGGTAGCCAAGGGCTACATCACCTACCGCTACACCCGCAGCCTTCTTCGTCAGGCCAACACAACCGACGACCGGATTTTGACGCTGATTGAGTGCAACAACGAGGAGGTCAAACAGGAAAACGCCAACAAGAATCCCACCATTAACGCCGTCCAGCGGGACTATATGGCCGGCGAGGTCAGCAAGGACATCACCAACCGTATCCTGCTGCCCAAGGAGATCGTGGACGCCCACAACGCCGGTATCATCCACTTCCATGACTCCGACTACTACGCCCAGCATATGCATAACTGCGATCTGGTGAACCTGGAGGATATGCTCCAGAACGGCACGGTCATCTCCGGCACCTTGATTGAAAAGCCTCACTCCTTCTCCACCGCCTGCAACATTGCCACCCAGATCATCGCCCAGGTGGCCTCCAACCAGTACGGCGGTCAGTCCATCAGCCTGACCCACCTGGCTCCTTTTGTACAGATCAGCCGCGAGCGGATCCGCAAGGTTGCTCAGCAGGAGATGGCCGATCTTGGCATCACCCCCTCCGAAGAAGCCCTTTCCAAAATGGTGGAAGGCCGTCTGCGAGAGGAAGTTCGCCGTGGTGTGCAGACCATTCAGTACCAGGTGATCACCCTGATGACCACCAACGGCCAGGCACCCTTCATCACCGTATTTATGTATCTGAATGAAGCCCGCAACCCCCAGGAGAAGAAAGACCTCGCTCTCATCATTGAGGAAATGCTCCGTCAGCGCTACGAGGGCGTGAAGAATGAAAAGGGCGTATGGATCACCCCTGCCTTCCCCAAGCTGATCTATGTCCTGGAAGATGACAATATCACCGAAAGCTCTCCCTACTGGTACTTAACCCGTCTGGCTGCCCAGTGCACCGCCAAGCGGATGGTCCCCGACTACATCAGTGAAAAAAAGATGCTGGAGTTCAAGGGCGACACCTATGTCTGTATGGGCTGCCGTTCTTTCCTAACTCCCGACCGCTTCACCGAGGCCGGCGCAGGCAACATCGCCAACGCAGGCAATTACGAGCCGGGCAAGCACAAGTACTACGGCCGGTTCAATCAGGGTGTTGTCACCATTAATCTGGTGGATGTGGCTCTGTCCTCCGGCAAGGATATGGATAAGTTCTGGCAGATCTTTGATGAGCGGCTGGATCTGTGCTACCGGGCTCTGTGGTGCCGCCACCTGCGCCTGAAGGGCACACTGTCTGACGCCGCGCCCATTCTGTGGCAGTACGGTGCGCTGGCAAGACTTCCCAAGGGCGAGCCTATCGACAAGCTGCTTTACGGCGGCTACTCCACCATCAGCCTTGGCTACGCCGGTCTTTACGAGTGCGTCAAGTATATGACCGGCCGCTCCCACACCGACGAAGAGGCCAAACCCTTCGCTCTGCAGGTGATGCAACATATGAATGACGCCTGCAAGGGCTGGAAGGCCAAGCATGATATCGACTTCTCCCTCTACGGCACACCTCTGGAATCCACCACCTACAAGTTTGCAAAGTGCCTGCAGCAGCGTTTCGGCAAGATCCCCGGCATCACTGACAAGAGCTACATCACCAATTCCTACCATGTCCACGTGGCCGAGGAGATCGACGCCTTCACCAAGTTGCGCTTCGAGTCCGAGTTCCAGCAGCTCTCCCCCGGCGGCGCCATCAGCTATGTAGAAGTACCCAATATGCAGCAGAACATCGACGCCGTTCTGGATGTAATGAAGTTTATCTACGACAACATTATGTACGCCGAGCTGAACACTAAGTCCGACTACTGCCAGGAGTGCGGCTACGACGGTGAGATCGCCATCCGGGAGGATGACGGCAAACTGGTGTGGGTCTGCCCTCAGTGCGGCAATACTGACCAGAGCAAAATGAATGTGGCCCGCCGTACCTGCGGCTACATCGGCACCCAGTACTGGAATCAGGGGCGTACCCAGGAAATCAAGGATCGGGTCCTGCACCTGTAAAAGGCAAACAACCGGGGATGCTACGGCATCCCCGGTTTTCCCTTCCCACTATTTCGTCATTTTGCACAATTTCTATTCGATTTTTTCTATGCTCTTACTGCCTTTTCCATAAATAATCTCTTGCAAACCCGACGCCTGCGTGCTATAATCTATTTGTAAATAGCTTTTACATTTTTCCTTTCCTTTTTCTTATCTTTCTTTTCGCGGAAAAACCCGGTACCGTCTGGTCAACGGCACCGGGATTTTCCATTTTTAATCCAAAACCGCCTGCCAAACACGGCAGGCGGTTTGATGCTTTACAGAGTTTCCAACAATGCTTCCAGCTGATAAAGACCCAATATCTCGTAGTCCGGCTTCATATGCGCCGGCGCAGTCTTTCCCTCCGGATTCACCCAACAGGTAGCGATTCCCGCTTGGATGCCACCGAGAATATCCGACGACAGACTGTCACCCACGATCATTGCCCTTTTGGGATCAAAGTCCGGTATTCTGGCAAAGCAACGGGAGAAATAGGCAATATCCGGCTTGTTGGCGCCGATCTCCTGAGATACGAAGATCTCCCGGAAGAAGTGGCTGATATTGGCGCTTGCCAACCGTCCAGCCTGGACCTTGGCAGTGCCGTTGCTGGCCAGATACAATTTGTATTTCTTGCTGAGGCTCTCCAGGGCCTCCAGCGCCCCTGGGAGGAAATAGTGTCCCACTGACAGGTTGTCCTCATAAAGCCGCGCACAACGCTCTGCATCCACCTGGATGCCAACCTCCTGAAACAGTGTGGCAAACCGCCCCACCAAAACTTCCTCCCGTGTCAGTTCTTTCCGTTCCAGCCGTTCCCAGTGGGCCTTGTTGATCTGGCTGTACCGATCCATCACTGCATCCGTAGGCTCCAGGCCAAAAGCTTGGAAGGTCTTGCCCAGGGCAATGCGCTCCGCTTTATGAAAATCCAAGATCGTGTCGTCTAAGTCCAAAAACAAAAACTCAATCATGGTTCTTCCTCCTATAGATCTTATTGGCCAGCGCAGCGAACTGCTCAATGTCCAAAGTCTCGCCCCGCACATTCTCCGGCAGGCCGCATTCTTCGATCACCTCAGCTACAATCTCCTTGCCCAGCTCCGGAAAACCGGCGGCAAGGCCGTTCAGAAGTTTCTTGCGGCGCATAGCAAAGCTAGCGCGTACCGTGCGGAAGAAGGTGGCCTTGTCCAAAACCTCCCATGGCAATTCCTTGCGCACCTTCAGCATCACCACCGCAGAGGTCACTTTCGGCTGGGGCAGGAAACAGTGGGCTGGCACATCAAAAAGCAGCTCCGGCTGGGCATAGAACTGGCAGAATACGGTGAAGGCGCTGTAGTCCGCCGAGCCGGGCTTTGCGGCGATTCGCAGGGCAACTTCCTTCTGCACCATAACCGTCACCCCATCGAAGCACTCTGCCTCCAGCAGAGCCGTCAGAATGGGTGAAGTGATATAGTACGGCAGATTGGCGCAGGCCACCGGTCGCAAACCACCCAGCTTTTCCTGCACCAGGGCCTTGATATCCTGCTTTAGAATATCGTCCCAGACGATCTCCAGGTTGTCAAACTCCCCTACCGTCATCTCCAGGATCGGTGCGAGGCGCTGATCCAACTCCACAGCGCAGACCTTACCCGCCCGCAGCGCCAGCTGCTGGGTCAGAGGGCCGATGCCGGGGCCGATCTCCAATGCGCCCACGGAATTGTCCACACCGGACTCCTCCGCAATTCGCTCCGGCACCCACCGGGCAATCAAGAAGTTCTGCCCCTTTGCTTTGGAAAAGTGGAAGCCGTGCTGGGCCAGCAATGGCTTCATCACTTGAATATCACATACGTCGATCATAAAAAACCGCCTTTCTCCTGCTATCATAGCAGAAAAAAGGCGGTTTTGCAACGAAAAGAATCTTTTATTCGCGCCAGTCTGCGTCACCCAGGAAGTAGACGGTGCAGCTGTGAATGCCGAACTGGAATGCTTCCCGGAGGGTGGGCATATACAGGTCCAAGCGTTTGTTCTGAATAGCGCCGCCGCAGTCCTCTGCGGTGCCCAGGCCATAAACGAAGGATCCGTCGCTGGTGACGATGAACATACGGGTACCGTAGGGGATCACCGTGGGATCCACGGCCACAACACCCCACTTCACTTCTGCGCCATTGGCAGTGATGGTGTCACATCCCTCGTCCAGATGGGTGTATGCAGTAGCCACAAAGGTATCCGTGTGAGTGTAGGTCAACACCTCGCCGGTGGGGAGGACGATAAATCCGTCGCCAATGATCAACTCGCCGTTCTCCTGGCCAACCTTCTCACCAGTACCCACAGCAACGATCTGCTTCACAGGCTCTTCCAGGATTTCCTGCTTATAGACAGTACGGCTGGTCTCAAGGGAGTTGGTATAGACTACGTTAGCCGTGCAGAGTACCTGACCAGGCTTGCCGGCAACAAGGATCTTCTCCTCACCCTCTGCCATGGTGGGATCTTCACAGTAGGAAATCTCAAAGGGGATCTCCACCGTGTAGCTCTCGGTGGTCTTGGACACACGGTCCACCTTCACCACAAGACCATTGTAGGTCAATGTATCCAAAGGCATAGAGCTTTTTACATTCGAATCAACATAGATTCCCAGTCTGTCAAACAGAGCCTGCAGGGTCTCACCGTAGCTGTTAGCCTTAATGACTTCATCCCCGTAGTGCACTGTGATCGTCTGCGCGCGCTGAACGGTAATTTCAGAAACACCGTCTACGGACTCAGTAGTGTACATATCTTCGGCAGCCAAGGTGACGCCGGCCTCCTGCAAAACCTTAGCAGGATCAGATGCAAAGGTAGTATGTACCGTGACGGAATCGCCGTCATTGATCACATAGGTGTTTTCAGCAAGAGCAGTCTGGGAAAGGACACCTACCAGGCACACAGCCACGAGCAGTATAGCCGTCACTTTCAGCAGGTTGTTCTTCTTGCTGATCACAAAAGGCGTAAACAAACTCATCGTAGGGACCTCCTTTCTCAAAGAAAATGATGCACCAAAAATGGTATCAAATAGTGACAAATAAATACAACCCGATACCGGATTGCTTTTTCATTATAACAAATATTCAAAAAAAGTCAAGCCTTTCCCGCAAAACACCAAATATTCCTAACTTTTATCAGGATTATTTTCGTTGTTTTATGTAAACATTTTGTCAATTTATGGGGTGTTCTTGTGGATTTCGGCACAAGATATAGTGTCTTGCACAATAATTTTTGGGGATAATGGCAAAAAATGTCAACTTTGATAAAATCAACTGATCTGAGGATTATGGTAAACCGAAGTGACAGGATTTTTCAACATTTCCCTCCCCTAAAACAGAAAAAATACCACAAAAACCCGCCTCCCTTCTCCACTTGTCCCCCCTTTTTTCCGGACGGAGCGGGATTGACAAGCAATGTAAACTGTGTTATATTTGTCGAGTAAAAAGCTATGACGAAGATATGCGTTCCGGATGCGCTTCCCAGAGAGAGGCCTGTAAGGTGTGAGGGCTTTGAAGACCGCCGGTGCGATACCACTTCTGAGCTACCGGTCGGAAATGGCCGGTCGGGTACGCCCGTTAAAGCGTCAATGAGTGACGGTCATCGGCCGTAAGCCAGGGTGGAACCGTGGAATACAATCTGTATCCCACCCCTGATTCTTTCAGGGGTGGGTATTATTATACCCCTGCCCCAATTTTAGGAGGTAAAGATTATGAGCGAAGAAAACCTGTACACTTTTGAAAACCCCGAATACCGCAAAACCTTCTGGCACACCAGCTCCCATGTGATGGCTCAGGCTGTCAAGCGTCTGTGGCCGGAGGTCCAGCTTGCCATCGGCCCCGCCATTGAAGAAGGCTGGTACTATGACTTTGATGCCCCCTTCTCCTTCACTCCTGACCATCTGGCTCAGATTGAGGGTGAAATGAAGAAGATTATCAAGGAGCGCATCCGTTTGGAGCGCACCGAGAAGCCCCGGGCAGAAGCCATTGCCTATATGGAGTCTATGAACGAACCCTACAAAGTAGAACTGATTCAGGATCTCCCCGAAGACGCCGTTATTTCCTTCTACACCCAGGGTGAGTTCACCGACCTGTGCGCCGGCCCTCACCTGGATCACACCGGCCGCCTGCGTCACAACGGCTTCAAGCTGACCAAGTCCTGCGGTGCATACTGGCGTGGCGATTCCAACCGGAAGATGCTCCAGCGGATCTACGGCATCGGCTTCCCCTCCAAGGACGAGCTGGACGCCTACCTTACCGCTCAGGAAGAAGCACTGAAGCGTGATCACAATAAGCTGGGCCGCGAGCTGGAGTTCTTCACCACTGTGGAGGAAATTGGCCAGGGCCTGCCCATCCTCCTGCCCAAGGGCGCAAGAGTCATTCAGACCCTTCAGCGCTGGGTGGAAGACGAAGAGCAGAAGCGGGGCTATCTGCTGACCAAGACTCCCTTAATGGCCAAGCGGGATCTGTACCGCATTTCTGGCCACTGGGATCACTATCTGGACGGTATGTTTGTTCTGGGTGATCCCCACGACGAAGAGAAGGAATGCTTCGCCTTGCGTCCCATGACATGTCCCTTCCAGTATCAGGTCTATCTGAATCGCGCCCGTTCCTACCGGGATCTGCCCATGCGTCTGGGCGAGACTTCCACCTTGTTCCGGAATGAGGATTCCGGTGAAATGCACGGTCTGATCCGTGTCCGCCAGTTCACCATCTCCGAAGGTCACCTGGTCCTCCGTCCCGGTCAGCTGGAGGAAGAGTTCCGCGGCTGCCTGGAACTGGCAAAGTACTGTCTGGATACGGTGGGTATGCTGGAAAACTGCACCTTCCGTTTCTCCCAGTGGGATCCTGCTCGGGCCGGCATTAAATACGAAGGCACCGCCGAGCAGTGGGAAGCCGCTCAGTCCACAATGAAGACCATTCTGGACAACCTGGGCGTGGAATACACCATCGGTATTGACGAGGCAGCCTTCTATGGTCCCAAGCTGGACATTCAGTACAAGAACGTCTTCGGCAAAGAAGATACCATCGCCACCATCCAGATCGATATGCTGCTGGCAGCTAAGTTCGGTATGGAATATACCGACGCTGATGGTCAGAAAAAGACCCCTTATATTATTCACAGAACCTCTCTAGGCTGCTACGAGCGGACTTTGGCATATCTGATTGAGCGGTACGCCGGCGCGCTGCCCCTGTGGATGTTGCCCACCCAGGTAAAGGTTATGCCCATTACTGACCGGGCGCATGAATACGCCAAGGAGCTGGCTGAAAAGCTGAACGCAGTGAATATTCATGCGGAGACCGATTGCCGCAGTGAAAAGCTGGGCTACAAGATCCGTGAGGCGCAGCTGCAGAAGATCCCCTATATGCTGGTCATCGGCGACCGGGATATGGAAAACGGCACTGTGTCCGTCCGTACCCGCAAGGGCGAGGATCTGGGCGCTATGTCCCCCGATGAGTTCATCGCCAAGTGTCTGATGGAAATCGCCACTAAGAGCAAAGAAGTATAATGAAAAGGCCGTGGAATCATTTCCACGGCCTTCTTCTGTCCGCCCTATACAAAAAGAGCGTACCGCTAAGCAGTACGCTCTTTTATTTGTAAGTGACTGGAATTAAACCAGCTCGATGACTGCCATCTCAGCAGCATCGCCACGGCGAGCGCCGGTGCGGGTCACTCTGGTGTAGCCGCCGTTGCGGTCAGCATACTTAGCAGCGGTCTCATCGAACAACTTCTTGGCAACGTCTTCCTTAGTGATGAAAGACAGAGCTCTACGGTAGTTGTGCAGGCCGCCCTTCTTGCCCAGGGTAATCATCTTTTCAACAACGGGCTGGACTTCCTTAGCGCGGCAGAAGGTGGTCTCGATCTTGCCGTTCTCCAGCAGATCGGTCACCTGCTGGCGCAGCAGTGCTTTTCTCTGTGCACTGGTCTTGCCCAGTTTACGAGTACCGAACATGAACGTTTCCTCCTTTTAAAAGGTTGACAAACTTAAATTAGATGTTGCTGCCGGAATCCTCGCTGGCCAGGGACAGGCCCATCATCTCCAGCTTCTTCTGCACTTCGTCCAGGGACTTCTTGCCCATATTACGCACCTTCATCATATCCTCACCGGTCTTGCTGATCAGGTCAGCAACGGTGTTGATATTGGCGCGCTTCAGGCAGTTGAAGCTACGGACAGACAGATCCAGCTCATCGATGGTCATTGCCAGCTTGGTATCGGGACGATCAAGGGACTTCTCCACAACGGTAGAACCGGTGCCGACGGTATCAGACAGGTTGGTAAACACAGTCAGATGGTCGGACAGAATCTTTGCGCCCAGGCTCACAGCGTCCTTAGCGGAAATGGTGGAATCGGTCCAGACCTCCAGGGTCAGCTTGTCAAAGTCGGTCTTGTCGCCAACACGGGTGGGCTCCACTGTATAATTCACCTTTTTGACAGGAGAATAGATGGAGTCGATGGGAATCACACCGATCACGGTCTGAGCGGTCTTGTTCCGGTCAGAGGGGACGTAGCCACGGCCCTGGGACAGAGTGATTTCCATATTAAAAGTTGCGCCTTCACCCAGCGTGCAGATGTGCAGCTCGGGATTCAGAATCTCAACCTCGCCATCGGCCTTGATATCGCCGGCGGTCACTTCGCAGGGACCGACTGCATCGATATACACGGTCTTGGGGCCCTGGCAGTGGAGCGTCATAATCATACGCTTCACATTCAGTACGATCTCGGTCACATCCTCGGTCACGCCGGGGATGGTAGAGAACTCATGCTGCACGCCGGCAATCTTCACAGAAGTAGCGGCATAGCCGGGGAGGCTGGACAGCATAATACGACGCAGGGAGTTGCCCAGTGTCATACCATAGCCGCGCTCCAGAGGCTCAACAACATACTTACCGTAGGACGGATCCTCAGGGGTATCCAGACAGGTAATGCGAGGCTTTTCAATTTCTACCATGAATCTTAACCCTCCTTATTAAGTGTGCGGGGTGTAGAATGCACCCCAACATAGCAATACGCGAACAAACAGGGGGCCGATTACTTAGAGTACAACTCGACGATCAGGTGGACAGCGATGTCGAAGTCGATATCTGCCTTGGTGGGCATAGCAACGACCTTACCGGTAAAGGTGTTCTTATCGCGATCCACCCACTTGGGAGCAGCAACGAAAGCGTCAGCTTCCTTCAGAGCCTTGAAGAAGGCATTAGAAGCGCTCTTCTCGCAAACAGCAACAACATCGCCAGCCTTAATCAGGTAGCTGGGAATGTTCACGCGGCTGCCGTTGACGGTGAAGTGGCCGTGGTTCACCAGCTGGCGAGCCTGACGGCGGGAGTTCGCAAAGCCCAGACGATAGACCACATTGTCCAGTCTGCGCTCAACCAGAGTCAGCAGGTTGTCACCGGTATTACCTTCCTGACGAGCTGCCTTCTCATAGTAGTTGCGGAACTGCTTTTCCTGAATACCGTAAACGAACTTGACCTTCTGCTTCTCGGTCAGCTGAGTTGCATACTCAGACTTCTTAGCTCTTCTCTGGCCGCCGGGGTTCTTGTTGGAAGTCTTGTTATAACCCATTGCGGCAGGAGACACGCCCAGCGTTCTGCAACGTTTCAGCACAGGCTGCATATTCTTAGCCATATTCAATATCCTCCTATTCCGAAATCAGACTCTACGTCTCTTGGGAGGACGGCAGCCATTGTGAGGAATGGGAGTGACGTCCTTAATCATTACGACTTCCAGACCTGCGGTCTGCAGAGCCCGGATAGCAGCCTCACGTCCCTGACCGGGGCCCTTAACGAAGACCTCAACGGACTTCAGGCCGCAGTTGTCGATAGCAGCCTTGGCAGCGGTCTCAGCAGCGGTCTGTGCTGCAAAGGGAGTGGACTTACGGGAACCACGGAAGCCCAGGCCGCCGGAGGAAGCCCAGCTCAGGGCGTTGCCTTCCAGGTCGGTGATGGTCACCATGGTGTTGTTGAAAGAGGAACGGATATGTGCCGCGCCTTTTTCAACTACCTTGCGCTCTCTGCGGCGCTTAATAACTTTCTTAGTAGCCTTAGCCATTTACATATCCCTCCTTACTTCTTCTTGTTAGCGATGGTCTTCTTGGGGCCCTTACGGGTACGGGCATTGGTCTTGGTGCGCTGGCCAAGCACAGGCAGGCCGCGGCGATGACGGATGCCGCGATAGCAACCAATTTCGCTCAGACGCTTGATGTTCATAGCAGTCTCACGACGCAGGTCACCCTCGATGGTGTAGTTGCCTTCGATCGTCTCACGCAGCTGAGCTTCCTGGTCTTCGGTCAGGTCCTTCACGCGGGTGTCGGGATCGATCTTGGTGATCTCCAGAACCTTTGCAGCGCGGGCGGGTCCGATACCGTAGATATAAGTCAGCGCAACTTCGATACGCTTTTCACGGGGAAGGTCAATACCAGAAATACGTGCCATATTCTTTCAAAACCTCCTAATTAGCCTTGTCTCTGCTTGTGCTTGGGGTTTTCGCAAATTACCATAACGCGACCCTTGCGCTTAATGATCTTACACTTTTCGCACATGGGTTTAACGGACGGTCTTACTTTCATACTGTTTAACCTCCAATAGAGAATTGTCTCTTGTGTCTTACTTGCTTCTCCAGGTGATCCGGCCGTGGGTCAGATCATAGGGAGACATTTGAACGGTCACCTTGTCACCGGGCAAGATTTTGATAAAGTTCATACGGAGCTTGCCGGAAATATGGGCCAGGATAATGTGCCCATTGCCGATATCCACATTAAACATGGCGTTCGGCAGAGCATCAGTTACGATACCCTCAATCTCAATTACGTCGTCCTTTGCCAAGTTGTTAACCTCCTAGGTCGATACTTTGCATCTGCCGGTTCAAACAAACCGGGAATCTTCGGCGACGGTGAGTATTTCCGGCTCCCCGTCGGTGATGAGTACAGTATTTTCATAGTGAGCCGAGAGCTTACCGTCAGCTGTGACCGTGGTCCAGCCGTCCTTGAGAATCCGGACGTCATAGACGCCTGCATTCACCATAGGTTCAACTGCCAAAGTCATACCGGGCAGCAATCTCGGTCCACGACCGGGGCTTCCGAAGTTCGGAACCTCCGGTTCTTCATGGAGCTGCGCGCCTACGCCGTGACCCACGAAAGAACGCACAACTGAAAAACCGTTAGACTCCACATACGTCTGGATGGCGTGGGAGATATCGGACACTCTGTGTCCGCTTTTTGCGAAGCGCATACCTTCAAAAAAGCTTTGCTTCGTCACTTGGATCAATCTTTGGGCCTCGGCACTGACTGTACCGCAGGGAAAGGTTGCTGCGCAATCGCCATGAAATCCCTTGTAGTAAGCGCCTACATCTACGGAGACAATGTCCCCGTCCTGCAGCATATATCCGTCGGGGATTCCGTGAATCACCACCGAATTAACGCTGATACAGGTGCTTGCCGGGAAGCCGTTATAGTGCAGGAACGACGGTTTTGCGCCCTGGCTGAGAATATACTCTCTTACGGCTCTGTCAATCGCTTTTGTAGATACACCCGGTCTTACCATTTCCCCTGCCAAAGCACGGGCTGCCGCGGTAATTTTACAGGCCTGGCGCATTGCCAAAAGCTCTTGCTCATTTTTTATTGCTATCATACCTGTTCCCCCAAGGCGCTTAAGATGTCCTGGAACACATCCTGAATGGGCTGATCGCTGCTGACAAGCCGAAGCTTATTTTGAGCGGAGTAGTAGTCCTTCAGGACCTCTGTGGTTTTATGGTAGATGGCAAGGCGGCTTTGCACCGTCTCCGGTACATCGTCCTTGCGTATCACCAGTTCTTCGCCGCATTGGTCGCAGATGTTTTCCTTTTGGGGAGGATTGGCGGTGATGTGGTAGCTTGCGCCGCAATGGGAGCAAACCCGCCGACCGGTCATACGGTCAGTAATCACAGCATCGTCAATCTCAAGTGAAACCACATGATCGATTTTGATACCCATTGCATCCAGGGCCTTTGCCTGGACCAGGGTGCGAGGCACCCCGTCCAGGATAAAGCCATTGTTGCAATCGGGTTCGGCAGTCCGCTCCGCAACGATGCGCAAAATCAGCTCATCAGAGACCAGACGGCCCTCGTCCATACAGTTTTTTACGTGCTTACCCAGTTCTGAGCCATTTGCCATGGCCTCCCTGAGCATATTCCCGGTGGAAATTGTGGGAATCTGCAGTGTTTCTGCCAGCATTTCTGCCTGTGTTCCCTTTCCTGCGCCGGGCGCACCTAACAAGATCAGATTCATTTCTGCCTCCGGAATCAATCCAGGAAGCCCTTGTAGTGGCGCATCAGCATCTGAGCTTCCAGAGCCTTTACAGGCTCCAGGGCAACGCCCACAACGATGATGACGGAAGTACCACCAATGGCCAGATTCTGGACACCGGACACCAGGTTGCCGCCAACGATGGGCAGCAGGGCCACGATTGCCAGATAAACTGCGCCGAAGATAACAATCTTGTTGATGACCTTCTTGATGAAGTCAGCGGTGGGCTTACCGGGGCGGAAGCCGGGGATGAAACCACCGTTCTTCTTCAGGTTGTTGGAAATCTCCACGGGATCATACTGAATGGTGGAGTAGAACCAGCTGAAGAAGAAAATCATCAGGCCGTACAGAACGGCATAGAACCAAGTATTGCTTGCCCACAGGTTCTTGTACCACCAACCATTGGTCATATCGGCGAAGGTAGCAATGGTAGCGGGCAGAGAAACGATGGACTGAGCAAAGATAATGGGCATAACACCGGTCATGCTCACCTTGATGGGCAGGTTGGTGCTCTGACCGCCGTAGACCTTGCGGCCCACGACACGCTTGGCGTACTGAATGGGGATGCGACGCTCTGCGTCGTTGATGAAGACAATGAAGACCACCAGCAGCAGCATGATCACTGCGATGATGGAAGCCACCCACCACTTCATGCCCAGCAGACGGCTGAGAGTGCCGGGCAGACCGGAGATGATATTAGCGAACAGGATCATGGAGATGCCGTTGCCGATACCAAACTCGGTGATTTGCTCACCCATCCACATAACCGCGGAAGAACCTGCGGTGAAGGCCAGGATAATTACCAGTGCGGGCAGGAAGCCGTCCTGGGTGATGATATCCAGACCCTGAGAACCGTAATTCTTCAGCATGGTGTAGTAGGCAAAGCCCAGCAGCAGGCCCAGGCCCACAGTGGTGTAGCGGGTGATGCGCTCAATCTTCTTCTTACCAACCTCGCCCTCTTCCTTAGCCATACGCTCCAGAGCGGGGATGGCGATGGTGAGCAGCTGGATGATAATGGAAGCATTGATGTAGGGCTGGATGCCCAGTGCCAGAACGGATGCCTGAGAGAAGGCGGAACCGGACATAGCATCATACAAGCCCAGGATGGTGTTGGAAAGAGTGCTGTCGAAGTACTGTGCCAGAGTGTTTGCTTCGATATAGGGAACGGGAATCACGTTGCCGATCCGGTAGATCAGAAGCATCAGCATGGTGAAGATCAGCTTCTTGCGAAGTTCGGGGATCTTCCACGCATTCTGCAAAGTGCTAATCACTTATACCACCTCGGCCTTTCCGCCTGCCTGCTCAATCTTTTCCTTTGCAGACTCAGAGAAAGCCTTAGCCTTAACAGTCACCTTCTTGGTCAGAGTGCCGTTAGCCAGCACCTTCAGGCCGTAAGGACATGCGTTCAGAATACCTGCCTCGATCAGAGCGGCAGCATCCACAACAGCGCCGTCCTCAAAGTGGTTCAGAACTGTCAGATTGATGGCAGTCAGAGGCTTTGCGAACACGTTGTTGAAGCCACGCTTAGGAATGCGGCGGGACAGGGGCATCTGGCCGCCTTCGAAGCCGATGCGGGTCTTGCCACCGGAACGGGCGTGCTGGCCCTTATGGCCGCGGCCGCCGGTCTTGCCGTTGCCGCTACCAGCGCCACGGCCTTTGCGCTTGCCCACAAAAGTGGAGCCAGCGACAGGAGAGAGTTCATGGAGTTTCATAATTCGTCTCCTCCTTATTCTACTTCAGTGACCTGCAGCATAAAGCCGATCTTGGCGATCTTGCCGCGAGTCTGGGTGTTGTCGGGCTGGATGGTGACCTGGCCGATCTTCCGCAGGCCCAGAGAGTGGGCGGTAGCGATCTGCTTTTCCAGGCGGCCATTCAGGCTCTTAACAAGGGTAATCTTCAGGTTTGCCATAGTGATTGCCCTCCTTACACAATTTCTTCTACGCTCTTGCCACGGATAGCAGCGATCTGCTCGGGAGAACGCAGAGAGGTCAGACCCACCATAGTTGCCTTAACAACATTCTGGGGGTTGTTGGAACGCAGGCATCTAGCAGTGATGTTAGTAATGCCAACAGCTTCCATAACTGCACGGACAGCGCCGCCGGCGATAACACCGGTACCTTCGGGGGCGGGTCTCATCAGGACCTTGCCGGCACCGAAAATGCCGGTCACCTCGTGAGGAATGGTGCCGTGGGGAGCCAGAGCGACCTTGACCATATTCTTCTTAGCATCGGTGATGCCCTTCAGAATAGCCTCGGAAACTTCGGCAGCCTTGCCCAGGCCGTAGCCAACGGTACCCTTACCGTCGCCCACAACGACCAGAGCGGAGAACTTCATAACACGGCCGCCCTTGACGGTCTTAGAGACGCGGTTCAGGTAAACGACCTTCTCAATGAGCTCAGGGGCTTCATTGTTAGGAGTTTTATTGTAAGCCATTTCTTTTCCTCCTTCAGCTTAGAACTTGAGTCCGCCTTCACGGGCGCCATCAGCCAGAGCAGCAACACGACCATGGTAAACATAGCCGCCGCGGTCGAAAACGACCTCTTCAATGCCCTTAGCCTTGGCCCGCTCAGCCAGAACCAGTCCTACCTTCTTTGCAGCTTCTGCATTGCCGGTAGCACCCTCAAAGTCCTTCTCCAGCGTGTTGGCGGAAACCAGGGTGACGCCGTTCACGTCGTCGATAATCTGTGCATAGATGTTCGCGTTGGAGCGGAACACGTTCAAACGGGGACACTCGGGAGTGCCGGAGATCTTGCCACGAACGCGGATATGGCGCTTCAGGCGCATTGCGTTTTTATCGAAGTTTTTAACCATTTTGGCACACCTCCATTACTTCTTGCCACCGGTCTTACCAACCTTGCGGCGGATAACTTCGGTGGTGTACTTGATGCCCTTGCCCTTGTAAGGCTCGGGGGGACGCTT
>JAZKZN010000051.1:0-3048 GCA_045612705.1 Faecousia sp. | reverse complement strand
CTTATTATATCCACCTACCCCCCGTTTGTCAAGCATTTTTCCCTACTTTAATAAAGAAAATCGGCGCATTTATTAAATCTTCGTAAAGGTTTGTTGGATATGGTTGTTTTTCCTTTCGCAATATGCTACACTTAGTACGATCTTCTTCCCTTTAGGAGGTTCTCTTTATGGAAAAGCAGACCGCACCCCGGAATATGCCCTTTTGGCGGCGCATAGCGGGTGCTTTCGCTATTTTTCTATCCTTTCTGCTGATTGAAGGCCTCGCCTTCCTTCTGCTGAAGCCGGCAGACTTTTCGGGTCTTATTTTTGGCGCCTTGTGGGCAGCCATGCTCACCGGTTTTGTGCTGGCTCTGCCCAGAAAAGCTGCTAAGATCGTTTATGGCATACTATACTTCGCCGTTTTGTTATGGACCGTTGCCCAGGCGGGCTACTACCAGGTCTTCGGTAAGATGATGTGGCTGTCCACCATCGGCTATGCCGGTGAGGGCGCAGCCTTTTTAGGCGATGTGTTATCTGGCTTCTCCCCTCTTTGGTGGATCGGCGCAGCAGCGATGCTGACACTGGGGGTTATACTGGTGTGGAAGTTCCCCCGCATGAGCGACAATTTCCTTTCCCGGCTGCCCGGTCTCGTGTGCAGCATTGCCTGCATTATCGGCCTGTGTTTCCTGCCGGAGCTGGTCTTCCAGCGGGACAAAGATGTGTGGGGAACTCACTCCGAGTACGGCCAATCCTCCTCTTACCGGGCCACCTACAATACCATGTACGATGCCAAAAAGGTCTACGACATCACCGGCATTTATCAACTGACCTTGCGGGACATCTGGGTCAACGAGATCCATCCCCTCACCCCCGCCTATCGGTCTGAGGTAGAATCCCAAAAGCAAGTAATCGACGAATACTTTGCTCAGCGGGGGGAGCATAAGCGCAACGACATGACCGGTCTCTTCGCCGGAAAGAATGTAATTTTGGTGTTGATGGAGTCTATGGACGATTGGTTGATCACGCCCCAAGACACCCCCAACATCTATGCTATGATGAACCAGGGCATTCAGTTTACCAATTTCTACACGCCCGGTTTCGGCAGCGCCCGTACACTGAACTCCGAGTTCTGTATGAACACCGGCATTTACCTGCCCACCACCGGTCACTATGTTTTTGACTATGTCACCAACAGTTTTGACCAGTCTTTCGCCTCCCAGATGAACGCCAACGGCTATTCCAGCCGTGTATTTCACTACAATGATCCCGCTTTTTACAGCCGCGGCGTTTTTGAGCCGGCGATGGGATATGAGGAATATGTGTGCTACGCCGACTATGTGGAGGACGAAAAGCGGCTCTACGAAGAGAATCTGCTCTTTGACATACCGGAAATTAAGGATCTCTTCTTCCGAGAAGGCCCCACCTTCAACACCATCATCACCCGTTCTGCTCACTTGAGCTACAAATACAACGAGGTCCTCAGCCACTATGCCCTGAAGCAGTACCCCCAGTACAAGAAGCTGTATGGCAGTGAAGAAGAGGATTGTGCCCGGGTAAAAGCCAAGCTGGTGGACGATCTGTTTGCTCGTTTGTTCCAGGAACTTGTCGATCAAGGGCAGCTGCAGAACACGGTGATCATTGCCATGACTGACCACTACACCTACGGCTACAAGAACATGGAGGAGCTTTACGCCCACTCCGGTGTCACCACCGAGCTGCTATTGGAAAAGACGCCCTGCTTTGTATGGTCTGCGGATGCTGAGAACATTCAGTGCGACAAAACTCTGAGTACTGCAGATTTCCTGCCTACTATGCTGAATCTGCTGGGCATTGATTCTCCCCATTCTTACCTGGGTCAGGATGCCTTTGATCCCCAGTATTCCGGCTATGCTCTTTTCCCTGACGGCAGCTGGATTGCTGACGGCGTCGCCTACCAGGATGGTGCTATTCTGATGAATGAGAAAAACAGAACGGTCACCCAGACCGAGATTGAGCAGATGGCAAATATCTCCCGTGAGTTCCGCAACATCAGCAATCTTCTGCTAACCAGCAATTACTACCAATAAAAACAACCCGATTCCAAAAGGAATCGGGTTGTTTTGATATGTGGGTGGTAGGATCTATACACAGATCCGCTCCCCTATCTCTGGGATCCATAGCTTTCCCTGGGGCGTTTTTCCTGCTGTATTTTCCACACTTTCCCACAGGTGATACGGATCATTCCTTCTGTCCGGCAGATGAAGCAATACCACCTTGTCCGCAAGATTCCGGGTCAACTCCCAGCTGGCTTTCGTGTTGCAGTAAGCGTAGGGAGCAATCAGCAGATCCGGCTCGGGCAAATCCGTTCTGTTCTTCCACTGCATCGGAGCAGCATCGCCTAAAAACCATACGCACCGGCTTCCCTGGATAATATAGCTCACATGCTGAAGGCCCGGTTCCACCTTTCCCAAATGGCGGCTTTCCACCGGCGTGACAGTCACCTCTCCTACCCGTACAGCGCCCATATACAGGGACTCCGGCCCAAGAATGGGCCGGAGATTCTGTTTGCGGTATGGGAGAAGCAACGCCTCGCTGCAATGGTCGGGGTGGTTGTGGGTGAATGCCAGCAGATCCGGCATTTCCTCCAGCAGCTGCGCAGCGATGTGGTGCGGTGTGGGCAGATACCCTTCCGCTCCCTCACACAGGCCGTCCAGCAAAATGGACACCCCATCCAGCTTCAGCAGCACGCCGGCATTGGCTGTGCGTTGTATCTCCATAGTTTCTTATACGCCTTCCTTGGCGCGGCGGATGTGCTCAGCCTCAGTGCAGCCGGTGGTGGACACGTGACCAGCCAGGGGAACCAGCTTGTCGTTGATAGCGTCGATGATCCAGCTTGCCTGGGGGAAGAAGTACTCGTCGAACTCGAAGGGAGGCGTGATCCAGTTCTTAGCGCCGATCACAACAGGAGGTGCATCCAAGTCATCGAAGCACAGCTCGGTGATATTCCGGGCTACATCGTTCATGAAGCTGCCACGGGCACAGGCATCGGATACCAGGACAACGCGGCCGGTCTTGCGGACAGACTCAACG
>JAZKZN010000050.1:0-16083 GCA_045612705.1 Faecousia sp. | reverse complement strand
TTTACCGGTGTTCAGTTGGGTCTTCAAAGTCTGCGTAACGGCCTGCTGACCCACAACATCGTCAAAGGTCTGAGGACGATATTTACGATATAATGCCTGATATGCTGACATTCATCCTCATCCTTTCAGAAATCATCATTTCGAATATACGTAAAAGTAAAACCGGCTCATAACAAAATGGCACACCCACATTTGAACGAGCTTAATACCCGGTATCCGTGCAGCCAGCTCAGGAACGGCGACCTCGCGGCACACGAAAAGATCCGCTTAATGCTGCTTGGTTCCCCACCTGACATGGTTCACGGGATTTCGTTGCGCAGGACCACTTCGTCAACACCGCTTACAAGGCCCAGACGATACTGAAACAAGCCCGGGTGTGGGAATTCATCCCTGCTATAGCGGATTGCAGGTATAGGGCACCGCTATCTCCCCGACTAGTGCGACCTTGTTATAAGCCGGCAAGCCATAACAAGGATATTCGATTCGTTAGTTCAGCTTGGAGTCAATAAAATCTGCCAGTTCCTGGAAGTTGGTAATCTTCTGATCTTCCATTTCCAACTCAACGCCCAGCTCGGTCTCCAGCTCCATGATCATCTCCACGATGTCCAAAGAGTCAATGCCCAAGCTCTCAAAAGTGCTGGCGGGAGTAATATCATCCGGATTCAGATCCAGCTGCTTGGCTGCATAGGAAACAAGTTTCTCGTACATATCTCTATCCTCCATAAAGGTATTATTCGTACCATAACATTTTATTACAGACCCACAGGTTTGTCAATCACAGTTTTTAACGGCCGTGCCTGCAGCATAGGCTGTTGACCAGGCAATCTGCAGGTTGAAGCCGCCGGTATAGGCATCACAGTCGATGATCTCGCCGGCAAAATACAGTCCCGCGACAATCTTGGATTCCATAGTCTTTGGATTAATTTCCGAGACTTTGATGCCGCCGGAAGTTATGATGGCCTCCGCCACGGGACGCTTGCCCGCGATCTCTGCAGGAAATGCCTTCAGCAGGTCGATAAGGGTTCTGCGCTGCTGCTTGGTGAGGGAATTGGCCTGCAAGTCTCCCGGGATCGCTGCCAGATCCAACACCACTGGGATCATGGACCTGGGGAGCAGATCTGTCAACGCATTTTCCATCGTGCGATTTTTATAGATTTCCAGGTCCCGGAGGATTCGGTCGTTAAGTTTATTCTCGTCCAAGGCAGGCTTCAGGTCCAGAAGCAACCTGCACCCCTCCCCTTGCAGATGGGCGCTGGCGCTGAGAACCGTCGGGCCGGAAACGCCGAAGTGGGTAAACAGCAGCTCGCCAAAATCCTTATACAGCACCTTGCCTTTGCTATTGACCAGCTTAACCCCGACATTCCGCAGGCTGAGACCCTGCATCCGCTGACAAGTATCACCCATCGTTTCCAGGGGTACAAGGCTTCCCTCGGGCGGTATAACGGTATGTCCCAACCGGGATGCCATCCTATATCCGTCGCCGGTGGAGCCGGTTGCAGGATAGGAAACACCGCCGGTGGCAAGAATCACCGCCGGGGTCTTTATATCGCCGGAGGCGGTCTTCACGCCTGTCACACGGCCGTTTTCTGTGAGGATGTCCAGGGCTTTTGCCGTCTGCACCTTTACTTTCAGGCGGTGCATTTCATTCCGCAAGCATTCTAAAACGGACTGGGACTTGTCACTCACGGGAAACACCCGGTTTCCCCGTTCTGTCTTAACCGGACATCCATGGCTTTGGAAGAAATCCACCACCCGATCGGGAGGGTAGCTTTCCAGAGCACTATAAAGAAATCTTCCGTTTCTGGGAACATTCTGCATCACCTCCTGGGAGGCGCAATGATTGGTGATGTTGCACCGCCCCTTGCCGGTGATCAGCAATTTTTTGCCCAGCCGGTCATTGGCTTCCAACAGCAGAACACGGCAGCCCCGTTCGGCAGCTGTTATGGCAGCGAACATACCCGCAGGTCCTCCGCCGACCACAATTACATCTATGTCCATGATTTCCTCCGCTTAGTTATTTCTTCAGCATTTCAACTTCCTGCCATGTCAGTTGCCGCCACTTGCCCACAGGGAGTTTACCCAGCTGCACCGCGCCTTCGCTGATTCGAATCAGCCGAATCACCCTCATTCCCGCGGCATCACACATTCTCCGCACCTGGCGGTTTCTGCCCTCGTGGATAACAACCTCCAACCACGTCTTTCCTGATTCTTCAACAGAAACCGTCCGTACCTCCGGTTTTGCGATCGTATAGCCATCCAGAACGATCGGCTGTGCCAGACGCCGCAAAGCATCGGTGGAATAGCCTTCCACCAATACCCGATAGGTCTTCTCCACCTCGTGGCTGGGGTGCATCAGTTTGTTAGCAAAATCACCGTCATTGGTAAAAATCAGCAACCCCTCAGAGTCCATATCCAGCCGACCTACGGGATATACCCTAAGGCCGCAATCGGATACCAGTTGGGCAGCATTCTTCCTGCCTTTTTCATCACAGAGGGTTGTCACATACCCTCTGGGCTTGTGAAGCATAATGTACGCATATGCACCGCCGGACGGGAGCGGTTTCCCGTCCAGCAGAATAATATCTATTTCAGGGTCGGCACTTTCCCCAAGGAGGCACACCCTGCCGTTGCAGGTGACGCGGCCGGCAACAATCAGTTCTTCCGCCTTGCGCCGTGACGTAATGCCGCGACCGGCGATGATTTTCTGTATGCGTTCGGTCATGATTGCCCTCCTTTGAAAAGCTTTTCCCACACACTGGGTTCTTTTTGATATTCTTTTTCTACGGTCTCACCGTATACAACGGGTATTTTGCCTACCGGCTTCCCCCCAATGCATACATAGGCGCAGCCGGCGTCCTGCCCCTGCACTACCGGAGCATATACAAAACGGGGTTCCGGGAATATGATCTGCGTCTCCTCCCCTGAAGCCAAAGCATAAGAAAAATCAGCGTCGGCAAGCAACTGCACTTCCTCCGTTTCCCCGGAGATGATCTTAACACTGCCCAGAGCCTCACCGGCAGAGACAATCTGGCGAAGGGAATAATTGGCAAAACCGGTCTCCATCAGCTGCTGATGATCCTTCCAGTCGTTTCTGTCGTTGATTGTGACCGCCACCAAGCGTCTACCTTGCCTTGTGCAACTGGAAACCAAAATCCGGCCGGCAGCTTTGGTAAATCCGGTCTTGACCCCGTCAGCGCCCTCCAGCAGCCATAAAAGCTTGTTGTGATTACGGAATATCCTTTCACCCACCTTGACGGTCTTTGTAGAAACAGTCTTGGCAAATATGGGGTTCTCCATAGCGTAGGCGGCAAGATTCGCCATATCTCGCGCAGTGGAATAGTGACCGGGACTGTCCAGACCGTTGGGATTCACAAAGTGGGTATTCTCCAAGCCTAACCGGTGAGCCTTGTCGTTCATGAGCTCCGCAAAGCCCTCCACTGTTCCCCCGCAGTAGATGGCCAGAGCGACCGCTGCATCGTTTCCGCTATGCAGCATCAACCCATAGAGCAGATCCTGGACGGTGAGTATCTCCCCTTCCTTCAGGTAGATGGAAGAGCCCTCGATTCCAACCGCTTCCTTGGGAATCCGCACCCGATCCAACACATTGACCTGCTCACAAACTACCAGTGCCGTCATAATTTTTGTGGTGCTGGCAATCAGACTCTGCTGATCTGACTGGCGCTCATAAAGCACCCGACCGGTCTGTCCGTCCAAAAGGATTGCGCTTCTGGCGGAGATGGCACCGCAGGGAAAAAACAGGGCGGCAGCCAGAAATGCAGCTGCCACCCCGGCAAATAATCGTTTCATTCATATCACCCGTGGGTAGTGTACCCGGGTGAAATCCGCTTATTCCGCTTTTTTCTCCATTCGGGAGTCGATAAAACTGGCAATCTTGTCCAGGGTATCAGGCACCAGTTCCACAATACGGTCCGCAGTGGTACTTGCAGGTTCTGCCACGGGGATCACACGGACGCTGCCCTCCTTGATCACAAGGAATGCCACAGGTGTCACCTTCACGCCGGCGCCAACACCGCCGCCAAAAGGATTATCCTGGCCGTTTGCATTCTTAGACACGAAGTCGGAACCGCCGCCACCGAGGCCAATACTGATTTTGGAGATGGGCACAACCGTAATGCCGTCGCCGGTAGTAATAGCTTCGCCCACAACAGTGTTTGCATTCACCAGCTCACGGATCTTGGAAATGGTGTTATCCAGCATATTGGGAAGATTTTGGCTCATAATTTAGCACCGCCTTTTCGTAATTTTCTCAGTTTCAGTAAGTGTTTCAATATTCTGGCGCCGTGCCAGGACAGAAGGTGTAATGTTCTTCCAAGGGTAATCGTTGCATCCAACCTCACATAGATAGATGTTTTTTCAGAGGTGAAATCGCAGGCTACATCCACATCCCTCTTTTTGATCACAAAAAAACGCTCCAGTTGAGTCATCAAGCCGCCTACGACTGCCCAGGTCTTTCCGTAGTTAACTGCAAGATCACTGGGATCGTCCCCTGCCATCACCAGCTTCATTTCCAGGCAGTTGACCCGTATTTTCCTCCGGAACTCTTCCAAAAACTCAAAAATAACCTTAACAACCGGCAAAAAGTCCTGATAGCTGCCGCCCTTATTCTTCTCTTTATCGGTCTTCTCTTTTGACTTAGGTACACTCTTGTCAGGCTTCTTATCCAGCTTGCTCTCTTCTTTGTCTTCCTTGGGTTTACCGGGGTAGATACGCAGGCGAAGCGGCCCGATCAGCAGCCAAACACCTGGCTGCTTCTCCCGATAGATGGCACGAAAACCCAGGGGCAGAAACCCCAGGGCAATCAGCGCAACCAGCGCAATCAGCCAGCCCATTTCAGACCTCCTCCAATGTCATCTGATTGGGATCGACCTCTTCTTCAACTGTTTCAGGAAGTTCCGGGTTGGTCAGATTCACCTTCTCAATTGCCGGCAGTTCTTCCAAAGAACTCAGGCCGAAGGTGCGCAGGAAGTTGGGGGTCGTACGATACAAGATGGGTCTGCCGGGCACATTCAGACGGCCGGCATCTTCAATTAACTTCTTATTCAGCAGAGCGCCGATGGAATAGGTGCTATCCACACCACGAAGCTGCTCCACCATTGCCTTTGTGGCAGGCTGATAATAAGCAACAATGGTCAGTGTTTCCAACTGAGCGCCGGAGAGCTTTGGAGGCTTTCTGGTCTCCAGGGCCTGTGTGATAAAATCTGCCATTTCTCCGGATGATACCATCTGGTAGCCGTTTTCCAGCCGCAGAATCCGAATGCCGCGGCGGTTAAAAGCCAGTTCATCTGCCAGGGCATTGGCGGCCTTAATGATCTCATCGTCGTCCGTTTCCAGTACGCCGGCCAGCTGAGCAATCTGCACGGGCTCACCGGCGGCAAACAAGATGGCTTCAATGGCTCGCTGTAATTCAATTTGTTCCATTCTCGTCATCTCCTCGTGTGATCAATCCATTTTCGTCCAACAGCCTTACATCCGGATTCTCTCCGGAAACGTCCTCTTCCAGCGCTACGGAATTGGTCTTGCACAATTCCAAAACCGCCAGGAATGTTGCCACGATCTCAGAACGGCTTCGGCTGCCCCGGAACAGATTTTTCAGTTTCTCTACGCCCCGCAGGAGCAGATTCCGCACCAACTCCCGGGCCTTCTTGGTGACCGGGTACGGCTCCTTACCCACAATGCCCTTAAAGTTCACCGTGGGAGGCGGCAGGCGCCGCTGATTCCGCTCCGAGATCTCGTCCAGCGCCAGCAGCATATCCAAAGGATCATGGCGGTAGCGGTAGGTAGTATCCCTGCGCAGCGGTTCAGGACTCTTGGTGAAAATACACCGGCCCAGCTCGTTGCGGGGCTCCAGGTCTGTAATGGCCATACGGATCTGGTCCATCGCCTCATGGCGCTGGCGTTCAATCAGAGACTGACGCAGCAAATCCAGTTCGCTCTCTGCCTCAATAGCTTCCGCGGTGGACAAAAGCATCTTAGTTTTAATAAGCATCAGATGAGAAGCCATTGTAATAAACTCACTGGCAAGCTCAATATCAAGACGCTTCATTTCTTCCAGGTATGCCAAATACTGCTCCAGAATCGCAGTGATAGACACATCCTGGATCTCTATTTTATTTTTGCTCAGCAGCAAGAAAATTACATCCAGAGGGCCTTCAAAGTCCTCCATCAGTTCGCTTCTGGTGTGGACAATACCCTCAAGGCGGTATTTCAGTTCTCCCATAGTCGCTCCTTGCGCATACTTTCACATAATATTGCCCTTATTATAACAAACAATCCCCAATCCTGCAAGCTTTTGTGTAAAAATTAACCTGTACGGAAAATGATTGCTTTTTATGACAAAATATGCTATATTAATCCTAGAAAATTGAATGGAGGGATAGCCTATGGCGAGAAAAGAAAGTCGGTACAAACAGCAAGAGCGGTATATGACCTATGCGCTTCTTGCGGATGCCGCAATCTTCATTTTTTACCTGATCGCAGCCGGATCCGGTATCGTTTGGCTGAAGGTGATTTTGGCAATTTTAGGGCTTCTGCTATCGGCTATGATGCTGGGACTACTGTATCTGACAAAAGAACTTCTGCGGCAGCGAAGTCTGTGGATCTCCGTCGGTGCGGCAGCAGTGTTTGTATGTCTGCTTTTCTCACTGATTTTGAACTTCCCATCCCCCAACAAATATAAGATTCCGGACACCGAAACCTCCTATGTGGCAGTGATCCAGGAATGGTGCTGAAAACAAAAGGGACATGTTGTGAAACATGTCCCTTTCTTTTTATAAACGCTCAACCTCATCCAACCAAATGCGGCCAGAGGCATCGCTGGGCATACGCCAATCGCCCCGGGGGCTCACGGAGATATTGCCCACTTTGACGCCATCGGGCATACAGCTACGCTTGAACTGCTGAGTGAAAAAGCGGCGGTAGAACACCTTCAGCCACTTCTTTACAGTTTGAGGATCGTAATCCTCGTTAAAAGCCCGGCATGCCAGTGCGTAGATCTTACCGGGCGCCCGGTCAAACCGCAACATATGATACAGGAAGAAATCGTGGAGGGCGTATGGGCCAACCAAGTCTTCTGTCTGCTGGGAGATCTTGCCCTCTGCATCGGGAGGCAGCAATTCGGGGCTTATGGGCGTGGCGACAATGTCATCGAGCACCTCTTTGGCCTTCGCAAATTGTTGCTGTTGGCTGACAGTATCAATCACCCAAGGAATCATCGTCTTGGGCACAGAGGTATTAACGCCATACATACTCATATGGTCGCCATTATAGGTGCACCAACCCAAAGCCAGTTCACTCAGGTCACCGGTACCTACCACAATGCCGCCTACGGTTCCAGCATAATCCATTAGTATCTGGGTGCGTTCCCGGGCCTGGGCGTTTTCGTATGTGGTATCCCATACAGACGGATCGTGACCAATGTCCCGGAAGTGGAGCTCTACCGCCTCGTGGATCGGGATTTCTCTGGCCGTGACACCCAGCTTTTCCATCAGCTCCAGCGCATTACGGTAGGTGCGGTCAGAGGTGCCGAAGCAAGGCATCGTCAGCGCGTGCACATCTGTCACCGGCCGCCCCAAACTGCGCATGGCTTCTACCGCGACCAAAAGAGCAAGTGTGGAATCCAAGCCGCCGGAAATACCCACGACCGCTTTTGCGCCCACGGTCTTCAGGCGCTGGGCAAGGCCTTTCACCTGAATGTTGAAGATTGCGTTGCAACGCTCTGCCCGGTCCGGTCCACTGCTGGGCACAAAGGGGATCTTATTCACCACGTAGGTTGTGCCGTCGGAACGCAGGCTGCCGTCGTGGCAGATGATAACGCGGACCGGTTCAATTTTCCCGTAGAAAGAGGCAGCGTCCCGCACGCTCTTATTTTTCCTCCGTTCGCACCGAATCCGACCCAGATCAGCATCCTGGATCAGCATATAATCCGTCTGAAGCTGCTGGGGATTTTCTGCCAGAAGGTTGCCGTCCTCTGTCACAATACTGTGACCGGAGAACACCAGATCCTGAGTGGATTCCGTGTAGCCGGAAGAGGCATAGGCATAAATACAGTTGCATATGGAGGACTGGTGCTTCACAAGGTTGCGCCGGTACTCCCGCTTGCCAACGGTCTCATTGGAAGCGGACAGATTTAAAATAACTTCCGCGCCATTCAGTGTCAGCATTGTGGAAGGCGGCATAGGCGTCCACAGATCCTCGCAAATCTCAAGGCCCAACATTGCGCCGTCACCGATCTTGAACACCAAATCACGGCCCACGGGGATGTCGTACCCACCCCTCAGCTTCAGATCATTGGCGTTGACCACTCTCTGGTGCAGATCCTCAGAAGACGAGAACCAACGGCGCTCATAAAACTCCTTGTAGTTGGGCAGGAATGTCTTCGGCACAATGCCCCAAACCTTGCCGCCCGAAATTACCACACCACAATTATACATCTGCCCGGCGATAACCAGCGGCGCGCCCACCGCCACTGTCAGAGCAGGGAACTTTTCAGTACAGGCGCAGATCTCGGCAAGGCCCGTCAGCACAGCATCTAAAAGCGCCTGCTGAAAGAAAAGATCGGCGCAGGTATAACCTGTGATGGCCAGTTCCGGGAAAAACACCACATCACAGTTTTTCTCGTCAGCTTCTGAAATCTTATCACAAATATCCCGGGTATTCTGTGCCACATCCGCCACCTGCACAGGGGGAACGACGCAAGCAATTCTAATATAATCCAGCATGGAAATCCTCCGTTGACCCATTAATAAGGGTATCATACCACATTCTGCCCCTTTTGCAAAGGAAATATCGGAAAATGTATAATTTGCCGTTTTCAGAATGGCTCTAGTATGATATAATGGAAAAAAGCGGAGGTGGAGTTATGCCAAAATCTGACAATCAGAAGCTAAAGATTTTCTATATACTGGATTATCTGCAAAAAAACTCTCACGAGGAGCATCCCGTGAGAGCATCGGATTTGATTGCTATGCTGGACCGTCAGCATAATATTTCCTGCGATAGAAAGACCGTCTATTCCGACATCGCGGCTTTGCAGGATTACGGCGTGGATATCGTGTCCCTCCCCGGTAAGAACGGCGGCTATTATATCGCCTCCCGGAACTTTGAGCTTCCTGAGCTGAAACTTCTCATTGACGCAGTACAGTCCAGCCGTTATCTCACCGAGAAAAAGTCCCGTGAATTGATTGAAAAGCTGCTGGCTCAATGCAATGAGCAGGACGCAAAGCTGATGCTGCGCAATGTGGTTGTTTCCGGCCGGGTAAAAAGTATGAATGAGACCATCTACTATAGCGTTGACGCCATCCAGGAAGCCATTGCCCAAAACAAGCAGATCACATTCCGCTACTTTGATTGGGATTTCGGCGGCAAACGGAAATACAGAGAAAAACCCTATATTGCCAGTCCCTATGGCCTATGCCAGGATAACGAAAACTGTTATTTGCTGGCATTTTCGGAGCGTCACGGCATCACCTCTTATCGGCTGGACAGAATGTGCGACATCGCCCTGCTTGATGATGCCCGCATCCCCTGCCCCGATCTTGCAGGCAAAGCGCTTTTACATCACGCAAATCAGTTGTTCCAGATGTTCTCCGGAGATGCAGTAAATGTGAAAATGCGTTTTCACAATAGCCTCATCAACGTAGTGATCGACCGTTTCGGCAAAGACACGATGCTGATTCCCGACGGGGAAGATCATTTCAATTTCACCGTACCCGTAGCCGTGTCCCCTATGTTTTTAAGCTGGGTGATTGGTTTCGGCAACAAAGCCAAGATCCTCTATCCCCAATCCGTTGCCGACGAACTGCAGGCATTGTGCCGGGAGACTATGAACCAGTATTGATATCCTCCATATCCGTAGTAAGTCGGTAGGAGGCAAAGATCCCCCGCCATTCCGGCGACACCTTTCCTGCCAAATCCTCCCGGGCCATGGCTGTAAGTACATAGTGGTAGGTTCCATCATCCAGCACACAACCACGGCCAACCTGGATGCCTTCATCTCCAGTAGCAGTCCATACCCACTGATAGCGCTTCACATCCCCCTGTCGTGTCTGCATGATCTGCAAATCTTCTTTTTTCATTCCTGTAGCATCCCGGATTGTTTTTTCCAGATCTCCCGCCGATACAGTCTGCATTGTGACCGAATAGTCATCACACAGATACAGGGTGCCCGTCTCTCCGTCCTGAAGCGCCGGCGCGGACAGCTGCGGCGGCAGCTCTACAAGCACCTTCTGCATGGATGCGATCACCGGTGTATCCGGCACGTCTGCAACGGTCTCCAATGGTTTTTCCTTGCCGCAGCCGGCAAGGAAAACCATGAGCAAGCCAATGGCCCAAATCTTCTTCATACGAACCCCTCCCGAAAGGAAATTGAATTATGCTTATTTACCTGTTAGCAGTTAATGCGCTGGGGTTTGCCATTATGCTTTTGGACAAGCTGCTGGCTAAAAAGAAACTTTGGCGAGTTCCCGAGACCTCTTTGTTTGCTCTGGCTATTATAGGCGGAAGTTTGGGCTGCCTATTAGGTATGTTTCTTGCCCGGCACAAGACACGGCACATAGAGTTTATCCTGGGTTTGCCTGCGATCCTCATTGTCCACTTCGTCTTGTTGGTCCTGATAAGCGTATAATAAAACGGCACAGAGCCTAGACTCTGTGCCGTTTTGCTTTACTTGTCCAGGGGATGCTTGACAATGAAATCATCCATCAACTCCGCCGCTACCATTACCATCCGAACGCAAGGCCGTTTGGCGTAATACTCCGCAGTTCTGGGAGAGGGATTGGGGTCAGAGGGCGGATTATCCAGCAGTTCCCGGCAGACAATACTGCCGTTAATCTCCCGGAAACGGTTCGCCAATTCCTGCACCTGAGCATACAGCGCTTTCTTTTCTTTCTCATTTCCCGGTGCATCGTAGCCGTACAAATAGCCAAGTACCATAAACATACCGCTAACCGCGCCGCAGACTTCACGAAGCCTGCCCATACCTCCGCCAAAGGAAGAGATGATCTTTGCGGAAAACTTCTCGTCAAGTCCGGTCACATCGCTAAACGCCACAGCCACCGCCTGAGCGCAATTATACCCCTCCAGAAATAATTCTGCCGCTTTCATTTTATGATCCATATCGTTTTACCTTCTCTTTATATTGATTCCATTAGGGATTCCGCGCACAACATTCCATCGATGGCTGCGGACATAATGCCGCCGGCATAACCTGCTCCCTCACCTGCCGGGTACAGACCTCGCAAGCCAACGCTCTGATGGCTCTCATCACGGACGATCCGGACAGGAGAGGAACTTCTGGTCTCCGGTGCAGTCAGGACACTGTCCGGATCAGCAAAACCTTTAAGCCGGTCATCCAGCTCCGGCAGCGCAGCCTTTAATGCTCCCGTTATCTTCTCCGGAAGCACATCATGAAGATCGCACCAGGTCACCCCGGGACGGTAGGATGGCTGCACAGTACCTGCCTGCAAGGTGGGTCTTCCCGCAAGGAAATCCTCCACTCTCTGAGCGGGAGCAAAGTAGCGATTGCCCCCAACACGGTATGCCTTTTGCTCAATTTCCTCCTGCCAGTACATACCGGACAGAGGATCGTCCGTGGGAAAATCCTTGGGATTTAAGGTCACGAGGAGAGCGGCGTTGGCATTCTCACCATCCCGATCCGCGTAGCTCATACCATTTGTGACCACGCCACCTGTCTGAGATGCCGCCGCCACTACATAGCCGCCGGGACACATACAGAAGGTATACACCGTTTCGCTATCCAAGTGCTTTACAAGCTTATAGTCCGCCGGTGGCAAAACAGGGTTATTGCAACCGTACTGAGACTTGTCAATTACTTGCTGAGGATGTTCAATCCGCACACCCATTGCAAAGGGTTTTGCCTCCAGGGGCAGACCCATCCCCTGCAAATAGCGAAAAGTATCGCGGGCGCTGTGTCCGATGGCAAAGATGACTTTGTCACAGGCTATGGTTTCTTTTTCATTGATCTGCAGGCCAACAATTGCGCCCTGTTCCTGCAAAATACCTGTCACTTGCGCGCAGAAACGCACCTCACCACCAAGGGAGATGATCCTCTGGCGGATATTTTGCACCACAGTCAGAAGTACATCTGTTCCCACATGAGGCTTGGCATCAAAGAGGATGTCCTCCCGGGCGCCTGCTTTCACAAACTGCTCCAGGATCCAGCCGATCCGGGGATTATTGACTCCGGTATTCAGCTTACCGTCAGAAAATGTACCGGCGCCGCCCTCACCGAACTGCACATTGCTTGCGGGATCCAGCTCGCCGGTCTGCCAAAACTTTTCCACCTTGGCGTTGCGGCTGACGGCATCCTCGCCCCGCTCCAAAATGATGGGTTTCAATCCGGCAATTGCCAGCACAAGAGCGGCAAACATACCCGCCGGGCCAAAACCTACGACTACCGGCCGATGGCTCGGCTGATTTTTGCATTTAGGAACCTTGTAGTACTTATCGCTTGCAATACTGGCACGCTTGCAGCCGGATTGCTTGAGTATTTTATTTTCATTTCCGTCTACTGCCACATCCACTGTGTAGATGATCCGCACGTCCGGTTTCTTACGAGCATCCACAGAGCGGCGCACAATGGACAGTCTGCGGATCTTAGACACAGAGATACGGAGCGACTGAGCAGCCTCAAAGGAAAGCTGCGCCACGTTGTGCTCCGGTGGCAGAGATATTTCTCGAATCCGAATCATTTAGTATCCTTTCCGGCGTGCAGACCTGCGCAGCGCCCGGAGCTCCAGGCCCATTGCAGGTTATAGCCACCGCAATCGCCGTCCACATCCAGCACCTCACCACAGGCGTAAAGGCCCGGTACGAGACGGCTTTCCATTGTATTTTCGTCAAACTGCTCCGTCAGCACACCGCCGGCGGTCACCTGGGCGCTATCCATACCCATAGGCTCTGTCAGTATGACCTCTAAGGATTTTACTGCGTCGCAGATGGCAGCAGCTTCCCTGTTGCTCAGCTCGCTGGCATAGTTTTTCCCCTTCACACCCGCCGTTTTGGTGAGCACACGGCCAAGTCGGTTGTGGAGAATACCAGTGAGGAGCTCGTCCATAGGCAGGTTGGTGTTTCTCCGCTTTTCCAGTTCATCCATCAGCTGCTGATCCTGCCAGTGGGGCAAAAAATCCAGTCTTGCCGACCACTGTCCCGGGCCATAACACACATCCCGGGAGATTTCAAAGACCACAGGTCCGGAGATGCCGGTCTCTGTCAGCTGCAGTTCACCGGTACTCTCCCGGAAGCACTCGCCATCCCGCAGAATCTGCACATGACAGTTGGCCCGGACACCCTTCAGGGCCGCAAAGCCGCCCCAATCGCCCTTGATCTGCACCAGGGACGGACGCAACCTTGTCGCTTTATGACCAAGCTTTCCCAACAACTTATAACCAGACATCGTACCGCCCAGTTTGCTGCCCGCCAAACCTCCGCAGGCGATGATCAGTTTATCACAGTGGACCGTTCCTTCGCCACCGACGATACAGAAACCATCCCCGGTCTTCTGCACTTTTTCCACATCAAAGCCAAGTTTCATATTGATATTGGGCTTTTCCAGGTTCAGTCGCAGTACATCCACCACGGAGTTCGCTTGGTCAGAATAGGGATAGACTTTGCCACTGGACTCAATCACTGTATATAAGCCCAGTTTACCAAACCACCTGAGAGTAGCGTCGGGATCAAAGGCATTAATAGCAGGCAGCACAAAATCCGGGTGCTCACCATGGTAGCCCCGGTCCTTTGCGTGTATATTGGATAGATTGCAACGGCCGTTTCCGGTGGCCTGCAGTTTCCTGCCTACCCGGGCCTGCCGCTCCATTAAGATGACTTCTACATTAGGATTTTCAGCGGCAGCTAATGCAGCTGCCATACCGGATGCACCGGCGCCAATAATTCCCACTACCATCTATATCACCTGCTTTCTCCCCTATTATAGTAAAGAATCCCACCGGATACAAGGAAAACTTTCTTGCATTACCCGCAGGGTGTGGTATAATAACTGTAAACGTTTGAAAGGAAGCGCGTATGGACCGGAACAACATAGAAAAAATCGCAAAAAATCCGGATGACCGGGTGCTTCTTGCCAAGCTTTGGGATAAAATCAACAGCGGCATTCAAAAAAATATTATGGCGAACACCTGTTTCCTCTCTCCGCGAGAGCTGGATATGGCAAAGTATCTCTTTGGCCAGGCTGAGGGGCTGCGCGCTTTCGGTGGCTACCAGGACGCGGAGCGGCAGATGCTGGTGTATCTGCCGGAATATCTGGATGATAGCGCCTTGCAGGATGAAGACGGTCCGCTTGTATGTCTGAGGGCCGGCTTTTATGAGGGGGACACCCCCACCCACCGGGATTTCCTGGGAGCGCTGATGGGCGCAGGCATCGGTCGTGAGACCGTGGGCGACATCTGTGTGAGCAAAGGCAGCTGCGACTTTTTTGTGACCGCTGAGATTGCCCCCTATGTACTGCAGAACTTTCTCTCCGCAGGACGCACCAAGCTTCGTTTGGAGCGAATCCCCCTGGAGGCCGTCGCCATTCCCGAGCCGGAGCGGAAGGAAATCCGTGACACCCTGGCATCCCTCCGCCTGGACAGCGTTATCGCATCCGGTTTTCGGATGGGGCGAAGCGCTGCCGCACAGTATGTGACCGCCGGCAAGGTGGCCATTGGCGGACTTCCCTGCGAAAAGCCGGACAAGACCGTTGCCGAAGGAGCAAAGATCTCTGTCCGGGGTCTTGGAAAGATTCAGTTAACAACCGTCAACGGCCAGACGAAAAAAGGCCGGTTATCCGTGGTGATCCACCGCTATGTATGAGGTATAAAAATATGGATATGAACGCAGTTATCGCACGCATCAACGAACTGGCCGCCAAGGCCAAGACCAGCTCTCTAACAGCCGAGGAACTGGCTGAGCGGGACAAGCTCCGCAGAATCTACATTGATTCTGTCAAAGCAAGCCTGACCGGCCAGCTGGACAACACCTATATTGTCAGTCCCGACGGCACAAAAAAGAAGTTGGAAAAAAAGCAAAAATAAAAAACGGAGGTGCTTAAGCACCTCCGTTCTCTTTTACATCAGATCAGGCTAATCAGCATGGTCAGAAAGATCCACGCCAGAGCAATCCACTTGGTAGCAGAAGCCAGCTTCTTGTCCAAACCGCCCATGTTGCTCTTATTCATGTAAGAATCGCTGTTGCCTGCGATGGCACCGGACAGACCGGATTCCTTGCCGGACTGGAACAGGATGACCAGAACCAGCGCAACGCTTGCAATCACTTCCAATACAGTGATAATAATTCTAACAACTTCCATTTTAATAACCTCCCTCCGCTTACCGCTTATCAGGCAGCGGGTTATAAAAACAATCCGGGATTCCCGAATCTATATCAATCCAAGTCAGTATAACACAAGAAAACCGGAAATGCAAGTAGTTTTCCGTATTTTTACTTAGTCACCCAGTTTCCGGTAGCCAGACAGTTCAGGTACGCGTTAATAAAGGGATCCAGCGCCCCATCCATTACTGCGTTTACATTGGATGTCTCACAGCCTGTCCGGGTGTCCTTCACCAGGGTATAGGGCATAAAGACATAGTTGCGGATCTGGCTGCCCCACTCGATCTTCTTCTGCACACCCTTGATATCGGAAATCTTATCCAGGTGCTCACGCTCCTTGATTTCCACCAGCTTGCTTCGCAGCATACGCAAACAGTTTTCCTTGTTCTGGAACTGGCTACGCTCGGTCTGGCAGGCAACCACGATGCCGGTGGCCTTGTGGATCAAACGCACCGCAGAGGATGTTTTATTGATATGCTGACCGCCGGCGCCGGAGGAACGGAACACCTGCATTTCGTAGTCCTCTGCCTTGATCTCCACATCATTGCTGTCATCCTCGATATCGGGAATGACTTCGATTGCCGCAAAGGATGTCTGGCGACGGGCGTTGGCATCGAAGGGAGAGACACGAACCAGACGGTGCACACCGTTTTCACCCTTCAGGAAGCCATAGGCATTTTCGCCTTCGATCAAGATATCAGCGGATTTCAGGCCCGCTTCATC
>JAZKZN010000049.1:0-24549 GCA_045612705.1 Faecousia sp. | reverse complement strand
ACGCTCGTTCAGGCGCAGGTAGTACTTGACCTCATCCCGCAGGATGTACATACGGAAGCCGCCGTCTACGCCTTCCACTGCCTCCAGATAGACATCAACTGCCTCATCCAGAGAGGTGGTGGTGGCATAGTACCAAGCCTGACCTGCGTCGGACTTGTCATTGCCGTTGAAGTACAGAGTGGGCTGACCTTCCAGATTAGCCTGAACCAGGCCGATCTTGTAGGCCACATTCATCTCAGGGTCGGTGACCACTACGAAGTCGCCCTGGGGAGGAATGGGATCGGTGGGCTCGGGATCGGGCTCGCCGGAACCGGTGTCGCTCCAGCTGGTCAACAAGCTGCCTGCGTTGAACTCGATCTTGCCGTTGTAGTTCATCAGAACGCCGGTGACGGTGATGGTGTCACCCACGCCGATCTGGTCAGCGCCGTCGCCCTTGATACGGAAGCACTCGATGGGGTACTGGGTCATGCCGTCCACCACGATGGTGACGGTGACATTGCCGTACTGGGAGCTGTATTCAGTGTTCACTGTGGTGATAACGCCAGTCAGAGTTGCCTCTTCCGGCAGGGATTCGCCAACACCCAGGGAGTATGCCAACTGAACAATACCAGCAGCAGTGGTGGGCATATTGAAGTCTTTGCCGGTGTTCTCGTAGGACAGCAGCAGGCAGCCTGCGGTGTACTCGATGGTGCTGTAGCCGGCAGAGCCAACATAGTTGATGATGTAACCCTTGACGGTGACGGTGTCGCCTACATCAAGGTCTTCAATGCCGGCGCCCTTCATGCGGTAGCACAGAATGGGCTTGCTCTCGCGGCCGGCGATTGTGATCTCTACGGAGATGTTGTTGTACTGAGAGCTGTATGCGTCCTTGATCTTGGTGATCACACCGGTCAGAGTGGCCTCATAGGGCAGGCTCTCGTTTGCGCCCAGAGCGTAAGCCTCGTCCACGATCTGCTTGGGATCAGTGGGAGCCTCCACCCGCTCGCCGGGGATCAGTTCGTCCAGGCTGCAGCCGGCGGCGAACTCGATGGTGCCGCTGTAGTTGGTCAGAGTACCGGTGACGGTGATGGTGTCGCCCATTGCCAGCACATCAGCGCCCTCGCCCTTCAGGCGGTAGCACACGATGGGCATATTCTCTGCGCCTTCCACTTCGATGGTGCAGGAGATATTCTGGTAAGCGGGGTCATAAGGAGTGCCAATGGCCACGACCTTACCGGTCAGAGTGGACTCATAAGGCAGGCTCTCGCCGTTTGCCAGCTGGTAAGCGGTCTCGACGATGGAGATCATATCCACTTCCTTGGGCAGGATATAGTTCCAGCTGTGGGATGCAGACTTGCCATCCTTGTCGGTGACGGTAGCGGTCAGCACGTAGGGGGTGTCCTCCTGTGCCTTCTCGTTTACGTCGATAGTGACGGTGCCGTCCTCGTTGACGACGATCTTGATCAGGTCTTCACCCACATCGGCAGTCCAGACCACCTCAAAGGGAACGCCGGCGATACGGACGATGCCGAAACGCTGGAAGTTCACAGGAGTCTTTGCGCCGTCATCCTTATAGATGGCCTTCAGATACTCAACCACATCATCGATGGTGGCCTCGCCGTCCTCAATAATGTCCACATTGGGCTGGGTAGCCTGGGTGGCATTCGTGGGGTCGGTGGGGTTTACCGGCTCCTTCTTACAACCGGCAAACAGGCCCAACATCATGACAACGAGCAGAGTCCATGCAATAATCTTTTTCATAGTTTGCTCCTTATCTCTTTTTATTACCCGACAACGGTGATGTTATCCGGTGAAAATACTTTGATCTGGTAGGAATCGCTAAAATAGTCCACAATGCCGGTGACATTGATGGTTTTGCCCTGATAGGCGTCAGCGGTGATCAGATTGCCCTCAGCGTCCCGCAAAACTGCGGTGCGCACGTCAACGTACTGGCCGTCTGCCACACAGGTCAGGGTCATTGCGCCCTTGGAGGAGCTGTCCTCATTGGAGGTAGTGTAGATACTTACGACCTTCAGGTTTTCCATGGACACAGAGGTGCCAAGGGCCAGCTGGGCGTAGGGGAAGGTCTTCATTGCCGTGACCTCGTTCTCCGCATCCAACACGATTTCCACAGTCACGGATCCTTCGCTGAGCTGCGCAGGGGTGGTCAGCCGATTGGACGGCTGGTGGCCCTGGGAGATGAGCTGGATGTTATTGGGATCGTTGGGACGCATATCCACATATTTAATATCGGAGATCTGCCAGGTTTTGCCGGTTTCGTAGTACTGCACAGAACCCACAAAAGCCACCCGGTTGCCCGGCTCCAAAATCTCAAGGCCGGTGCCGGTCAGATTGAAGCCGTAGTACACGGTCATACCGTAGTACATATCGGTTTCAGCATCATATTCCTCAGCGTAAACCGTCTGACCGCTCTCGTAGGTGATCACGCCCTCGAACGCCACCTTCATGCCCTCATACTGCTCAATGTTGGTACGCAGGCCCTTCAGTGTGACGGGAATAGCGTCGCCGTAGTAGAAATCCGGGTCTTTTTCCTTGGAGTGCATATGCAAGAGCTGGGCCTTTGCCTGGCCGATGGCGGCCATACAGGTCTTGCCGTACTGATTTTCAGCGGAGTTGGATGCGATGGACAAGCCGTTCTGAAGCAGTTCGATGTTCAGATTCCGGTAAGTCTCCTGGCCTGCGGGTCTGTACCAGACCCAAACCAGATGGCGTTCGCCGGTGGAGTCCAGGTTCCAAGTGTTGCTGTCAGATTCAATAATGATGGAATCGGCCGATTCCAGCTTTTCTCTGGTAAAGGACGAGGCCTTCTTGCCCCACTGCTCGATCTTGCCGGTGGACTCCGGGGTATTCACTGCCAGATACCGGGCTTTCAGCAGGCCGGTCTCCGTCACGGTTTCCGGAACGAAAAAGTGGGTAGTATCACCGTCAACAAAGTTTTTGACGGTCACTTCCTGCTTCAAGGTATCAGAATCCATATCCAGCTTCACAGAAGCGGCATAGTCAATGATCTCCGGACCACCTGCGGTGGTTTCTGTGGGATCTGTACCTTCAACAGGAGCGGGATTGCAGCCCGCCAGGCAGCTGAGCACAAGGCTCAGCGCCAGCAGCAGGGCGTACAGTTTTTTGTTCATAGATATCACCGGATCTTAGCCACCCAGGAACACGCACTCATCGTATGCATCCTGGAACGCGTCGTTAATCAGCTCGTCCACATCGGAAGCGGACTCACTCATGCACTTGGCCAGCAGAGTGCCAACCTGAGAACGGGCAACGGAGGAACCGTTGAATGCAGGAGAGGTGAAGTAGGTGTCAGCCTCTTCCAGACCGACCTTAACAACCAGAGCGGTCAGGAACTCAGCGCCGTTGGCCTTGTTCAGCCATGCTGCGTAGACTTCATTTTCCTGAGCGGACTCCAGGACGGGCATATAGCCGGAGGTGGAGGAGAACTCAGTCTGGAAAGCCATATTGGTGGTCAGATACTTAACAAACAGCCAGGAAGCCATAACCTGCTGATCGGTGGTCTTGCCGCCCTTCAGGATGCAGACGCTGGGACCCTGGGAGATGACCTTCTTGTTGTTCTCATTTACCTGGGGAATGGGAGCAACGCCAACCTCGAAAGCGTTGTCAGCAGGGATCTGGTAGCTGGCGCCGCCGGAGGAGCCGATGCACATATAGCTGTGGGAAATCTCCTTATCCAGCTCGGTGAACAGGCCGGAAGTGTAGGAGCCATACAGAGCCTCAGTGGTCACATAACCCTTCTGGAACCAGTCGCGCAGTTCCTTCACGAAACTCTTGCAGTCGTCGTTGTTGAACAGGTAGTGCTCGCCGGTTGCGCTGGTGTAGCCGTAGCCGTACTGCTCGCACAGGGTGATGAACCAGTTGTCCTCAGAGTCATAGCCCAGAGGGATGCACTTGGGGTCGATCTCCAGGATCTTCTTGCAGACCTCTTCCATCTCGTCCCAAGTAGTGGGAACGGTCAGGTTGTTGGCCTCGAAGAAGGTCTTGTTGTAGTACAGAACCTCGGTGGACTTGCTCATGGGCATGGTGTACATCTTGCCGTCGCCGAACTGCATGCCTTCGTTGTAGAAGCCATCGATGAAGTCATCGATCTCAGCCTGGGTCAGGCCCAGGATCTCGGTGGTGCCGTCAGCGCGGGTGACCTCAGCGGTGCTGGCGATCAGGTTGTCCAGAGCAACAACGGACTTGGACATTCTGTAGGTAGCAACATGGTCGGGGTAGCAGTAAGCGATGTTGGGCTGGTTGTCGCCCATGATCTCGGTGTTGATCAGGCCGGCAATGTCGCTCCAGCCGCCGTAGCTGCTGTGCTCAATGGTGATGTTGGGGTAGAGCTTGTTGAACTCGCCAATGTGGTAGTCCAGCACTTCCTGGAGCTTTGCGCCCATGGTGTGTGCGAACTTGATGGTGACAGCGCTGCCGTCATAGCCGACCTCGGGAACGGGTACTTCTACCTCGCTGCCGCCGTTGGGCTGGGTCTGCTCGGGGGTCTTGGGGCCGCAGGCTGCCAACACGCCAATCAGCATGACGACTGCCAGCAGCATTGCCAGAAATCTCTTATTCATTGTTCGTTTCCTTTCTGTATATATATTTTTTTACAAACAAGTTTTATCATAAACCGCCACTGCGGCTTATTCACGCATTAACCCTTGATGCCGCTGCGGCTCACGCCTGCCATAATATACTTACGCAGGAACACGAACACCAGGAACAGCGGAGCGGAAACGATGGCAACCGCGGCCATCTGCACGGGATAGTTCACCTGACCGGAGGCGCTGGTGAAGGCGTTCCGCAGGCCGTTGGTGATCAGCTGATAGGCCTTGTCGTTGGCCACCAACTTGGGCCAAATATAGGAGTTCCACGCGCCCATCATTTTCAGAATGGTGATGGAGATCAATGTGGGCAAGGCCAGGGGCACCATCACCTTCAACAGATACTTGAGATCCGAAGATCCGTCCACCTTGGCGGCCAGATACAGTTCATTGGGGATCTGCAGGAAGTTCTGCCGGAGCAGGTAGATATAGAACACACTCACCAGGAAGGGAATGATCAAAGCTTTGAAATCGTTGATCCAACCCAGGTTGTTGATGGTGATATAGTTGGTGATGGTAAACAGCTCGCCGGGGATCATCATAGTGGCAAGCAGGGCCGCGAACATGGCGTCCTTACCCTTGAACTCCAACCGGGCAAAAGCGAATGCGGACAGCACCGTGATCACCAGGGACAGCACTGTGGACACAACGCCCACATACATGGTGTTCATGAACAGTCTTCCCAGATTTGCGGTGTTGAAGGCGTCCAGATAGTTGGTGAACATGAATCGCTGAGGCCAGAAGGTGGGAATGGTTTGGCGGTATTCCACCTCTGTCTTCAGAGAGGAGATGATCATCCAGTAGAAGGGGAACAGAACGATCAGCGCCATCGCGATCAAAAACGCATAGGTGAAGAACTTGGCCGTGAAGTTGCCTATCCGGGAAGCGGCGCTGACCCGGCGCAGGTCCTTTTCTTTCATTGTAGTAAAGGTATTTTTTTCCATAGCCGCCTCCTTAGAAATGCACGCGCTTCTTGCTGACCCACAGATTGATCATGGTCACAACAAGAATGATCGCGAACAGGATCAGCGCAGCGGCGCTGGCGGTGCCGTGGGCTCTGGTGCCCAGGGAATCGTAGATAAAACCAACCATTGTGTTCAGCCGGCCGGCATCGTGGACAGGTCCCATGGTCTCACCGAAGATACCCACGATACTGGAGTACTCCTTGAAACCGCCGATGAAGCCGGTGATGACCACATAAGCGATCATGGGAGAAAGCAGAGGCACCGTGATCCGGGTGAACACTCTCCAGCGGGGGGTGCTATCCACCTTGGTGGCGTCGTAGTACTGCTTGTTGGTGCTCTGCAGGCCGCCCAACAGAATCAGGATTTTAAAGGGCAGGGCGTTCCACACGATGTAGACAACCATAACCGCCACATTGGCCCAATAGCCGGAGCCGGCGCTGAGCCAGTTGATGGGCTTTCCGCCGAAGAACATGATCGCATTGTTGATGATGCCCCAGGTATCGGCCATTTCGCCGGAGGGGCGCAGGCCGATGATGTTGAACATCGCGGCAAACACCATGCCGATAGCGATGGAGTTGGTCACATAGGGCAGGAAGAAGATGGTCTGCAGGCCTTTCTGCAGGAACTTGATGGAGTTCAGCGCCACCGCGATCAGCAGAGCCAGAATCGTGGAGATGGGGACGGTGGCCACGCAGAGGATAAATGTGTTGAACAGGCACTTGAGAAACTGCTTATAGCCGATGACACGCTGGAAGTTGGCAATGCCGAACTGGAAGGTCTGGCCGGCTTTGGCCAGGTTGGCGCTATAGCCGTTTTGGAATGCCATCAACACGGTGTTGATGATGGGCCATACGGTGAACACCAGCAGCAGCACGATCGCCGGCGACAGGTACAGCCACGCTTTCCACTGTTTTCCGTTATTTGCCATATTACTTCACCTCAAAGTAGATCCGCTCGCCGGTCTCCTTGTTGAACAGGAAGAACTTGTGGGACTTGACATTGTACTTCACAACGCCTGCGGTGATATCCACCTTGTTATCCGCGTCGATGATGGAGCGGATGGTAGGATTGACGGAAGCGGGGTGGGTGGAGACAACGCTCACATCACGGCCCATAACCTCCACATTGGAGAGGCTGCACTGCAAAGCGCCGTTGGCATCCAGTTCAAAGCCCTCGGGGCGGATGCCGACGGTGACCTCCTGATCTGCCACGCCGGACACTTCCAACACGCAGTCTTCACCGATGAAGACCTTGCCGCCTTCCACCTTGCCCTCGAAGACATTGATGGGAGGTGTGCCCAGGAACTTGGCCACGAACAGGTTGGTGGGGTCGTCGTAGACCTCCTGGGGCTTGCCGATCTGCTGGACAACGCCCAGCTTCATAACCACGATCATGTCGGAAATGGACATTGCCTCTTCCTGGTCGTGGGTGACGAACACAGTGGTGATGCCGGTCTCTTTCTGGATGCGGCGGATCTCCTCACGGGTCTGCAGACGCAGACGGGCATCCAGGTTGGACAGAGGCTCGTCCAGCAGCAGGACTCTGGGCATCTTCACCAGTGCGCGGGCGATGGCTACACGCTGCTGCTGACCGCCGGAGAGCTCGTTGGGCTTGCGGTCCATCAGCTCGTCGATCTGCACCAGCTTGGCTGCCTCGATAGCCCGCTCCTCCATCTGGGCCTTGCTGAGCTTGTCAGCGCCCCGGAGGTTCTGCAGAGGGAAGAGGATGTTCTGCCGCACGGTCATATGGGGGTACAGAGCGTAGTTCTGAAACACCAGGCCGATGCCTCGCTTCTCTGTGGACAGCTCGGTCACATCGTCGTCGCCGAAGAAGATCTTACCGGAAGTAGGCTTCTGCAGGCCGCTAATCATGTACAGTGTGGTGGACTTGCCACAACCGGAGGGGCCCAGCAAACCGATCAGCTTGCCGTCGGGGATCTCAAAGGTGAAGTCGTTGACTGCCACCACTTCTTTGCCGGCCTTCTTGTCCCGGCTGGGGAAGATCTTGGTCAGATTCTGCAATGTCACTTTCATAGCAAATCTCCTTAATATTCTTTTTCAGCCGCCTGCTGAGCATGCAGCTGCTTGGCATACGCGATCAATTCTTCGGTACTGTTGAAAATCCTCTGTCCCAAAAGCTCCACCACTGCCGTACCGGAGAGCAGGTCGTGGATAGGGGTATTGTTCCGGGTGAACAGGAGCAGCCCGAACTGCACCAGGGCAAAGATCCCCAGCGCCACCGTGCCCGTGAAGCCAAGAATCCCCCAAAACATCATAAGAACCAGATACACCGGGATCATAATCTCCACGGTGAACTTTCCTAACAACGCTCTGACCAGCAGCTGGGCGGTATTGATCTTCACGCCGTCGCTGCGGACAAGGCCAAGGCCCATCGCTTTCTTACCCAGGGTTTGCCCATTCTTGAAAAGCAGAGGGATCACAAACTCCAGGGCAAGCGCCGCCAGAAGGATTCCCACCGTGGTGGTGGACAGGGATATGCTGATGAGCCGGTTGTAGGCTTCCATCGCTTCCTCGTCCTTATTGAGGTCTTCATAAGCCGCGTCATAGGCGGCTTTTTCCGTTTCGTTCAAAGCGGCATAGGCCTCGGGAGAGATCTCCAGCGCCACGCCATACTGATTTTCATAGCGGTCAAAGGCGGCCTGGAGGGTATTGTTGTAATCATCATAGCGGAGCGCTTTGGCAAGAGCAAACTGCGCGCCTACCGCCAAAGTGCAGAGTAATATCAGGTCCAGTCCCCAGGCGGCGACCCGCTTCCAGAGACTTGCTTTTTGCAGAGCGATACCCAAAGGCTTCTCTCCTTCCGTAGGGGGGATGTTTTCTCAAAAACAGGCTTTGGGGGCATTTTCTCCCCTCGAAGAAAAATGCCCATTGTTTTACACTTTATTATAACATATACTGTTTGAAAAAACCAGCTTTTTTCTTAATTTTTTACGGTTTTTTCTCCTTTAACCGGTCCAAAAACATCAAAGGGATCTGCAGGTTTCCCCTGCCCGTCCCCAATTGGATGTCCGGCTTGTTTTCTCCGTGAAAATCACTGCCGCCGCTGCTGCAAAGACCGTATTTTTCAGCTGTCTCTTTGGCCAGCCTTTCCGTATTTTCGTCATACTTGGAATACAGCACCTCCATGCCGTCCAGACCGCATGCCACCGCCTCGGGGAGGAACGCTTCCAACTCCTCCTGGGGAAGATTCAGGTACGGGTGGGCCAGCACCGCCACCGCTCCCCTGCTCTTGATGAACCGTATGGTCTCAAAGGCATCCGGTTTTTCCGGGGGCGTGTAGTACTTACCCTTCGGAGACAGGAATGTCTTAAACGCCTCCTGCACAGACCCGGTATAACCAAGGCGCATCAGCTCATGGGCGATGTGCGCCCGGTTGATGTAGCCGTCGGGGGCATCCTTTTGCAGAGCTTTGTAATCAACGACAATGCCGTCCCGGGCAAGGGCAGCAACCAGTTTCCGGTTGCTTTCCTCTTTGCTCAGCCGGAGCTTTTCTACCCGCTCCGTAATCACATCGTAGTCTTCCGGCGTCACGAAAAGCATAATGATATGCAGTTCTTTTCCAAGGTAATCCGTGGAAAGCTCCACCGCCGGCACAGGCTCTACTCCACTACCCTCCGCTGCCGCCAGGAAATCCGGCAGACCCGCCACTGTATTGTGATCACACAAGGTCAGCGCCCGCAGGTCTTGCTTTTGAGCGAGGGCAATCAGTTCTGCCGGGGATACCGTTCCGTCAGAATAAAAGGAGTGGGAATGTAAATCACATAATTTCATAATAACCTCATGACAGGGGAAATACCTCTGCCACATTATTTGGCAGAGGTACGCTTAAACAATCCGTCCAAAATCTCTTTGGCTGCGTCGGCATAGGTGGAGACAGTGACCGTGTAGTCGCAGATGTCGGCGTTTTTCTGTTCCGCCTCCAGCGCCATAATCCGACTCACCTTCTCCTCCAGACTCAACGGCTTTTCCAGGAGATTCCTCAGCAGGTCTTCCTTGTCCTGCTTGATATACACCGTAGTCACATTGGGGAAATGGGTCTTCAGGGACATGGCGCCGCAGATGTCCATAACCGTCAGCACATGGTGGCCGCCGGCCAGGATCTGCTCCACATCCTGCTTCCGGGAGCCGTAGTTGTGACCGGCGTACATGGTGGATTCAAAGATCTCACCGCTGTCCCGCATCTGCCGGAAAGCTTCCAGGGAAATATACTGATACCAGTCTTTTCCTTGGAGACCCACGGTAGCATCGGTGGTGTAGCTGACCAGCTTCTGGAATCGTCTGGATTTTTTCAGCAACAGCTTAGCCACTTCGTTTTTGCCGCTGCCGGAGGGGCCTACCAGCACCACGATGCCCGGCTCACTTGCGGATTCCTTTCCGGGGCGGGCGGCATAGCCATCGGTGATGACCTCCACCAGCTTCAGAAACTCATTGTAATTGTTCACCGCCAGCACACCGGTAGCGTGCTGGTTCCAGGGCCGGCGCATCAGGATGGGATAGGTGGCATTGGAACGGGCAACATTGTGCATACCGTCGTCAAAAAGGATGTCCACATCGATTTTATCCTTCCGGGAGCCCATATAAATATGGTCCTGGGGAATCTCCGGGAACTCCTCCATGATCCGCTGGGCGCGGATGCTCATAAACTCCGGGTACACGGAGGTGGACACAAAAACCTCTGTCATTTTCGACAGCTTCCGCACAAACTCCTTCGCCCCCTTGATCACCGGCTGGGTGCGGAAAAACTCCGGGTCACGGAAGAACTCAAAGATCACATCCGCCCGGGTACCCAACTGCCCCCATCGGTCCACTTCATAGATGGTCAGAGGGGGATCGAACTTATATTTTTCATTGGCAAGACGGATGGCGTAGGGCACACATTCCATCAAAACATCGTCAATATCCAAGGCTGTGGACAGCCGAAATTTCCTGTTCATTTTCGCGCTCTCTTTCTGGTTGTTTCCTATGTAATATTTTATCGAAAATCCACCTTGGTTTCAACCACTAGATATTGTAATAAAACCGCATACCGGACACCAGTGTCCTTCTGAAAAGCAAAAAGCACACACCTTTCAGTGTGTGCTTTTTCACATTTTCTATCAGCCGATGTTCTTATCAAAACCGAAGTAGCGGAGGGTGTTGTTGTAGCTGATGTTCTCCACCAGCTGACCCAAGTATGCCATATCGGCAGGATACTCTCCGTCTTCCACCAGCTGGCCGATCAGATTGCACAGAATCCGGCGGAAATACTCGTGACGGGTGTAGCTGAGGAAGGAACGGGAGTCGGTGAGCATACCGTTGAAAGTGCCGAATGCGCCCAGACTCATCAGACTCTTCATCTGCTCCTCCATGCCCACCTTGTGGTCATTGAACCACCAGGCAGAACCCTGCTGGATCTTGCCGGGAATGCCGCTGTCGGTCTGGAAGCCGCCCATAATGGTGCCGATGATGCCGTTGTCAGCGTTATTCAGAGAATACAAAATGGTCTTGCCCAGAGCATCCGCATCCTCCAGCACGCCCAGCAGCGCAGCCAGACCCTTGGCATTGGCGGCGTCATTCATGGAGTCAAAACCGGTATCGGGGCCCAGCTTGCGGAACATCTTCCGGGAGTTATCCCGCAGGCAGCCAAAGTGGAACTGGTTGACCCAGCCCCGGCGGTTGTATTCCTTGCACACGGAAATCAGCAGCGCAGTATGGTAAGCCAACTGCTCGTCCCAGGTAATGCCCTTGCCAGCCTTGGCCCGTGCATAAATATCGTTCAGTGTATCCTCATCGGCTTCCACACAGAAGCAGTAGTCCAGAGCGTGGTCGCAAACACAGCAGCCCCGGTCGGCAAAGTAAGCGATCCGATCATTCAGCGCCTTGCGCATATCGTCGACGGTGTTGATGGCGTAGCCAACCACCTGTTCCAGCTGGGCAACATAGGCGGGGAAAGTCTCCTTGTCCGCCCGCATGGCCTTGTCGGGGCGGAATGCCGGCAGCACCACAGCAGGGGCGGTAGGATCGGCGGCCAGCAGCTCATGGGCCTTCAGATCGTCCACGGGATCGTCGGTGGTGCAGATCAGCTTTACACCGGACTTGCGGATGATGCCCCGGACGGACATGTCCGGCTGCTGCAAAATGGCGTTGCACTTTTCAAAAATCTCCATGGCATTGTCGCCGTTCAGCGGCTCATAGATACCGAAATATCTCTGCAGCTCCAGATGCGTCCAGTGGTACAGGGGGTTGCCGATGAGCTTGGGTATGGTCTCGCCCCATTTCTGGAACTTCTCCGCGGGCGTCGCGCCGCCGGTGATGTAGTATTCTGCCACGCCGCAGGAACGCATGGCGCGCCACTTATAGTGGTCACCGCCCAGCCACACCTCGGTGATGGTGGCATAGCGCTTGTCCTCATAGATCTCCATGGGATTGATGTGGCAGTGGTAGTCGATGATGGGCATTTTTGCCGCGTGATTGTGGTAGAGATCACGGGCGGTCTGGGTCTTTAACAGAAAGTTTTCATCCATAAACTTAGTCATATTTGTTCTCCTTTACAGCACAACGCCGTCTTTGAAAATTGAAATCTCCCGGAAACCCTTCTCCTCAGAGCGGGTCGGCTTGCCGGAGGCTACCTCCAGCACCAGCGCCAACAGATCCCGGGCGGCTTCGTCCAGGGTCTTGTCACCGTCAGCCACTGTGCCGGCATTAAAATCGATCCAGCCGTGCTTTTTGGTAGCCAACGGGGTGTTGGTGGCGATCTTCATGGTGGGGGCAGGCGCGCCGAAGGGTGTTCCCCGGCCGGTGGTAAAGAGCACCATATGGGCGCCTGCAGCGGTGAGGGCCGTGGCGGAAACCAGATCGTTTCCCGGGCCGTAGAGCATATTTAAGCCCTTGGTCACCACCGGGTCGCCGTAGCCGATCACATCCATGATGGGCGCGGCGCCGCCCTTCTGGACGCAGCCGCAGGACTTATCCTCCAGGGTGGTAATGCCGCCGGCCTTGTTGCCGGGGCTGGGGTTATCGTAGACCACCTCGTTGTGACGGATAAAATAGGCCTTGAAACCGTTGATCATCGCCACAGCTTTTTGGAAAACCTCTTCGGTGATGCACCGGTCCATCAAGAAACCCTCCGCGCCGAACATCTCCGGCACTTCCGTCAGCACCGTGCTGCCACCCATAGCGATGAGCAGGTCGGAGAACCGGCCCACCACAGGGTTGGCAGTAATACCGGACAGGCCGTCGGAGCCGCCGCATTTGGTGCCGATGATCAGCTCAGAGGCGGAGATCTCTTCCCTTTGGAACTTTGCCGCGAAAGCGGCGCATTCCTCCAGCAATTCCCGGCCTGCGGCCAGCTCGTCCTCCACCTGCTGGCAGGTAAGGAACTTGATCCGGTCTTGATCAAAATCACCCAGTTCTTTCACAAACTGCTCGTGGGTCAGATTTTCGCAGCCCAGTCCCAGCACCAGCACACTGGCGGCGTTGGGGTGCTTGGCAAGGGCGGCCAGCAGCTTTCTTGTCTGGGCGTGATCCTCACCGGTCTGGGAGCAGCCGAAGGGATGGGTAAAGGCATACAGGCCCTCCACACTGCCGGCGACCAGATCCTGGTTTTCTTTTACCAGCGCTTTGGCCACGTCGTTGACGCAGCCGACGGTGGGAATGATCCAGATCTCGTTGCGGATGCCTACCTTGCCGTCACGGCGGCGGTAGCCCCGGAAGGTGGCTGCCGGCAGGCTCTCCAGGGGGGTGATCTTGGGGTTATAGGTATACACCATCTCCCCTTCCAGGTTGGTGACCATATTATGGGTATGCACCCACTGGCCGGCTTCAATGACGGCCGTTGCGTGGCCGATGGAGAAGCCATACTTAAACACCTGCTGACCTTCCTCCATCTTTTTCAACGCCATCTTATGACCCTGGGGGATCTCCGCCAAAGCGGCAACACCCTCGAAAACCGTTCCCTGGGGAATGGTACGCAGGGCCACCGCCACATTGTCCTTGGGGTGGATCTGAATAAAATCGGGCATAAAAACCTCCTTACAAGCAGGCAGCGAAGGCGGCCAGCGCGCCCTCTGCGCGAATCTTCTTCAGATTCTCCACCGTTGCCTTTTCGAAGCCGGGGATGGCCGTCAGGTCCTGGCCCCACATCTTCTCGTTGGTCATCACAGCGCGCACCAGTTCTTCCTCTGTGTCGTTTCTATGATCGTAGTAGAACTCCAGCACCCAGCGGTCATCGGAGCAAAGGTAGGTATTGCCCTTGGGGCGGCGGCACAGCAGGCCCTTTTCGTTCAGCTCCTGAATATCGTTGCTGAAGAAGGCGATATACGCCGCAAAGCTCATAGTCAAGCAGGTGGGCAGCTGGCCATTCTTCTCAATATATTCCAGGAAAGAGGGCATGTTTCTGGCTCTCCACTTGGCGGTGGAGTTAAGGCTGATGCTCATCAGCTCGTGGTTAACGAAGGGGTTGTTGAACCGGTCCTGAACCGCGGCGGCAAAAGCCTTGCAGTCTTCCTTGTCCAGGGGCAAAATGGGCACAATCTCGGACAGAAGCATCTTGTTCATAAAGCCAAGAACGGTCTCGTCCTGCATACACTCTCTGACGATCTCGTGACCGCCCAGGTATGCGCCCAGCACAAAGCCGGTATGGGCGCCGTTGAGGATGCGGACCTTCCGCTTTTTATAGGGAGTCATATCGGGAGCGACGAACACCCGGTCCTCCAGACCTGCCTTTCGGAAAGGCAGGATATCGTTGAGCTTGGGATGTCCCTCGATGACCCACAGGCCGAAAACTTCGCCCACATCCAGCAAAGGATCGGCATAGCCGTGGGCTTCTTCCAGCGCGGCCACTTCCTGGGGATCCCGAATGCGGCCGGGAACAATCCGGTCTACCAGGCTGCCGCAGAAGGTGCAGTCATCATTGACATAGCTGCGGAAATCATCGGAAAGCTGCCACTGGTCGATGTACTGGTTGACGCACTTTTGCAGCTCCTTGCCGTTATCGTCAATCAGCTCGCAGGCCAGGATCAGCACGCCTGCCTTGCCGGCCTGATACCGATGGTACAGCACCTGAGTCAGCTTGCCGGGGAAGGAAGAACAAGGCTTGTCATTGATCTCACAGGCGGGGTCATAGACGATACCTGCCTCGGTGGTGTTGGAAACGATGATTTCCAGATCGTCGCTGGCGGCCACCTCCATCATGGCGGCAAAACCGTCGGCCTCGTAGGGATTCAGGCAGCGGGACACAGAGGAGATGACTCGGGCGTCATCGATTTTCTGGCCGTTCTGGCTGCCCCGCAGGTGCAGCGTATACAGGCCCTCCTGCTCGTTAATCATACCCGCAAGACCGGGGGCGATAGGCTGCACCAGGCAGCACTTGCCGTTCCAGCCCGCCTTTTCATTAGCCAGGTCGAACCAGTAGTCCACAAAGGCTCTGAGGAAATTACCCTCGCCGAACTGCAGCACCTTCTCCGGCGCTTTCTCCAGAATGTAGCCGGTATAGCTGGACTTTTTCAGCACGCTGTAATTAAGCTTTTCCATTTTTCTTTCCTCCTTAAATATCTGTCACTTGCTCTGCGTTCACTGTGGTCAGCCGGTCGCCGTCCTGTCCGGACATGGTGACATTTTTCAGCGTCACATTTTTTACGCAGTTAAAATACAATCCCCGTTTGCACTCCGCGCCCACATGATCCATCAGAGCCGGAAGGCCGGCGGAGGCATCTTGCTTGAAGGAGAAGTTTACATTTTCGATGGTCACATGCTCGATGGGCCGTTCCGTCAAACCGTAGAAGTAGCCTGCCACCCATTCGCAGTCGGTACACTCCATATCCCGGAATGTGAAGCTTCCCAAATAGGGCGTGCCGTCATCGATGGGATGGGGTTCTTTGCTCCAGACGATCTCTTCATGGCCGTCCGGGTCGCAGTAATAATACATATTCATCACAATAGGCGCCATCACGTTGTCCATTTTGATATTGGAAAACTCCACGCCGTCAATGATGGCGTATTTGCCTCTTCCCCGGCGGGTCTTGATGCGCAGTCCCCGGTCGGTGTGGCGGAAATAACACTGGCTCACATGAAGATCCTTCACGCCGCCGGACATCTCGCTGCCCAGCACCACCGCGCCGTGAGCATACTCCATCAGACAGTTGCGAATGGTGTGGTTGGAGGCGGGGGTCTGATACTTCATACCCATATACATCTTGCCGGCCTTGATGGCGATGGCATCGTCACCCACGGAAAAACGCATACCCACGAATTGCACATCGTCGCAGCTCTCCGGGTTGGCGCCGTCGGTGTTGGGGCTGACTTTGGGCGCTTCCACCGCGGTGTCAAAGAAACGCACGGTCTTGCAGAAAAAGGGGTGGAAGTTCCAGCTGGCGCCGTTCTTTCCCAGGATACCGTGGAAGACCACATTTTCGCACTGATTCAGAAACACCAGTCGGGGACGGGCCACGGTGCGGCCTGCCAAGGTAGTCCACCAGGTGCCGTTCTGGGCGTTTCCGTCAATGACGCCCCGGCCTACGATGCGGATATTTTTGCAATAGTAGGCGCTGATCAGGCTCTGCCGACAAATGCTGGGATTGCCCTCCCAGGAGCTGATCTGCACCTTCTCCCCCGTCCGGGGATCATCGATTTCACCGGGCAGGACGGAATAGTGGCTCTCGTCGGTATCGCCCAGCAGCAGTGCGCCCTCCTGCAGTTCCAATGTCATATCCGATTTCAGCGTCAACGGGCGAATACAGTATGTACCGGCAGGCACTGTCACTCTGCCGCCAAAGGGGCAGCAGTTGATGGCGTTTTGCAGGGCCGCAGTATCGTCCTGCGCACCGTCACCTGCGGCACCAAAATCTTTGACGCTGATGCAGGCAGATTCTCCCAGGGTAGTAAAGGCGACTGTTTCTTTCCCCACAGATACGCAATATTCCGTTCCCGGGGCCAGATCAAACAAGGAAAACACATTGGTGGTCATCCCCGTCAAAATCGGTGCGCCATTGAGATAAACATCGTATGCCGCTTCTGCATAGTAGGGGTTGCTCCCCTCCAGCTCAAAGCAAGCAGACACAGAAGAAATATACAAGATATGAAATCCCATAGTTTTACGCCTCCTTCTCCTTTTCTATCTTCATTATAACGGGAAAACCCGCCGGGGCAATAGGTATTCTTTGCGGTAAAACATTGTGATTCTTGCTCTCTTTTTATTGACAGTGGGAGGATATTTCGTTATGATAAAATCAAAGAGGTGAACCTTATGGCAAAAACGCTCCCCGGCTACGATCCCCGGCAAGAAATGCGGCGGCTGGACTACGAGATCGCCCACAAGCAGGATATTTACCTGAAAGATGTGGCTCTCCACCACCACGATTTTTACGAGGTATATTTTCTGGTCTCCGGCGATGTCACCTATACCATCGAAGGCAGGATCTACCGGATGATGCCCGGAGATATGCTGATCATCAACCCCCAGGAACTTCACCAGGTAGGCATCCGACCGGAGGGCGCTCCTTACGAGCGGTATGTGCTTTGGATCGCCCCCAGCTTGCTGGAACGGCTTTCCTCCCGGCAGACCCAGCTTGCCGCCTGTTTTGACCCCGGCCGGCCGGATTACACCAATCACCTCCACCTTGCCGGTGAGCAGCGAAGTCAGATGAAATCGCTGATGGAGCTGATGTATCACGAGTCGGAGATGGAGGATTTCGGGGGCGATCTGCTGTCTTACAATCTCCTCTCGTCCATTATGATCCTGGTCAACCGTATCGCCGGCCAGGATGGGCGGCGGTATCCCGATCCGGAGCAGGCCAACGCTTTGGTATCCAAAGTCATCGACTACATCAATCTTCACTATAGCGAGGAGCTGTCCCTGGATCTGCTGGCAGACCGGTTCTTCGTCAGTAAGTACCACCTGAGCCACACCTTCAATAAGTACACCGGAACGGGCCTTTACCAGTACATCCAACGGCGGCGGCTGCAGATTGCCCGGCAGCTGATGAGTCAGGGGAAGAATCCCACAGAGGTGTTCCGCCAGTGCGGCTTTGCCGACTATGCAGGGTTTTACAGAGCCTTCCGTCGCATCTACGGCTGCTCCCCCAAGGAGTTTGCCCTATCCCAAAAATAAAAAGACCCCCTCGGTGAGGGGGTCTTTTTATGTATCTGTGAACCCGTAAAGGGCATGGGTAAACTTTTGCAGCGCCCGATCCCGTTTTCGGTAAACAGAGGATTGCTCAATCCCCAACTCCCCGCACAACCGTTCGATAGCGCCCCGCTCCGGATGCAGATACATCCGCTGGAGAATCAGATATTCCTCCGGCGCCAGAGCGGAAAGGCCTCTGTCTGTGACGAAAAGCCAACGCTTGACCTGCTCCAGAGACCACTGCAGTTCCTGGCGCTCTGCCAGGTTATTGATCAGCGCTTCCTCCCGCCGTCCGCCGCTGCCCTTGACGGCCACGCCGTCCGTCACCGCGCCCCGCAGGCTGACGGCATCCTCCTCCAACCGGCGAATCTCGGCGGGGATGTTGTTTGCCGCCCTGTGCATAGAATCGTATCGACGGAGCTTTTCCATTGCCTCCTCTTTCCATTTCATACCCGGTGCTCCTTTCCGTAGCGATGGAAGCCCGCCCACTGGCGCAGAAACCACATTCTCCAATCGCCGCAATTTTTGTTTTCGCACCCCTTGGGGTCCTGCACCCGGGTGCAAGTCTCACAAGGACTCTTGCTTTTCGTCGTATCCATCTTTTCTCCTTTCGCAATCCTGACAAAGTTCCTTTTCTTTTTCAAACACTTCCGCGCCGCATCGTTCGCACCAGGCCAGGGGGAGCTCCCCCTGAACATCGTGAGGAAACAACGGCCGCTGGATTCCTACCGGCCGTCGAACGGGCGGCCGCAGGTACGCAAAGCACACAGATCCACCTCCGATCGTACTTGTTCAAGAACAACTGTACCCTCATATTAGTACTTGTTCGCGTACAAGTCAAGGGTTTTTCGACAGGTTTCGTGGGTTTTGTGTACTTGCACAAGTACGATAGCCATTTTTTGTCAATATTCGCCACAACCGCCAAACTCGTCTTCGGCGCGCAAAAACCGGACGCGCAAACACGCGTCCGGTCATAGTATGTAATTTTACACCGCGGCTTCCTCTTTTGCAGGGGTTTTTCGCCAGGTCAGCCCCCTGGGATAGAAGAAGCGCACCTTCTCCTCCGCTACTCGGATATCCACCACCTGCCCGATCCGCAGTTCACCGTCCAAGTTGATGGGAGTCTCCTTATCGCAGAATATCTTCACATGATCTGTGGAAAAATGACGGATCAGCTCGGGGTACTTGGCGTACTGGCCGTTTTTGTACTTACCGATCACCGTGGCCACCTGCAGCAGGGATACATCCTTCACCAGCAGCACCTCCAACTTTCCGTCGGTGGGATCCGCATCCGGCACGGGATTGAACCCGCCACCGTAAAAACGGCCGTTGCAGGCGCAGATGAGGGTGTGCTTTCCGTCGATTCTCTGTCCGTTAACCTCCACCACAAAGTGTTCGCTGATGCCCCGGAGGACATTGATCACCGTGGAAGCGGCATAGGCCCGAAAACCGCTGAGCAGCGGAATCCGCTTATAGTTGGACACATCCGTGCCGATCCGGGCATCCAGACCTACGGAGCAGATGTTCAGGCTATAATCGTCGTTGCAGCGGATCAGGTCAAAGCTGACTTCTTCGCAATCCAGCAGGCGCTCTAAATCCCGGAACGCCTCCGGCTGAGAGAACAGACGGGCAAAATCGTTGCCGCTGCCCCCGGCGAACATGGTGACAGATACATTGTCGTAGCCAGCCGCGCCGGACACCACTTCGTTCAGTGTGCCGTCGCCGCCGCAGGCATAGAGCCGGTATTCCTCACCGGACTTTGCCGCCCGGTTGGCAATCTTCCGGCACTGTCCGGGGGCGCCGGAGACCTCAATGCTGTAGTCGATTCCCCTTTGCTCGCAGACCTCCGCGATCTTTTTACGGTAGCTCTCTGTGGGATTGCGGCTTCCGGCGGCGGGATTGATGATAAATAAATGCTTCATTTTTTACTTCTTTCTCCGGGAGTCGTCAGTGAACATATAGTAATCACACTTGATTTTGCCGTTGTAGAACTTCCGTTTTTTATCGGCACGGCGGCCAAAGTAGTGTTCAAACTCCGGCTCAGAGGTGATGACAAACTGCTTCCAGCCATTGGCGTACTTCAGGTGCCGACCCAATGCGCCATATAGCCGCTGGGCGCTGCTTTGCTCCATCATCCGCTCGCCGTAGGGCGGGTTGCAAACCAGAATGCCCTGGTCGCAGGGCAGGCTCATTTTGGTGGCGTCTCCGTCTTTGAAGGTCACACAGTCAGCCACGCCGGCTTTCCGGGCATTGGCAAAGGCCAGGGACACGCAGGCCGGATCGTTATCCGAACCCATAATCCGATAATTTCCGCTGAACTCCTTATCCTTTGCCTCCTGCTTGGCCAGTTCCCAGGCGCTCTTGGGCATCCAGGGGAACTCCTGGGCGGCGAAGGTGCGGTTGAGACCGGGCGCTCTGTTCTTGGCGATCAGCGCCGCCTCAATGGGGATCGTGCCGGAGCCGCAGAAGGGATCCCAGAAGAACTCTCTGCCCCGGAAACGGGTCAGTTGGATCATACCGGCTGCCAAAGTCTCATGCAGAGGCGCGTCGTTGCCGATCGCCCGGTAGCCACGCTTGTGCAAGCCCTGTCCGGAGGTGTCCAGGGATAAGGTCACTTTGTCATTCAGAATCGTAAAGTGGAGCTGGAACTTGACACCGGTCTCCGGCAGCCAGCTGACACCGTACTTCTCTCCCAGGCGTCGGGAGGCGGCTTTCTTGATAATAGCCTGGCAGTCGGAAATGCTCATGAGCTGACTGTTCAGACAGTGGCCCTTCACGGGGAACTGTCCGTCTTTGGGGATATAATCCTCCAAATTGGTGTGCAGAACGCCCTGGAACAGTTCCTCAAAGGTTTTCGCCTGGAACTGGGCCAGCACCACCATAATCCGCTCGCCGGTCCGCAGGAAGATATTGGCCCGGGCCAGATCATTTTCGTCACCGGTGAACAGGACGCGGCGGTCCTCCACCTGGACATTTTCCATATTCAGCCTTCTTAACTCGTCGCCGGCCAGGCCCTCAAGGCCAAACAGGCAGGGGGCGATCAATTGCATTTTTCCCATATACCCTCCTAGGGAATGATTTTATTCCGTTTTAAGTACCGCTCTTCCTCGGAAAATACGCAGCCGCAGTACTTCTGCATATAAAACCCGTGTTCCCGGGCAAAGTCCTGTCCCGGCCGGAACAGCTCCCGGAAATCCCGGTACAAAAAGGCTACGCCATATTCCTCAGCGGCCTTTTCCGCCACAGCTTTCATCAGCTCGTGGTTTTGGTAAGGACTGATAAACAGCGACGAAGTAAAACTGTCAAAACCTTGTTCTTTGGCGGTCTTCGCGGCGGCAGAGAGCCGTAGCTCATAGCACTTGACGCACCGATTTTCTATATCTCCGGCCACCGCTCTCACAAAGGGGCGCAGGGCGTATTCATCCTGCTCCATCAGAGGCAGTCCGATTTCGGCAGCGTACTCCCGCAAACAGTTGCGCCTGGCGCGATACTCGGTAAAGGGGTGAATATTGGGATTGTACCAGTAGCCGGTCACGTCGATCCCCTCCTGCCGGAGACTCTCGATGCACCGGCTGGCGCAGGGCGCGCAGCAGATGTGAAGCAGCGTCTTCATAACTTTCTCCTTATAATAAGGGACATTTTTCGTTATTGTACCACGCAATTTTCAAAATCGCAATTGCAATATTCTGTTTCTTTCGTAAATGGGCCGTGGTATACTTGACTGGCACAGCCGGATTTAGTATGATACAAAAAAGGAGGTGCGCTTTTGGAAGATCTGTTTTTTATGGAGGAGGCTCTGGCTTTGGCCAAAGAAGCCGCTGCTGACGGGGAAGTGCCGGTTGGCTGCGTGATCGTCCGTCGGGGCGAGATCGTGGGCCGTGGCAGAAACCGCCGGGAGACGGACAAAACCGCCCTGGGTCACGCAGAGATCGAAGCCATCGGCGACGCCTGTAAAGGTTTAGGCGGCTGGCGTCTGTGGGAGTGCACTATGTATGTGACGCTGGAGCCCTGTCCTATGTGCGCCGGCGCCATTATCAACGCCCGCATACCCCGTGTCGTAGTGGCGGCAAAGGACGAAAAAAGCGGCGCCTGCGGCTCGGTGTGCGATCTGTTTTCTATGAACTTCAACCACAAACCGATCGTGGAATACGGCCTTCTGGAGGAGCAGTCCAAAACCCTGCTGGGGCAGTTTTTTCAGTCTCTGCGTCAAACCCTGAAGGACAGGCCCAAATGGAAAAAACCCGATTAAGAGAAAGAGAGCGTTATAAAACGCTCTCTTCTTTTTTACCGCTGCGAAGGAGGCTTTTATGGAAGGAAAGATCTTGCGGACAGGCTGCTGGGCCATTGTCTGCGCCCTGTGTATCCGCCTGTTGGACATCTGGTCGCCGGGCTTCGCCCTTTCCCCGGAGTTGGGGGATTTTATGTTTTTTCTCCAGACCGGCCGGGTAATCCGCCATAACACCGTCTCCTTCTCCCCGCCTCCGGAAACTCCGCTCCCCGAAGAAAGCGAACCTTCCCCGCCGGAGGAAACAGAACCGGACAGGCCTGTTTTCTCCCCCCAGGACGCGGAGACCCTTGCCATCAACAGCAGCTTCTCCCATGGGGCAGACATCGCCACGCTCCTGACAAAGCCCCTGTCCTGGGATCTTACAGGAGACCAACCCACGGTGCTGATTCTTCACTCCCACGCCACGGAAAGCTTCGCCCCCAACGGGGCGTATCACGAGACCTCCCCTTACCGCACGTTGGACACCGGCTACAACATGGTGGCCGTAGGGGCATATGTGGCGCAACGTCTGACAGAGGGCGGTCTGACCGTTCTTCACGATACCACTCTCCACGACTCCCCCTCCTACAATGCGTCCTATAATAATAGCCGCAAGAGCGTACAGGCCTACCTGGAGGAATATCCATCCATCCGTCTGGTGCTGGATCTCCACCGGGATGCCTACGAGGATGCCCAAGGGAATCCAGCCGCCCTCACCGTCTTCTCCCAAGGGGAGACCGCGGCGGCGCTGATGTTTGTGGTTGGCACAAATGTCAGCGGTCTGGAGCATCCCAACTGGCAGGAAAATCTTTCCCTGGCGCTGAAATTGCAGACGCAAATCGAGACTCTCTGTCCCGGCATCTGCCGGTCAGTGAACCTGCGAACCCAGCGGTTCAACCAGGATCTCTCCGCAGGCTCTCTGCTGGTAGAAGTGGGAGCCTCCGGCAATTCTTTGGAGGAGGCCCTCCGGGCGGCAGAAATCCTGGCCCAGGGGATCCTTTCTCTCGCCCACGGCAGTCTATAGTACATTCCACCAACTCCACTGATGGGCATCCGCCACCGCCCGCAGCCTCTGGGAAAGCTCCTTGCAGCAAGCGGCAAAATGGGGCGCTTCCCCTGCCCGGGCGTAGACCTCCATCTCCCCGAAAAGGGCGTCCACATCGTCCATAGGGGAGTGGTCCGCCACAGAGGCGGTGACTTTCCAAGACTTCTCCCAACGCTTCTTGGCCGCCATCCCCAGCTCCACCCCAGCGGAAAAATCGCCTTCCAGGGTTGTTTCCGCCGCCTGTTCCAGCAGTTGCCCGGTGGGTCTATGGACATCTGCCATCGCCGCAGATGTGAGAATCCCCAACGCCAGAAGCGCCGCTAATATGCCGGCGCCCAGCCAACCTCGCACCATTATGCGCCCTCCTTTCGGTAAAAGAGAATCCGGTCGCTACCGTCCACCGTCAACAGCCACACCTGCTCCAGTGTGGCTTTTTTCTCTTCCAGCACCCGCTTTACCCAGTTTTCATCTTTGTTGGCCACCTGCAGATTCTCCCGGAGGAGCTTTCCGTCAGAAATGACCGTCACCGGAAAATACTGTTTTTTTACCGCTATCCCCGCAGCCTTGGCGGAGGCCGGCTTTGCTTCGGGGTAGGGAAACACGGACAAATTGCCGTTGGTCTCCAAAATGGCGTACTGCACCGCCCTTATGTCCAGCACATCCTTCTCCCGCAAATGACCCGTCAGTTCATCCAGCGTCACCCGGGTCTTTTTCAGATTTTTTTGCAAAATGTTGCCGTTTTCAATGAGGATCACCGGCTTGCCGCACAGGATTTTCCGCAGGCGCAGGCTCTTCATAGACAAGGCCGACAGCACCAGCTCCGCTCCCAGCACTGTCACGATAGGCACAAACCCCGAGTACAGCGGGATCGCCCCGTCTTGCATAGGGATCGCCGCCAGGTTTGCCACCAGCATGGTCACCACAAACTCCGACGGCTCCATCTGTCCGATTTGCCGCTTGCCCATCAGTCGGACAACGGCGATGAGGAGCAGGTACAGCACAACGGTACGGGCATAGGATAAAATCAATCAAACCACCTCTTTTGTGGGAGTTTTCCCTGTTTTTCCCGGGATATTCGGAAATATTTCGGCTAAATCCCTTGACATTTGGGCCAGGTGCCGATATAATACACTGGTCTGCGTATGCAGACAATCCTTGCTCCCGGCGCGACCGGGGGCCAAAAGTCCAAAAGGAGGTGCAAACAACATGGCTAAGATCACTGGTAAGTACGAAGCGCTGTATATCATCGACGCTACTTTGGGCGAAGAAGAGACCGCAGCTCTCGTGAACAAGTTCAAGGCAATGGTGGAAGCGGAGGGTACTCTGACTAACATTGATGAGTGGGGCAAGCGTCGCCTGGCATACCTCATCAACGACATGGCTACGATCCGACTTGAAAACCCTTGACTTTTGCGAAGGGGTGCTATATAATACACTGGCTTGCGTATGCAAGCATATCCTTGCTCACGGCGAGACCGTGGGCCAAAAGTCCAAAAGGAGGTGCAAACAACATGGAAGTCGGAGGCCAAGCGGTCTTAGGAAGAC
>JAZKZN010000048.1:0-83349 GCA_045612705.1 Faecousia sp. | reverse complement strand
GCCGCATACTATTATCAGGAGGAAACAAAACATGCAGATCAACCTTGAAAAGTATGGCATTACCGGTACTACCGAGATTGTCTACAACCCTACTTATGAGCAGCTGTTCGAGGCTGAGATGGACCCCACTCTGGAAGGCTATGATAAGGGTCAGCTCACCGAACTGGGCGCCGTCAATGTTATGACCGGCATCTACACCGGCCGCTCCCCCAAAGACAAGTTCATCGTTATGGACGAGAACTCCAAGGACACCGTGTGGTGGACCTCCGACGAGTTTAAGAACGACAATAAGCCCGCCTCTATTGAGGCTTGGAATGCTTGCAAGGAGCTGGCTCTGAAGCAGCTGTCCGGCCCCAAGAAGCTGTATGTCATGGACCTGTTCTGCGGCACCAACCCCGACTCCCGTATGGCGATCCGCTTCATCGTGGAAGTGGCATGGCAGGCTCACTTCGTGAAGAATATGTTCATCACTCCCACCGAGGAGGAGCTGAAGAACTTCGAGCCCAACTTCGTGATCTACAACGCCTCCAAGGCTAAGGTAGAGAACTACAAGGAGCTGGGTCTGAACTCCGAGACTGCTGTTCTGTTCAACATCACCTCCCGTGAGCAGGTCATCCTGAACACCTGGTACGGCGGCGAGATGAAGAAGGGCATGTTCTCCATGATGAACTACTTCCTGCCCCTGAACGGCATGGCTTCCATGCACTGCTCCGCCAACACCGATATGAACGGCGAGAACACCGCTCTGTTCTTCGGTCTGTCCGGCACCGGCAAGACCACTCTGTCCACCGACCCCAAGCGTCTGCTGATTGGCGACGACGAGCACGGCTGGGATGATAACGGCGTCTTCAACTTCGAGGGCGGCTGCTACGCAAAGGTCATCAACCTGGATCCCGAGTCCGAGCCCGACATCTACAACGCCATCAAGCGCAACGCTCTGCTGGAGAACGTGACCGTTGACGCCAACGGCAAGTGCGACTTCGCTGACGGCTCCGTCACCGAAAACACCCGCGTTTCCTACCCCATCAACCACATTGAGAAGATCGTCCGCCCCGTGTCCGCAGGCCCCGACGCTAAGAACGTCATCTTCCTGTCTGCCGATGCTTTCGGCGTTCTGCCTCCCGTTTCCATTCTGACTCCCGAGCAGGCTAAGTACTACTTCCTGTCCGGCTTCACTTCCAAGCTGGCCGGTACCGAGCGCGGCATCACCGAGCCCACCCCCACCTTCTCCGCCTGCTTCGGCGCAGCCTTCCTGGAGCTGCACCCCACCAAGTACGGCGAAGAGCTGGTGAAGAAGATGGAGAAGTCCGGCGCAAAGGCTTATCTGGTCAACACCGGCTGGAACGGCACCGGCAAGCGTATCTCCATTAAGGATACCCGCGGCATTATCGACGCGATTTTGGACGGCTCCATTCTGAAGGCCGAGACCAAGACCATTCCTTACTTCGGTCTGACCGTGCCCACCGCCCTGCCCGGCGTGGACACCAACATCCTGGATCCCAGAAACACCTACGCCGATCCCACCCAGTGGGACACCAAGGCAAAGGATCTGGCTGCCCGCTTCGTGAAGAACTTTGTCAAGTACACCGGCAATGAAGCCGGCAAGGCTCTGGTCGCCGCTGGCCCCCAGGCTGAGTAATCCGTCTGTTTTTGCAGCCGGGGGAGCTTCCCCCGGCTGCTTCCCACAAAATAGCCGTAGGGTAGGGGCTTGCTCCTGTTGTATGTCACCTTCCGAAGAGTTGAAAGCCCGGATGCCTCGCGAAATCCCCCTGCCGCGCCCGGGACAACAGGGATAGGCCCCTGCCCTACATTATAAATAATATGGAGGAATCTAACAAAACATGGCAAGAAAAGTGCAATTTGTTGAAACCGTTCTGCGGGACGCCAATCAGTCTCTGATCGCTACCCGTCTGCCCTACGAAAAGTTTGAGCCCATGCTCTCCACCATCGATAAGGCCGGCTACTACGCCGCCGAATGCTGGGGCGGCGCTACTTTTGACGTCTGCCTGCGCTACCTGAATGAAGATCCCTGGGAGCGTCTGCGGAAGATCCGCGCCGCTATGCCCAATACCAAGCTGCAGATGCTGCTCCGCGGTCAGAACGTTCTGGGCTACGCCCACTACCCCGATGATTTCGTGAAGATGTTCGTACAGAAGGCTGTTGAAAACGGTATGGATGTGATCCGTATCTTCGACGCTCTGAATGACGTCACCAATATGAAGGTCGCCATGGAGACCACCGCCGCTGCCGGCGCCATCGCCTCCGGCGCGATCTCCTACACCACTTCCCCCGTCCACACCCACAAAAAGTATGTGGAGCTGGTGAAGGAAATGAAGGAAATGGGCGCCTCCACCATCTGTATTAAGGATATGGCCGGCATTATGGGTCCCCAGGAAGCTTACGACCTGGTCTCCGCCATCAAGGACGCCGTGGACCTGCCCATCGACCTGCACACCCACTCCACCACAGGCCTTGCCTTTATGACCTACCTGAAGGCAGTGGAAGCCGGCGTGGATATCATCGACACTGCAATCTCTCCCTTCTCCGGCGGCACTTCCCAGCCCGCCACCGAGACTCTGGCTTACGCACTGCGTCAGCTGGGCTATGAGGTGGATCTGGACGACGCCTGCCTGACCAAGATGTCTGACTACTTCAAGACCATCCGTGACGAGTTCGTTGCCGACGGCACTCTGATGCCCAAGGCCCTTGCTACCGACACCCAGTGCCTGACCTATCAGGTGCCCGGCGGTATGCTCAGCAACCTGCTCAGCCAGCTGAAGCAGATGAACGCCCTGGACAAGTTCGAGGAAGCTCTGGCTGAGACTCCCAAGGTCCGCGCCGATCTGGGTTATCCTCCTCTGGTCACCCCCACCTCCCAGATGGTTGGCGTACAGGCAGTCCGCAATGTGCTGGACGGCGAGCGCTACAAGACCGTCTCCAAGGAGATCAAGGCTTACTGCCGCGGTGAGTACGGCACTACCCCCGCTCCCATCAACGAAGAGATCCGCGCCCACATTCTGGGCGACGAGAAGCCCGTAGAGGGTCGTTATGCCGACACCCTGGCTCCCGTGGTGGACACCACCCGCGAAAAGCTGGGCGACCTGGCTAAGAGCGACGAGGATGTTCTGTCCTACATCGCATTCCCCAATCTGGCCGAGAAGTTCTTCGAGGAGCGTAAGGCCAAGGAAGAAAACGTCTGCGCTTACTCCATTGTGGAGGCCTAAGGAGGTAGCGATATGCTGTTTCTGACCGATACCATTACCATTGGCGCCATAGACACCGCTCCTAACCGGCTGGATAATATCCTGACCCTGGGTCTGGTGGCCGCACTTGCCCTGGTGGTGGTCATCGCGGTGATCCGCAAAGCTGTCGCCAACAAAAAGGCCGCCTCTGAGACCGGGGAGGAAGCTCCCGCTCCCGCCGCTGCCGCTCCCGTGGCGCCCGGCTCTGCCGGCGGCGTCAAGCTGCACAATGTGGAGCCTAAAACTGCCGCTATGCTGATGGCCATTGTCGCCGACAAGACCGGCAAGCCCCTGAACGAACTGCGTTTTATTTCCATTAAGGAGGTCGAGTAAAATGAAATACAAAATTACACTGAACAACCGTGTTTATGAGGTTGAAGTCGAGGCCGGCAAGGCTATGCTGCTGAACGAGTACGAGGCTGTTGCCCCCGCCGTTGCCGCGCCTGTTGCCGCGCCTGTTGCCGCACCCGTTGCCGCACCCGTTGCCGCACCTGCAGCCGCCCCCGCTGCTCCTGCAGCTGCTCCCGTAGTCACCGGCGCTGGCGAGGCAGTGAACGCTCCCATGCCCGGCACCATCCTGAAGGTCAATGTGACCCAGGGTCAGGCTGTGAAGGCCGGCGATGTACTGTGCGTGCTGGAAGCTATGAAGATGGAAAACGATATTACCGCTCCCAAGGCCGGCACCGTCACTCAGGTTGTCACCTCCAAGGGCGCTACCGTATCTACCGGTGATGCTTTGGTCGTGATCGGCTAAGGAGGCACTATGGAAATACTGTACGAAAACCTGCTTAACTTCGGTTGGCAGGACATCGTGATGATCCTGCTGGGCTGCCTGCTGATCTATATGGCGATCGCAAAGGGGATGGAACCCTCTCTGCTGCTGCCTATGGGTCTTGGCACCATTCTGGTGAACATCCCCGGCTCTACCGCCCTCGTCGGCCCCATTCAGGAGCTGTATGAAGCCGGTATCGCCAACGAGCTGTTCCCCCTGCTGCTGTTCATCGGCATCGGCGCTATGATCGACTTTGGCCCGCTGCTGACCAACCCCAAGCTGATGCTCTTCGGCGCAGCGGCTCAGTTCGGTATTTTCTTCACGCTGTCCCTGGCCAGCATCTTCTTCCCCGACTTCCGGGATTATTTCTCCATCGCAATCATCGGCGCTGCTGACGGTCCTACCTCCATCGCCGTTGCCAACAAGCTGGGCAGCCAGTATGTGGGCGCCATCACCGTGGCAGCCTACTCCTACATGGCGCTGGTGCCCGTGATTCAGCCTCCCGTCATCAAGGCGCTGACCACCAAGAAGGAACGCATGATCCGGATGCCTTACGAGCAGAAGTCTGTTTCTAAGACCACCCGCATCATGTTCCCCATCATCATCACTGTCGTGGCTTCCGCCATCGTGCCCGATGCCACCGCGCTGATCGGTTTCTTGATGTTCGGCAACCTGATCCGCGAGTGCGGCGTGCTGGACAGCCTGTCCGACACCGCTCAGAATGTCCTGGCAAACCTCATCACCATCTTCCTGGGTATTTCCGTGGCCTTCAATATGGTGGCCGACAAGTTCCTGAAGGTGGACACCCTGCTGATCATGGGTCTGGGCCTCATCGCCTTTATTGTGGACACCGCCGGCGGCGTGCTGTTCGCCAAGTTCCTGAACCTGTTTATGAAGAAGAAGATCAACCCCATGATCGGCGCTGCCGGTATCTCCGCATTCCCCATGTCCGGCCGTATCGTTCATAAGATGGCCCTTGCAGAAGATCCCCAGAACCATCTGCTGATGCACTCCATCGGCGTCAATGTTTCCGGCCAGATCGCCTCTGTTATCGCCGGCGGCATCATCCTGAATATCGCCGCAAAGTTGATGGGAGGTTAAGCTATGAACTTTCTGACAAATACCTCTTTCCAATTCGAGCCCGCTGCTTTTGTGGAAAACCTGAAGCATATGGGCGTGGGAATGCTGGTGATTTTTGTGGTGATCGGTCTGATCATTCTGACCACCACCCTTATCAACTGGCTGTTCTCCGACAATAAGAAGGACTAACACAATGGGGATCAGATCACACGGTCTGATCCCCTAACCCCGACCCCAAGGAGGGAGTTTATGATTCTCGCGCAAACAATTGTTCCTATGGGCGAAGCAGCTATCACTGCGCTGCTTGGCTACGGCATAGTGTTTTTCGGTCTGATTCTTTTGATGATCGTCACCATCGCCCTGGGCAGATGCTTTATCGCGGCAGGCAAGAAGAATACCAAAGAGGTCATTCCCGCTGCGCCTGCTATAGAGCCTGCCATCGCCCCCGGTTCTGCCGGCGGCGTAAAGCTGCACAATGTGGAGCCCCGCACTGCCGCTATGCTAATGGCGATCGTGGCAGACAAAATGGGAAAACCCATCAATGAGCTGCGGTTTATTTCCATCAAGGAGGTAGAGGAATGAACATTGGTGAAACTCTGCTGAAATTGTGGAACGACTCCGGCTTTGCCAGACTGTTTGCAGGCTTCCTGTCCGACGGCGGCTGGCAAAGTCTGGTGATGATCCTCATCGGCTGTGGTCTGCTGTACCTGGCCATTGTGAAAAAGTTCGAGCCGCTGCTGCTATGCGGCATTGCCTTCGGCTGTATCCTGACCAACCTGCCCGGCGCAGGTCTGTACAATCAGGAGCTGTGGGACAACTTTATGAACGCCGACCACGCCGCCTATCACTCCTACGGCACGATTCTGAAAGAAGGCGGTCTGCTAGACTTCTTCTACATCGGCGTCAAAACTTCTATTTATCCCTGTCTGATCTTCCTGGGCGTGGGCGCTATGACGGACTTCGGCCCGCTGCTCTCTAACCCCAAGAGCCTGTTGCTGGGCGCCGCTGCCCAGATGGGCGTGTTCGCCGCTTTTCTTGGCGCAGTGGCAATGGGTTTTGCCGGAGAGGAAGCCGCTTCCATTGGCATCATCGGTGGCGCTGACGGCCCTACCGCCATTTTCCTGACTTCCAAGCTGGCGCCCCACCTGCTGGGCGCTATCGCAGTGGCGGCTTACTCCTATATGGCGCTGATCCCCTTTATTCAGCCGCCCTTTATGAAGCTGCTGACCACCCCCGAAATGCGGAAAGTGAAGATGGAGCAGACCCGGAATGTATCCAAGGCTGAAAAGATCATTTTCCCCATCGTGGTCACCATTTTCGTGGCTCTGCTACTGCCGGATACCGCGCCCCTCATCGGCTGCCTGATGCTGGGCAACCTGCTGAAAGAGACCGGTGTCACCGACCGCCTGTCCGATACCGCTCAGAATGCTTTGATGAATATCGTCACCGTACTGCTGTCCACCTCTGTGGGCGCCACTATGGTGGGTTCCACCTTCCTTACAGGTCAGACTCTGTTGATCGTCGTGTTGGGCGTTGCCGCCTTCATTTTGTCTACTTGCGGTGGCTTGCTTGGCGGCGTTTTGATGTACAAGCTGACCAAGGGCAAAGTCAATCCCCTGATCGGCTCCGCCGGTGTATCCGCTGTGCCTATGGCCGCCCGAGTGGCCAATAAGGAAGGCCAAAAGGCCAACCCCTCTAATTTCCTGTTGATGCATGCCATGGGTCCCAATGTGGCCGGCGTCATCGGCTCCGCCATCGCTGCAGGCTTCCTGCTGAGCGTATTCGGTTAATAAAAGCCAATCCCCACTGCCGTAAGGCGGTGGGGATTATGCATTTTTCACCCCGGGCGTGGCAGGAAGACTGCACAGCAGGCTTCCTGCTGAGGGTATTCGGTTAATCAAAACAAAGCCTCCTTTTAATAAAGGAGGCTTTTCCTTATCAGCCCTTGACAAATATGGCAAAAAAGGGGTATAATACCCAAGTAAAATAACAAAAAGCTTTGAACAGGAGAGTACGCTGGCGGAAACGATCAGAGAGCCCTACTTGGTGTGAATGGGCGCGGGGATGCGGCGGAACATGGCCTGGGAGCCGGTGTGTCGATAAGTAGGCGCGCCCGGGTGCGCCCGTTATTGCGTTTTGAGGCAGGTTTTCCTGCGAACCAAGGTGGTACCGCGAAGTAAACCCTTTCGCCCTTGAGATTTCAAGGGCGGTTTTTCATTTTTAGGAGGATTGTTATGACTGAAAAGAAGCCCTATTATATTTCCACCGCCATCGCCTACACCTCGGCAAAGCCCCATATCGGCAATACCTACGAGATCGTGCTGGCCGATGCCATCGCCCGCTATAAGCGCCAGGAAGGCTACGATGTGTATTTCCAGACCGGCACCGACGAGCACGGTCAGAAAATCCAGCAGAAAGCCGAGGCCGCAGGCATCACTCCCCAGGAGCACGTTGACCACGTGGCCGGCCAGATCAAGGATATCTGGGATCTGATGAACACTACCTATGACCGATTTGTCCGCACCTCCGACCCGGAGCACAAGGCAAAGGTGCAGAAGATCTTTAAGCGTCTGTATGAGCAGGGCGATATCTACAAGGGCAAGTACACCGGCAAGTACTGCACTCCCTGCGAGTCCTTCTGGACCGAGAGCCAGCTGAAGGACGGCAAATGCCCCGACTGCGGCCGGGAGTGCGTGGATGCCGAGGAAGAGGCCTACTTCTTCAAAATGAGCAAGTACGCTGACCGGCTGATGAAGTATATTGAGGAGCATCCCGAGTTTATCCAGCCGGAGAGCCGGAAGAACGAGATGATCAACAACTTCCTGAAGCCCGGCCTGCAGGATCTGTGCGTATCCCGCACCAGTTTCACCTGGGGCGTGCAGGTGGACTTTGACCCCAAGCATGTGGTATATGTGTGGCTGGATGCCCTGAGCAACTATATCACCTTCTCCGGCTACGATCCCGACGGCAACCACGAGGACCACTACAAGAAGTTCTGGCCCGCCGACCTGCATCTGATTGGCAAGGACATCGTCCGTTTCCACACCATCTACTGACCCATCTTCCTGATGGCCCTGGGTGAGCCCCTGCCCAAGCAGGTATTCGGTCATCCCTGGCTGCTGGTGAAGGGCGACAAAATGAGTAAGAGCCTTGGTAATGTGATCTATGCCGACGATCTGGTGGAGATGTTCGGCGTGGATGCAGTGCGGTACTTCGTACTCCACGAAATGCCCTTCGCAGCCGACGGCATTATGACTTATGAGCTGATCATCGAGCGGGTCAACAGTGAGCTGGCTAATATCCTGGGCAACCTGGTCAACCGCACCATCGCTATGGATAACAAGTACTTTGGCGGTAAGATCTGCGCGCCCGCAGCCCCCGAGACTATGGACGAGGAGCTGAAAGAGATCGCCCTGGCTATGCCCGGCAAGGTGGCCAGGAAAATGGCCGAGCTGAAGGTGGCAGATGCCATTGACGAGATTTTTGTCCTGCTCCGTCGGGCCAATAAGTATATTGACGAAACCGCCCCCTGGGCTTTGGCCAAGGATGAGGCAAATCTGCCCCGTTTGGGCACCGTTCTGTATAATCTGCTGGAATCCATCCGTTTCGCAGCTGTGGCCCTTGAACCCTTCCTGCCGGACACTTCCAAGAAGATCCTGCAGCAGCTGAACTGCGAAAATGGCGGTCTGGAGAGCCTGAATACGTTCGGCGGTCTGACTGCCGGCGGCAATGTGGGCGCAGGCGAGATCCTGTTCGCCCGGCTGGATATGGAGAAGAAGCTGGCTGAGATTGACGAACACAACGCAGCAAAGGCAAAAGCCGCTCTGCCCGCCGTGGAGATTGAGCCCTACAGCGAAGAAACTGTGGATTTCGACACCTTCTGCAAGTCCGATTTCCGGGCCGTGAAGGTCAAGGACTGCCAGAATGTGAAGAAGAGCGATAAGCTGCTCCAGTTCACCCTGGACGACGGCACCGGCACCGACCGGCAGATCCTCTCCGGCATCGCCAAGTTCTATAAGCCCGAGGAGCTGATCGGCAAGACCCTGGTGGCCATCACCAACCTGCCCCCCAGAAAGATGATGGGCCGGGAGTCCTGCGGTATGCTGATCTCCGCTGTGCACACGGAAAAGGGCGAGGAGAAGCTGAACCTGCTGATGGTCAGCGACGAGATCCCCGCCGGCGCAAAACTGTGCTGATACAACATAAATCCGCTCCCTCAAACGAGGGAGCGGTTCTTTCTTCGTCCGGCGTAAGAATCCAATCCGCTGACGATACCCAGTAGGTTAGGGAAATAACGATTCCCCAAAGGCCTTGCAAGCATTGCCTGTCCGTGCATACGGATCCTCTCTGGAATCCCCATCTGCCCGTATGTCATCCCATCCTATGGAACAGCAATACCCATACAAAAACTGAAACATTATGCCATCCATCGAAAGTGCGCAGGTGGGGTACACAGGGGAGGGGCGGTTTGTGCGCGGGAGCGCATCGCTCAGCCCCTCCCCTGTGCCGCATTCTTTGGGTACTTTCTTGGCGGCGCAAGAAAGTACCTCTCCGAAGGGGTCGGCAGTCACGATTACCCAAAGGCCATACACGCAAGAAATAACCCCTGACTTGACATCGTGGTTAGATGAAAAAGTCAGGGGTTATTTCGCTGCGTTCTTGGGTTCAATCATTGGTTAACCTCACTTTCTCCGGATTCGATGCGGCTTTCCTTTCTGTCTCCGCGGACATTTAATCAATCAACTTACCTTACTTTCTTCTTATGTGAAACGGTTTTCGAAAGCCTGCATCTGTTCGGTACCTCTTTGTATCTATACTGTAGCACAGGTTTTCTTCCTTTGCAAGATGGCCGGTTTCATAAAAATAAAGGGTCATTTTTGTGAAATACGCAGAATATAATGTTATATATCACATTCCCTTGACTTTTATATCATTTTTTGGTATTGTAAATGTGTTGGGGCAGTCTTGCGACTGCCCCAATTTTCTATGCGCTTTACTTAATTCGCTTCTCCAGAGTCGCTGAATTGAACGGCGTAAGGTAGACTTTCTGAAAGCCGTACTCGGCGGTAAGGACATAGGATTTCGGCAGGTCATCGCAGGGGATCACGCCGCCCTCCCTCTCCGCCCGGCTGAGAAACTCCCGGGTGCGCTTGGAGGTGGAGGTGTTGTCCATATCGAAGATGCCCACGATGGAGGCTTCCCGCACGGCCATATCGTTGCCGATGGACAGATACATATCCTTTCCTCCCCTTATTTTTTGTACTGGGCCACTGCCAGCTGATCGCACCGCTCGTTCTTGGGATTGTCGCTATGACCCTTGACCCAGTGATAGCGCATCTGGTGTATGCGGGTCAGTTCCAGCAGTTTTTCCCACAACTCCGGGTTCAGAGCCGGCTTTTTGTCCGCCTTTTTCCAGCCGTTTTTCTGCCAGCTCTCCGCCCAGCCCTTTTCCAGGCCGTCAATCACATACTTGCTGTCGGAGTATAACTCCACGATACAGGGTTCTTTCAAAGCGGACAGGCCCTCGATCACGGCGGTCAGCTCCATCCGGTTGTTGGTAGTGGATTCCTCTCCGCCGGAGAGTTCCTTTTCCGTACCCCTGTATTCTAAGATCGCACCCCAGCCGCCGGGCCCCGGATTGCCGGAGCAGGCGCCATCGGTATAGAGAGTGACAGTTTTCATTCCTCTGTTTCCTCAGTCTCCACCCGCTGGATGGCCACCAGCTGGTTGCCTTCCTCGATGCGCATGATGATCACGCCCTGCACATCCCGCTTGTAGATGTTAATGCCGGAGGCCTTTACGCGGATAATGACGCCGCCGTTTTCAATGAGCATCACATCGTCGCTCTCCGCCACAGTGCAGCAGCCTGCCACAAAGCCGGTCTTGGGAGTGATGTTATAGTTCTTCAGGCCCTTACCGCCGCGGCTCTGGGGGATCTTCTCCCCATTGGGGCCGGTGCGCAGGTACTCCTGCAGCTCGGTGCGTTTACCGTAGCCGTTCTCGGTGACGGTCAGCAGGGTCTTGCCGGCTTCCACCTTCTCCGCGCCGATCACATAGTCATCGCCGGTAAGGGTAATGCCGCGGACGCCCACAGCGTCACGGCCCATGGGACGCACATCGTTTTCATTGAAGCAGATGGCCATGCCCTCCCGGGTGGCGAGAATAATATTGTCGTTGCCGCCGGTGCGGATCACATTGATCAGCTGATCGCCCTCTTCCAGGGTGATTGCCCGGATACCGGTTCTGCGGCGGGTGTTCAGCGCCACGAAGGGGATACGCTTCACCGTACCCTTCTGGGTGACCATCATCAGATACTCGTTTTCATAGAACTCCCGAGTGATCACCATAGCGGTGACGCTCTCTCCCTGCTCCAGAGGCAGGATGTTCACCATCGCAGTGCCACGGGCGGTACGGCCGGCCTCGGGAATCTGATAACCCTTTCTGTGGTGGACGCGGCCCATATCCGTGAAGAACAGCAGGTGATCGTGGGTAGATGCCACATACAGACTCTTCACATAGTCCTCATCCTTCAGATTCTGGGCATTCACGCCTCTGCCGCCACGGGTCTGGGTGCGGTAGATATCCACGGGCATACGCTTCACATAGCCGTCCTTGGAGATGGTGAAGGCGCAGGTTTCTTCCTCGATCAGATCTTCGATATCGATTTCGTCCTCGATCTCCTGAATCTCGGTCTTCCGCTCGTCGCCGAACTTGTCCCGGATGGTGATCAACTCCTCCCGGAGCACTGCCTGCAGCTTCTCACGGTCAGCCAGCAAACCTTCGAAATAACCGATTTTTTCCTGCAGCTCCTTGTATTCGGACTCCAGTTTCTCCCGATCCAGACCCTGCAGCGCCTTCAGACGCATATCCAGAATAGCCTGGGCCTGCACATCGTCCAGACCGAAGCGCTGGCAGAGTTTTTCCTTGGCGTCGTCATAAGCGGAGCGGATGATCCGGATGACCTCGTCGATATTGTCCTGGGCGATGATCAGACCCTCCAACAGGTGGGCTCTCTCCCGGGCTTTCCGCAGGTCAAACTCCGTGCGGCGGGTAAGCACTTCCATCTGGAAGGTAAGGTACTCGTCCAAAATCTGCCGCAGGGACAAGATCCGGGGCTGCTTCTGATCATCCACCAGAGCCAGCATGGTGATACCGAAGCTGGACTGGAGCGCCGTCTGCTTAAACAGGGTATTCAGCACCACCTGGGGATTGGCATCTCGCTTCAATTCCACTACGATCCGCATACCGTTCCGGTCGGACTCGTCCCGGAGGTCGGAAATACCTTCCAGGCGCTTGTCCTTCACCTGCTCGGCGATGGCCTTCAGCAGCATGGACTTATTTACCTGGTAGGGCAGCTGGTCCACGATGATACGGACTCTGTCCTTGTCATATTCTTCAAACATGGTACGGGCGCGGACGACCACCTTGCCGCGGCCGGTGGCGTAGGCGGCGCGAATGCCGCTGCGGCCCATAATGATACCGCCGGTGGGGAAGTCGGGGCCGGAGATGTGCTCCATCAGATCCACCGCCGTCACTTCCGGATCATCCAGCACTGCCACGCAGGCGTTGATGACCTCCGTCAGATTGTGGGGCGGAATATTGGTAGCCATACCAACGGCGATACCGTTAGAGCCGTTGACCAGCAGGTTGGGGAAGCGGGAGGGCAGAACTCTCGGCTCTTTCCGGGTCTCGTCGAAGTTGGGATCCCAGTTGACGGTGTCCTTGTCGATGTCCCGGAGCATCTCGTCAGCCAGCTTATCCAGACGGGCCTCAGTGTATCGGTAAGCGGCGGCGGGGTTGCCGTCGATGTCACCGAAGTTGCCCTGGCCATCCACCAGGGTGTAGCGCATGGAGAAGTCCTGGGCAAGGCGTACCATCGCGTCGTACACGGAGCTGCCGCCGTGGGGATGGTAGCGACCGAGGACGTCACCGTCGCTGGTGACGGACTTTTTGTATTTTTTATCGTGGGTCAGACCGCTCTCATACATGGTGTAGAGGATGCGGCGGTGGACGGGCTTCAGACCGTCGCGCACGTCCGGCAACGCACGGCCCACGATGACCGACATGGCGTACTCAATGTAGGATTTCTCCATTTCGTCCACCAGGTTGTTCTCGGTGATGTGCTGATCCGGGAAGAGGATATCCTCCGGTTTATAGCTTCTGTTATGTGCCAAAGTGCGTCACCTCCTTAGATATCAATATTGATGGCGTATTTCGCGTTCTTTTCGATCCATTCCTTACGGGGCTCCACGGCCTCGCCCATCAGAATGGTGAAGATCTCGTCCGCCCGGCGGGCGTCGTCCAGGGTGATCCGGCGCAGAGTTCTCCGCTCGGGATCCATAGTGGTCTCCCACAGCTCTTCCTTGTTCATCTCACCAAGGCCCTTATACCGCTGGATCTCCACCTTGGCGTTGGTCTCGCCCCGGAGCTCAGCGGAAATGCGATCCCGCTCCTCATCGGAGTAGGCCACACGCTCGGTCTTGCCCCGCTTCAGCTTGTAAAGAGGCGGCACGGCAGAGTACACATAGCCGTTTTCGATCAGCGGACGCATATAGCGGAAGAAGAAGGTCAGAAGCAGGGTGCGGATATGGGCGCCGTCCACGTCAGCATCGGACATAATGATAACTTTGTGGTAGCGGAGCTTTTCCAGATCAAAGTCCGCGCCGATACCGCCGCCCAGAGCGATGATCAGAGGCGACAGCTTGTCGTTGCCGTAGATTTTGTCGGCTCTTGCCTTCTCCACGTTCAGCATCTTACCCCACATGGCAAGGATCGCCTGGAAGCGGGAGTCACGGCCGCCGATGGCTGGGCCCGCCGCGGAGTCACCCTCGACGATGTACAGTTCGCACAGGGAGGGATCTTTTTCGTTGCAGTCTTTGAGCTTTTCGGGCATACCGCCGGATTCCAGACCGGTCTTGCGACGGGCGTTTTCCCGGGCTTTCCGGGCGGCCTCTCTGGCGCGGTTGGCCATCATGGCCTTCTCCAGAATGATTTTGGCGGTGGCAGGATGCTCCTCAAAATAAGTGGCCAGCTGATCGTTCACGATCTGCTCCACCAGGGTACGGATGTAGGCATTGCCCAGCTTTGCCTTGGTCTGACCTTCAAACTGGGCGTCAGTGAGCTTCACAGAGATGATGGCCGTGATGCCCTCCCGGCAGTCCTCGCCGGAGACCTTATCGTCACCCTTGATGATGCCGTTTTTCTGACCGTAGGCGTTCAGCACTCTGGTGAGCGCCGCCTTGAAACCGGTCTCGTGCATACCGCCTTCGGGGGTGCGGACATCGTTGGCAAAGGACAACAGAAACTCGTCATAGCCGTCGCAGTACTGGATGGCCATTTCCGCGGAGGCATCGTCCTTGGTGCCGCTGAGGTACACCACATCCGGGTGGATGGCGGTCTTATTCCGGTTGCACCAGGTGACAAACTCCCGGATACCGCCCTCGTAGCACATAGTCTCGCTCTGGAGCTGGTCACCCCGGGCGTCGGTGATGGTGATGGTGAGACCTGCATTTAGGAATGCCTCCTCCCGCATGCGCTCATGGAGTGTCTTGTAGGAGTATTCCAGGGTGTCGAACATCTCAGGGTCGGGCTGGAAGGTCACTTCCGTGCCGGTCTTATCGGTCTTGCCCACGATGGTCATCTCCTGGGTAATGTGACCCCGGGAGAACTTCATTTCGTAGATGTTGCCGTTTTTGTGTACACGGGCAGTCAGACTCTCGGACAGGGCGTTCACCACAGACGCGCCCACGCCGTGGAGACCGCCGGAGACCTTATAACCGCCGCCGCCGAACTTACCGCCGGCGTGAAGAACTGTGAAAACCACTTCCAGCGCGGGCTTGCCGGTCTGGGCCTGGATGTCCACAGGGATGCCACGGCCGTTGTCGGTGACGGTGATGGAGTTGCCGGGGTTGATGGTCACATTGATGTGGGTGCAGTAGCCTGCCAGGGCCTCATCAATGGAGTTGTCCACGATCTCATACACCAGATGGTGCAAACCGCTGGTGGACGTGGAGCCGATATACATACCGGGGCGCTTGCGGACAGCCTCAAGTCCCTCCAGGACCTGGATCTGTTCCGCGCCGTATTCTTGCATTACCTTGGTTTCCTCAGACATAGTTGCCTCCTAAAGATACCTTTTGCCGTACCATTACGGCTGTATTTCTCCATCCTTGATGCAGATGGTTTTTCCCAATTTTGTAAATCTTCCCGGCTCGCAGCAGGTGATGAACACCTGGCCATCGGTGATTTGATTTAATACGAAATCCTGCCGCGAAGGATCCAGCTCCGACAGAACATCGTCTAATAGCAGCACCGGCATTTCTCCGGTATCCTTTTCCATTAAAGTACGCTGAGCCAGCTTCAGGCTGATGGCCGCGGTGCGTACCTGCCCCTGGGAGCCAAAGGATTTCAGTGACATTCCGGAAAGGGAAACATCAAAATCGTCCTTATGAGGGCCGGTCAGACAAGAGCTGCTTTCCAGCTCCGCCCGGTAGTGGCTCTCCAGATGCGCCTGCAATTCCTGCTCCAGTATACTCACCGGGGCAAAGGGGTCTTTTACCGTAGATACCGTCCGGTAGGAGAGAAAAAAGTCCTCTTTTCCTCCGGAGAAGTGGCCGTGAAACACCTTTGCTTCCCGACCCAGACCCTCAAAAAACCTGGCTCTGTAAGATATGATCAGCGCGCCCACCTGACACAGCCGGGCGTTGTATTCCGGCAGTATGTCAAGCAAAGCGGGATTCTCATGGCGATCTTTTAAAATCCGGTTTTTTTGCTCCAAAATACGATTGTATTCGTTCAGCGCTGCCTCATAATTGGGCCGCAGCTGGCAGATGGCGCTGTCCGCCAGCCGGCGGCGGCTGGAAGAGCCTGCTTTCAGTACCATCAAATCTTCCGGGCAGAACAGAACGGTCTGCAGCACGCCGGAAATATCACCGGCGGTTTTCTTTTTTACCCCATTTCGATAGATCTGTCGGGGTCGTTGGGAAGAAAACAGAATCCAGCGAAGACTCTGCTCCCGTTCCTGGGAGTGGATCTGCCCCTCAATTTGGGCATACTCCGCCCCCAGCTTCACCAGCTCTCCGGTCTTTTGGGTGCGGAACGCCCGTCCGGAGCCCAGGTACGCCACGGCCTCCAAAAGATTGGTCTTTCCCTGGGCGTTTTCCCCTACCAGAAGATTCACGCCGGGGTCAAACTCCGCCCATACAGAGGTGTAATTGCGGAAGTTTTCAAGGGCTATGGTTTTAAGATTCATAATTGGTTATTTTATAGTTGCCGCCCATAAAGGAAAAGCTGTCGCCGGGATAAAGCTTCTTGCCCCGCATGGTGCATACCTCTCCGTTCACTTTCACCTGTCCGTCCAGAATCAGCTGCTTGGCTTCGCCGCCGGAGTAGACCACATTGGCGTACTTCATGGCGTCCTGGAGCTTAATGAACTCCGTGTGGATGGCAAGGGGAGTGAAAGGAGTTTCTTTTTTCGTCACATTTACTTTCATAAAAACACCGCTTAGTTATTCTTGATACGCACAGGCAGAACCATATAGGCAAAATCCTGCTTTTCGTCCACGGGAGTCAGCACGATGGGGCTGAGACTGTTTGTCAGCTCCAGGCATACTTCCTCTGTGGGAACGGCCCGCAGCGCGTCAGCCAGGTAGCGAACATTGAAGCCGATCTCCAGCTCCTTGCCGTCGCCGGCGATAGAGCAGCGGTCCTCGGCAGCGCCGATGGTGGTGTTGGTCCGCAGCAGCAGCTCCTGGTTGGAGAACACGCAGCGCACAGGGCTCTTGTATTTTTCAGAAACGATCAGACCCACGCGTTCAATGGAGGATGCCAGATCAGACACATGGGCCACCAGCTTCACAGGGCAGTTGGTGGGAACGACCTTTCGCCAGTCCAAAAACTCACCGTCCAGCAGGCGGCAGATAATTGTGGCGCCGCCGATCTGGAAGAGAATGTGCTTGCTTCCCAATGTGAATGCTACATTTTCTTCGGCATCCTGGAGGATTTTTTCCACTTCCTTCAGACCCTGGGCGGGAACGACGAAAGCGATGTTCCGGCCGGTGCTGTTTTCGCAGTGGTAGGTACGGCGGGCAAGACGGAATCCGTCCACAGCCACAGCAGAGACCTTATCATCCTCCACTTCAAACTTGACGCCGGTATGAATGGGCCGGCCTTGGTTTTCGGACACGGCGAAGATGGTGCCGTTGATCAGATCCTTCAGGGCGGACTGGGGTACGCGGATGCTCTTGCCATCACCCACATCCGGCAGTTCCGGATAATCATCGGCAGGCTCGGCGGAAATAGAGAAAGATGCGTAGCCAGCGCGGATAGATACCTTATAATTGTCATCCACCACCACGGTGACCAACCCCTCCGGCAGACGGCGTATAATATCACCGAACAGCTTGGCAGGCAGGATACAGGCGCCGGGATCGCTGACCTCAGCGTCAATGAGATAGGTTATGGCGGTTTCCATATTGTAGCCGGTAAGGCTAAGGCCGTCGCCTGCCTTGCAGAGGATGCCTTCGATAGCAGAAAGAGCGCTCTTTTGCGCCACGGTGCGGCCGGTGATGTTCAGGCCCATAACCAGCATATTTTTTTCACAGGTAAAACGCATGGTAAAAAACCTTCTTTCTTGAAAATAATAAATATATATCTATTAATAGATATTTTAGGTAGTAATAATAGCAGTAGTAGGAACTTATGTGGAAAAGTCCGTTATTGTCTTGAAAAGCAACAGTTTTTTTTCCACAGGAACCGGCAAAATAACCGGCAGCTTTTCAACAAGCTTTCTTTTGTAATCGTTTTTGACTTTTTATCCACAGAAAACTTGTCCACATTCCACAACCGCTGTGCAAAACTTTTACAGGCTGGAATTGATGTTTGCGGTGATGTCCCGGATGTGGTTCTGCAGGAAGGTATTGCTGTTTTTCAACTCGTTTTCCACCTTGGTGATGGAGTTGAGTACCGTGGTGTGATCCCGGCCGCCGAACTCCTTGCCGATGTCCGGGGTGGAGAGATTGGTCAGCTTTCGGATCAGATAGATGGCCACGTGCCGGGCCTCGGCGATCTCCTTGGTGCGCTGAGAGCCACGCATGGTAGTTTCGTCCAGGTTGTAGAACTTGCAGACCTGGCTGATGATCAGGCTAGGGGTGGGCAGGGAGTTATTCTCATTTTTGAACATATCCCGGATTACCGCGGAGATATTCTCCAGAGTCAGCGCCATACCGTCCAGATCGTGGTAGGCCTTGATTTTTTTGACTGTGCCTTCAATCTGCCGGACATTGTTGGTCACATTGACGGCAATAAAGTTGCAGACCTCGTCATTCAGGTCCAGGCCAAGAGAAACCGCCTTGGTTTTAATGATGGCCATACGGGTCTCGTAATCGGGGGGCTGAATGTCCATAATCAGACCCCACTCAAAACGGGTGCGCAGCCGGTCTTCCAGAGTGGGCATATCCCCGGGCTTCCGGTCGGAGGTCATGACGATCTGCTTGTGCTCTTCAAAGAGCTTATTGAAGGTATGGAAGAACTCCTCCTGGGTGGAGTCTTTGCCGGCGATAAACTGGATATCGTCGATCAGGAACAGATCTGCTTCCCGGTACTTGCTGCGGAACTCAATGTTCTTACCGGTCTTGATGGCGTCGATCAGTTCATTGGTGAACTGGTCGCCCTTGATGTAGACAACATTGGCCTCGGGATTGTCCTTGCGGATGCCGTTTGCGATGGCATACAGCAGGTGAGTCTTGCCTACGCCGGGAGGGCCATACAGAAACAGAGGATTGTATACCTGGCCGGGGGTCTTGGATACGGCAATCGAGGCGCTGTGGGCCATCCGGTTGGAGGGACCGACGATAAAATTGTCGAAGGTGAACTGGGGGTTGAACTCCATGGAGGAGGCGTTCTTACCCTGGGTTTTGTACTTCTTATAGTCCTCCGCGCCGAAGACCTTCAGCTTGGCGTCGGAATTAAACAGTTCCTTCAGGGCGTCCTGGACATACTCGGTACAGCGGCGGACGATGATATCCCGGCGGAAATCGTCGGGGGTGTATAGGATAAGATATTCCTCCGACAGCTCCACCACCTCCGCATCGTCAAACCAGGCGGAGACCATGGTGGAGGTGAGGCGTTCCTCCAGGTAATTTAAGACTTTCGCCCATACATAGGCAGCTGAAAACATTTGAAAACTCCTTTCTCTCTGAAAACCTGTTTTTCCAAGCCTGAAACGGGCAAAAAAGCGTCTGTTTTCAGGTTGTTTCCGGGGAAAAATGGGTATAGTTTGTCACCATAGATTTTACCATAGAAATGCTGAAAAAACAAGGATTTTTTCCACAGATACAATTAAAATAAGTAATTGTCGAAAATCGTCGAAAAAAACTTGCGTTTTCGGTGATTTTTCTTGCGGTGCGGCCGTACCGGTATTTTATCACAGGTATCTGGGAAAAGTCTTCCCGTTTTTTTCCCACCTTACAAAACCTTTTGGCAAGGGCGCGGCGCTCCTGTTTTTCTATTTCGGTCTATTTTTCTTTGTCAGCAGGAGCACTGTTTTAATATTTCGTAAACATTGGTACAAACCTCTTGCCAAAGGGAAAAGGAAACTTTATAATGGTATTACAATTGAGAAGGGTGGACATTATGAGGGCATTTTCCGACTTTCTGCGCCGGATCGGCAATACAATATCCGGGGCGCTGCGTCATTTTATGGCCGGCCGCTATGGCACGGACAAATTGAATATGGCGATTCTTGGCGCAGGTCTGGTGTTTTGCATTTTGTCTGTGTTTATCAAGCTCCCACTGGTCGATCTGATTCTCACTGTCCTTTCCTACGGCTTGATGATCTGGGCCATTTTTCGCTGCCTGTCCCGGAACACCTATAAGCGCTACCAGGAAAACCGGAAGTACCTGCGTTTGGTGGAGCAATGCAAGGACAAGGAGCACCGGTATTTTGACTGCCCCCGCTGCCGCCAGCCGGTGCGTGTGCCCCGGAGTAAAGGAAAGATCGCAATTACCTGTCCCCGCTGCAAGGAAAAGTTTATCAGGAAAACCTAAACCGGGTGCAAAAAGCACCCGGTTCTTCTTGACACAATCGGAAATTAAAGCTACTATGAAAATAACTTAAACTGGGAGGTACGGAACAAATGAAGCATAAAATATTCCAATATGACCCCACATTAAAGGCATTTGAGAAAGATTTTGACCTTCGTCAAAACCGTTTTACCCAGAAGCTGGCTTCTCTTTTGCCGGAGGGTGGAAGTCTGCGTGACTTTGCCAACGGCTATGAATATTTTGGTTTTCACAAGACAAAAGACGGCTGGTACTATCGGGAATGGGCGCCCGGGGCCGAGGAATTGTATCTGACGGGCGATTTCTGTGGCTGGGACCGTCGTGCCTACCCTATGGAAAAAAAGGACAACGGCGTCTATGAGTTGTTTCTGCCGGGTACAGATACCCTGAAAGACGGCATGAAAGTGATGACTGTGGTAGTGAGCGGCGGCCGGGAGCTGGAGCGGATCCCTCTGTATGCCAAGCGGGTTCTGCAGGATCCGGTGGATTACTCCTGGAACGCGGTGATCTACGACCCCCAGGAGCCGTTCTCCTGGACGGATGCCGGTTTCAAGGCGAAAAAGAAGCTATTTATCTACGAGTGCCACATCGGTATGGCTCAGGAGGAGGGCAAGGTGGGATCCTATGAGGAGTTCCGTCTGCACACCCTGCCCCGTATTAAAGATTTGGGGTATAACACCATTCAGATTATGGCCATCGCCGAGCACCCCTACTATGCGTCCTTTGGCTACCAGGTGACCAATTTCTTTGCTCCTTCCTCCCGGTACGGCCGCCCGGAGGAGCTGAAAAAGCTCATCAACACCGCCCACTCTATGGGTATTGCCGTGTTGCTGGATGTGGTCCATTCCCACGCCTGCCTGAACACCCGGGAGGGTATCAATGAGTTCGATGGAACATCCTATCAGTTTTTCCACGAAGGTCCTCGAGGGGATCACCCCGCCTGGAACACCAAGTGCTTCAATTACGATAAGAACGAAGTGATCCACTTCCTGCTGTCCAACCTGAAGTATTATCTGGAGGAGTACCATTTTGACGGCTTCCGTTTCGACGGCGTCACCTCTATGCTTTATCACGACCATGGCCTGGGCGTGGCATTCACCGGGCCGGAGAAATATTTCTCCATGAATACCGATGTGGAGGCGGTCACTTATTTGCAGCTGGCCACCACCTTGACCCGGGAGGTCAATCAGAACGCCATTTTGATCGGTGAGGATATGTCCGCTATGCCCGGTCTTTGTATTCCTGTCAAGGACGGCGGTCTGGGCTTTGACTACCGCCTTGCCATGGGCGAGCCGGATATGTGGATCCGCCTGCTGAAGGAGACTCCCGACGAGTACTGGGATCTTAATCAGATTTATTACGAGCTGGCTATCCGCCGCCCCCACGAAAAAGTCATCGGCTATTGTGAGTCCCACGACCAGGCGCTGGTGGGAGATAAGACCATTATGTTCCGCCTGTGCGACCAGGAGATGTACTGGAATATGGGCAAGGACGCAGGCAGCCTGGTGATCGACCGGGGTATGGCTCTGCACAAGCTGCTGCGGCTGATCACCATGACCCTGGGCGGCGAGGGCTATCTGACCTTTATGGGCAACGAGTTCGGCCACCCGGAGTGGATTGACTTCCCCAGAGAGGGCAACGGCTGGAGCTATCACTATTGCCGCCGCCAGTGGCATCTGGCGGACGACCCCAACTTGAAATACCAGTACCTGAACGCCTTTGAAAAAGCGGCGGTGCAGATGTGCAAAACAAACCGCGTAGTAGGCGGCCGGGACATCCAGCTGAAGCTGGACAACGAAGCAAAAGTGATGGTCTACCAAAAGGGCGGCGCGATCTTTGCGTTCAATTTCCATCCCACCGCATCCTATGACGGCTGTTTTGTCACTGTGCCGGAGGCGGGAGAGTATGATGTGATCCTCTCCACCGATGATTTTAATTTTGGCGGACAGGGCCGAATCTACCATATGCGCTATGAAACCACGGAGGAAGCCGGCAAACCGGGAATTAAAATGTACCTTCCCAGCCGCACCGCAGCCGTTCTGAAAAAGTGCCGGTAAGTACCGCGCAGCATCATAACTATCAAAAGATCCCCGTAGTGAACGGGGATCCATAAAAAGGAAAACCGACCTGTGATGATTATCATAGGTCGGTTTTTTATCATGTGTTGGCCGTATATAGAAGAACATTCCCGGCAGGCGATGCTGCCGGGAATGGGATTTTCCTATTACCGCTGCTTGCCCAGGAAGAACAATGCCAGGGTGCCGGGGCCGGAATGAGAGCCAATCACAGCGCCTACATAGTATGCAAAGACCTTCTTCACCCCGTAGCGCTCCCTCACCAGCTGCTCCAGGTACCGGGCGTCATCCCAGCAGTCGCCGTGACAGATGAACACGGTCTCATTCTCACCGGGCAGACCCAGCTCGCCCATCTTGTCGGCAAGGGCCTCGATGGATGCCTTTCTGCCCCGGGTTTTGGACACATTCACCAGTTTGCCGTTTTCATCGGCGTGGAGAACCGGTTTTATCTTCAGCAGAGAGCCGGCGATGGCGGTGGCCGCGCTGATCCGGCCGCCCCGCTTCAGATACATCAGATCGTCCACGGTGAACCAGTGGCACAGATTCTGCTTGTGGTCTTCGCACCACTGAGCCAATTCTTCCAAAGAAAGACCCTCGTCCCGTTTTTGGCAGGCGTAGTACACAAACAGACCCTGGCCAAGGCTGGCGCAGAGGGTGTCGACCACAATCACCTTCCGCTCAGGATACCGCTCAGCCAGCTCCCCCGCGGCGATGACAGCAGACTGGTAGGTGGCGGACAAGCCGGAAGTGAAGGTGAGCACCAGGGCATCTTCACCGGCCTTAAGAACAGGCTCGATAGCACTCTCCCAATCCTGAGGATTGGCGGCGGAGGTGGTGGCGGCTTCCCCGTTGCGCAGGCCGTCGAACAAACTTTTCAGCCACTTTTCGGAATAAGCAGACCGAGTCTCACCCCGAAAATGCACCTGCAGGGGAACAACGGACAGATTCAAATCCTGATACATCTGCTCGGGGTAATCACAGCAGGTGTCAGTGATAATACGGTAGGACATAATCTCGCTCCTTAGAAAAAACTGGACACTTGTACACAAGTGACATATAATGAGTTTGTTATATTGTAGCCAAAAGGCCCCAAAATGCAAACCCCCGGGAATTGGAATTGCCTCCGACAGGCGAAACCGCCGGTAGAAAAGCTTCTCTACTGCCAGTAGAGTTTTGAAAAAAGTTAGAAAAATGCCGAAATATGGAGTGATTTTATGACGAAATTACTGATGAAAATGTTTCTTCCCAAGGGTCAGAAAAAGGATGCCCCCAAGACCCGCTCCGCCGCGGGAAGACTCTCCGGCCTTGTGGGAATGGTGTGCAACATCCTGCTTTTTGGGGCAAAGTTTGCCATCGGCACCCTATCCGGCTCCGTTTCTGTCACGGCCGATGCCATGAACAACCTGTCCGATGCCAGCAGCAGCCTGGTGACACTGATCGGTTTTAAGCTGGCGGAAAAGCCCGCCGACGAGGACCACCCCTACGGCCACGCCCGGTTTGAATACCTCTCCGGCCTGGCGGTAGCGGCGATGATCGTGGTCATCGGTTTTGAGCTGGCGAAGACCTCTGTGGAGAAAATCCTGAATCCAACCTCTGTGGAAGCCGGCTTGCCTATGGTAATCGTGCTGGTGTGTTCCATTCTGGTGAAGCTGTGGCTGTCCGTCTTCAATAAAAAGCTGGGTAGGCACATTGACTCCACCGCGATCCTCGCCACCGCCGCGGACAGCCGCAACGATGCCGTATCCACCGCCGCCGTTTTGGCGGCCGCGCTAATCGAAAAGCTGACATCTTGGCGAATCGACGGTTTTATGGGCCTTGCGGTGGCAGGCTTTATCCTCTACAGCGGCGCGATGCTGGCCAAGGAGACCATCAGCCCTCTGCTGGGCGAGTCTGCCAGCGCGGAACTGCAAAAGCAGATCGTGGAAATATTGGACAAGGAGCCTGCCGTGCTGGGCTACCATGATCTGATGGTCCACGACTATGGCCCGGGCCAGCGTTTCGGCAGCCTGCATGTGGAGATGGACCAAAAGGAAGACGCCCTTGCCTGTCACGAGCTGATCGACGATCTGGAGCGGGCATGCCTGCGTGATCTGGGGGTGCATCTTGTGATCCACTATGATCCCGTGGCTGTAGGCGATGAGGAGCTGGATGGCTTGAAGGAGATTGTATCTGTTGCTCTTTCCGCCATAGACACCCGCCTGTCCTTCCACGATTTCCGTATGGTCAAGGGAAAGGGACACACCAATCTGATCTTCGATATTGCGCTGCCGGCAGGCCTGCGGGGGCAGGAAAAGTCCATCAAAAGGGCATTGGAAAATGCCCTGGCAGAAAGCCGCCAGGGCACCTATTACTTGGTGATCACCTTCGATATGGAGAGCTTTAACCGCCATTAAGAAGGGAGCTTTTTACAACTGACGATCAGCAGGCAGGCATACAGGAACAGGGGCAGCGCCCAGGCCTGGCTGCAGACCATAGGGGATGTGAACATCACCAGCAGGACGTGGAGTACGAGACCGGTCCCGGCGGAAAAATACAGGGACAAGAAGTTCAGAATAATGAGAACGACAGAGGCGATGAGAATGCCGCCGCTGACAAGCCGCAGAACGGAAAGCGTTTTGCGGCATTTCTCTTTTCTGGCGATGTAGGCCAGGTAAAAGGGCGGCACGAAACAAATAAGGCTGGACAGAACCAACAAAATCTTGCCGAAGCCCCGGGCATCCTGCACGAATCCCAGACCCACGCAAATGCAGTAGACCAAGGCCCACAGGAAGTAAACAATATTCTTTTTCATAGCCATCGCCCCTTCGTTTTTTTCCTATTTTACCCTAAAAGCCCTGTCAATGCAAGGGGAAATCCGGCAGAGAAAAAATGCTGGACACAGGGCAAAACTGTTGGTATAATGATAAGAGAGAAAAAGCGTACCTTTGCGCGGAAAAAACCAGAAAAGGGAGGGTATTTCTTATGAAATGTCCATTTTGCGGTGATCAGGAGAGTAAGGTTGTAGATTCCCGCCGTTCCGAAGACGGCCAGAGCATCCGCCGTCGGCGGGAGTGCTTCAAGTGCCAGCGGAGATTTACAACTTACGAGATTGTGGAGAGCCTGCCCATCATCGTTGTGAAGCGGGACGGCACCCGCCAGAACTTTGACAGAAATAAGATCCTCAATTCCATGGTCCGCGCCTTTGATAAGCGGCAGGTGGATGTGGCCGACCTGGATCGGATCACCACCGAGATCGAGCAGACAATCCAGAACACCTTGGAGCGGGAAGTGACCACCGATGCCATCGGCCAGATGGTGCTGGAGCGGCTCAGACCCCTGGACGAGGTGGCTTATATCCGCTTTGCTTCCGTCTACCGCCGTTTCCAGGATGTCCGTAGTTTCGTCCACGAGATCGAAGCGTTTCTTGAGGACAGATAAGGAGTTTCCTTATGGAGTTTATTACCAAGATTTTTGATCTGAACCTGGAGAATCTGGTGCCGGAGCTGGACTCTGTGCTGGGGCTGGTTCAGTTTTCCCTGAAAGCCGCTGTGCTGCTGGGACCTGTGATTTTGCTGGCGCTGGGCCTGATTTATCTGCTGCGCCCTCCCAAGGAGGCGAATCACCGGTTTGGTTTCCGTACCTATTTCGGCATGGGCAGCGTGGAAGCCTGGCGCTTCACCCAGCGGGTCGCCGGATTGACCTTTACGGCTCTGGGCGGCATTCTGTTGATCATTATGTTCATCGTCGTCCTCTCCTTCGGAAAGGATGATTATATGGCTATGGCCCGCGCCGCAATGACCAGCCTGCTGTGGCAGGCGGGATTGACCATCATCGCATGGCTGGCGCTGAACATCACCGCCGCGGTGACCTTCGATAAAGACGGCAACCGCCGCAGATAAACACAAGGGCAAAGGGCCGTACCGTCCTTTGCCCTTTCCCGTAATATTCTAAGCCATCATTAGAAATAAGCAGGAGGCAGCGATTATGGAGATTCGTTTTGCAACGGAAAAAGATGTGCCGGGCATTCTGACCCTTTTGCGCCAGGAGGGCAATATACATCACGTCATTCGCCCGGATTTGTTCCGCCCCAATGCACAGAAATACGGCCCGTCCCAGGTGCTGGCCATGCTCAATAAGAGCGATCTGCCCATTTTTGTGGCTGTGGAGGAGGAAAGCGTGTTAGGCTTTGCTTTCTGCAAGGTCCATACCTTCTACCGTAGCGCGGTGGTGGTGGATCACCAGGTCTGCGATATTGACGAGATGTGCGTGGAGGAGAGCCGCCGTCGGCAGAGGATCGGCACGGCCCTGTATGAAGCGGTCTGCCGATACGCCCGGCAGCGGAAATGCAAAGCCGTCACACTGAATGTGTGGAAGGACAACGAGCCTGCCATGAAGTTTTATGAGAGTTTAGGCCTGAAGCCCCGGATGCTGGGTATGGAGGCCGTTTTGGAGGACAGCTGATGCTGGAAAAAAACAAGCAATACACGGCAGTAGTCACAGACTACACCGCCGAGGGACTAGGCGTTGCCCATATTGAGGGCTGCGCCGTTTTCCTGCCCAACGCCATCGCCGGGGAGACCTATACCGTCCGCATCGAAAAGGCAAACAAGACCTGGGCGGCCGGCAAAATTGTGGAAATCCTGGAAAAATCCCCCCACCGGGTCAACCGGGAGTGCCCCGTGGCAAAGCTTTGCGGCGGCTGCGACTTCTGGCATATGGACTATGAAGAGGAGACCCGGCTGAAAGGGGAACGGGTGCGCCAGTGCCTGAACCGCATCGGCGGCGAAAGCTTGCAGGAAATGCCGATTTTGGCCGCGCCCACCTGTCACGGCTATCGGAACAAGGCCCAGTACCCGGTGTCCAGCGAAAAGGGCCGGGCCTTTGCAGGCTTTTTCAAGGCCGGTACCCATAAGGTGGTGGAGAATCACCGCTGTCTGATCCTGCCGGAGGAAACCGACCGGGTCAAGAAGATTGTTATAGATTATGTAAACCACTACCGCGTTCCCGCCTACGATGAGACCACCGGAAAAGGCCTTCTGCGGCATATTTATGTCCGCCGGGGCGCAGTGTCCGGACAGGTGCTGGTGTGTCTGGTGGTGAACGGGCAAAAACTGCCCCACACCGAGGATCTGATATCCCGGCTGCAGGCAGTGAAAGGCTTTACCACACTGGTGCTGTCGGTGAATACCAAGCCGGGCAACGCTGTGCTTGGCGACAAGTTTATCAACCTCTACGGCGACGGATTTATCGAGGACACCCTCTGCGGCCTTACCTTCCGCTTATCCGCCCGTTCCTTTTATCAGATCAACCACCACCAGGCTCAGCGGCTGTACCAGGCGGCAATAGAGCAGGCGGAGATCACCAAGGACGATCTGGTGCTGGATCTGTACTGCGGTGTTGGTACCATCACCCTCGCCATGGCCGGCGCGGCCGGTAAGGTGATCGGCGTGGAGGTGGTGGAGCAGGCGGTGGAAGACGCCAGAGAGAATGCCCTCCGCAACGGCATCCAAAACGCGTCCTTTTTCTGCGGCGATGCCGGAAAGGCGGCGTTGGAGCTGGAAAAGGAGGGTGTCCGCCCGGATGTGGTGGTGGTAGACCCACCCCGGAAAGGCCTGAATGCCGATACTATCGAGGCCCTTTCCCGTATGTCCCCCCGACGGATCGTCTATGTGTCCTGCGACCCGGCCACCCTGGCCCGGGATGTGGCCTTACTAAAAGACCGGGGCTATACTCTAAAATCCGCCCAGGCTGCGGATTTGTTCCCCCGCTGCGCCCACGTGGAATCGATAGTGTGTTTGTCCAAACTCGCAGACACCCACATTGAAATGGAGATTGACCCCGAAGAACTGGACACCATCACAGCAAAGGTATCTCCCACATATCCCGAGATAAAGGCGTATGTTTTAGAACATCACGGCTTAAAGGTTTCAAGTCTTGCCATTGCCCAAACCAAAAAGAAATGCGGCTTGGAAGTTGGCGAGTGCTACAATCTCCCCTCTGGACACGGCAGACCTCCTACAAACTTAACACCCGAACGGGAAGCAGCCATTCGGGAAGCATTTCAATATTACGGACTTATATGAGAAGACGGCACCCACCACGGGTGCCGTCCTTTATCTATTTATCAAAAGAACAAACGAATATACTCACCGCAATTATTACAGCGAATGATTATTTCGCCCAATTCAGCATCAACATCCTCAGCATCGCTAACTACATCATCCGCTAAAGCAACATCGATGTCATAGTCCCAAAAAAAATTGTGTTCACTCAAGGCGTGTCCAAACCCTACGGTGTTTCCAATTCTTTCGGGTTCTATTTCAACTCGATTGTGGCATTTTTCGCATTCAATGATAATTTTCATAGAAATATCCTCCTCGGTTAAGATTAACCTTTTGCTTAATGAAATTATAAACTTTGTTATTTCGGTCTCAAATGTTTATAACTCAAATGTAGGCAAATTAGCGTCCATAGCATTTTTTACTTTCAGCAAGGCTTCCGTTGCCTCCTCTTTGCTGCCAAATTGAATGGCATCCCAAGAACAGATTTGGGTCTGCACCATCAATGTCGAATTATGAATGCGAAGGCCGCCGTAACAGGAAATATACTGGGTCTTATCAGGACTTAAAAGCATCATATGTTGTCTAGGGCGTACCACTGTTCCGTCTTTCAAGATGAACTCGAAATTGCCAAAACACTCCTGCAAAGCCACAGGTAGCGCATTATGGATTATGTTTTCCAAACTGTCATTTACCACACACTCCAGCGCATCTGCTAACTCAACAGAGAGTTGCTCTGCCATAGCCTCTGCCAATTCACTTGCATCAAACACATTGTTTTCTTCCATATCTGCTACCTCCATTATATTCAAATTTATCGTGGTTTCATTATACTGCACATAAAGCTAAAAATCAACTGCTTGTGCTGGCGTTCTTGCCCATTGGCCGCAGCCACCCAACACTAAAGGCGTGCCGTTAGTGATATTGGGTTATTGCCATTGGCAAGCTCCTTTCAAAAAACGTCTATATTATTATTAAACTTATTAAAAAGGAGCAAGACAATGGAAATTGAAAACGAAGTAACCATATCAACACACAACGGCAGCCAAGTGGCAAGGCAGCACAATCTCCGCAATCCCAAGGTTATCTGCCAAGAAGACCACATAGACCCCAACGGGCATTTTGAGGTATGGCTGGACGAAGACCCAAAAGTCGCCTATAAACGATTGTTTGGGGAAGCTGTCCAAGCCTACAACGAGAAGCAGAGCCGACCCGACCGCCAAATCACCGACTACTACAAGCAGATTTGTGAGGACAGCAAGAAAAAGCCAGTCTATGAGTTAATCATAGGTATCTACGGCAAGAAAGCTGATGGCACACCCATTTGCAGCAAGAACGACGGCAGACGAATCCTGCGAGCTTTCACAGAAGACTGGGAAAGACGGAATCCCAACTTGAAGCTTTGTGGCTTGTATTACCATTGTGACGAATCTGTCGGCGTAAACGGCTCACAGGTGGGTCATGTCCACATTGATTATATTCCCTATGGAGAAGGATTCTCTCGAGGAATGGCTGTCCAAAGTTCATTGACTAAGGCATTGGAGCAGCAAGGCTTCCAGTCCCAAGGCACAAGCAACACCGCCCAAATGCAATGGGAAGCAAGGGAGAATCAATTCTTGGCAACCCTCTGTACCCATGCTGGCTTTGAGGTTGTGCGTGGCAAAGGCAGCAAGGAACATTTGGACACAGCCACCTATAAAAAGGTCAAGGAGCTGCAAGAGCTACAGGAGCAGCAAGCCAAATTGGCACAGAGCATTGCCAAGACAGAACAGGAGCACAAGGAACTCCAAGACAGCTTTGAAACGCTGAAGGCACAAAAATCACTCTCCCAAGCTGTTATGGAAGCCTACGCAGAGGAAGATTTGAAAATCGAGGTGCAACGCACCCCAGCCAAAACCAACCCTATCACCAAGCAGACCACCCCCGCCCAAGTAACGATGGCGGAAGCGGATTATCTCGTGCTGAAGGAGCGAGCCGCAGCAACCTCTTGGATTCGCAAGGCTATGGAGGATTTGAAGCACCTCGGGGCAAAGCTCACTCGAGAGCTGAATCAACGCCGCCGAGTGGCAGAGCTGCAAGAGCGAGCTGCATCAGCCGAGATAGCCGCCCGAGCAGCCGAAGTCAACCTTGCCAATGCTCGTGCTGAAATTGCAGATTTACGGCAGCAAGCACAAGAGCAACAAGATTGGATGGAACAACAGACCACCCGAAACGGCAAATCCATTTGGGAGTTCTTTATGGATTTTATCACCAAGCAAAGAGAACGAGATTACATAGACCACAGTGAAAGAGAATAATCAAATTGAGCAGGTGTGTTATTCGTGAATGCACCTGCTTTCTTGCTTTTGCCAGGCAAATGCCTGTCTTCTCCAAAAAAATGCCGGCCATATAGATGGCACGGCATTGGGACAGATATGTGGCACAAAAAAAGACGGCCAAGCTTGCCGCTTGACCATCTTTCGCAAGGTCTTGAGTTGTGGAAGAAATGGACATACTGCTCCCTTGATTTCTCAAGAGAGCAGTACAAAAGTGACCCAAGGTCTTTGAGCGCCTCATCCCCTGTGCGTTTATTTTAGCCGATTTCTGTGCGGCGAACAACTTACTCAGGATTTTGCTTTCCCTACTGCCCATACGCCTCTCGACGCATGGCGTAAGCCTTTTTACAATCGTCCGTCTGATTGCTGCTTTCGCTTGGCTTACTCCGTCGCATTGCTTATACCTATCACAAAACGACCATCGCACCCGAGAGCGTCGGCATGGTAACCGTGGCAACTCTACTATATGACAGTCCAAATCCGCCATATAGATTTGTCAATCGGGCTTCGACCTTTGAATGGATACCGAAAACTTTAACTTCCCCCATTTCAAGGGGATTTGCATGATTTTGTCTCCTTTTCATGCTGACACACCATGTGAACCACACTATTCAGGTCATGGGAAAGAATGACCAAGGGCATGAGGCTGATTTTTCGCAATGGAGCCTACCCTAGCAGTTTATAGAGATGCTGCTTGCTCTTTCAATCGGGACAAGGGTTAGCTATCTGCGGCTTGGTTTCCTGTGAGCAACACAGCTATTAAGTCAATCGTCATTCATTCAAGTTCTCTGTGAAGTGTCCAACCTATAGGCAATCAAGTCGCAGATACAAGTCCCGTATTCAGTTATAGCATTATCATAGACGATATTAAATCTCGCTTTTGACATTTCTTTTAGTCCGCCCCACCCTGTATGGGCGGATTCTTCTATCTTAGGTTTACATAACACTTTTGAAAAAGATAGGAGATTGAATATGAAAGTACATACTGAAATTATCGGTGGCGGCAACGCTTACACCGCAAACGGATTCCTGCACACTTTGACCGACCTAATCGCCAAATACGAAGCCGAGTTTGAAGAACTGGCTCACACCGAAAACGGAAACGCACCGAGCGTTTCCGTTTTTTGCTTGCTTTTTGGGATAACTGGAGTTATGATAATATCAAGGTTTGGACAAGGCACAACTTAAACAGAAAAGGAGTAGTGCAAATGGAGAAAAAGAAGGCGTACATATACACCCGAGTATCAACGGCTATGCAGGTCGATGGCTATAGCTTGGAAGCACAGGAAGAACGGCTGCGGCGGCATTGCGAATATCACGATATGGAAATCGTCCGTACATACACCGATAAGGGCAAATCTGGCTCAACAATCGTGGGCAGAGAGCAATTTCAGCAAATGCTCAATGATATAGAGAGTCAGAAAGACGGCGTTTCCTATGTCCTCGTCTACAAGCTTAGTCGGTTTGGACGAAATGCCTATGATATTCACGGGTCTCTGCGTATCCTTACGGAAAACAATGTGTATTTGGTGGCAGTAGAGGACGGCATAGACACAAGCACCAAAATGGGCGAGACCTTTGCCCTCATTATGGCGGCGCTGGCACAGGCGGAGCTATCCAACATCCACGAGCAGACCTTTTTGGGGCGGCAGCAGAAAGCAAGAGAGGGCAAGTGGAACGGCGGCATGTCCCCCTTGGGTTATAAGTTGGTCGATGGTAAGCTGATTATTGACGAAGCAGAAGCCGCAATCGTCCGCCGTATCTTTGACTTGTACACCCAAGAACGCCCCCTCGGCATTGCTGGCGTTGTCAAGCAACTGCTGAAGGAAGAGGTCAAGCGACCCCCACGCCAAAACCGCACCTATGGGCAAATCGGCCGCAAGCTGGTTTCTGATGTGCTGGAGAATCCCATCTACGCAGGACAGATAGCCTATGGACGGAGGCATATGGAAAAGGCTGACCGCAAAGGCAACCGAAAAGTGGTGAATCAAAAGGAGTATATCCTTGTCCAAGGTGAACACACACCCATCGTGTCATTGGAGCAGTTCCAAGCTGCCCAAGAACTGCGGAAAGGGCGGAGCAATATGTGTGAACGCCGCCCCGACAATGACTACGTGCATCTGCTATCCCCGATGCTGCGTTGCCCCGAGTGTGGCGCTTCCATGTATGGAAACACCACACGGAAGAAGAAACGCGGCAAAGACGGAGAGTTTTACGCCGATTACCATTTCTATGCCTGCAAGCATCGGCGGAGCATCGAGGGGAAAACCTGCACCTATAAGAAGAACTGGAACAACAAGGATATAGACGGCCCTGTGGTGGAAATCGTCACCCAACTAATCAATGACCCGAAACTGGCTGACTATATTCGCTCCAAGCTGACCAGCGTGGTGGACGCAGAAACTGTGGAAGCCGATATTGCCAAGTTAGAAAAAGCACTGAAACGAACACAGGTAAATAAAAGGGAACGCTATAAAGAACTGGATGATTTAGACCCCATCGACCCTGTTGATAGTGTAAAAATCAAAGATACCAAAGCAAGTATTGACAATCTATCTGTCAAAGAAGTAGAATACAAGCAAGACTTGGCAGAGCTTCACAATAAGCTCGTAGCGGTCAAGCAGAATCAACTAACCAAGGAGACCGTTCTCAAAGTGTTGAGCCACTTCTCCCTGTTCTTTGATAGAATGACACCTGCTGACAAACAGGTGCTGCTGCGGTCTCTCGTAGAGGAAATCCAAATCTTCCCCGAGAAAACCGAGGACGGCAGAATTATCAAAAGCATAAAGCTGTGTGTACCCGTGGTCTATGAGAACGAAAACACTCCCAAAATCAGTTGGGACAAATTGACCCCCGTCGAATCCATCGTGACTATGATTAAGGAGGACTAATATGTGTGGCATGACAGACGAGAAAGTGCTGGAGGTTTATGCGCAGCTAAAGGATAAGTGTGACTTGATTCTGACCACAACTGCAGCACTTAATGAAGGTTTTACCATCGATTGCCCTATTCTTGTAGCTAAAGCCCATGGACAGATTCTGGAACTGTATAGTGATGGAGATATGTTCGTGCTGGATGTAATGGATGCCGAGCAGACAAAAGGCACCCACTGGCACCCCAATGATGTGGACTCTGCGGTGGATCACATCGTGAAATTCATGGAAGGAAAATCGGATTACGAGTTATATCCGTTTAGACAGGCTTAAGCTATTTGGACAACTGAACAACACTTGAAACGGTTGTTTGTTTGAGTAGGGAAAAGGCCGACGATTATGTCCGCATTTCTGTTCATACAAAAGATTTGAAAACGAGCATGAACTGACGGAAAAACTTGATTTTATCCAACTCATTATATTTCGGAGGCACTGTATGGAAAGAAAATATCCAACAAAAATGTTTTGGTTCTTTGTTCTTACAAATTTCCTATTCCATTTTTTCTATCTGTCTATTTCTGGAATTATCCTTTGCATTGTCGGAATTTGGGTAAAGTCTTGCCTGTGGATTGGACTTGCCATCTTGGGGCTTGATGTGATTCTTTCTATCATTGAACAGTTGCGTATTCGCAAAGCTGCCGTGACACCCAGCGATAACCCCGAATTCAACGAGTTGATGGATGCATTCTGTGGTCCAGATGGACTTGATGCTGTTAGAAAAATTGTGGACCAAAAAATTCAGTCTACATCCCCCATCGCCCCTCAAGAAGAGGAAGATTAATATAGTCAAATCCCGATATGTCGAACTCATGGTAGATTTTCTACCTAAAGAAACAACACTCGAAACGGTTGTTTGTTTGAGTAGGGAAAAGGCTGACGATTGCGAGGTTGAGCCTAAAATGATTTCCGAAGAAAGAAGTAAATACAAGTCTTGGAGCAATCTGAAAAAGCAGATGAATGATTTGCTTTGTGATTCGCTTAAAGACAAAATCTCTTATTTCTATACCAGTTATCATGAGGTGCATAATGCCTACGGCAGAGCAACAATTCGCTATGAGAACAAAGAATTGGTGTCTTTCTCCTGGATTGACATGTATAAACAGGAAAGTGAAACATCTAGCATTTATCATGAAAGAAAACAAGAAGGTGAAAAGGTGTCCTATCTGCAACTAATCGGTGAATTAGAAAAAGAAAAGTGGATGCCTGAAGGTAAACTGTGTGATGCTGATTTCATAAACTCCCTAACCATTTACCTCAAAACAGACATCGCAACATCTCTCAACTCCGATAATTATTTACTGCGTGTGTTTGCCTATATGGACAGACGTGTTGGCAAGAGAACACTTGTTAAGATTAAAGATGAAGTGGAAAAACTGCCCGAATGGGTGAAGCAATTCTACCGACTTCGCTGTGAGGCAGACGGTATCGTTTTCCCACCTAAAGGCATTACAAACGAGAGTGTGTGCACCTTGGTTAAAGCGGATAATTCAGATGAAACACTCAACCTAAAGTATATTTACGACCAGTTAAAAGACAAATACGGCTTAGAATTGACAACGGGACTGGCGTTGGATGCTGGGTTTGGTTGGGATATGGAAGTACTGACTGGCAAAAGTATTTTGGGTCGGTTTTATCTTTATGACGAAGGGTGTCATTATATACTGAATTACGATACCGAAGAGGGAATCGCCAACAAGCATTGGCATCCTGAAGATACCACAGAAGCACTGGAGCTTGTGGTAGCTTTCATGGAGGGCACAATTGCAGTTCCTGATGAGGGGAAAGTTTTCCCACCTAAACGAATGACAGACGAATCAATCGTGACTATGATTCGAGAGGACAATAATGGATAATATTGATTTATTTCTGGTTTACCAGCAGTTAAAGGATAGATACAATTTGAAGCTAACAAATGCATTTTCTCTGAATGCAGGGTTTCGTGAAGATTTTCAAGTACTGTTCGGTCAATCAGCTAAAAATAAATTTTATCTTTACCATGACGGTGTGATTGCTATTTTTGACATCGAAAATCAAGCAGGAACACTTGCTGACCATTGGCATCCCGATAATACGCAGGAGGCAATGCAAATGGTAGTTGATTTTATGGAAGATACCTGCGAATTTGACTGGTGGCCAATCGAACAGGAATGAGAAGATACCGTTTGGACAACGGCACAATCCTTGAATCTATTGTGTGTCTGATAAGGAAAGAATGACAAAAAACCCCCCGGCCCTGCCGGCGGGTTTTTTATTTTTTGAGTTCCAGATAGGGCAGCTCTGTGAAGCCGCAGGCTTTATAAACCCGGATGGCTTTTTCGTTTTCTGCCTCTGCCTCCAGGCGAAACAGGCAGCCCTCGTATTTTTCCATAATAAAATCTAACATCTGGCGCCCGAGACCCAAACCCCGAAAAGCATCCTTCAGATACAGATCCTCGATCCAGATACAGCGCTTGCCGAACTCGGTGGAAAAGCTCTTAGCCACCATAGAATACCCCAAAATATTCCCCTCCCGTTCCACAACATACCCCTCCAGATAGGGATTGTCCCCAACGCAGGCGTCCACATCGGCGGCAAAGATCTCCTCCGAGCCGTTGCTGAGGACCGCCGGGGATGCGTAAAACGTCCGCATCATCTCCAAAACCGCGTCTTTATCCTTGTTTTCCATCAATCGTATGGCGCTGCTCATAAAAACCTCCGTTGTTATCATGGAAAACCGTCAACAGATTACCGGCTCCCAGGCAAAGGGGAGCAGATCCCGGGCGGTTATCTTAATCAGATTCCCCGACTCGTCGTTTACAATTACCTTGATGTCGGGGCAGTACTCAAATAGCATCTGCCGGCAGTTTCCGCAAGGCGAAAGCACGCAGTTTGTGGCCTTTTCGTGGACGGCGACAATTGTATCGAACTCCCGTTCCCCGGCGGAAATGGCGATACCTACGGTGATGTATTCTGCGCAGGAGCCGTGAATGCCGTCGCAGTTCACGCCGGTATACACCTTGCCGTTTTTGCACAGCAGACCACAACCCACGGTGTGATTGTAAATGCCGTCATCAAAGTTCTTTTCCAGTACTTGAAGGGCCATGGCGATCAGCTGGTGATCTGTGGCTGTCAGAGAATATCGCTCCATAACGCTACCTCCCAAAACTTTCTGCCTTTACTTTACCACCAATCCCCCCCCAAATGCAACAAAAAGCCGGGTGCGAATGCACCCGGCCTGGCAACCTCATCAAAAATCAGCAATTATCCAATGGTATAGGCCAGCTGATAGACCTTGCCCTCTTCAATGGGAGTCAGGTCGATGCCGGCAAGGGCATATTCCCCGTCCACATAGAAGGCCCAGTAAGCGCCGTCGACTTCATAGACCGCTTTTTCTCCGTCCACTTCGTGGATATACAGGCCGTACTGCGCCATCTCACCGGAGATAATGCCCTCGTCCTGCAGGAACTGCCCCAGGTACTCCCCATTCGACTTCAGCTTCATGGTTTTGGTATCGCCATCTTTATGGACGATCTCCAGGGTGAAGGACTTGGTGCCGGGAGCCACATCGGGGCGGGTGACAAAGTACACGGCCACCAGGGCCACCGCCAGGGCAACAATGACAAGTAGAGCGATCAGTGTTTTTTTCTTCATAAAAAACCTCCAAAAAACAAAAGTACCACGGCGCAACAAAGCACCGCGGCCGGTTTTCCGCGACAAGCGTTCCTTTTGTACATCGCAAAAGGAAGGAGAACCCTTTCGTAGGTCTTCTGGCTCGTGCTTTCGCAAAAGAGGTTGCCGTCTTTGCGGAATGTTTCTGCCTTCCCGGTTGCCCAGTGACTGGCTTTCGCCAATAAAAACACCCATCAGCACATACAGCGGCGGTACCGCTCGGGATTTGCACCCGATTATCTTGTTCAGCAAGCCGGGTTCGCCGCCCGGCATGCCACGAAGGGGCTTTATCCAGTTGTCAGAGTCATTGTACCACCGAGGAAAATCCCTGTCAACACGAAAAAGGGCGTGTGAGAAACCTCACACGCCCTTTGCGTTGGAAAATTACACCATTGCGCAGGTGATGATAGCCATCTTGTAGACCTCGTCGGCGTTGCAGCCGCGGGACAGGTCGTTGATGGGAGCGGCCAGACCCTGCAGGATGGGGCCGTAGGCCTCAAAACCGCCCAGACGCTGGGCAATCTTGTAGCCGATGTTGCCGGCTTCGATGGTGGGGAAGATAAAGGTGTTGGCGTAGCCTGCCACGGGGGAGCCGGGGAACTTCAGCTGGCCTACCTCGGGAGCAACGGCGGCGTCAAACTGCATCTCGCCGTCGATGAGCAGGTCGGGAGCCATTTCCTTGGCGATGGCGGTGGCGTCGTGGGACAGCTTCACAGTGCCGCCCTTGCCGGAGCCGTTGGTGGAGAAGGAGAGCATAGCCACCTTGGGATCAATGCCGAAGACCTTTGCGGTGCGGGCGGTCTCAACGGCCACCTCGGCCAGCTGCTGAGCAGCGGACAGAACCACGTTGCCGTCCTTGTCCAGACGATCTTCATAACCCAGGTTGATGGCGCAGTCGCCCATAGCCAGCTTCTCTTCGCCGCGGACCATGATGAAGCAGGAGGACACCAGATTCACGCCCTTCTTGGTCTTCACCAGCTGCAGAGCGGGACGGACGGTGTCAGCGGTGGAGTAGGTAGCGCCGCCCAGCAGAGCGTCAGCGTAGCCCATCTTCACCAGCATGGTGCCGAAGTAGTTGCCCTTGGACAGAGCGGCCTTGCATTCCTCGGGGCTCATCTTGCCCTTGCGGAGCTCAACCATCTTTTCCACCATCTTGTCCATATCGGGGTAGGTCAGGGGATCCAGGATCTCTACGCCTTCGATATTGAAACCGCCCTTGGCGGCGTTGGCCTTGACTTCTTCCACATTACCCACCAGCACGGGGGTCAGGAAACCGCCTTCCACCAGACGGGCAGTGGCTTCCAGAATACGGGCATCGTGGCCCTCGGTGAAGACGATCTTCCGGGGATTTGCCTTCAGTACGTCGATCATTGCGTTGAACATATGTAGTTCCTCCCTATTATTTTGGGCGTCAGCCCATATTCTTACAAATAAATTATACATCAATCCCCCCTATATAGCAACCGTTTTGTCAAAGATTGTTTACAAAAACCTCTTTGAAACCTATTTACAAGGCCCTTGCCTTTTGTTATTGTATAAGCAGACAAAGTAAAAGGAGGATGCAAGTATGGAAATTGTATGGTTTGCTCTGCTGATCCTGTTTGTGATCGCGGAGGCGGCAACAGTGGGAATGGTATCGGCCTGGTTTGCCGTAGGCTCGCTGGCATCTCTGATCGCCACTTTCTGCGGCGGGAAAACATGGCTGCAGGTGGTTCTGTTTTTAGTGGTGAGCGGTGTGGCCCTTGCGGCATTCAGACCCATCGCCAAGAAGCATTTCAATCCCAAGCGCTCCCGCACCAATGTGGACGCCATGATCGGCAAAATCTGCCTGGTGACTGCGGATGTGGATAATGTCAACAGCACCGGCCAGGTGAAGATCGGCGACATTGAGTGGTCCGCCCGCAGCACAGACGGCGCTCCGATCCCTGCCGGCACGCAGGTGCAGATCGATCGGCTGGAGGGCGTAAAAGTGTATGTGACACCGGTTCCGGTGGCAGTAAAATAAGGAGGAAAGAGTATGGAATATATCATTATTGCGTTGGTTGCCATTGTTTTTGTGGTTTTGATCAAGTGCATCGTCGTGGTGCAGCAGTCCCGGGCCTATGTGCTGGAGCGGCTGGGTGCATTCCAGGCGGTGTGGGGCGTGGGTCTGCACTTCAAGCTGCCCTTTATCGACCGGATCGCCCGTCGTGTGAGCATGAAGGAGCAGGTGCTGGACTATCCTCCTCAGCCGGTTATTACCAAGGACAATGTCACCATGCAGATCGATACGGTGGTGTACTTCCAGATCACCGACCCCAAGCTCTATACCTACGGCGTGGAGCAGCCCATGGCAGCTATGGAAACGCTGACCGCCACTACCCTGCGTAATATCATCGGCGACCTGGAGTTGGATCAGACCCTGACCTCCCGTGACATTATCAACACCAAGATGCGGGCCATTCTGGACGAGGCTACCGACCCCTGGGGCATCAAGGTCAACCGCGTGGAGCTGAAGAACATTCTGCCTCCGGCAGACATTCAGAGCTCCATGGAAAAGCAGATGAAGGCCGAGCGTGACCGCCGTCAGGCGATCCTGCAGGCTGAGGGTCAGAAGAAGTCCGCCATTCTGATCGCTGAAGGTGAGCGGGAATCCGCAATCCTCCGGGCCGACGCTGAAAAGCAGGCGGCGATCCTGCGGGCAGAGGCAGAGAAAGAAGCTGCGATTCTGAAGGCCACCGGTGAGGCGGAGGCTATTTTGAAGGTGCAGCAGGCCCTGGCAGATTCTCTGGAAATGCTGAACGAGAAAGCTCCCAACGATCAGGTGATTAAGCTGAAGTCCATTCAGGCCATGGAAAAGGTGGCCGACGGCCAGGCGACCAAGATCATCATTCCCTCTGAGATCCAGGGCCTGGTGGGCCTGGCAAGCGGCTTGGTGGAAGGCACAAAGGAAAAGTAAAATGGCAGACAAAGAAAAACGGTTTATTAAAACCTACCATAACGGCGGCGGCTTTTCCGGCCCTGCGACATATATCCTGGTGGATAAGAATACCGGTGTGAACTATCTGTTTGCCGCCAACGGAAATGCCGGCGGTCTGACACCGCTGCTGAACCGGGACGGCACACCGGTGATTACCCCCGTTCCCAAAACAGAAGAATAACCAAAAGCCTCCCTCGTCAGAGGGAGGCCTTTTTTACCCGGTGACGATACCTAGCAGCGTAGGGCGGGGGCTTGCTCCCGCCGCTGCCAACAGCCGCACCCAAAGACTTATCAAGATCTCAACCACGCATTGTCTGTTGGTACTCGCCGACAGGATGATACTTTCTCTCCGGCGAGAAAGTATCCAAAGAGCCGCCGGGAAACGTTTCGTAGGTTTCCCGGACTCTTCCCACGACCAAAAGGGGAAATGTACCAACATATCCCCAGTCAAACATCACCCACATTTCCCCCTTTGGAATCCCCGTCTGCCCGTATGTCATCCCATCCTATGGAACAGCAATACCCATACAAAAACCGAAACATTATGCTATCCATCGAAAGTGCGCAGGTGGGGTACACAGGGGAGGGGCGGTTTGTGCGCGGGAGCGCATCGCTCAGCCCCTCTCCTGTGCCGCATTCTTTGGGTACTTTCTTGGCGGCGCAAGAAAGTACCTCCCCGAAGGGATCGGTAGTCACAATTACCCAAAGGCCTTGCACGCATTGCCTGTCGGTGCTTGCCGTTAAGAAGTTTCATATTTCAAATTCGGTGACGATACCGAGCGGGTCAGGGAACTAACGATTAGATAAGCACTGGGCACGCATTGCCTGTCGGTGCTTACCGACAAAGAAGCCCCCTCGTCAGAGGGGGCTCTTTTTCAGATTTCCTTATACATAGTGACGGCATCGTCCTTGCGGACATTATCAGCCACCACCACGACCTCCACAGCCACAGTCCGGGCGCCCAGGGCGATCTCGATCTTGTCGCCGGGTTTGACCTCATAACTGGCCTTCACCACACGGCCGTTGACGCTGATGCGACCGTTGTCGCAAGCTTCGTTGGCTACGGTGCGGCGTTTGATCAGCCGGGAGACCTTCAGATATTTATCCAGGCGCAAAGCTTACTTAGCGACAGCGTCCTTCAGGGTCTTGCTGGCCTTGAAAGCGGGCAGACGGGTAGCGGGGATCTGAACAGCTTCCTTGGTGCGGGGGTTGCGGCCAACGCGGGCTTCGCGGTTCTTAACATCAAAAATGCCAAAGCCGGAGACCTGGACCTTGTCGCCCTTAACCATAGCGTCAGCGATGGTCTGGAAGGTAGCGGAAACAACGCGCTCGGCGTCCTTCTTGGTCAGGCCGGTCTTTTCAGCAACGGCAGCGATAAGTTCGGTTTTATTCATAGAAAATTACCTCTTTTCTAAATATTTGGATATTTTAACATTAGCACATTTTGGAGAAAAATGCAAGTGTTTTTCGCAAAAATAACCAATTATAAGTGTAAAATCTTCGCAATTTTGTCACCTTTTGGCAAAAGGAGACAGTCTTCACGGCGGATAGCCTTAAAAAGCACCACGCAGACCCCATAAACTGCCACACCGACAGCCACAGGAATACCGCATAAAATTACAGAACTGCCCTCCGGGCCCAGAAGGCTTTGGAGCAATTTGTACACGCCCCATACCGCTGCGCCCATCAGCGCGGCGGGAACAAAGGGCCGCAGGAGATTTCGCAGGATCTGTACTTTCTGGGGAACGACCTTGTAAATCGCGATAAGGTTCATCACACCGATGCACAGATAGCACAGGAGCATACCGATGGGGGCGCCGACAATTCCCAGGTTGGGATTGCCCACCAGCAGATATACCACCAGCAGCTTCATCGCACCGCACAGCAGGGTATTGATCACAGGGATCACCGCGTAGCCGTGGGACTGAAGAACCACATTGGTGTACTGGATCACACCGTAGAAGAAGATGTTCACGCCCAGCACAAAGAGAATCCTGGTGGCAAGGACTAGGTTTTCGCCGGTGTAGCCGCCCAGCAGACCCATCACCGGGCCGGCCAGAATGCTCAGGCCTACGGCGCAGGGCAGGCTGATGAGGCCTGTGATCCGGGCTGCAGATTCCTCGGTGGCTTTGGAGGCCGTGTGATCCTTCACCGCCAGCTGGGCGGTAATGGCGGGCAGCACCGAGGTAGTGATGGGCACCATAAAGGCGCAGGGCATATTAAATACCGTCTGACACATATTGTAGATGCCCTTGGTAATGTCTGCGGTATTTTGACTCATTCCATTGGCGGTGAGGAGCTGACCCATATACAGGTTCGTCTCCAGCACAGTGAGGACCTGCAATCCCGCAGAACCGATGGTAATAGGCACGGCGATGGCCAGCAGCTGCTTGGCGGTTGCGCCGTAAGAGATGGGCGTGTCGTCCGTTTGGGGCAGCTCCCGATAGGCGGGACGCTGGAGGGTGTTCAGGTAGATGGCAGACACCAGGCAGCTCACCGTCACGCCCAAAATGGCCGCGCCGGCGGCATAGGCCACATTGTTGGTGGACCTCATCACAAAGTAAGCCAGCGCCAGACCGACCACCAGTTTGAAAGCGGCCTCCAAAATCTGGGAGTTGGAGGTGGGGCGCATATTGCTCTGCCCCTGGAAGAAGCCCCGGTAGGTGGACATCACGCACATCAGCAGCGCGCAAGGGCCAAGGCAGAAAATGGCAGCCCAGGCGTCCGGCTGCTTTTGGAAAGCGGCCAGCTGATGAGAAAAGCCCATCATCAACCCGGTGCTGACCACGCCCAATCCCAGGAAAATCCCCCGGGCGGTGGCGTAGATCCGCCGCACTTGATTGTAGTTGCCCAAAGAACTCGCCTGGCTGATCATGCGGCTCATGGCGATGGGCAGACCGGCTGTGGAGATCAGCAGCAGCACGGAGTAGATGTCATAGGCGGTGATAAAGTAGCCGTAGCCCTGATCTCCGATGATCATTTTCAGCGGGATCTTATAGAAAGCGCCAATAACCTTTACGATGGCGGTAGCCAGGGCCAGCAGCGCAGCGCCGTGGAGGAAGGTTTGCTTTTTGTTATTCATAGCGCCTCCTTATTCACTGCCCAGGAGCTTGGGAATGGCGTATTCCATAATTTCAGACACCACTGCCGGCAGGTCAATGGTGGGGAAATGTCCGTTCTGATAAAGGATTTTGCCCCGCACCATGGTCATAGCCACATCGCCGCCCTTGGCGGAGTAGACGAGGCCGTTGGGGATATTGTGGCAGGGCATCAGATGGGGCGCGGAGAAATCCACAAGGACGATATCCGCGTCCATACCCTCTTTCAGCATGCCGCACTCACCGGAGCGGCCCTGGGCGGTGGCGCCACAGACAGTGGCCATCATCAGGACGGCTGCCGCGGGGAGTTTTTTCTCGCCGGAGAGGGCGGTAAAACGCATCACTTCGAACAGATCCAGATTGCCGCATTCCAGGGCGCCGCCGGTACCCAGCGCCACATTCATACCCGCTTTCACGCTGTTTGCGATAGGAGTGGCGGGCAGACCCTGCTTGGCAGAGACAATGGGGGTGGCGACGGCGGTGGCTTTTGCCTTACCCAGAAGCGCTTGCTCCTGCTCTGTCAGACAGGCGCAGGTGGCAGCCGTCACAGGGACACGGAAGAGCCGGTGGCAGGAGAGCAGCTCGGCGGGGGTCAGGCCGGTGCGGTCCTCGCAGGACGCGACTTCCTCTTCCGACTCCGACAGATGCAGCTGGAAGCCCAGCGCGTTCTCCGCGGCAAAGTCTGCAAGGGCCTCCCACAGGCGGTAATTGCTGGTGTACTCAGCGTAAAGGCCGGCGTCGATTTTGATACGGCCGTTGTCGTAATTGTGCCAGGCTTCCACCAACCGGGCCAGTTCCCGGCACTGCTCATCGGTGTCAAAGGAAAAATCCTCGTTCTGGTCGATGAACCGGTAGGAAGACAGGGCCAGATTGGCCTTGATGCCGCTTTCTTTCACCGCTTCAGCGGTGGCCTCCGGGAAATAGTACAAATCGGACACGGAGGTGATGCCGAACCGCAGACACTCGGCGATGGACAAAAGAGAAGCGGCCTTTGCGGCCCGGGCGTCCAGCTTATCCTGCCGGGAGAGGGTTTGCTCCAGGGCCTCCTGCCGGGCAGTGTCGTCCAGGAAGTTCCGCAGGGCGGAGGTGGCCAGGTGGGTGTGACAGTTGATAAGGCCGGGAATGGCCACCATACCTGTGCCGTCAACGATAGTGGCGGGCTGTTCTTCCGGGGCGGTTTTGCCGATGTAAGTTATTTTTCCGTCCTGAATGCCCAGATATGCGCCGAAAAGCACATCGGATTTTTCATTCATAGTCACCAAGGTGACGCCGGAGATCAAAGTATCCAAAGTATGCACATCCTTTTGGGAAGATAATGTCAAAGCAGCGCGAACAGCTCCTCTTTTTGGGCGAGGACACTGTTGATCTGCTGGATGTATTGTTCAGGGAACTTGGGGTTATGGAAGCGCTGCAAGGTGCCGTCGGGGAGGTTGACCTTGTTCATGCCTCCGCCCCCAAGGGACAAAATGGAGTGGGTCTCCTCCATCATATAGATGTTATACAGACAGTCAAGCCCGTCCCGGCTCCAGCCTACATTCTCAAAAGAGCCGGACATATATTTCTGCCGGTAAAGGTAGTAGGGTTTGTAGCCGAAAGAACGGAGCGTTTCGTTGGCGTAAGCCACCATTTGCGCAACCTCCTCGTAGGCGGGGAGATTGACCCGCTTTTCAAATAGGTCTGCGCCCTTTTTCAGCGCCAGAGTGTGGACGGTGATGTTGGCGGGATGAAGGGAGGCCACCGTGTCCAGGGAATGACGGAAACCGGCCAGAGTATCCTGGGGAAGACCGGCGATCAGGTCCATATTGATGGCTTTGAAACCCGCGTCCTTTGCCTCCCGGTAGCGCCGGAGGATGTCCTCGGCGGTGTGGGGTCTGCCGCAGGCTTTCAGCACATCGTCCACCATGGTCTGGGGGTTGATGCTCATCCGATCAGCGCCGTGGGCATGAATGGTACGCAGCTTATGGGCGTCCAAAGTGTCCGGCCGGCCGCCCTCTACAGTGAACTCAATGCACCGGGAGAGGTCGACGGTGTCGCGGATAGTGTCCAAAAGCGCCGCCATTTGCGGGGAAGAGAGGGTCGTGGGCGTGCCGCCGCCTATATAAATGGTACGAACGGTCTTGCCGGAACTTGCCAGCAGTTTGCCGGTGTGCTCCAATTCTTTGTACAGCGCCTGCAGATAGGGATCTAACAATTCGGTGCGCTTGCCCACGGTGCGGCTGACAAAACTGCAATAGCTGCACCGGGTGGGACAGAATGGAATGCCCACATAGAGGGAGATGTCGTTTTTATCCGTCTGCCTTACGGCGTTTACGGTGGATACCGAGCAGTCGACAGCCAGCTTTCGCCGCTCCGGAGTGACGAAATACACATCCTTTAAGAGTGCATCCGCATCTTTTTCCTTGCCACCCTCCAACAGGAGTTTGGTGGACAGTTTGGTGGGCCGCACGCCGGACAATGCGCCCCAGGCGGGGACAGCGTCCAAATGGGGCAGCGCGGCAAAATATACACTTTGCTGCAAGATGCGGCGGCGGAGGCGGACGGTTTCGTTGTTCGTTTTCATTCGTTTCACTGCCCGGGTCTTCTTGCCGCTGGCTGTGATCTCCGTAATGGCGGAGATCCACTGCTCGCCCCGGCACAGACGGGACACAGCCGTGATCTCTGCGTTCTGGGGAAACAGGGAAAGAAGCAGCTGCTCCACGGCATAAAGGTCATCATGACCGGAAATGGTAAGATTCATAAGCCTATTCCTTATCGGTTCAGATAGGGATTGTATTTCTTTTCGTTTAAGAGGGTGGTGGCTTCTCCGTGACCGGGCAGCACCTGAAAATCGCCCTCCAAAGAGGCCAATCGGGCGAGGGAGCGGAGGATCGTGGGGGTGCTGCCACCGGGCAGATCCGTTCTGCCGCAGGAGTCCATAAACAAAGTGTCTCCGGAGAACAGCGCATCTTCGCACATCAGGCAGACAGAACCCGGGGTATGGCCGGGGGTGTGGAGAACTTTCAGCTCCAGGCCGGCCAGGGAAAGCCGGTCGCCCTCTTTGTACAGATGGGTATAGTACAGTTTTCCGGCGGTGAAAACCCCAGGCAAGGACAGATCCCCCTCGTGAAGATACACTTCGCAGCCGGTCTCCCTTGCGATGGCCTTCACAGCGCCCACATGGTCAAAATGTCCGTGGGTGAGAAGGATCGCGCGGATAGTTTTTCCCAGCTGCTTTGCCTCCTGCAGCACAGTTTTCGCCTCGTAGCCGGGGTCGATCACCACACAGGTGTCGCTCTCGTCGCCCCAGGCCAGATAGCAATTGGTCTGATACGCCCCGAGGGGCAGACATTTGATCCTCATACTTAACCTCTTCTGGGGGCGTCCATCAGCTGGTCGGTGTCCAGAATCAGGGTCACCGGCCCGTCGTTGACAGAAGCTACTTTCATATCCGCTCCAAACTGCCCGTGCTGGGGCGGATACCCCAGAGCAGCGCAGCAGGAGAGGAACTTTTCGTACAATTCGTTGCCCAGCTGGGGATTTGCCGCGTCGGTAAAGCTGGGACGGCGGCCTTTGCGGCAGTTGCCGTAGAGAGTAAATTGGCTGACCACCAAAACCTTTCCGCCCACATCCCCAAGGCCTAAGTTCATCTTGCCGTTTTCGTCCTCGAAAACCCGCAGGCTCAGGGCTTTTTCGGCCAGATACCGGCATTTTTCCTCCGTATCCTCCGGGCCGATGCCCAGCAGGATGAGAAATCCCTTGCCGATACTGCCCACCACTTCACCGTCGATGGTGACGCTGGCGGAAGAAACTCTTGTCAAAACAGCGCGCATAAAAAATCCCTCCGGTAATCAGTTTTGACCTCTTCTGGTACCGGTCACATCCCGAATATTCAGAAGCTTGTTGCGGATGACATCCAGTTCGTCCACATCCTTGACCTCAAACCGCACAGTGAACACACTGCGGCCGCCGGGCAGATCCTTACCATTGATCTCCTTCACGCGGCAGCGGGCAGTGGTCATTGTGGTGGCCACATCCAGCAGCAGACCGTCACGGGTGATGCAGTCCAGCTCCAGAGTGGTCTCGAAGGGCTGATTGTCAACATTGGCCCAGCGCACCCGCACCCAGCGGGCAGCCTGATGGGGCTCATCCCGGTTTTGGGCGTTGGGGCAGTCGATCCGGTGGACAGACACGCCAAAGCCTTTGGTGATAAAGCCAATAATGCCGTCTCCCGGAACGGGGGTGCAGCATCGGGCAAACTTGATCATACAGGAGTCGATATCCTCTACGATAACACCGTTGACCGCGTGGCGGTTGATCTTGGCAACGGGATCGGGTTTGGTGTTCAGGGAGGCCTGCTTTTCGTTATTCTGCAGCTTCATCGCCCGGTTGATATCATCCCGGATACGGCCTACAGACTTCACGGCGGTGAGACCGCCGTAGCCGATGGCGGCGTACATATCCTCCCAGGTATCAAAGCCAAGTTTTTTCAGCAGCTGGGGGCCCACCTCCGGGTCTACGGTGATGGACAGGGGCAGACCCACCCGACGCATTTCGTTTCCAAAGGAGGAGCGGCCGTGGGCCACATTTTCTTCCCGTTTTTCTTTTTTGAACCACTGCTTGATCTTGGTGCGGGCCTGGTTGCTGTTGCAGATGTTCAGCCAGTCACGGCTGGGGCCCTTGGCGGACTTGGAGGTTATGATCTCCACAATGTCGCCGTTTTGCAGGGTGGCGTCGATGTTGCAGATACGGCCGTTGACCTTGGCGCCCACCATGGAATTGCCCACGCCGGAGTGAATGGCGTATGCGAAGTCGATAGGAGTAGAGCCGGCGGGCAGGGGTACGATTTTGCCCTTGGGGGTAAAGGTGAACACCTCGTCGTCGAACATATCGATCTTCATGGAGTTCACATAGTCCTCTGCGTCAGTGTCCTGCTGGCTCTCCAGCACACGGCGCCCCCACTCGAAATCTTTTTCCTCACCATTGCCCACGCCCTGTTTGTACTTCCAGTGGGCGGCAATGCCGTACTCGGCGGTTTCGTGCATATCCCAGGTGCGGATCTGCACCTCAAAAGGAATACCCTGAGATCCAATAACGGTGGTGTGCAGACTCTGATACATATTGGGCTTCGGGGTGGAAATATAGTCTTTAAAACGACCGGGAACCAGATTGAACAGGTCGTGGATGTGACCCAGTACATTGTAGCAGTCGGGGATGGTGTCCACAATGACCCGGAAAGCGTAGATGTCGTACAGCTCGTCCATGGTCTTGCCCTGGAGATTCATCTTCCGGTAGATGGAGTACACGTGCTTGATCCGTCCATAGGCGGTGCTGTTGATGCCCATGGCGTTCAACCGGTGGGAGATTTTCTCCTGAATGGTGTTCATAAAGGCCTCGTCCTTCTCTTTGTGGGCGGACAGATAGGTCATAATGGAATTGTAGCAGCCGGGGTCCAGATACCGCAGAGAGAGGTCTTCCAGCTCCCACTTCATCTTTTGCATACCAAGGCGGTGGGCCAAGGGGGCGTAGATATCCATAGTCTCCCGGCACTTGAGAATTTGCTTGGCCGGGGTCTGGTACTGCATAGTACGCATATTGTGAAGCCGGTCGGCGATTTTGATCAGCACCACCCGGATGTCCTTGCTCATAGCCATGAACATCTTCCGCAGATTCTCCATCTGGGCCTCCTCGGAGGAGGAGAAATTGGCGCGGGTCAGCTTGGTGACGCCCTCCACCAGTTCAGCGCAGGTTGCGCCGAAGAGCTTGGAGATCTCGTCGAAAGAGGCGTCGGTATCTTCAATGCAGTCGTGGAGCAACGCGCCCAAAATGGCATCCACATCCAGACCCATCTCTGCCACGATCTCCGCCACCGCCAGGGGGTGAATGATATAGGGAGAACCGTCCTTCCGGCACTGATCCTTATGCTTGTTCCGGGCATATTCCACCGCCAGGTCGATGAGGGTCATATCCACTCCAGGCAGACACCGGTTCACGGTTTGGTACATAGACCCGTAATGTTCAGCAAAGCTTTCCATAATGTTATTGCTCCTTCGCAGCAAGCAGCTGCAGCATGGTTTGAGAGGTGTTCAGATCCGCTTTCCCCTCACCGGGTGTCAGGCGGACAGAGATGTTTTTGTGGTGGCGGCGGATCTCCAGCAGACCCACATCGGCAAAAATATCCAGGCAGGTGAGCAGCTGCTCCAGATTTAAGGCGATCCCTGTCCGGCGGACAATCTTTCTGCATAGACAGATGGGCGTCTCTTTTACCGGCTGAGAGCAGTTTGCCAGATACCGCCAGACAAGGCTCAGCACCGACCGCTCCGGCAGAAGGGCTTCCGCTACCCCGGCGTCCACTTGGCCGGCGCGGAGCTTTCGGTAGTTTTCCGTGTCGCAGGAAACGGCTGCGCTGCAGGCGGGGCGGATGTCCTGAATATTCATCTGCACGGTCTTTTCCCCGCGGAAATCATTGATTTGGGGGACAAATGCCACATCCACCAGGTCGCCCTGGGAGATGGAGGCGGACTCCGCCGTTGCGGAGAAGAAAATGCCGTTAAAACTGTGGTGCGGCCCATTCAGCCGCAGACGCAGGTGACGGCCGTTGCCCACGGGAGACAGTCGGTCTACAGTGAGGTTTTCCATCACCAGCACCGGCTTGGGACAGCCGTTGCCGCAAGGCTCCAGGGCATTGAGAGATTGAACGTTATGGAGAGTCAGCAGCTCCGGCGGAATGACGCAATCCGCCTCCAGTACGGTTTTCGGGCCGCTGCCGCAGTAAAAAGCTTCCGCAAGGCGGCAGATCTCCTCCCGGAAGGCGGGGATCTGACTTCTGTGGATGGTGAAGCCGGCCGCCAGCTCGTGGCCGCCGTAGCTTTCCAAAAGGTGGGATAGGGCAGTGAGAGAGGCGAACAGATTAAAGCCGCCAAAACTGCGGGAACTGGCCTTGCCGTGATCGCCGTCCAGACAGATCAGGAAGGTAGGGCAGCAGTACTCCTCGGCGATGCGGCTGGAAACGATACCAACCACACCTTGGTGCCAGTCCTCTCCGGACAACACAATGGCGTCCGGTGTCTGATCGGCGGGGAGCATCTCGGTGGCCTGTCGGTAGATCTCTGACTCCACACCCTGCCGCTGGCGGTTCAACTCGCAAAGCTGCTGGGCCAACTCCTCACCCCGGGCGCTGTCCCGGGTGAGGAACAATTCCGTGGCCAGTTCGATCTGCCCCATTCGTCCGGCGGCGTTGATCCGGGGGGCAAGCATATATCCCACCGCGGAAGCGGTGATATCCTCCGGCTCGCAGCCGCACTGACGCATCAGGGCAGCGAGACCGGGACGGGCGGTGTTGCGAAGCATAGCAAGGCCCGTGGACACAAAGGTTCGATTCTCTCCCTGTAGGGGCATAACATCCGCAACTGTGCCCAGGCATACCATATCTCCGTAGGCTTCCAGGATCTCCTGCTGGTCACCGTTGAGAGCGGCCGCCAGCTTGAAAGCCACGCCTACGCCGGAGAGGGACATATGGGGATAACCACCGTCGGGCCGGTGGGCGTCCACTACCGCGATGGCCTCGGGGAGGGTATCCTTGCACTCGTGGTGATCGGTGATCACCAGGTCAATGCCCAATCTTTTGCACAATTGCGCCTCTTCCAGGGCGGTGATGCCGCAGTCCACAGTGATGATCAACTTTACACCCAGGCCATGGAGATAGTTGATGGCGATGGGATTCAGCCCGTAGCCTTCCTCCAGCCGGCCGGGGATGTAGGGTACGCAGTCGCACCCGTGGCTGCGGAGAAAGTCCGTCAGCAGGCAGGTGGCGGTGATGCCGTCCACATCGTAATCGCCAAAGACTGCGATTTTCTCCCCCCGTTCCATGGCAAGACCCACCCGTCCTGCAGCCAAGTCCATATCGGTGAGCAGGAAGGGATCAAGGAGGGGGGCGTTGCAGTCTAAGTACCGGTCAGCCTCTGTTTTGTTTTCCAAACCCCGGGCGGCCAGGACCATTGCCGCCAAAGGGGCGTAGCCGCCCTTTACCAGGGCGTTGACGGCTTCCGCGCCGGGGGCCGTCGTATTCCAGATTCCGTATTTCAAAGCATTCCACATCCATTATATCATTTTCCTAATATTATACCAAAATTGCAGGCAATACACAATAGAAAAGTTCTACAAACCGGACAGGCCGCGTAGACTTTCGTAAGAACAGTTTGGAGGTAGCAATATGAGACGGTTTATGTGTTTGATTTTGCTGGTGGCGGCGTTGGCAGTTCCGGTGGGCGCGGTGGAAATGGACATTCCCGCCAAGAGCGCGGTGCTGGTGGATGTGGCCACCGGACAAGTGCTTTATGAACAGAACGCCCACGAAGCGCTGCCTCCGGCCAGCGTGACGAAGGTGATGACCATGCTCCTGATTATGGAGGCCATCGACTCCGGCCGGATCGGCTGGGATGATACAGTGACTACCTCCTCAGCCGCCGCGGCAAAGGGAGGCAGCCAGGTGTATCTGAAAGAGGGGGAGACGATGTCGGTGGCGGATATGGTGAAATCCATCGCCGTGTCCTCCGCCAATGATTGCGCCTGCGCTATGGCGGAGCATATTGCCGGAAGTGAAGGGGCTTTTGTGGATCTCATGAACAAACGGGCAGCGGAATTGGGTATGCAGGACACCCATTTTGTCAACTGCACGGGTCTTGACGATGATGAGACGGCAAAGGATCATAAAACCTCCGCCTATGATATCGCCCTGATGTCCCGGGAATTGCTGAAAAACCATCCGGATATTAAAAAGTACACGACCATCTGGATGGACACGGTGCGAGGAGGGGCGTTCGGTCTTTCTAATACCAACAAGCTGGTGCGATTTTACCAGGGTGCAACGGGTTTGAAGACCGGGTTTACCGCCAAGGCAGGCTATTGCCTGTCCGCATCGGCCAGTCGGGAGGATATGGAACTGGTGGCGGTGGTGATGGGGTGCGCCACCTCCAAGGAGCGGTTTGCTGCCTGTAAAAGTATGCTGGACTACGGATTTTCCACCTACGCGCTGATCACGCCTATGCAGTCGAAGATGGAGATCCCTGTGCGTCTGGGGGTTGCTCCCACGGTAGTGGCGGTGCCTGCGGGAGAGGACGCGGTGCTCATCGACAAGGGGCAAAAAGCGGGAGTTAGCCAGGAAATGGAATTAACGGAGTTCGCGCAGGCGCCGGTGAGCAAGGGTCAGCGGCTGGGAACACTGTACATCAAATCCGGTCAGCAGGTGCTGAAGGAGATCCCCTTGGTGGCGGAAACGGCAGTGGAAAAACTCACCTTTTTCCAGATATTCAAATCCCTCCTGGGGAAACTTGCCATGGCAGCATAAAAAGTTCCCCCAATAAGCCTGCAGGAGTGCCCCCCCGCCCCCGGCAGGGAGCCGGCTACAAAAACACGTTATCACAGAAAACGGGTGCGTTGCATTTAGCAGCGCACCCGTTTGGTGTAGCGATTTAGATATGTTTGCCGGAGGGTTTTACATTTACGTCAGGACGAATGTCTCCCTCTATTTTCCCGTGTTTCTGTTCAAACTTTTCGATATTTTCACGAATTAACACCAAGATGTGGCTGTTAATGCTGCGTCCATCAAAATCCGCAACATAACCGATTTTCTTCAGCATTTCTTCCTCAATTCGAATAGATACGCTCTTTACAGACATAAAAACACCCCAATAAGATATACTGTATATTTATTTTATGTCTATATTGTTGTACAATGTATGAAATGGATACGCAGTGTATCTACAATGTTTTAGGAGGTGTTGCGGATGACACAGTATTTTCTGACAGAAAAAGAAGAAGCGCGACTGCGTGCGACCATATGGCTTAGAGTCCGGCGGCGTTCTCTATATGAATACCTCTGCGAATTGCCTTTGGAGGTGCTGGAGAGGTATCCTAAAAAGGGGTACTACTGGTGGATGGGGCGGCAAGCCCGGTCTTTCCAAGCGCTTGAAATGCGGAACTATGTTTTGTTTTGGCGCGGGATGGCCTGTGCATTCCGGCAGCAATACTCCCGGAAATATTTGGAGACTTTTTCTTGCGAGGAACTGCAGATGTTTGTACGTTGGTATATTCACAAAATACCCACTTGGGCATATGAAGGACCAATTCAAGACGCGCTGCGTATTCTCGATCAGCGGGGAGAACAATGGCGATATGTATAAAAGGTCGGTGTTCGCCGACAAAAAACCCGGGAGTGAATATTCACTCCCGGGTTTTTTTGTGTTAAGGGAAATTACTTGGCAGCGCTGGCGATCTGAGCGGCAACTTCCTCAGCGAAGTTGTCTTCCTTCTTCTCGATGCCTTCGCCCTTAATATAGTGGATAGCGTCAACAAACTTGACGGAACCACCCAGCTTCTTAGCGGCGTCAGCAATGTAGCCAGCCACATCGCCCTGGAACAGGTCGGAACGGACGAAGTCCTGCTGCAGCAGGCAGATCTCCTTGAAGAAAGCGGCGATCTTGCCCTGAGCGATCTTCTCCTTCACCTGAGCGGGCTTGGAAGCCATCTTGGGATCGTTGTCCATAGCAGCGACCTGAACGGCCAGCTCGTGGTCAACATCAGCCTGGGGAACCAGGGACTTGTCCCAGTACTTAGCGCCCATAGCAGCGATCTGCATAGCAACGTTCTTACCGATCTCGGTAGCGTCGCAGCCTTCCACAGCCAGGTTTACCAGAACGCCGTGGGTGCCGCCAGCGTGCACGTAAGCGACGGAGGTGTTCTCAGCAAAACGGGCGAAACGGCGGATCTGCATATTCTCGCCGATGGACATAACCTTCTCCTGCATGATCTCGGTGACGGTCAGGTCGGAGTTGGGGTACTTGGAAGCCTTCAGAGCATCCACATCAGCGGGGTTAGCCTTAGCGACGACAACGGCCAGGTTCTTCACCAGGTCCATAAAAGCGTCGGTCTTAGCAGCGAAGTCGGTCTCGGAGTTAACCTCGATCACAACGCCCACGCCGTCCACGACGGTAGCGTAAGCAACGCCCTCAGCGGCGATACGGTCAGCCTTCTTAGCAGCCTTTGCCAGGCCCTTCTCGCGGAGCCAGTCAACAGCCTTGTCCATGTCGCCGTCGGTAGCGGCCAGAGCGGCCTTGCAGTCCATCATGCCCACGTTGGTCATCTCACGGAGCTTCTTAACATCAAGAGCAGTAAATGCCATTATAGTGTCCTCCTAATGAATTATTCAGCAGCGGGTGCCTCGACCTCAGCAACAGCCTCAGCCTCAGCAGCGGCGTCCTCACCCTGACGGCCTTCGATGGCAGCGGATGCCATAGCGGCAGCGATCAGGCGGATGGCGCGGATAGCGTCATCGTTGCCGGGGATCACGTAGTCGATCTCATCGGGGTCGCAGTTGGTGTCAACGATAGCCACGATGGGAATGTTCAGCTTCTGAGCCTCAGCGATAGCGTTGCGCTCCTTGCGGGGGTCAACGATAAACAGGCAAGCGGGGATCTTCTTCATTTCCTTCACGCCGCCCAGGTACTTCTCCAGCTTTTCGATCTCGCCCTGGTGCTTGATGACTTCCTTCTTGGGCAGCATAGCGAAAGTGCCGTCCTCTTCCATCTTGCGCAGCTGAGCCAGACGGTCGATACGGGTACGCATGGTGCGGAAGTTGGTCAGCATACCGCCCAGCCAACGGGCGTTCACGTAGTAGCCACCGCAGCGGGCAGCTTCTTCCTTGATAGCGTCCTGAGCCTGCTTCTTGGTGCCGACGAACAGGATGTTGCCGCCGTTGGCAGAGATCTCACGGACGAAGTTGTAGGCCTCTTCCAGCTTCTTAACGGTCTTCTGCAGGTCGATGATGTAGATACCGTTGCGCTCGGTGTAGATGTAGGGGGCCATTTTGGGATTCCAGCGGCGGGTCTGGTGACCGAAGTGCACGCCGGCTTCCAGCAAGCTTTTCATAGATACGACAGACATAATTTTTCTCCTTTTGTTTTGTCCTCCACCCCGATCATCTCGCACTGCCCGCCCTTTTTGCAAAGGACACGAGGGGGTGCGATCACCGGGTGTGTGGTGTTTTTTACTACGGATTTTTTTCCGTGCCGAATTATTATATAGGAACGAAACCCAGATTGCAAGTAGTTTTTTACATTTTTTTCAGGAATATTCGAAAAAATCCCGACTTTTTTCGGCCATTTCAGGCAAAAGACCGCCCAAGGGCGGGGCATCATAAGGCAGTATCCGCTTCAAAAGCAATCTTTTTATCCAATACCGCAAAAAAGCGCTATGGCAGGCGTCAGCCTTGCCGTAGCGCATTTTCTTGTCTTGGACAAAAATCTTCGTTTTTGAAGTGCTCCGCAGTTTTGCCGTATGGATTTTTTCCTGCAGCAAAGAATCATCACGCAGAAATACTTTGTGTATTTCAAGGGATTATTCTGCGGCTGCGGGGAAGAAAGACTGGGGCAAAACCGAATAATGCCTTATGACGCCCCGCCCAAAGGGCAGTCCTTTGCCCTTTGGGCGGCGATCAGAAGAGCAGACGGTTTTTTTCCCGAAGGACCCGGCAGTCTTCCGGTTGGATATCCACCAGAACCGTGTCCGGACCGATGCGGCGGATGCAGTTCCAGGGGATGACCAGATCGTCTTTGGGCGGTGCGAAGCCCCCCAATTTGCACTTGCCGGGAATCACGATGGCGCTGATCTCTCCCTGGGGAAGTTGGATGATCACATCCTGGATAAATCCCAGCCGCCGCCCATCGGTGATGCAGATGACCTCCTTGCAGTGAAGATCCGTAAACTTGGCCGACATAGCTTCACCCCCTGTTTTTATCAGCCTATGCCCGGGGATTGGGGAATATGCCGGTAAAAGGTAAGGCGGAGGCCTGCGCCGGTTATCGCCCTGCGCGCCCGTGAGAACAAACATTATTGAATACACGAGCCGCCTGCCGTGGCGTCCCGACTTATAAACAAAAGGCTTTTCTCATAGATTTAATCGCGCCTTTTTCCAACCGGGAGACCTGAGCCTGGGAGATGCCCATGGCAGTGGCCACCTCCATCTGGGTCTTCCCGTCGTAGAATCGCAAAGAGAGGATCTGTTTTTCCCGGTCACCCAGACTGCGGAAAGCCGATTGGAGGCAGATTTGATCGATCCATGCACCCTCGGTATTGCGGGTGTCTTTCACCTGGTCCAGAATAGTCAGAGGATCGCCCCCCTCAGCGTATACCGGATCGTACAGACTCACAGGAGCGCAGACGGCGTCCAGGGCCTCCTCCACATCGCTCTCTGACAACGCCAGCTCCTTTGCCACCTCAGCGTTGGTGGGATCCCGCCCCAGCTTGGGGACCATTTCCTCTTTGCATTGCAGAACCCGGTAGGCCACATCCCGCAGTGACCGGGAGACCCGGATGGCGGAATTGTCCCGCAGATACCTCCGCACCTCTCCGGCAATCATCGGCACGCCGTAGGTGGAAAAGCGTACGCCTTTGGTAGGGTCGAAATTGGCGATGGCTTTAATCAGGCCGATGCAGCCAACCTGGAACAGATCATCGGGGCATTCCCCCCGTTTTTCAAATCGCTGGATCACAGAAAGCACCAGCCGAAGATTTCCTTCGATAAGGGTCTGGCGGGCATTGGTATCGCCTTTCTTTGCCTGCAAAAGCAGGCTGTCCATCTGGGTTTGGGACAGGACTTTCAGCTGGGCGGTGTTCACACCGCAGATCTCTACTTTTCCCTGCATACATCCTCCTGCAAAATGAAGATGTAGTCAGTATTTCCTGCGGCAGGAAAAATAACCCCTTTTTACGCGGGCACATTTTTGTGAAAAATTGACAAATCTTTTTTGCTCCTTTTTGCAGACGACTTGTATGGGGGCGGATTTTTGGAAAAAGAGAAAACTTTTTGCCGTTTTTTGTCGGAAAAAACCACGGATTTTATGCTTACATAACGCAGAGAGAAAAGGTAAAAAAGAACGGTTATGCAAACCGATATACAGGGATGGTTTGGGATAGATTTGGGGAAGAAACAGGAAAAATCAGGCTGAAATCATTGAGTTTTCCACATTGTCCACAGCTTTTTCCACAGGGGGGCGGCGACAGAAAAAGGCGAAGAAAATATACATTTTGGTTAACATAAGTGATTTTGGCAGAACCGTACTTTTTCGCGATATTTCCTCTGTGGACAATTTGACAAGGGGTATTTTTGGGGCGCAAAAAATCCTCTTGACAAGAGACTTGGTCCACAGGACAACTACATCTTGTGGCCGGCTGAGAGGCTGGCTACCAACTGTTTGAAAGGGGTAGAATCTTACGGAAAAAGCGGAAAATATTCGCAATTTTTTCAAAAAAGGTATTGATTTTATGGGAAAGCTCCGCTATAATTGGACAGTGCATGAGCACAATACGAAACGGGAGGTGTAAAAATGCCCAATATCAAGTCCTCTGTGAAGGATGTCATTCAGTCTAAGATTGCATACGAGAAGAACAAGGCAAACAAGACTGCCCTGAAGACTGCTATCAAGAAGTTTGAGGCTGCTCTGGAGTCCGGCGAGCGCGCCGCGGCTGAAGCTGCATACAAGCTGGCCGTTAAGGCTGTTGACCAGGCAATCAACAAGGGTATCATGAATAAGAATGCTGCAGCCCGCAAGAAGAGCAGCATGACTCTGAAGCTGAACAAGCTGGCCTGATCTCTCTGAAAATATCTCCCTCCCGATTTTTTCGGCAGGGAGTTTTTTCATGCCCGTAAGCACGGGCAGGCTATGCGTGCAAAGTGCGGTGCGAGTCGCGACTGCCCTGCGCCGCTCGGTATCGGAGTCGGGCAGAAGAATAGACATTCTATTGAACGGGACGCCCCGAGAGGAGATGGGCGCGCAGTGCAACGGGCAAGCATTGGTTCCCAAACCGGCTGGATTCCTTTCCAAAATAAAAACAACAAGCATACCGTACCTTGTAAAAAAAAGCAAAGTATGGTATGCTTTTTATATAGGTACCGGCAAAGGAGGTGCAGTTATGGCCAGGTTATCAGATCCCGTCACCATTTTGAAGGGCGTGGGCCCAACAAAGGCAAAGCAGTTTGCCGCCCTGAATATATTTACCCTGGAGGACCTGATCTGCCATTTCCCCCGGGCCTATGAAGACCGCACCCGCCTTGTACCCATAGAGAAATTAGAGCCGGACAAGCCGGCCTGTTTTAAGGCGATGGTAATGAACGCCCCCCGCACCAGCCATATTCGCAAGGGTCTGGACATCACCAAGGTGCAGGTGGCAGACCACACCGCCCGGCTGACACTGACCTTTTTTAATCAGAAATATACCGCCGAGCAACTCCAGTACGGCAAGGAGTATATTTTCTATGGCGCCGTTTCCGGGGACTTCATTGGCTACAATATGACCTCCCCCGTCTTCGAGGCGCTGGATGCGCCACCCCTGACGACCCGCCGGGTGCTGCCGATCTACCCCCTGACGGCCGGCCTTTCTAATGGATCGATTTTGAAGGCGGTGCGCCAGGCATTGGCTATATGCGATCCGCCCCGGGAGGTGATCCCGGCGCAAGTGCGGGAGGCATACGGCATTTTGCCTGCCCACAGAGCTTATTATGCCATTCACGAGCCGGCCTCCATGGAGGAGGCGGAGCTGGCGAAGAAACGGCTGATTTTTGAGGAGTTTTTCGTATTTTCCGCCGGACTTTCTCTGCTGCGGGCATCCCGGTCGATGAAAGTGTGTCCTGCTTACGCCAATTGTGATCTGACGGATTTTATGAACGTATTGCCTTTCCGCCTCACCGGCGCCCAAGATCGGGCAATCGGGGAAATAGCGGCAGATCTGCAAAAAGGAGCGCCCATGAGCCGCCTGGTGCAGGGCGATGTGGGCAGCGGCAAGACCATGGTGGCTGCCGCAGCGGCGTATATGGCAATCCGCAACGGACATCAGGCGGCGCTGATGGTGCCGACGGAGATCCTTGCGGAGCAGCATTTTGCTTCCCTGTCCAAAATCCTTGCCCCTTTGGGCATTCAAATCACCCTGCTTACCGGTTCGCTGACGCCGAAACAGAAACGGCTGGCCCGGGAGGATATCGCCTCCGGACACGCCCAACTGGTGGTGGGCACCCACGCGCTGGTGTCGGAGGCCACGGTTTTTGCTGATCTTGGCCTTGTGATCACCGACGAACAGCACCGCTTTGGCGTGGCCCAGCGGTCTGCGTTGGCGGATAAAGGGCACGACCCCCATTTACTGGTGATGTCAGCTACGCCGATTCCCCGCACCCTGGCGCTGCTGATGTACGGGGACCTGGAGGTCTCTATTCTGGACGAGCTGCCTCCCGGCAGAGAGCCGGTGGACACTTTCCTTGTGGACGAATCCTACCGGGCGCGGCTCAACGGCTTTATCCGCAAGCAAGTACAAGAGGGGCATCAGTGCTTTGTGGTGTGTCCGGCGGTAGAAGAAAATGAAACCCTGGATTTAAAAGCTGCCGAGACTTGGGCGCAAACCCTTCGGCAGACGGTGTTCCCCGACCTGCGGGTATCGCTGCTTCACGGGCAGATGAAGGGGTCGGAAAAAGAGTCGGTGATGACCGCCTTCGCTGCGGGAGAAGCGGATGTGCTGGTGGCTACTACAGTGATCGAGGTGGGCGTAGATGTGCCCAACGCCACACTGATGGTCATCGAGGACGCGGACCGCTTTGGCCTTTCTCAGTTGCACCAGCTCCGTGGCCGGGTAGGCCGCGGTAAGGCGAAAAGCTACTGCATTCTCACCTCCCAAACCAAACATCCCGAAACGCGCCAGCGGCTAAAAGCTCTGTGCAGCACCACCGATGGCTTTAAAATCGCGGAGGAAGACCTGCGGATGCGGGGCCCGGGCGATTTCTTCGGTTCCCGGCAGTCGGGATTGCCTGTGTTCCGTGTGGCAAACTTAAGCTGCGATCTGCAGACACTGAAAGCCGCCCAGAAGGCCTCTGCCCAGTGGATCGACCGGGAAGGCACGGCCAATACGCCGGAGTCCATCGCCCTGCGGGAGCGGATCGGCCAACTGTTCCTCCGGGCGCAGAATACAATCAACTAATGTCACCCCGAGTAAAGTCGAGGGGTCTGGCGCTGTACGAATCGTGTGGTTATCCCGTGAGATCCCGCAACGGCCCTTGGAATGAAAAAACCTCCCTTTGAAAAAGGGAGGTTTTTATTATTCAGCTTTCTTCTCGGCGTTCAAGGGATCCACCACAATGTCCGGATAGGGGTTGGCCACCACGGTGCGATGGGAGTGGTAAATCACCATACCCGGCTTTCGGTCGGGGGTCTTTTTTACCAGCTTCACCGGCACCACATCCACCGGTACATTCCGGCCGCTGCCGGTCTCGGCGTAATAGGCCGCCAACTGAGCCGCCTGAGTGATGGTATCGTCGGGAGGCGTGACACCGGCACAGGCGATAATCACATGGCTGCCGTGGACCTTGCTGGCATGGAGCCAAAGATCGTCCTTTCGGGCCAGTTTAAAGGTCAACTCATCGTTCTGCCGATTGTTCCGGCCTACGAAAATGGGATATCCATCGGTAGAAACAAAGCGCATGGGGGGCAGTTTGGCGGTTTTCGCCCGCCGCTTGCCGGAATCACCCTTGAGATAGCCGCCCATTTGAAGTTCCTGCCGGATCTCCTCCAATTCTCCGTCCGTTTCGGCTCGGTTCAGCTCCTCCAGTACGCTCTGCAGGTAAGCAAGCTCCTGCTGACCCAGCTCGATCTGCCGGGAGAGCTCTTTTTCGGCGGTCTTCATTCGGGCGTAGTCCTTATAGTACTTGGCGGCGTTCTGTTGGGGAGACAAAACAGGCGACAAAGAGACGGTAATTTCTGCCATATTTTCATCATAGAAGTCCTGCACCACAACGCTCTTTTGCCCTTTCTCCATTCTGTGGAGATTGGCGGTGAGAATGTCGCCCAGCTGGCGCAGGCGTTCCCGATCCAGGCTTTCCAGCAGTTCCTTTTCCTGGATGGCCAACTTTTTCGTCAGTCGCTGGCAGAGGTTTTGCACGGATTTCCGCACCGCCTGGCTTTTTTGCCGCATAGCGTCCCGGCGGTCCCGGGTGGTGTAAAAACTGTCCAGCAGCGCCCCAAAGGATTCCGCCTGGGCATATTCGCCGTACTGACAAATGGGGCAGAAAGCAAACTGTTTGGGCGTGCCGTCGGGAGCGGTGTACAAGTACGGGGCGGGATGCAGCAAATGCTCCCGGAAAAAGAGATTCAGCTTTTCCCCAACGGCAGAGATGTCCAAAGTTTCGATCCGGGCATCGGTTTCCCCTGCAGCAAAAAGCGCTGCCTCCCGGCAAACCAAGGGAGAAAGACCACCAAAGGTATCCATCAATCGTTCGCAGAGCAGATCTGCGCCAACACCCCGCAAAAATGCTGTAAAATCGCTGCATTCCGCGGGGTTTTCTTTTTCAATGGGCAGAGGATCCTGGTAATACATACCCGGCAGCGCCGGTCGGTGGGAGGTCTCGTCCAGGCCGATCCGCCGGAGACAATCGATGATCCGGCCGTCAGCGCCCAAAAGATACAGATTACAAGTCCGGCCCATCAACTCGGCCACCAGTTTTTTCTGCACGGGGTCACCCATCTCGTCGATGCAGTCAAAGGTGAATTGTGCGCACCGCTCCATAGGGATTTGAGAAATGCCTGCCAGCCGGGCGCCGGACAGATGCTTCCGCAAAAGCATACAGAACATAGGCGGCTCTGGAGGATTTTCCGGATTTGCGCCGGTCAGATGCAGACGGGGCGCGGTGGGATTCATACCGAAGAGCAGCTTTTGCCGCCCGTCGCTGCATTTTAAGTGCAGGATTACTGTGTCCCGGCTGGGTTGGTGGATTTTTTCCACCCGTGCGCCGGCGGCGGATAGGCGGATCTCCTCCAGCACTGCGGTCAAATAATACGCATCAAAGGCCATTTAGTCGTCTTCCTTCATCATAAGATCAAACAACTCCTGGAGCCGTTGGGTGCGGCCCAGCAGGTATAGCGCCCCAAAGAGGGTCTCAAGGCCGGTAGCCTTGGCATATTCCGCCCGGGTGGCGGACTTGGGGGCGGCGTGGGTGTGGGCATTCTTGCCCCGGCGGAAGAAGGCCAGTTCTTCCTCGGTGAGCAAGGGGATTAGTTTATCCGCAAAGGCGGCCTGGGAAGGCGCTTTCACCAAAGACACGGTTTCCTTGTGAAGCTTCAGCACCGTCTGATTCCCGCTGGCGCACAGATGGGCGCGGCACAGCAGTTCAAAAACGGCGTCCCCCATATGTGCAAGGCCCAGATTGGAGATGGCATTGACCTGCTGGAGGGTAAAGTTCATCTGAAAATAGGTTTCCACAGCGCACTCCTTTTGCGGCCCAAAGCCGCTGAAAATCAGTATGGAAGTATTATACCAAACCCGCCGGTATTTCGCAACGGTAATATAAAAAGGGCGCGCCATTGCGGCACGCCCGGTGGGTTTGTTTACTTTGCGGCGGCTTTTCCCCGCTGGAAAGGAAAAGTTTTGTGGGAGATCCGGTGGGTCACGCAGAAAATAATGTATGCACCGAGACAAACGGCGACAATGTAGATGGGGGTGCTCACATACCAGCCGAAATATTGAGAGATCTGCTTAAATACGATCAGAGGAGAATTGCCGGGCCCCACAAAGAACATATTCATATGTTTGCCAAGGCCGAATTGCACGGCGCAGTTAAAAACAAACGCGACTGCACACAAAACAAGAAACGTGTAAGTGGCTGTTTTGTAGTCATTTTTGGTTTGGCCTCCCAGTTTTGACATATACAGGAGAAGCCCGATAAACACCAAAAGCATATGCCATAGGCAGGAATGGGCGGTCAAGAACAGGTGCTCCTGGAAAATACCGGAGGGCTCAGCAAAGGAAATGGCGCCACCCAGCAGGTTGTAAAAAACCATAAAACTGTACATAGCGCGCTGGATTTTCCCCGGTCTTAGGCAAGGTGCCAGCAGGCAAAGATACAGGGGCATACTGCAAAGCTGGAAAGGAAACTCACTCCAGAGAAAAGCATTGTCGGAAATGGCGTAATAACAGAAAAATTGCTTAAATATTTCTACCACCAAGAGCGTGAGACCGCAGGAGAAAATGACCCTGCCCACCACCTTGCTGCCGGTGTTTCGCAGCAGCCAGGCCAAAAAGCCGCAAAGAGCAAAGCCGGTCACAGTAAAGAGAATATGGAAGACGCCGTATGCCGGCGGAGGTACCATTGGCCACAATATAGACTCAAAGAATGTATCTAACATGGGAAAATCCTCCTATTTTGTCGAAGACAAAGAGAGTGTAGCACAAACGCCCGTATTTCGCAATAGGTTTGAAAAGAACTTAAGAAATACGGCCTTGTGCAGCAGACTTTTCCTAAACTGCACAAGGCCGGTATTATGATTATATTTTTAAATAAAACGCTTTTTCATTCATACGCCCTCTTTGATGTGTGCTTTGGCGTGGAAGATCAAACAAGGCGTGCCGCAGTTAGCGGCACGCCCGGTGTTTTTATTTAGAGGAGGAGGTAGAGCGGAGGGTGACATCGTGATAGCCGCCTTCCACGATGGACACGGAGGACACCAGTGTCAGCCGTGCGTTCTGCTGCAGAGCGGGAATGGAAAGCTCGCCGCAGTTGCACATGGTGGACTTGACCTTGTACAGAGAGGCCTCCACATTGTCGTGGAGAGAGCCTGCGTAGGTGACATAGGAGTCAACGCCTTCCTCAAAGGACAGCTTGGAGCTGCCGCCCAGGTCATACCGCTGCCAGTTCCGGGCGCGGTTGCTGCCTTCGCCCCAGTACTCCTTCATGTAAGAGCCGTTGACCAGCACCTTGGGTGTGGGAGATTCGTCGAAACGGGCAAAGTAGCGGCCCAGCATCAGGAAGTCAGCGCCCATGGCCAAGGCCAAAGTCATATGGTAATCGTGGACGATGCCGCCGTCGGAGCAGATAGGCACATAAATGCCGGTTTCCTTGAAATATACGTCACGGGCGGCCGCAACCTCAATCAGCGCGGTGGCCTGACCCCGGCCGATGCCCTTGGTTTCGCGGGTGATGCAGATAGAACCGCCGCCGATACCGACCTTTATAAAGTCTGCGCCGGCATTTGCCAGGAACAGGAAGCCTTCCCGGCTGACAACGTTGCCTGCGCCCACCTTGACGGAATCGCCGTAGTGATCGCGGATCCACTTGATGGTGTTGGCCTGCCAGCAGGAATAGCCTTCAGAGGAGTCGATACACAGGCAGTCTGCGCCGGCTTCCAGCAGAGCGGGAACGCGCTCAGCGAAGTCACGGGTATTGATGCCTGCGCCTACCAGGTAGCGCTTTTCCTTGTCCAGCAGTTCCTGGGGATTGGCTTTGTGGGAGGCGTAGTCCTTGCGGAAGACGAAGTACAACAGGTGATCGTTATCGTCCACGACGGGCAGGGAGTTCAGCTTGTGGTCCCAAATGATGTCGTTTGCCTCTTTCAGCGTGGTGGAGGCGGGAGCGGTGACCAGCTTTTCCCGGGGGGTCATAAAGGTGGAGACCTTCTCATTCACATCCATGCGGGAAACCCGGTAGTCACGGCTGGTGACGATGCCCAAAAGCTTGCCGTTGGCAGAGCCGTCGTGGGTGATGGCCACAGTGGAGAAACCGTTGCGCTCCTTCAGCTCCAGCACATCGGCCAGAGTGGCATCGGGGGTCAGATTGGAGGCGGCGACCACGAAACCGGCCTTGTAGCCCTTCACTTTTGCCACCATAGCGGCTTGGGAGGCGATGGACTGAGAGCCGAAAATGAAGCTCAGACCGCCCTCCTTTGCCAAAGCAATAGCCAGCGTGTCATTGGACACGGACTGCATAATAGCGGAGGTCATGGGAATATTCAGCGTAATTGCCGGATCTTCCACTCCCTTGCGATATTTGGTCAAGGGGGTGCGGAGGGAGACGTTGCTGGGAATGCAGTCCTCTGAGGTATAGCCGGGAACCAGCAGGTATTCACTGAAAGTGTGGCTGGGCTCGGAATAATAATGGGCCATGGGGATTACCTCCTATCTGTTATAAACGGTTGAAAAGTATATAATGTGTCTTATATCATACCATAGATAAAGTGGGTTTTCAAGGAGAAAATAGGACGAAAGGAAGGGGAAAAATCGTAAAAATTGTCCAATGCGATTGCAATTTCCCGGGGATGGTGGTATAGTGTAAAATTAGGAAATCATGGACAAAAGACATATAATTTGAGAAAGAAGGCGCTTGCGCGATGATAAGTAAGGAAAAAATCCGCAATATAGCAATTATTGCCCACGTTGACCATGGCAAAACTACCCTGGTGGACGAGCTTTTGAAGCAGGGCGGCATTTACCGGGAAAATCAGGCCACCCAGGATCGGGTGATGGACTCCGGCGACCTGGAACGGGAGCGCGGTATTACCATTTTGGCGAAAAACACCGCCGTGCAGTATAAGGATTATAAAATCAACATTGTGGACACCCCTGGCCACGCCGACTTTGGCGGCGAGGTGGAGCGGATTTTGAAGATGGTCAACGGCGTCATTCTGCTGGTGGACGCGGCGGAAGGCCCTATGCCCCAGACCCGTTTCGTCCTGCAAAAGGCGCTGGAACTGGGCCATAAGGTCATCGTGGCGGTGAACAAGATAGACAAGCCCGACGCCCGGATCCACGAGGTAATGGACGAGGTACTGGAGCTGCTGCTGGATCTGGACGCCACTGACGAACAGTTCAACTCCCCCACCATCTTCTGTTCCGGCCGGCAGGGTACTGCCTCCTATGGCCCGGACGAGATGGGTACGGATCTTGTGCCTTTGTTTGAGACCGTCATCAACTATGTGCCTGCCCCCGAGGGGGATGAAACCGCGCCTCTGCAGCTGCTGGTGTCCTCCATTGATTACAATGAATATGTGGGCCGGATCGCTGTGGGTCGTGTGGAGCGGGGTACCATCCGGGTGAACCAGGAAGTGACTATCTGCGATTACCACAATCCGGATGTGCGGCAAAAAGGCAAGGTCGTGGCCCTGTATACCTATGACGGCCTGGGCAAGCAGGCGGTGCAGGAAGCATCTGCCGGCGAGATCGTGGCGCTGTCCGGTATGGCGGATATCACCATCGGCAGAACTCTTTGCGCGCCCGATGCCATTGAGCCGCTGCCCTTTGTGAAGATCAGTGATCCCACCATCGAAATGACCTTTGCGGTGAATGATTCTCCCTTCGCCGGCCGGGAAGGCAAGTATGTGACCTCCCGGAATCTCCGGGACAGACTGGAAAAGGAACTGCTGAAGGATGTGTCCCTGCACGTGACCGAGCAGGGCTCCGATGCGTTTAATGTGGCGGGCCGGGGCGAGATGCACCTGTCCATCCTCATGGAGACCATGCGCCGGGAAGGTTATGAGTTCTCCGTTTCCACCCCCAGAGTGCTGACCAAGACCATCGATGGCAAGCTCTGCGAGCCCATCGAGCGGATGGTGGCGGATGTGCCGGAGGAGAGCATGGGCGCGGTGATTGAGAAAATGGGCCGCCGGAAGGGCGATCTTCTGTCCATGACCCCCATGGGCAGCCGCTACCGTCTGGAGTTCCTAGTACCCTCCCGCGGTTTGTTCGGCTACCGCAGTGAGTTTTTGACCGATACTCGGGGCGAGGGCATTATGTCCTCCGTCCTTGACAGTTATGCTCCCATGAAGGGAGAGATCGAGCGGCGGCTCACCGGCTCTCTGATCTCCTTTGAGTCCGGCGAGGCGGTGACCTACGGCCTTCACGCCGCCCAGGAGCGTGGCGCTCTGTTTATCGGCCCCGGCACACCGGTGTATGCCGGCATGGTGGTGGGCATTTGCAGCCGGAACGAGGATATGACCGTCAATGTCTGCAAGAAAAAGCAGCTGACCAATATGCGCGCCTCCGGCTCTGATGAGGCGTTGCGTCTGGTGACCCCCCGGATCTACTCCTTGGAGCAGTGTTTGGAGTTCCTTGCAGACGATGAGCTGCTGGAATGTACCCCCAAGAGCCTGCGAATCCGCAAGCGGGAATTGGATCACGCCACCCGTATGCGTCAGCTGATGAAAAAGCGGGCCGGTCAGGAGTAAAGTATGAAACGGATTTTAACGGTGCAGGACCTGTCCTGCGTGGGGCGGTGCAGCCTGACGGTGGCCCAGCCGATTCTCTCGGCCATGGGGATCAACTGCGCCGTGCTGCCAACGGCAGTCCTCTCCACCCATACGGGATTCCCGAACCCCCATATCCGCAGCCTAACGGCGGACATTACACCCATCTGCGACCATTTGCTATCCGTTGGCGCGTCTTTTGACGCCATTTTGGTGGGATATCTGTCGGATTCTGCCCAGGCGGAGGCGGTGTTGGAGCTGATGCTGGCCTTTGGCTGCCCTGTGATTCTGGATCCGGCAATGGGCGACCACGGCAAACTCTATAACGGCATCACGGAAGACCATGTGGCGGCTATGGCCGACCTTGCCTCCATGGCGGAGGTGGTGCTTCCCAACGTGACGGAGGCAGCCTTTTTGACAGAAACGCCCTATCAAGAGCAGACCGACGGCCAGTACCTGCGGATGCTGATGGAAAAGCTCTGCAAAATGAAGACAAAAACCGTAATCCTCACCGGCACAAATCCCGACCCGGAGCACGCCGGGTTTGCAGGTCTGATGAAAGATGAGGGCCTGTTCTCCTACCGGGCGGCCCGGCGGGACAGGAATCTCCACGGCACGGGAGATATGTTCAGCGCTGTGTTTGCCGGCGCTTATGTCCTGGGGAAAGACCCTGTGGAGGCCGGAGAGCTGGCAGCGAAGTTTGTGGAACGGGTGTTGGACAACACCCCGGAAACGACCCCTTTTGGGGGAGAGTTCGAAAAAGAATTGCCCTGGCTCTGGCAGCAAGTGTAATAAAACCCCCCGGATGGTTATCATCCGGGGGGTTTCTATGTCATTTACTTGTTCAGGTAGGCATCGATGGAAGCAGCGGCCTTCTTGCCGGCACCCATAGCCAGAATGACGGTAGCTGCGCCGGTGACTGCGTCACCGCCGGCGAACACACCGTCGCGGGAGGTCATTTCCTCCTCGTTCACGATCAGGCAGCCCTTCCGGTTGGTGTCCAGACCGGGAGTGGTAGCGCGGATCAGGGGGTTGGGGCTGGTGCCCAGGGACATAATAACGGTGTCCACATCCAGCACGAACTCACTGCCGGGAACCTCGATGGGACGGCGGCGGCCGGAGGCGTCCGGCTCACCCAGCTCCATACGGATGCAGTTCATACCGCAGACGCGGCCGTTCTCGTCGCCGATGATGGAGGTGGGGTTGCACAGAGTCTTGAACTCGATGCCCTCTTCTTTGGCGTGGTGCTGTTCTTCCAGACGGGCGGGCATTTCAGCCTCACCGCGGCGGTAGACAACATAGACCTTCTCGGCGCCCAGGCGCATAGCGCACCGGGCGGCGTCCATTGCCACATTGCCGCCGCCCACAACGGCCACAGCCTTGGATTGGACGATGGGGGTGTCGTAGTCTGCGTCATAAGCCTTCATCAGGTTGGTACGAGTCAGATATTCATTGGCGGACATAACGCCCTTCAGAGCCTCGCCGGGGATGTTCATAAACATGGGAAGGCCTGCGCCGCTGCCCACAAACACAGCCTTAAAGCCCATCTCAAACAGTTCGTCGATGGTCAGAACGCGGCCGATGACCATATTGGTCATGACCTGAACGCCCTGTGCTTCCAGCTTAGTGATCTCGTTGGCCACGATGGCCTTGGGCAGACGGAACTCGGGGATGCCGTAAACCAGCACGCCGCCGGCGGTGTGGAGGGCTTCGAACATAGTCACTTCGTAGCCGCGCTTAGCCAGATCGGAAGCGCAGGTCATACCGGCAGGGCCGGAGCCGACTACGGCTACCTTCTTGCCGTTGCTTTCCACCTTTTCGGGCATGGCGTTGATGTTCTCCCGATACCAGTCAGCCACAAAGCGCTCCAGACGGCCGATGGCAACGGGTTCGCCCTTGATGCCGCGGACACACTTGGCCTCGCACTGGGTCTCCTGGGGACAAACTCTGCCGGACAGAGCGGGCAGGGCGTTGGTGGAGGTGATGATCTCGTAGGCGGTCTTGAAATCGCCTTCGGCTACCTTACCGATGAACTCGGGGATCCGCACATTGACGGGGCAGCCTTCCACACACTTGGGATTCTTACACTTCAGGCACCGGCCGGCCTCTTCAATGGCCATTTCGGCGGTGTAGCCAAGGGTGACTTCCTTAAAGTTCCGGGCACGAACCTTGGGGTCCTGCTCAGGCATGGGGGTTTTTACCAGAGTCATATTAGCCATTTTGCATTTCCTCCTTATTTGATCAGGTCTTTGCCCATTTTTTCAATGCGGCAGGCGTGTTTTTCGGACACTTCAGCCTCGCGGCCCTTATACAGGCTGTTGCGGCTCATCAACTCGGCAAAATCCACCTTGTGGCCGTCAAACTCAGGACCGTCCACGCAGGCAAACTTGGTCTCGCCGCCAACGGTGACACGGCAGCCGCCGCACATACCGGTGCCGTCTACCATAATGGGGTTCAGGGATACGGAGGTATGTACGCCGAAGGGTTCGGTGGTCTTGCAGACGAACTTCATCATGGGGATCGGGCCAATGGCCAGCACCTCGTCAAACTGCTCGCCCTTTTCCAGCAGTTCCTGGAGGGCAACAGTGACCAGGCCGTGACGGCCGTAGGAGCCATCGTCGGTCATAAGGATAAAGTTATCGGCCACGGCCTTAAACTCATCCTCCAGAATAACGATATCCTTGCTGCGGAAACCCACAATGACGGTCACTTCCGCGCCGGCATCCTTAAAGCCCTTAGCAGAGGGCAGCGCAATGGCGCAGCCAACGCCGCCGCCAACCACACAGACCTTCTTTTTGCCTTCCACAGGGGTGGGCTTGCCCAGAGGACCTACGAAATCCTGGATGTAATCGCCCTCATTCAACTGGCCGAGAGCATTGGTGGCAAAGCCGACCTTCTGGAAAATGATAGTGACAGTTCCCTTCTCCCGGTCATAGCCGGCGATGGTTAGGGGAACACGCTCACCCTTCTCGTCGATGCGGAAGATAATGAACTGACCGGCCTGCGCCTTCTTTGCGATGAAGGGGGCTTCGATTTCCATCAGAGTGACGCTGGGGTTGAGTTCTTGCTTTTTTGCAATTCTAAACATGGCAAATCCATCCTTTTATTGGAGAAATATCCATAATATTGTAATTTGGAAAGGGCAAAATGTCAATTACCCGTGGGAGAGTACAGTTGAATGCTCTGCAAAATAATATCGATCTCGCCGGCATTTTCCTGGAGATTCTCCTGGGGGCAGTAAAACTGGAAGATCCAAAAATTGCTCTCGGTTTCGGCAGTGGCAATGGTATAGGCATAAGTACTGTCCCCCACCGGCGCGAGATAAGAAAAACGGTAGCCGGCGCCGTAGGCCACAGGGGTGCAGTCAAGACCGTTGCCGCGGATGACATGGGCGGTGTATTCCTCCAGAGTCATCTTTTGCAGATCGGCTTTCGTCTCCGCAAGAGCCATCACAATCAGCGTGCCCCGGCCGTAAAACAGATCGGCGTCCCGGGCGTAGCTTTCTGTCGACAGATCTATATAATCTGCCGCAAATGTGATGGAAAGATCCTTGCAGACTACAGTTTTACCCACCGGATCGGCGCAGCCGGCCAGCAGACACAGGCATAAAGCCACGCACAGAAGTGACAAAGCGCGCCGTTTCATAGCTTATTTCACCTTCAGCAGGTCGCGGATCTCGGTCAGCAGCACTTCCTCAGCGGAGGGTGCGGGAGGAGCGGGGGGCTCAGCGGCTGCAGCGGCTTCTTCCTTCTTTTTGCTGGCTTCGGCCAGCTTGTTCAGGCCCTTCACCAGCCAGAAGACGACCAGCGCCAGAATGAGGAAGTTGATGACAGCGGAGATAAAGTTGCCATAGGTCAGGTAGTTGAACACTTCCTGCACAACTTCTTCGCCTTCTGCGTTGATAATGGTCTCAAACTTGGGCTCCACCCAAGGCATGCGGGGCAGCTTGATCTTTGCGTCGCTGAAATCGGCGCCACCCAGGAAAATATTCACGAGGGGCATGATCAGATCGTCGGTCAGGCTCTTGGTGATGGTGGAGAATGCGCCGCCGATGATAGTACCGACAGCCAGCGCCATGGCATTGCCCTTGATTGCGAAAGCCTTGAACTCTTCGAACCACGAGGGCTTCTGGATTTTCTTCATAATGTTTTCCTCCTGTTGGTTTACATAATATTTTTAATTTTTACTTTTTCTCGATGATTTCCAGGCCGCCCAGGTACTTCCGCAACACTTCCGGCACGACGATGGAGCCGTCAGCGCGCTGATTCTGCTCCACCAGAGCCGGGAAGATCCGGGAGGTGGCCAGGCCGGAGCCGTTGAGGGTGTGCAGGAACTCGGGTTTACCGGTAGCTTCTCTGCGGAAGCGGATATTGCCGCGGCGTGCCTGGTAATCTCTTGCGTTGGACACGGAGGAGACTTCCTTGTAGCCATCCATGGAGGGGATCAGAATCTCAATGTCGTAGGTTCTTGCCATGGATGCGGAGCAGTCGCCGGCGGCCAGCTTAACAGTGCGGAAGTGGAAACCCAGACCCTCTACCAGCTTTTCGGCCTTGGTGACCAGCTCGTCAAAGGCTGCATCGGAATCCTCCGGCTTGCAGAACTGGAACATCTCTACCTTATTAAATTGGTGGCCGCGGACCATGCCCCGCTCATCTGCCCGGTGAGAGCCGGCTTCCCGGCGGAAACAGGGTGTATAGGCGAAGAACTTCTTGGGCAGATCTGCTTCGGACAGGATTTCGTCCCGGTAAACGGAGCAAAGGGCTGCTTCAGCGGTGGGAAGCATATAGTGGACGCGGTCGTCGGTGGGGTTTGCAATCTTGTAGACCTCGTCGGCAAACTTGGGGAACTGACCGGCAGTCTCGCCGCACTGGTATTCCAGCATATGGGGAGGCAGGATAAAGTCATAGCCGTCGGCAGTGTGGGTGTCGATGAAATAGTTCAGCAGCGCCCATTCCAGCCGCGCGCCCATACCGGTGTACATCCAGTTGCCTGCGCCAGCCAGTTTGACACCCCGCTCATAGTCGATCAGACCCAGGTCGGTACAAAGATCCACATGGTGCTTGGGCGCAAAATCGAAGCTAGGCTTGCTGCCGATGTAGCGCAGAGGCTGGTTGTTTTCTTTTCCTCCCGGGAGAAGATCCTCGTCGGGCAGGTTGGGCAGGCTAAGCATAGCCACCCGGAACTCGTCCGCCAGGACTTTCAGTTGAGCCGCCTCGTTTTCGATAGCCTTGTCCAAAGCAACGCTCTTGGCAGAGTTCTCAGCGATCTGGGCATCGATGGCAGAGGTGTCCTCGCCCTTCTTTTCTGCGGCCTTCTTCCGGCCAAACAGACCGCCGTTTTCTTTGCTCAACTTGTTCTTCTGAGCGGTTTGGGTCTCGGTGGAGGTCTTCAGAGCGCGGATCTTCTCATCCAGCTCCAGAATCTTGTCCACCACAGCGTCGCAGTCCACTTCTTTGGCCTTCAGGCCGGCTTTGACTGCGTCAGGATTTTCCTTGATCTTACGAATGTCTAACATAACACTTTCCTCTTATCCTTCATTATTCATTAGGGTTGGTCAACAATGTCCGGCTCCCGGGGAATGATAAAGATACAGACGATATACGCCAGCAGGCCGCAGCCGCCAAAAATGGTCATCAGCACCCAGATCAGACGGACTACCGTGGGATCTAAATGCATGTATTTGGCCATTCCTGCGCAAACACCGTCCAGAATCTTGCCTTGATTTGCTTTATACAGCTTTTTCTCCATGCTTTCCTCCTTATTTCTGTAGCTTCAGCAGGGTTTCATAGAGTACCTGCAGGTCATCCTGGTTATAGAACTCCAGTTCAAAGCGGCCCTTCCGCTTGCCTGTGATAATTTTCACTTTTCTACCCAAATGCCGGGAGAGTTTCTTTTCGCACTCGCCAATGTAATCGACAGCAAGGGATACGTTCACAGGGCGAACAGGATCTCGCTGGAGGTTCTTGCACAGAAGTTCTGCCTGGCGTACGGAAAGTCCCAGGGCAGCAATTTTTTGGGCTGCTTCTTTCTGCAGTTTTTCAGTCTTCAGCGCCACTACGGCCCGGGCGTGTCCGGCGGAGAGCTTCCCGGTGCGGACCATATCCAAAACCTCAGGAGAAAGGGCTAACAGACGAAGCATATTGGCAACCGCGGGACGGGATTTACCTACGCGTGTTGCGGCTTCTTCCTGGGTCAGACCGTATTCCTCCATAAGTGTCCGGTATCCCATGGCTTCTTCCACAGGATTCAAGTCCTGGCGTTGGAGATTTTCGATCAGCGCCAGCTCCATAACTTTTTTATCATCGGCTTCAATGATCACCGCAGGAATCTCTCGGAGTTCAGCGATTCGCGCTGCCCGCCAGCGACGCTCACCGGCGATGATCTGGTAGTAGCCGTTTTCCATTTTTCTCACGGTCAAAGGTTGCACCACGCCGTGAAGGGCGATGGATTCCGCCAATGATTGCATTTCCTCAGGATCGAAGTCCCGACGGGGCTGGTGGGGATTGGGCTCTACCTTGTGTAAGGGCAGCAGTTGGTAAGGACTCTTCTGGGAGGATTCCTCTCCGAAATCGCCCATCAGCGCTCCCAGGCCTTTTCCTAAGCCTTTTGCCATAGCATTCACCTCTTTCAGAGTTTCTCGTGGATTTCTTTTGCGATTTCCCGGTAGGCTACTGCGCCTCGGCTCAGCCGGTCATAGACCGTCACCGGCAGACCGTGACTGGGGGCTTCCGCAAGGCGGACGTTTCGGGGAATCACGGTGGCAAATACCTTGCCTGGGAAGTGCCGCCGGACTTCCTGTGCTACCTGGGTGGAGAAATTGGTGCGTCCGTCGAACATTGTAAGCACGACACCGAAAATCTCTAAATTGGGATTGATACGCTTTTTCACCATTCTGAGGGTATTCATCAGATCGGTAAGGCCCTCCAATGCATAATATTCGCACTGTACAGGCACTAAAATACTGTCTGCGGCCGCCAGGGAGTTCAGCGTAAGCATCTCCAAGGAGGGCGGACAATCAATAAAAATCACATCGTAATCATCTTTGATTTGATCGAGAGCGGATTTTAACCGCTGGCTGGGGTTTTCTACAGTAATCAGTTCAACACCGGCTCCTGCAAGATCAGCCGTTGCCGGCAGGACATCGCCAAACTTGGTATGGACAATTGCTTGGGCGGCAGGAATGTCATTGACCACCACATCATAGACACTGTTGTGTACTTTCTTTTTGTCCACGCCTAAACCGGAGGTGGCGTTGGCTTGGGGGTCAAAGTCGCAAAGCAGCACTCGCTTTCCCATATCTGTGAGGGCAGCGGTGAGGTTTACAGCAGTGGTGGTTTTACCCACGCCGCCTTTTTGATTGACCACCGCAATGATTTTAGCCATAACACCATTCCTTTCTATACACTGTTTCACGTGAAACAGTGTGATTGTGTTCCGCTGCCGATTGTTTCACGTGAAACAATCAATCTAGAGAGCGGCTGTATGTGTAATTCTTGCCCACGTTGTTCTCAGGCTGCTGCGCGCTGTTGTGCACCAACATGGCGCAGGCAAAGCTGAGGAGCAGCGCAAGAAGAAGGGAAAGAGCCGTTAACCGATGAACATTCTTCTTTAATAGCGCGATCTGCTCGTCTGTTGTCATACTGCGCTTTCTGCGGAAACTTTTTTTGGGCGTGACGGGGGAGTGCCGATTGGGCAGCTGAATATGAATGTCAGGTTTGACAGGATACGCTTCCATGGAGATGATACAATCTTGGCAGAACACTTGCTCGTTTTTGGTTTCCGCGCCGCATCTTAAGCAGTTCATAACCCATCCTCCCACATAATACAAATCCCATACCACACCAGTATAGTCTCTTACATTGTACACCACTTTTTTGCCGCAGTAAAGAGGTAAACATAAAAAATAACCCAATTTTGAAAAATCATAAAAACCCTATTGACAATCAAGTGACCATATGATATTATCAAAGCACCACAAGTCTATAGAGGAGTGATACAATATGAACTGGAGTATACCTGGAACTGTGCTCACCGCCCCTCGCGAGGACGCAAAGCACATTGAAGAGCAGTTCCGCGCTATGTTCATCCCCGGTGGTATGGTGCTCAGCCAGGTGTCTGCCATCACAGGCCTGGAGAGCTATACCGTTCAAAACTGGGTCAAGCGTGGTTTTCTCACCCCGCCGGTGAATAAGCGCTATACCTTACGGCAGCTCTGCCGCATTATCCACATCAATATGCTGAAAAGCGTATTGCCTCTGGATCGGATCTGCAGCCTTCTGGGGCATGTGAACGGCAAACTAAATGATGAGAGCGATGATACCATCGACGATTCACAGCTTTATTTTATGTTTGTTCGCCTGGCAGCCCGTTCCCGGGAGCTTTATTCTCCTGAATCCCGGAGCGCAGCCTTGGATTCAGAGATGGCCGGCTACGTTGAACCGGTTCCCGGGGCAAAAGAGCGGGTGGAAAAGGTCCTGCGGATTATGCTCACCGCCTGGATTGCTGCCCGAATGACCCAGGAAGCAGAGCAAATGCTCACAGATTTATAATGAAAAGAAAGGAATGATCCCAAAATGGAAGGAACTTACAGATGGGCCCCCGATGGCAGGTCCAACAAACCCGTGGACGGGAAGAAAATCAAGAAAGTCGCCATTACCGTACTGGCGCTGCTGGTGCTCATTATTACGGCATCCACCTGTTTTTATACCGTTGATGACAAGCAGCAGGCCGTGGTGACTACTTTTGGCAAGGTGACGGATGTCACCGATGCGGGCGTTCACTTTAAGCTGCCCTTTGGTATCCAAAAGGCGAAAAAGGTGGATGTGAATGTTTATCAGAAGATCGAGTTGGGCTACCGGAGCGACGGTAGGGACGGCTACCTGGTAAATAAAGAGGAAAGCATGATGATCACCGGCGACTATAATATCGTCAACATCGATTTCTTTGTGGAATACAAAATCTCTGACCCGGTAGCATACCTGTTCGCCTCCTCCACTCCCGAGGAAATCCTGCGGAATCTGATCCAGAGCCAAATCCGCAATGTGGTGGGCTCCTCCAGTGTGGACGCAGTCCTCACCGATGGCAAAGAGAGCATTCAGATGCAGGTAAAGGATCTGGTGACGGAGATTCTCAATGAGTACAATATCGGCCTTTCCCTGGTAGATGTGAAGATCCAGGACTCTGAGCCCCCCACCCAGGAGGTTATCGAGGCTTTTAAGGCCGTGGAAACCGCAAAACAGCAGGCTGAGACTGTGGTCAACGATGCCAAGGCTTATCAGAATGCCCAGCTGCCCCAGGCACAGGCCGAGGCGGATAAACTGATCCAGAACGCCCAGTATCTGAAGCAGAAGCGAATCAATGAGGCCTACCAGCAGGTGGCGATGTTCCAGGCTATGTATTCCGAATATATCCAAAATCCGGAAATTACCCGTTCCCGGATGTACTACGAAGCCATTTCCGAGATCCTGCCCGGGGTCAAACTGTATATCAACACCGCCGGCAGCTCTGATGTGCAGATGCTGCTGCCCCTGGATTCTCTGATGGCGACAGGAGGTTGATCTGTTATGAAAAAGTTTGTCATTATTGTAGCCGTAGTGGTGCTGCTGGTAATCGTGGCAGCCAACAGTTTCTATACCGTGCGTGAAAATCAGTACGCCTGTGTGGTGGAGTTCTCCAAGATCGTGGCCACCAATGACCAGCCGGGCCTCCATTTTAAGGTACCCTTCCTCCATTCTGTGAAGTACTTTTCCGGCGCTGCCCAGCTCTATGATATCCCTCCCTCTGAGGTCATTACTTTGGATAAGCAGAATATGACCGTGGACTGCTATGTTCTTTGGGAGATCTCCGATCCTCTGAAGTTCTACCAGACCTTGGGCAACACCACCGTTGCGGAGCAGCGACTGGGCGATCAGACTTACACGGCGCTGAAGAATGCCATGGGCACCCTGGCCCAGGCCGACATTATCAACATGGAAGACGGTGGTCTGCGGAACGAGATCTATGAAGGAATTGCCACCACTGTCAACGAAAAAGCGCAGACCTACGGTATCAATGTGCTGGATGTAAAGATCAAGCGTTTTGACCTGCCGGAGTCCAACCTGAATGCGGTCTACTCCCGTATGATCTCCGAGCGGAATCAGATGGGATCCAAGTATACCGCCGATGGTAATTACGAGGCCTCCATTATCCGCAATGATGTGGATAAGCAGGTGAATATCCTGGTTTCCAATGCGCAGGCAGAGGCTGCAAAGCTGGAGGCCGAAGGTGAGGCAGAATATATGCGTTTGCTGGCGGAAGCCTATGACAACCAGGACAAAAAGGATTTCTACGAGTTTATTCTGGCACTGGACGCTTTGAAACAGAGTCTTAGTGACGGAGAGAAGACGATCATTCTGGACGCCAACTCCCAGCTGGCCCAGATTCTGATGGGCAACTAAGAAAATCTGTTGAAAAACCGGCAGAGGAAAGTCCTCTGCCGGTTTTGGGGAATATGGAAAGGAGCCGCGTATGGCGATATATCAGCGAACCTTCAGTGGCGATTTCGATGGGTTGGTAAAAAAGGTGGAAAGTGCGGTTATGAACGGAAGCATATCTGCTTCCCTGGAGGAAAGGGCGGATTACCGGACCTCCACGGGCCGGTGCAGTGTGCGGGTATTTGAGCGCTACAGCTATACCGGCGGCAACCGAGTGAGTATGAATGTGACGCTGTTTCAAGCCGGACCTGACATTCATCTCTGCGCCGTCACCTCCGGCGGCAGCCAGGGTGTTTTTATGAAGTTCAACACCTGGGGTGAGGAAGCATTCCTGGAAACATTGAAAAGGGAATTGTAAAAAAGGAGCGTTGCAACGCAACGCTCCTTTTTCTATATGTGGAATCAGTTGTTCTTCATCACGATGGTCTCGATGCTGTCGCCAACATGCTCGCAGGCATCCGCGCACTTTTCCAGCTTATCGAAGATCTCGCGCCAGAAGATCACGGACAGAACGTCGTTGGAAAAATCTGCAGCCTTCAGAGTGGCTTCCAGATACAGCCGGTCGCATTCCTCTTCCTTGTGGCTCAGATTGATGATCATCTCATGGAGCTTCTTGGGCTTCTTGAAGTTCACCAGCTCGCCCAGCATCTGCTTCATCAGCTCGCAGCTTTCCACGATCATGCCGGCAAAGGTAATGGCCTCGGGCATAATGACCTGAATGCGGTCCACATAAATGCGCTGCAGCACTTCCTCGATGCAGTCGGCGACCTCGTCGATGTTGGCGCTGATCTGGGCCATGTCCTCTCTCTCCAGGGGAGTGACGAATGCCTTGGCAAGAGCGGCATTCATTTCGTGCTTAACACCGTCGGCGGCGTGCTCAAAGCCGTGCATTTTCTCCAGCATTTCCCGGATGTTTGCATAGTCGTAATTGGTCAGGCACTCTTGCAGATAGACAGCGGCCTGGCTGCAGTATTCAGCAGCAGCGGTAAAGTTCTCAAAATAGAAGCGGTCGGATTTAGCCATAATATATTGTCCTTTCTTTCATTAGAAAATTGCCAGGAAAAGTTTTGTCATAACGAAGCCGATCAAGCCGCAGCCGGGGAAGGTCAGCACCCAGGTCAGGCACATCTCCTTTACCACGCCGAAATTGATAGCTTTCACATTTTTCACAGCGCCCACGCCCATAATTGCAGTGGTCTTTGCGTGGGTGGTAGAAACAGGCAGACCCAAGACGGAGCAAAGCAGCAGCGCGGTAGATGCGGACAGGTCGGCAGAGAAACCTTGATACTTTTCCAGCTTCACCATATCCATACCAACAGACTTGATGATCTTTTTGCCGCCGATGGCGGTGCCCAGGCACATGATGCCTGCGCAGAGGATCATAATCCAGGTCTCGGGGGTAGTGCCTTCAGGGATCTTCATATTTCCTTGGGACATAATGAAGCAGAAGATGATGATGCCCATAAACTTCTGACCGTCCTGAGCGCCGTGCATAAAGGCGGAGTAAGCTGCGCCGGCGATCTGGGCGTATTTGAAGACCGGCTCGGTCTTCTTCCGCTCCACATTCTTGAAGGCAATCGTCACCAGCTTGCACACCAGCCAGCCAAGGCCGAAGCCCAGGGAGACGGAAATGACGATGCCGTAAAGGACTTTCACCCACTCGCCGCCGTTGACACCGGCAAAGCTGCCGTTGAGGGCGATGGCGGAGCCGGACAGGCCGGCGATGAGCGCGTGGCTCTCACTGGTAGGAATGCCGAAGACGAAAGCGGCGGTAGCCCAAGTGACGATGGCGAACATAGCCGCGCTCAGAGCGATAATGGCCCGCTCCGGGTCGTCGCCAAAGTCCACCATTTTGGTGATGGTTTCTGCAACCTTGGGGCTGAGCATAGTCATAATGTATACGCCCAGGAAATTGAAGATGGCGGCCATAATGATGGCGGCCCTGGCGGACATACACCGAGTGACCACGCAGGTGGCGATGGCGTTGGGCGCGTCCGTCCAGCCGTTGACCAGAATAACGCCCAGCGTCAGGGCAACGGCAAGAAACAGCAGGGGGTTTTGGGTCATCTGCCCCCAAAAGTGTCCAATTGTATCCATAATTTTCCTCCGAAAAAGAAACAAATTACAATTTAAAAATCAAGCTTTTCCATATACAATTTTACTATACCTGCAGTCAACAGTCAAGAAAAATCTGCCATCAAACAGAGATTTGACGAAGGGAACTGTTTCTGCTATACTAATATCTGAAAATATGGAAATATGAGGTTTTTCCTATGAGAATGAGAAGAATGAAAAACTTGGAAAGCCGTATGGCTGCAACGGCAGCCTACCGCATTGGCAGCCCGGAGGATTTTAAAGGGAAATGGCGCTCTATGAAGCCTGACTGCGCTGCCCTTTGGGTGGAAGTGGGCTGCGGCAAGGGCAAGTTCACCGCTGAGACCGCTGAAGCGAATCCCAATGTTCTGCTGATTGCCGTGGAGCGCTGCCGGGAGGCTATGGTGGTGGCTATGGAAAAGGCGCAAAGTATGGGCCTTACGAATGTGTTCTTTATCGATATGGATGTTGCCAACATCGAGGAGATTTTTGCCCCCGGCGAGATGGACCGGCTGTTCATCAACTTCCCCGATCCTTGGCCCAGAAAAAAGAACGCCAAGCGCCGTCTGACCCACAGAGGCTTTTTGGATAAGTACTGCCGCACGGTAAAAGAGGGCGGCGAGATCCATTTCAAAACGGACAATGCGCCCTTGTTTGCCTTTTCTGTGGAGGAGTTTGCCGCCTGCGGCCTGCAGGTGAATAACCTTACCAATCATCTCCACGAAAACGGCATCGTAGGCATTATGACCGGCTATGAAGAGAAGTTCCACGCCATGGGCACCCCCATCAACCGGTGCGAAGTGGTGTGCAGACCCTTTGTCTTGCCTCCCGAGGAGAAAAAGGAGAACCCGGAATGTACCACGCAGGAAACGCAGATGTGATCGTCATCGGCGCAGGCCACGCAGGTATTGAAGCGGCGTTGGCGTCTGCCCGATTGGGACTGAAGACGATTCTTTTTACCATCAATCTGGACGCGGTGGGCAATATGCCCTGCAATCCCGCCATCGGCGGCACCGGAAAGGGCCATTTGGTGCGGGAATTGGACGCTTTGGGCGGACAGATGGGATTGGCAGCCGATGCCGCCTGTATCCAGTACCGGATGCTGAACAAGGGCAAAGGCCCGGCCGTCCACTCTCTCCGCGCCCAAGGGGATCGCCGCCGCTACCAGGAATATATGAAACATGCTCTGGAACTGCAGGAAAATCTGCAGCTGAAGCAGGCGCAGATCGTGGAAATACTGGCGGAAAACAGCGCGGTCACCGGCGTCCGCACCCAGCTGGGCGCGATCTATGAAGCAAAAGCGGTGATCATCGCCAGCGGCACATACCTTGACAGTACGGTGATCACCGGCGAGTGCGTTCAGTCTGCCGGACCGGACGGCATGCACGCGTCTATCGGCCTTGCGGATAATCTGCGGGCGCTGGGATTGCCTCTGCGCCGGTTTAAGACCGGTACGCCACCCCGTGTCAACCGCCGGAGCATCGATTTTTCCAAAATGGAGATCCAGCCCGGCGATGAAGATCCTGAGCCTTTCTCTTTCCGCACATCCCACAGGCTGAACAACCAGGCGGTGTGCTATCTGACCTATACCAACGAGGAGACCCACCGGGTGATCCGGGAGAATCTCCATCGCAGCCCTATGTATGACGGAACGATCTCCGGTGTCGGCCCCCGCTACTGCCCCAGCATCGAGACGAAGATCGTCCGGTTTGCGGATAAAAGCCGCCATCAGCTCTTTATCGAGCCCTGCGGTCTGGACACGGAGGAAATGTATATTCAAGGTTTCTCCTCCAGCCTGCCGGAGGATGTGCAGTTGGAGATGCTCCACACCGTGCCCGGTTTGGAAAATGCGGAAATGATGCGTCCGGCCTACGCCATCGAGTACGAGTGCGTGGATCCCACCAGTCTGCTCCCCACATTGGAATATAAGCATATTTCCGGCCTTTACGGCGCCGGTCAGTTCAACGGCTCCTCCGGTTATGAGGAGGCGGCGGTGCAGGGTCTGGTGGCCGGCATCAATGCTGCGCTGAAGATTCAAGGAAAAGATCCCCTGATCCTCACCCGGGATACCAGCTACATTGGTACGCTGATCGATGACCTGGTGACCAAGGGTACGGAAGAGCCTTACCGGATCATGACCAGCCGGTCGGAATACCGTCTGCTGCACCGGCAGGACAACGCCGACCAACGGCTGACCCACATCGGTGCCGCGGTGGGTCTTGTGCCTCCGGAAAGACTGCAGCAGGTGCAGGAGAAATACGCCGCGGTGGCCCGTGAGATCCAGCGGTTGGAAAGCAGCGGCGTGCCGGCAAGTCAGGAACTGAACGAAATGCTGATCCTCCGGGAGTCCACCCCCGTGGAAAACTCCGCCCGCCTGGCGGATCTTCTCCGCCGCCCACAGGTGACCTATGGGGATATCGCGCCTTTTGATGCCAATCGGCCTGAATTGCCAGCCGCGGTGACGGAGGAAGTGGAGATCCAGATCAAATACGCCGGCTACCTGGCGCGCCAGGAAAAGCAGGTGGCGGATTTTAAAAAAGAGGAGGCGCGGCTGCTGCCCCCGGATCTGGATTACGAGACTATCGCCGGCCTGCGTTTGGAGGCGCGGCAGAAACTCCAGCAGATCCGCCCCGTATCCTTGGGCCAGGCCAGCCGGATCTCCGGCGTGAGCCCCGCGGATATCGCGGTGCTGCTGATCTATCTGGAACAGAACAAATAAAGAAACGCTCCGATTCAAAAGAATCGGAGCGTGTTTGTTTTGGAATTACTGCTCGCCCATTTCCTTCAGAGCGTCCTTACGGCTGAAGTTTGCGCGGCCCTTCTCGTCGAAGCCCATGAACTTAACCCAAGTCATATCGCCCAGGTTCAGAACATCTTCCACCTTTTCTACGCGGCGGTTCTCCAGCTTGGAGATGTGGACCATGCCGTCGTGGCCGGGAGCGATCTCCACGAATGCGCCGATGGGCAGGATGCGGACGACCTTGCCGTAGTACAGCTTGCCAACCTCGGGAACGAAGCAGATGTCGTCCACCATCTTCTTGGCAGCGTAAGCGGCAGCGGCATCCACGGCAGAGATGAAGACGGAGCCGTCATCATCGATGTCCACCTTAGCGCCGGTGTCAGCGCAGATCTTCTGAATGGTCTTGCCGCCGGAACCGATGACTTCGCGGATCTTGTCCACGGGGATCTTCAGGCTCAGCATCTTGGGAGCAAACTCAGAGACCTCAGCGCGAGGCTCGGGGATGCAGGGGATCATAACCTCGTCCAGGATCACCATACGGGCCTTGCGGCAGCGCTCCAGGGCATCGGCAATGATCTCCATGGTCAGGCCCTTGTTCTTCAGGTCCATCTGGATAGCGGTGATACCCTCGGAGGTACCTGCAACCTTGAAGTCCATTTCGCCGTGGAAGTCCTCAACACCCTGAATGTGGGTGAAGGTTCTCCACACACCGGTCTCGTTGTCGGTGATCAGACCGCAGGAGATGCCGGCGACGGGACGGCGGATGGGAACACCGGCGTCCATCAGAGCCAGGGTGGAACCGCAG
>JAZKZN010000047.1:0-45499 GCA_045612705.1 Faecousia sp. | reverse complement strand
ATCGTACTAAGTGTAGCATATTGCGAAAGGAAAAACAACCATATCCAACAAACCTTTACGAAGATTTAATAAATGCGCCGATTTTCTTTATTAAAGTAGGGAAAAATGCTTGACAAACGGGGGGTAGGTGGATATAATAAGCGTGTTCTGTTTGAGCCGCCGGTATAGCTCAGTTGGTAGAGCAGCTGATTTGTAATCAGCAGGTCGGGGGTTCGAGTCCGTCTACCGGCTCCAAGCAGACGGTAGAGAATAATAGAATATGGGGGAGTTCCCGAGTGGCCAAAGGGGACAGACTGTAAATCTGCTGCGTATCGCTTCGATGGTTCGAATCCGTCCTCCCCCACCAACTGAAACAACCATAGTAATTCGAACACCCAAGTGTTGGACGACTATGGTTGTTTTTGTTTTTGCATTGCAAATGGCGGCTTTTTCAAGCCGCACTTTTCTTGTTCAGTTGGACATCGGTTTCCAAACTCCGAAAAACCTGTGCAGAAACTCCGAAAAATGTGCGATTCGAACACCCTTGTCTAATAAGCAAATTGTGCAAAGTTATTGCCGCTCTTGCATATTTTCACTTCACTTTGAAATTTGTCCAGACTTCATCCTAATTATATAAGCGCCTTGCATTTTTCAATTATTCTGCACCATCGCTAGCTTCTGTTTTATGTGTTTTCGCATAAGCTTCTTCTTTAGCTTGGGGTGTTTTGTAATGTAGCGTCTTATGAGGTCTCTGTGTATTATAGAAATCAATATATCTGTCCACCGCCGCTCTGAACTCACGTTCGGAGCGGTATTTGTATCTATACAGTTCTTCTCGTTTCATCGAAGCGAAGAAAGTCTCCATTACGGAGTTATCATATGGAACACCAGGTTTGGAGAAAGATTGATCAACCTCTCGAACCTTCAGATAATCGCTGAAAGCTCTCGACCGATAGTTGCCTCCCTGATCCGTATGGAAGATCAGCCACGGTTCTGGCTTTCGAGATTCATATGCCATTCTGAATGTTTCTTTAACCAGATGCGTATTATTGCTGTACCCCACCTTGTATGCGATCACCCGTCTGGCGTACAGGTCCATTATGACGCAAATAAAGTACTGCATCTCATCAAAGCGATAGTAGGTTACATCACTCACCCATATCTGATTTGGTCGTTCTGCGGTGAAATTTCTCTTTACTATGTTCCGGCATTTTCGGGTCTCATCATAATGACGTTTCTTGGAACCAATACGAATACTCTGTAAATCCATTTCGCGCATCAATTCCCGAACAAACTCTACTGTGACCCGTTCACCTTGATCTTTTAGGATTGTCTGAATCTTCGCAGCTCCATATATCTGGTTGCTGTCATAATAGATGTCCCGAATTTTGGCTTTCATCACCTCACGCCGTTTTGCGGCCTGTGTGTTTCCTTTTAGTCCCCGGTTTATGTAGTTATAAAATGTTCCCCGCGGAACCTCCAGTGCTTCACACAAAAGACGCACGCTATATTTACCTTGGTGATAGAAGTCCTCAAGTACCTTAAGCCTCTTTTCCAGGGGCATTTCTGTCACATCAAATACCGCTTTGAGAACTTCAAGCATTCCCTCCAACTTATCAATATGTTCTTTTTGCTTGAAATAGGTTCGCGGGTCTGCCGCTATTATCTCCCCCTTCTTCCGAGCCTCTTCCTCCCTTACTTCCCGAGCCGCCGCAATCCAAGAATAAATTGTACTCCTAGGAATACCAGTGTCCGCTGCGATTGAAGCAACGCTTTCGCCATTAATCTTCCGCTGAAGCAGCTGATCTTTCATCTGAATGCCTGTGTTCTTTTGTTGCATAATGCAACCTCCCTAAATGATATTTGACCTAAAGCCGCTGTATATTATAGTGAATTTGTCAATTTTTCGACTAGTCACTACATCTAAGGGAGTTGCTTACAGATGCATTATCATGTGCAATTTATATTCGTTCATAGAATAGGTTTGAATTAATTCTCTGTCGGATTTTTCATTGTTGTTACCTTTAGTTGCTTATTTACGCGCAAAAAGTTACTGATAATTATCCTCATTTTTGCGATTAATCTTCAAACTGCAGATATAGTGACTTTACTTTTGCAACTTTTCGGGTATAATAATGGCAGTACATTTCACAAATAGTGAAAGGAGTGGTGGTATGGAATTATCATTACATAACGTTGGCATCATTAGGGAATCCCAAGTGAAGCTAGACGGATTGACTGTTATTACCGGTAAGAATAGTTCTGGCAAAACCACTGTTGGAAAAGTAGTATATTCTTTGATTGCTGCCGGAAGCAACCCTGTTGAGGCGTTTGAAGAATCTCGTCGTAGCTATATCTGCGGCCAGTTACGTTCTGTTGAAAACACATTGCGTCTTCGTCGAGCACTCCAAATGCGTCGTCCTGATCGTAAAACTGTAGGCGAACACTACGATCTTATTTTAGCATTGACAATGCATAGATTTGTCAGATTTGACATCAATGAACTTGTAGAGTTTTTGATGGCAACTCGATATTTTGTTGCAGACCTCTCTCTCGAAGTATACAAGGAGTATTTCTTCTTGGACGAGAAAGAGATGAGCATTGCTCCAAGCAGTTTTATTAATACGGTATCTGACAGTTTCGATGAATGGAAAAAACGTGCCTTGCTTATTTGTGAAAGCACAATTGATCTAATTAGTGATAAAGAAGCATTTTATAGATTCCTTAAAGATCGAACTGCTGCGTTCTTAAATCACGAATTCAACAAGCAAATACGACCCGTACGGGCTCGTGCATCTATTGCACACATCACACTCTCTGATCAAGGAAATGTTATTGTATCTTCTAAAGTAAGAAGTAAAAATCTAGTTGAGTTCACTAAAGATAGTACTTTCCTGTACCCGTATGAAAAGTGTATCTTTATTGATAATCCATTCGTAATTGACCAGTTGGACGATTATGAAAATTTAGACGATTATCCCTATATTAGAATTTCTGAAGAAGATCACCATAAATCTCTGATTACAAGCGAAGATATCGAATCCCATGATGATGTATTAATCCGATTGTTAATGCAGGGAGAAAAGAAAAACTTTTTTAGCGACCTTGAAATTCAAAAGAAGTATGGCGATGTCTTTGAGAAAATTAATATGATTGTTCCCGGTGAGTTCGCGAAAACATCTGATGGCGTTTTTTATGTTGAAGATGGAGCGAGGTTATCTGTCAAGAATCTAGCAACCGGCTCCAAGATGTTCTTCATCATAAAAAAACTGCTTCGGAATGGGTTGCTGGATGATGCAACTGTGCTTGTTTTAGATGAACCCGAATCTCATTTACACCCAGAGTGGATCAACAAGTTCGCAGAAATCCTCGTTATTCTTATTAAAGATATCAAACTAAAGGTTCTGCTTACTACCCACAGTCCTAATTTGATGCTTGCACTTAATGTTCATGCAAGAAAAGCCGGAATTGCCCCTGATTCCCACTTTTATCTCGCTGAAAAAATTGCCGACAGTCACTACTCTCAAATCAGATGTATTGATGATAGCATTGGCGAGGGATACTCTCATTTATCACTTCCGTTAGTTGAAATGAATCTGCAGCTTGATGCATTAACTACTGAGGAATAAAATGATGGATGCAAAGATAGAGATATTTATTCAGCATCTATTCGATAGCCACTCAAACTTAAAAGATATAATTAAGTCATTCGAGTGGTGCTCTAGGTACAATGAAGGGAAAGACAATTTGGTTAACGACCAAACTCTTACCATTGACTTTGACAGATTTACCGAGTGGGTACGCGAAGAACATGCACAATCCGCAGATTCATTAAGTTTTAATGATGGATACGCCGTGTTGATTGAATTCAAGTCAGGAGATCCAACAACACATGAACGGAAACTCCAAAAGTTGATTAGCAACGTTATTGGAAAAATTAATGATAGCGACGACACACTAACCTTGTTATACAGCCAAAGCTTCCCTAGTACTAATGATAGATTGAAACAAAAATTCTTTTTGGTTGTTGATTCTAAGAAAATGGGTATAGACCCATTGCTGTCAACACTTGTAGGACTATCCTTGATAGACAATAAAAATGCTAAAGAAAGAGCTATTTTAGAACGGATAAAGCCGGATTTAAAAAGTGGAATCAATCATCCGGACCATTACGAAATAGTTGATGTTTGGTATAGCGAGCTATTTAGTACATACATTAAGCTTCATAAAATTGGGAACATTCAGCGTCCTGCTATACCAAATACACCGAGCAGCGCTGAAAACACTCAACCATGATTTCGTTCAAGGAAGTCTAAGGCTGCGATATATTTCTTTGCCGATACATTTAGACCATACGCACTTTCACTTCTGAAAATCCGAAATACTTTGTATTTTATCCGAATCTCAAAACTTTTTCGCAAAACATTTTGTGTTTTCAATTTTCCTGCATTCATTTAGACCACACATGCCAAACCAAAACCCAGTCCTAACGGACTGGGTTTTTTGGTTTGGTGGGTGATGGATGGTGAGATTCGAACCCATCTAAATGCAACTGTCCGGTGGACAGTTGCTTCGACCAGTGCAAACACTGGTCGATACTTCTATTTTCTTTCGCCTAAGCGAAAGAAAATGCAAATCGAATCCACCATCCCCCACCCAAAATCGCCGATCTTCGACAGAAGATTGGCGTTTTTTACTTCTTCCCTATTACCTATTCACTCTTTCCTAAATCCAACAGGCGATTTTGGGAAGTAATAAGTAATAGTGAATGGTGAAGAGGTATTGCAAATCCAACATTTCACTTCTATAATAGAGTTATCCTTTTTTGTGAGGCGATGTTATGGAACACAAGGATTATAAACTACCAACGAATAAGAAGCCTGCCACAATCTTTTTTACTATCATGATCCTTCTTTGGGTTGCTCTGTTAATCGTAACTTCTCCGATCTTTCATAGCTCATCCCAGCCCGATAACCTGATACAAATCTCCTGCACATTTGATTCATTCGAACGCAAGCAACACACACGAAGCTTCTCGTATGATCTGCTGTTGATTTCGGACGAATACGATTTTCCGTTTAAACTTAGCTTTTTTGATGGATATAAAAAGCAATATTCACCGGAAGATTTCTGCAATGGGAATACCTATTTCTTGTTGGTATCACCTAACGCATCAAGTTATGAAATTTACAGTTTTTCCGATGCAGAAGGCAATCTTCTCATGACAAAGAAAGAAGCCTATCATAACAGTCAGAAAATAGCGTCTATTCTTTTGCCAATAATGCTTCTTTCATGTATTTCTTGCTTTACCATTTGCATTTTCATTATTCACCGACCCGATCTTTTCGGAGAGCGTGTAAAAATGTTTTTCCTTACAAAGAAAAAATCCATATAGGTTCAAAGATCCAAAGAGAGTCATTTCAACCAACCTCTGTTTTAGTTTCTGAACGTTTTTAAACTCTTTGAAATCAGTATGCTTTCTAAACTATTTATTCTGATTTACACCTAAATCTATTTTCGGAGATTCATTTCAGCCAAGCTTGCCACAAAAAGTCCAACACCATCCGGTGTTGGACTTTTTGTATTGAGGGCGGATTCGAAAGGCGCTCTTAGCGTCATGCCGGTGGTATGACGCAACCGCCGTGGCTTTTCCGCTTCAAAAGGTTTTATAAGGTGGGAAAAAAACGGGAAGACTTTTTCATTTTTTTATGATATTATGCTATTGCCGATGGTAGACAAATGAATGACAGCGGAGCAACGGATGGCGCAAGCATCCTTTGCTCCGCTTCTTTGTTGAAAGGAGGAGATGCTGGGGAGATTATGGCAAATCGGAAAATCTCTCCCCAACGGGTGCTGGAGGAATTGGCGGCTATCGCCTTTGCAAGAGCGCCGGAGTGCTTGGTGATCGAAAACGGGCAGGTCTATCTGCGGGAGGATCTGAAGCCTCTTGACAGGGCGGCGGTTGCCTCTATCGAGAAGACCAGCACGGGCCTGAAGGTGAAGTTCTACGACAAAATGAAGGCGCTGGAACTACTGGGGAAGCACTTGGGTCTGTTCGAGGGGAAAGAGAACAAAGAAGAAGTGAAGGAAAACAATCTACTGGAGGCAATTATTCAGGCAACACAACAGGAGGTGGACACCCGTGACCTTTCAGAGCTTCAGTAAGCGGCAGATGCTGGCCATGACATGGTGGAACCGGCCGGGTCTGAGTGGCTACGAGGGCCTGATCTGCGATGGGGCAATCCGGTCGGGAAAGACCTTAAGTATGGTGACAGGTTTTTTCCTATGGAGTATGGCGGCCTTTGACGGGTGCTGCTTCGGCCTGTGCGGCAGGACCATCGGCGCCCTGCGCCGGAATATTCTTTACAATCTTTCGGCGTGGCTGGGAGATGTGCTGGAGGTGCGGGAGAACCGCAGCGAGAACAAGCTCACGGTGACAGGTCTGGACGGAAAGAAAAATACCTACTATCTCTTCGGCGGGCAGGATGAGAGCGCTTACAAGCTGATCCAGGGCGTCACCCTGGCGGGGGTGCTGCTGGATGAGGCGGCACTGATGCCCCGCTCTTTTGTAGAGCAGGCCTGCGCTCGATGCTCAGTGGCGGGGTCGAAACTGTGGTTTAACTGCAATCCCGAAGGACCGGAACACTGGCTGTATAAGGAGTGGATCCAAAAGGCAAGGGAGAAAAAGATCCTCCATTTGCACTTTACCATGTCAGACAATCCGGGGTTAGATCCAGCGGTACGGCAGCGGTATGAGGCTCTGTACACGGGCGTGTTTTACCGTCGGTACATCCTGGGACAGTGGTGTATGGCGGAGGGCTTGGTGTACGATTTTCAGCCGGAAAAGCATATCACCCAGGACCTTCCCACCGGTGGGCGGTACTACATTTCTGTGGACTACGGCACACGCAATCCTTTCTCGGCAGGCCTTTGGTGCGTGGAGAACGGCCGGGCGGTACGGCTGCGGGAGTACTATCACAGCGGTCGGGACAGTGGGAAAATGCACACCGATGAGGAGTATCACAAGGCGTTAGTGGAACTGGCGGGGGGACTGCCTGTGGAGCAGGTGGTGGTAGACCCATCGGCGGCATCTTTGATTGCCACCATCCGCGCCCATGGAGTATTCTCTGTGCGTAAAGCCAAAAACGATGTGTTGTCCGGAATCCACCTGGTGGCGGGACTGCTTCAAAAGGGTGTGCTGCAATTTGCCCCCGACTGCAAGGACACCATTCGGGAGTTCTCCCTCTATCGGTGGGAGGAAGATGGCGGAGCCGATCGGGTGATCAAGGAGCACGACCACGCGATGGATGACATCCGCTATTTCTGCGCCACGGTTTTGCGCAGAGATCAGGAAATACGAAAAAAGATCGGAGGAGAGTTGGATGAAAAAGTGGCTTCAGGATCGGTTTCTCCCCATGTGGGCTAAGGAAACACTGTTGTGGGACAACAGACGCCTGGAACGGGAGAATGAAGAACTGCAGCAAAAGGTGCGGGAGCTGGAATCGTACATTGACGGCGTAAAGGTCGGTTTGCGGGCCAACAAACGCATCAACATCGTAAATCACGGAGGGCAGGCATGAGTATTTACAATTATGAGCAGGCCTTCGGCGCCTGGGACAAGACCGGCACAGCTATGCGGCGGGCCATTGAGCGATGGTTCAGTATGTACTATGATGCCTCCGCAACGGAGACAGCAGACGCCTGTCAGCGCATCCCCTACACGGTGGTGAACAAACTGGTGAAGGCGGTGTTCGGCGAGTACAAGGTTTCGGGTGGTACGCCCTTTGGTCAGAAACTGATGGCGGAACTGAATGAAAAGAAACGCCTTGCCCTGCAGCTGGCATTGGTCGGCGGCGCCTGCTACATCAAACCCTGCCCTGTGGGAGCAGGTTTTTCCTTTACCCTGGTGCCCAGAAATCAGATTTTGATATTTGGCAGGGACGGAAATGGCAGACCTACCGATGTGGGCCTCGTGGGCAGAAGCGTGGAGGGCAACTATTATTATACGCTGCTGGAGCGGAGAACGGTTGACGCGGAGGGGTACCTTACCATCCACAACCGGTTGTTCCGCAGCAGGGATGCCCAAAACCTGGGCGGGGAAGTCCCCTTGAAAAATGTACCAGTTTACAGCGCCCTGGCGGAGAGCTACTGCTTTCAAAAGCCAGTGGGTTCGGTGGGCCTGGCGGAAATGAAACTGCCTATTTTTAACTGCGTGGACGGTTCTGCCGATGGTGTGGCAGTCTACGCTGCAGCGGAAGGCCTGATTCGCAACATAGACCGGAATGAGGCTCAGATGAACGGAGAGTTCAGCCGGGGAGAGAGCCGGATTATTGCATCCAAGGACCTGCTGGACAAGGATATGGGTCTGCAGGCCCATCTGTTTGTGGGACTGGACGAAGATCCGGAGCATGTAGGGTTGACGGTGTTCTCACCCCAGCTACGGGAGCAGTCCTTCCTTGCCAGAAAACAGGAGTATCTGCGGAATGTGGAGAGTATCATTGGTTTGAAGCGAGGGATGCTGTCCGATTCCAATATGGAAGATAGGACCGCTACGGAAATTACCGCCAGCGCGGCGGAGTTTTCCCTGACAGTTATTGATTTCCAGAGAATGTGGCAGGAGACGGCGGAGAAGACCTTGGAGCTGTGCAAAGTGTTGGCAGAGCTTTATGGTATCTCCGAAAGAGAGCCGGGGCAGATATGCTTCGACTGGGGAAATGGCACCCTCTACGACCAGGAGAAGACTTGGGCTGATTATATGCAGATGGTCCAGGAGGGTATCCTCAAGCCAGAGGTGGCGCTGGCCTGGCGGTTCGGACTGGCAGATGAGGACACCGAGATCGTGAGACAGAAGCTAATGCCTAATTAAGATGACAGAGGCGGCCGGAGGGCCGCTTTTTTCATACCATGCCGCGGCTGGCATTAAAAAGCCGGACATTCGGGATGCGACCCCGTAAAAAGCGTAATGGGAAAGGAGAAACAATGAAAAGGGATTTTTTGCAAGGACTTACGGTGGGGGATATGCCCCTTACCAAAGAGGTGATCGATGCCATCATGGCGGAAAACGGACGGGACATTCAGAATGTGAAGGCCCACTATTCCGACTATGAGGCGCTGAAAGAGCGGCTTGCTCAGGCGGAGGCGGCGGCAAAGGTTGCAGAAGATGCAACCGGCTGGGAGGAGAAGTACAACCAGGCGGTAGATGCCCACCGGCAGGAAGTTAATAAGCTGGTGTTTGGCCACAACCTGGAAAAGGCGATCCTCGCGGCCAAGGGCCGCAACGCCAAGGCAATCACAGCGCTTTTGGATATGGAAAGCCTTATGGCCAGCGAAAATCAGACGGCCGCCATGGAGGAGGCGCTGCAAGATCTAAAACGAGATTGCGGCTATCTGTTCCAGACGGAGACCCCGCCCCCCTACGCAAGGGGCACCGGCGCTATCGCACCGGAGGAAACCAGAGGCCCTGCCACACTGGCAGGAGCATTATTAGAAAAGTTTGAAAGGAAGTAAAAATTATGGCTATTACACTCGCAGAAGCAAAGGTCGGTATGGCCGACAAGGTAGATCAGCAGATCGTTGATATGTTCCGCCGCAGCTCCCTGCTGCTGGATCAGATGGTATTCGACAATGTCATCTCTCCCGGCACCGGTGGCAGCACCCTGACCTACGGCTACATTCAGCTGAAGTCCCCCTCCACCGCCGCAGTGCGTACCATCGGTGACGAGTACACCCCCGGCGAGGCTAAGAAGGAGAAGAAGACCGCCAATGCCATCATCATGGGCGGCGCATTCCAGATGGACCGCGTGATCCAGAATACTGCCGGCGCGGCCAATGAAATGGCGTTCCAGGCAGAGCAGAAGATCAAGGCAACCGCCAACTATTTCCACAACCTGGTGATCAACGGTTCCGGTGACGCGGACGGCGAAGGCTATGTGAATGGCACTTTCGACGGTCTGAAGAAGATGCTTGCCGGCACTGCCAATGAGATCACTAGCAAGGTCAGTCTGACTACCTCTGAGGAACTGGATGCCAACTATAATGCATTCCTGGACGAGATGGACAGCTTTATCAGCACTCTCGACGGCACTCCCTCTATGCTGCTGATGAACCGCGCTATGTTGGTAAAACTGCGCTCCATCGCTCGCCGCGCAGGCTACTATGAGCGTTCCCAGGACGATTTCGGCCGCACAGTGGAGACCTACGCTGGCGTGCCTATGGTGGATATGGGTCAGTACTACAACGGTACTTCGATTGAAGATGTGGTGGCAACCGACGCCAACGGTAAGACTGCCATCTATGCGGTCACCCTGGGCCTGGATGGCTTCCACGGCATCTCTCCTATGGGTGGCGGTGTGGTCCAGTCCTACCTGCCCGACTTGAACGCTCCCGGCGCTGTGAAGACCGGCGAGGTGGAACTGGTGGCAGGTGTGGTTCTGAAGAACACCCTGAAGGCTGCTGTCCTGAAGGACATCGCCATCGCAAATGCCTGATCACGGGGGCGCTGCCTATGGTGGACTATGAATATTATGTAAACCAATACCTGGGCAGCGCCATTCCGGAAAGCGCATTTTCCGGCATGGCGGCTCAGGCGCAGCGGTACCTGGACAGATTTAAGGGAATCTACCGGGTGGAATCTTCCGGCGCGGCCGCTGAGAACTTGGCAGTATGCGCTATGGCAGAGACCCTATGGCACAATCGCAATAATAGGGTCGCTTCTGCCAATGTGGGGGGCGTATCCGTTCATTACAATACGGAAAGACCCAATCTGAACCGGGAACTGTTTGAGAAGGCGGCCATCTACCTGGATATCTACCGGGGGGTGGAGGCGTGATTGACTATACCATGTGTTGCCAGACGGTGACGGTATACAGAAAGACCCGGGAAGGGATCTTCCGGCTGGAGATCCCCAACTGCTTTTTGCAGTGGGAGGAGGTTGCCTCTGTCAATGCTTTGGGCCAATGGCGGGAGCGAAAGTTCCTGTTGGTGCAGCCGGGGGAGCAGAAGGTATTTGCCGGCGACCGGATTTTTGACGGCGTGGGGCCGGAAATTGCACCGGAGGAATGGGATTCCTTCCTGCCGGCGCGGATCCCCGGTCTGGGTCAGGCAGAGTACGCGAAGGCTTACTGCTGGCAGGGTGAAATCTGCCATACGGAGGCCGGAAGAAAGTAGGGTACTATATGACACAGTTAGAAAAATTGAAGGTCTGGCTGCAGACCTATCCTGCATGGGAGGACACGATCCAGGTGGACTTTGCGGAGGACATACCAGGGAACACCGGGCTGTTTCCCACCGGTGTGGAGGAGCTCAGCCGCCGGGAGGATGTGTTGGGCAATTTGCAGGTAGAGTGCCGGTATTCCTTTGACTTGCGCCGGCAGGTGGCCGGCGGCTGCGACGGCACGGCCAATGCCCAATGGTTGCTGGATTTTCAGATTTGGGTACAACAGCAAAGCGCCGGCGGCCTTGCTCCGCATTTTGGAGATGTGCCTCAGCAGGAACGGATGCAAGTCCGGGGCGGTTCTCTGAAAGCCGTTTCCCCTGTGGGTACGGGTACATACATTGTCACGCTGATGGCAGATTTTATGAAAGTATATGAGGTGAAATAATTATGGCAAAAATTGAAAGAAAGTATCTGGCGCATTTTATCAACGCCGCAAAGAGCAATACTGCGGTTTATGAGCGGCTGGGTAAGGACCTGGAAGAGTTCAGCCCCGAACTGTCCGCCCAGGTGGACACCAAAAAGAACATTTTGGGTGAGAGTTCCATTCTGATCTCCGGCTATGAGAAGACGGCCAGCGTGGAACCTTTCTACGCAGAGGAGGGTTCTGCACTGTTTACCCGTCTGCAGGAGATTATCGATAACGGTTTGCTGTTGGATGACCTGAAGACCGATGTAGTGGAGGTCAAGCTTTGGGAGGCCACCCAGGGTAATACCTACCCCGCCATCAAGGAAGAGGCATACATCGAGGTGACCAGCTACGGCGGTGACACCACCGGCTATCAGATTCCCTTCACCCTGCACTTTACCGGAAACAAGGTCAAGGGTACTTTTGATGTAAACAGTAAGGCGTTTGTGGCAAACGCCTGATAAAGCGGGGGAGGGCGGCGGCCCTCCCCTTTGAAAAAGAAAGGGTCTTTATATGGAAAGAATTACATTTGACAGCGGTATGGAGTCTTACCGGATCAATGGAGCCGGCGTGCTGCGGTTCAACCCCAGCGACCCCAACGTCTATGCCCGTTTTTTGGAGGCAGCTGACAAGCTGCAGGCGGTGGAAAATGCGCTTACCGAGGAAGCAAAGGCAATCCCCCAGGGAGATGGCGCCGGGGTGGTCAGGCTACTGAACAAAGCAGACAAGGAAATGAAGCAGATCCTCAGCTGGGTGTTCGGCCAGGAGAATGATTTTGACAAGATTCTGGGGGGCGTGAATCTGCTGGCGGTGGCACAGAACGGAAAACGGGTGGTGGCAAATCTGCTGGATGCCCTGCAACCGGTACTGGTGGCCGGCGCGGAACGCTGCGCCGCGGAAAAGGTGGCCAAGGCCGTGAGTAAGGCAAAGGCCCGCCGGGGTGAGGCGTAATGACGCCGTGGCAGCTGCCTGTGGAGGCGGTGTTTGGCGGAAAAGTCTATAAGCTCCACTCGGACTACCGGGATGTGCTGGAGATATTCTCCTACTTTGAAGACCCGGACCTGCCGGAATCTCTCAAGTGGCGGATTGCGGTGGCGCTATTTTACGAGGAGCAGATCCCTCAGCGCCATTTACAGGAAGCAATGGAGTTTCTTGCGGACTTTCTTCGGGGCGGGAGCAAAGAGCCGGAAAAACCCGGCCCGAAATTGCTGGACTGGGAGCAGGACGGCGCAGCCATTGTGGCGGAGGTGAACAAGGTGGCTGGGCAGGAGATCAGAAGCCTGCCCTTTGTGCACTGGTGGACCTTCCTGGGGTGGTTTCATGGCATCGGGGAGGGGCGCCTTTCTGCCCTCATAGGTATCCGGGAGAAGCTGCGAAAGGGCAAAAAGCTGGAGCCCTATGAGAAAGAATACTACCGGGAGCACAAGGGCGAGGTAGATCTGAAGGTCCGGTATAGCCGTCGGGAAAAGGAAGAACAGGAAGCGCTGGAGAGATTGCTGTCAGGAGAAAAATTGCCCTCCGCAACGACGGGGGATTCATTTTTAGGTAGGTGAAAGGATGGCAAACAGTGAACAAGTAATTCATGTGGAAATGAATGTGGCGGATGTGGCCGCGGCGGTGAAGGATCTGGACAAGGAACTGCTGGTGCTGCGGCTGAGTTTTGGCAAACTGAAGGCGGCCATCAGCGACGCGGTGGCGCCCCTTGGTGCGGCGTTTATCCCAGTGGTGAACAAGGCCGTATGGGCAGCGACACGCTTGGTAAAGACGGTCGGCGCGGTAATTGCCGCCCTGTTTGGGTACAGCGTTTCTGCCGAGGATGCAAAAAAGCAGCAGGAAAAACTAACCAAGTCTACGGGACGGCTGAAACGGACGCTGATGGGCTTTGATGAGATCAACCGGCTGAGCGGCAGCGATGGGGTACTGGAGAGCGTTTCCTACGGGGATATGAAAAAGCTCACCCCCCAGCTGCAGGCGCTGGTAGACAGAATCCTGGCCATTGTTGCGCCTTTAAAGGAAATCGATTTTACACCGGCAGCGGAGGCCTTTCGTAGACTGCGAGGGGCGATTTTCACCATTGGCCGGGATGTGTTCGCAGGTCTGGAATGGGCGTGGGTTAATTTGCTGGTACCCCTGGCCAAGTGGACCATTGAAGATGCGCTGCCGGTGTTTCTTGATGTGCTCAGTGCGGCGCTGAAGGTGTTCCATGGTGTAGTGGCAGCGTTGCAGCCGATGGCAAACTGGTTGCGGGAGAAGTTCCTGCAGCCTTTAGGGCAGTGGACCGGCGAGCAAGTTATTGCTGCCCTCGGCTGGCTGAAGGAGCGGCTGGAGGGGATCAGTCAGTGGGTTGCCAACAATCAGGGGTTGGTACAGAAGATCACCCTGGGCGCGGCAGCCATCGCGCTGGTCAACAGTGCGGTAAAGGACTTTAATGTTTTGGGCGAAACGGCCATTGGCCGGGCAAAGGGATTCGGCGGCGCTACGGAGCTGCTGGGAAGTCCTATCTCCATGGTAGCAGGAGGCATTACGGCCCTCATTGGTGTGATTACGCTGCTCATCAGCAACTGGGAAAAGGTGAAAAGCACCGCTTCCTCTGTATGGACAACGGTACAGTCCGTGTGGTCCGGTGTGGCAGGCTGGTGCCAGAAAAATGTACTCACACCCCTCAGCAACGGCTTTAAGAGTATGGTCAACGGCGTGATCGGCTTCCTTAACAGCCTGATCGCAGGCGTGGTTTCGGCGGTAAATGGGATGATCGCAGCGGTGAACAAGATTCAGTTCACCATGCCCGGATGGGTCCCAGGATTCGGCGGAAAGCAGATCGGGTTCAATCTGAAATCCGTCACTGCACCCCGGATTCCTTATCTTGCCCAGGGCGCAGTACTGCCCGCCAACAAACCCTTTATGGCGGTGGTGGGCGACCAGCGCCACGGCACCAATGTGGAGGCGCCGCTGGCTACCATTCAGGAGGCAGTGGCACTGGTGATGGGGGACCAAACCAATGCTATACTTGCAGGTTTTGAGACCTCTGTGGAGGTCCAGCGGGAGATCCTGCAGGCGGTGCTGGGCATTCAGATCGGCGACGATGTGATCGGCTCGGCAATGGCCCGGTATCAGCGAAAAATGGCGGTTGTGAACGGAGGTGTGGTATGAGAAAGACGACAAATCTGTTTTTGATCGACGGCAAGCCTATGCTTGTCCCCGATGAGGATCTGGAGATATCCATGGAGGATATTGACGCGGCGGATTCCGGCAGAGATGAAAGCGCTTATATGCACCGGTTTGTGGTGCGCCACGGGGTGGGAAAATGGAACTTCTCCTATGCGTACCTGACCAAAGAGGAGTATGCCTATATGGAGGCGCTTTTTGCCGGTAAGGGCACATTCCAGTTTGCCCGGCCAGCGGACGGCGGAGCCGATCAACCGGTGACTACCGAGGCGTACCGGAGCAAGCACGCTATTTTATGGCATAGCGCTGCCACCGGACAATATCGGAACTACCAGTTCAGCATCATTGAGTGCTAGGAGGTGCTATGGCAGTGAAGCATATCATAGTACTTCCCGACGGCACGGAGCTTGGCTCCGGAGCGGGAACGGTCAATGCGCTGCAAAGTGTGATACTGACACAGCGGGTGAATGCCGGAACAGAGCTGACTTTAGGATCTGCCTGCGCCAATATGCTGGAGGCTACCGTATTTACCCCCACAGGTGGACTGACGTTGCCTGCAGGAGCGGAAGTGATTCTGTATCAGGAGGGCGCAGGCGGAGTCCGCAAAAAGGTAGGCCTGTTTACCCTGGAAGAACCCACACGCCCCAGCGCGAATCGGTGCAAGATCAGAGCTTACGACCGGGTTAGCTGGCTGGACAGGGATCTGACCCAGTGGCTGGAAGAGCTTGATGGTTGGCCCTATTCTCTGATGGCATTCGCCCAGGCGGTATGTGCGGCCTGCGGCTTAGAGCTGGTCAACGAGACACTTCCCAACGGCAACTGGCAGGTGAGGGAGTTTATGGCAAAGGGCATCACCGGCCGGCAGCTGATGCAATGGGTGGGGCAGGCTTGCGGGCGGTTTTGCAGAGCCACGCTGGATGGCAAAATCGAGCTGGCTTGGTATACTCCGAAAGAGATTACGCTGACTCCTGCGGGAGCGCATCGTTTTAATACCGTGGCGTTTGAGGATTATGCGGTGGCGCTTGTGGATAAGGTACAGATCCGACAGACGGAGTCAGATGTGGGAGTGGTTTATGGTGAGGGCAGCAACGGATACATCATATCGGGAAACCGGCTGCTGGCATCGGATTCCCAGGAGGCGCTGCAGGCTGTGGCCAAGGTACTGTATGAAACTTTGCAGAATGTCACATATACACCCTGCAAAGTGTCGATCCCGGCCGGTAATGGGATCAATGCCGGTGACATCGTCTCTGTGACGGATCGGAATGGACGAAACTTTTCCGCCTATGTGATGACAAAGACCAGATCCGGTCTGACGGAAACATTAGAGTGTACCGGCAGTCCTCGCAGGGACTGCGCTACAGCAATAAACGAGGCAAAGATCAAGGGCGTGGACGGCAAGGTTTTGGAACTGGAGATGGGTATGGAGGGATTGAAGGTGACAAGCCGCGGTGTTGAGGCGCGACTGACGACTGCGGAGACGCAAATCAGCCAAAACACCGAAGCCATCACCTTGCGGGCCACCAAAACAGAGGTGCAGGCGGCGAATAATTCCCTGCAAAACACAGTGACCTCCCAGCTGGAAGTGATGGCAAAGAATGTTTCCATGACGTTTGAGAAGTCCGTGGAGGTAGAAAACCAGGTGGATGGAATCAAAACCAACGGCGTCTCCCGGGTGACCACCTCCACAGGATACATCTTTGACGAAAACGGATTTACCGTGGAGAAAAGCGGTCAAGCGATGAAGACCCAGATTACTGAGGACGGTATGACAGTGTACAAAGACGGCCACGGTGTCCTTACCGCCAACAACCAGGGGGTGGATGCGGTGAATCTGCATGCGTCCACCTATCTGTTTCTGGGAGGGAAGAGCCGCTTTGAAAATTACGGAGACAACCGGGCAGGTTGCTTCTGGGTAGGAGGTTAACGTATGGCAAATCAGTTTACACTGAACTCGCAGAGCTATCAGGGGCGCTATATGCGCCTTGACTGCACGCAGCAGCAGGATGTGGCGGCAAATGCTTCCGTGATCAAATGGACTTTATCCGTCTTAGGCGGCAGCGCAAACTACTATACCACCGGCCCAACCACGGTCACCATTGGCGGCCAGGTGGTATACGATGTACCAAAGGTTTACTACAATGAGTATGTATTCCCGGCCGGAAAAGGCAGCGTCAGCGGCTCGGTGGTTATTCCCCATCAGCAGGATGGCGCGAAAACTATGGAATGCAGCATCACCACCATGATCTATACCGGCGTATCGGAGACCAGAAGCGGCAGCTGGACATTAGACACCATTCCCCGGGCTGCCAGACTAACGGACGCGCCCAATTTCTCCGATGAGGATAGTCCGGTCATCATCTATTCTAATCCGGCGGGAGAGGCTGTTGAAACCCTGCAGGCTTGTATTTCTTTGGATGGAGAGAAGGATGATATTCCTTACACAGATGTGCCGAAGACGGGTTCTTCCTACGCATTCCGGTTGACAGACGCCCAGCGGCACACACTATGGAACGCCACTAAGGACAGCAATAGTCGGGAAGTGTACTTTGGCCTGAAGACGGTGATCGGTGGCAGGGAGGAGACGGAGTTCTTAGCCAGGACGCTGACTGTTGTGAACGCCAAGCCGATTGTGACAGCCGCGGTGACAGACACCAATCCGGTGACAACTGCGCTCACCGGTGACTCGGACATCTTGGTACGATATTGCAGTGACGCGGTAGTGGAGGCGGTATGTACACCCCAAAAGGGCGCAACGCTGCAGAATTATCAACTGGCGCACAATGGAAAGACCTATGGAGAAAATCCCAAAACCGTTTTTGGGGTGGAAAACGGCAGTTTTACCATTTCTGCCACAGACTCCAGAGGCAATACTACTACACTGCCGGTCCAAAAGACGCTGATCCCGTATATCAAGCTGACCTGTGATCTGACACCGCCGAAACCCGATGTATCCGGTGATGTGGCGGTAAATGTGTCCGGCAACTGGTTTAACGGCGCCTTTTCTGCCACCCGGGATAATACACTAAAGGTACAAATCCGATACAAAGAAAGTGGCGCTCAGTGGTCAGAGGACCAGTGGCAGGATATGGATACGGTCCCGGTAGGAAGCTCCTATAAGGCAATGTGCCAGCTTACCATCGCAGGCTTTGACTATCGGAAGGCATATGTGTTCCAGGCCAGAGCGGTGGATGCGCTGGCAGAGGTGTTTACTCAGGAGTGCGCCGCCCGGTCCTTGCCGGTGTTTGATTGGGGAGAACAGGACTTTAATGTCAACGGGGAACTGATGGTCAATCACATCCCGGTGGGCGAATATGTGAAAAATCCCACAGAATATGACGGGGATATTGTCATCGACCAGGATTTTGCCGCCTATGACAACTGCGTGTTTAACGGAAGGGTGACGATCAACGGTAAATTTGTTCGCATGAACAACTGTACTTTCTATGAAACAGTCACCGTCAATGGTGCCCATGTACAGCTGAAGAATATCTACATCGGCGGCAGAAATTACGGCACCGAAGATCATCCTTCCAAGTACATACAGGATCATTGCCTGATTGTAAACAGTGGGGCAACCGATATTGTCGTCAGCGATTTTACCCTTTGCCGCACTAGACAGATCGGCCTTTACTATCAGTCCTTCGGCGGAACGTTTTCTAACTTTTCCATTTACCGGTGCGGCAAATACGGTATCCGTGTTCTGGAAGGCGGCGTACAAATACAAAACGGAAAGATATATTACTGCGGCAGAGAACCTGACACAGGCCTTGGAAAAATCGACGCGTGGTGCGGAGGTTTTTTGGCGTATGCGGCAGATGTCACCGCAGACAGCGCGCCGCAACAATACATCCCCGAGATGTGCGTCCAAAATGTATCCATTCAGCAGAACTTTGGAATAGGCATGCATCTGTATAAAGTGCAGAACTCGTCTATCAATGTGACGCTGATGGCAAACTATGCAAACCATGTGTATAACAATTTTAAGCAGGCCAACATCGATAAAGGGTTTGTGAATAGCAATAATGTTCACATTAAGAGCCGGTATGATTATCGGGACTATGGAATGAAGCTTAGCGGTTGCAAAAATGTGTCCGGCACGGTAAACGGCATCTCCTGCCACAATTTCTGGTTTGGCGCGGATAAAGGCTACAAAGATGATATTCCGTCCTTGAACAATATCGATGTCACCTGGGAATCTACCTACACAAATCCGGATACCAATTATAGATATTGGAGAAACCCTAAAACATTTTGCAGATTTCTTCCCGAGGTCCATGCGGAGATCGTGAATGGCCTGCGGATCGGTGATCAGTTCACAGAAGCGGATTGCTCCAGTACGGCGCCGCTGAATTATGAGAGTATTCCGATGGTCAGCGACACGGGCGAAATTGTAGATGACAGCGCGACCCGCAGAGTTCTGGATATCGGAGCGAAAGTGCCGGCTGCAAAAACCGCGAAAAAGGGTATGTTCCGTGTCTATGTGGAGGCGCCCAATTTGAATATATACCCCTATATTCGTATTCTGAATTCCAATTGGGCAGCGATTTATACGGAAACGAAAGATACAAAGGCGCTGAATAATGTGACCGCAAGAGGTCAGCACGGTGTATATTCCGGCACATTCTGTTACGATGTGGGTAATACGGATATGTCTGCTGCGGCATACTTCCGTATGCACATCTGTTTCAACAAAATAGATGAAACTCTGACGGGAACGGTCACGCCTAAGATCAGGGTGCAATACTATCCCTATTAAAATGGAGGTATGGATATGGCTTTCAAGATTGCGTACGGCGCTGGACATTACTACGATGAGCCGGGAAGGCGTGTGCCTATTGCGCTGGATGCAGGGCAGACGCGGGAGTGGGTACTGAATGACCGGGTTGCCCGATATTTTGCTGAGGCTGCGGCTCTTTATGAGGATGTTGTGCTCCTCAGGACGGACAATCCCACCGGAGAGGACGATCCGGGGCTGCGGGAACGATGCAGGCGTGCCAATGCCTTTGAGGCGGATTTGGCGCTGTCTATCCATCACAATGCGGGCGCTGCTTTGACCCGGGCAGGGGGTATCGTAGCTTACAGTTATTACGGAAGCGAAACCGGCGCCGCTTACCGGGACAGTATCTACGATGCCTGCATAGCTGCCGGCGGCCTGAAGGGCAACCGGGCAGAGCCGAAGCAGGAGTCGGGATTTTATGTGCTGAAATATACGGCCATGCCCTGCGTGCTGATGGAGTATGGTTTTATGGACTCTGCTATCGATGTGCCGGTGATTCTGGAGGATGCCTACGCCCAAAAAGTGGCGTATGCCACTATGGAGGGGATCGCAAAGGTGGCAGGTCTGAAGAAAAAAGCACCTGTTTCTACAGCAGACACCTATACCCTGGAGCAGTTCATTCGGGATGTACAAAGGAATACCGGCTCAGCGGTGGACGGAATCCCGGGGCCGGAAACTCTCCGCAATACACCTACAATTTCTGCAAGAGAAAATAGAAACCACCTCGTTGTGGCGTGCGTGCAGAAACGGCTCTATGGGTTGGGATACGATGAGGTGGGCGAAGCAGACGGAATTGCCGGTGCTAAGTTTGATGCTGCTGTGCGGGCATTCCAGCAGGATAATGGGTGCGTCGCGGACGGGGAGATCACAGCCAGAAATAAAACCTGGCGGAAATTACTGAAGATGGAGTGAAAGAGATATGGGAGAGGCAGTGTTGGCGGCGTTGATCACCGGCAGTCTATCCCTGGCGGGCGTGGTGGTCACTTGTGTAGCTACGGCAAGGAAAAATGAGAATGCCGTAAAGGTCTCTCAGGCGGTCACCGACACCAAGATCGACGCGCTGACCCGTGAGGTGCGGGAGCACAATGGATTTGCGCGGCGGATGCCGGTGGTGGAGGAACAGATCAAGGTGATCAATCACCGGCTTGCGGATTTGGAAAAGGGAGTGTGAAGATGAAGGTAATATATAAAAAACTGGCGGAGCTTTGCAAAGTGAAGACCATCGTCACCTTTGCGGTGGTGACTGTGTTTGCGGCACTTGCGCTCCGGGATCGGATCCAGCCGGATAATGTGATGATTATCGTGTCGATGGTTGTATCCTTCTATTTCGGCACCCAGCATGAAAAGTCCGGCACGGCCGGGAAGTAAGGAAAGTCCCCGGCTCAAAAGAGCCGGGGACTTTTTTGCTTATAGTTCCAGTTTTTGGGCAAGGCACGAGAAAAAGGCTTTATTGGTGGGGCAGGGGACAGACCCGTCTGACCGGGGTGGAAAATACTTGGCCCATACAGAGGGATTCCTGTGACGCCAAGCAGACTCAATGGCGGTGCGAATAGAGTGCTCCACAGTCCGGGAATCCGGAAGATCAAAATGCTCCGCGATGGCGGGGTACAACTCCTTAGACAGACGGATACCCGGATTGCAGGCGAAGATGGGAATCCCGTAGCGCAGCTGCTGGTAGCCGTCCAGGTGGGTTTGGAAGGAAAGAATGTGCAGGTGCACCGTGACCTGGTTTATGGGGTCGGATTTGGGAAGCACTGTGGTGGCAATCAGATCCATCAGTCGAACCCGCAGAGAATTGACGGTGGGCATCAGCATAATATACTGCACGCCCAGATCCGCAGCTACCTGTTCAATATAGGTGTTAGTATAGGGACAGATGGCCAGAATGACCTTAGGCTTGTGAGCGCTCTCCTGCAGAACGGTGAGACCGTCCTTGAAAGGAAGCATCAGATTGATCACAAGGATCTCCGGCTGAAAGGAGAGAAGCTCTTCCAACGCGGTCTCACCGTCATAGCAGATATGCAGATCAAACTCATTTTTGAAAACTTCCCGTAGGGCGTCCGTAAAGGACTCTGACCCGTCTACAATTAACAGTTTCCGCATACGCTCCTCCTTTCCGTAGGGGTATGTATAGCATAGCAGATTTTGTCATCTATGACAAGAGAGGCAGGGGCTCATATATTCGACAATTTTCGACAACGGGGCAAAAAATACCGCGGCATTTGTTGCCGCGGTATTTCAAATGCAGTTAGATGGACAGACCGGCCTTCTCCAGAATGGTGGGCACGTTCTTCTCTGCGCCGATGGCCATAATGTGGACACCGTCGCCCAGATTCTGAGCCTTGATCTCTGCGATCATTTCAGCGGCCATCTCAATGCCCAACTTCATGGGCAGACCCTTGACGCCCTTTTCCTTGCCCTCTGCGGCAGCAGCGGCCAGGCGGTCGATCATATGCTGAGGCACATCGATACCGGGAACGTTTTCGTTCATATACTTAGCCATACCGGCAGCCTTCAGAGGAATGATACCGGCCATGATGTGGGTCTTGATGCCTGCCTTGTCAACAGCTTCCAGGAAGCGCTTGTAGGTATCCAGGTCGAAAATGCCCTGGGTCTGGATGTACATAGCACCGGCTTCCACCTTCTGGCGCAGCTTGTTGATCTGCAGGAACAGAGGCTCGTAAACGGGAGTGACGGAAGCGCCCTTGTAGAACTTGGGAGCGCCGCCGGCGATCTCGTTGCCACCGCAGTCATTGCCGGTAGCTTCCATATCGGACAGCATCTTCAGAATGCCAACGGAGTCCAGATCGTAAACGGGCTTTGCATCGCGGCAGTCGCCCACAACGGGGTGATCGCCGGTGAGGGCCAGCATGGTGTCGATGCCGAAGGCAGCGGCAGCCAGAGCGTCGCCCATAAGAGCCATACGGTTGCGGTCACGGCCGGTCATCTGCAGGATGGGCTCCACGCCTGCCTGCTTCAGCTTGATGCACAGACCCAGGCCGGTGGCCTTCAGGCTGGCGGACTGCATATCGGTGACGTTGACACCGTGTACCTTGCCCTTCAGAAGTTCAGCAGCTTCCATCTGCTCAGTGAAATCATAACCCTTGGGAGGGGCCATTTCTGCGGTAATACCAAACTTACCGGCTTCCAGTGCGTCTTTCAAGCAACTCATTATTTCTTCCCCCTCAGGCTGATAGTTCTGGGATAGGCGAAGTCGCCATGACCCTTGTCTTCGCGGCGCTTGGACAGCTTGTCCAGCTGGCCGGTAGCTTCCAGACGGTTATAAATCTTGATCCATGCGCAGTCATTCTCGGGGTTGACTTCGCACTTGCCGGTCTTCTGGCCACCGCAGGGGCCGTTTACCAGGCTCTTGGCGCACTCGGTGATGGGGCAAATGGCGCCGGTCTGACCAAGCACACACTCGCCACAGAAGCGGCAGGCTTCTTCCCAAACACCGAACTTGACGGCTTCGCCAAGGTACATGGTGTTATTGGAGGGATAGACGGGCTTGTCGTTGGCATTCTTGGCAACACACTGCACGCCGTCGCCGCAGGACATACAAATGACGCAGTCGGGGTTGGCGGCGTTGATGGGCTTCATCTTGGCCTTCACGCCCAGGTTCATACAGCAGTAGTCAGCAATGGTGGTAGCGACGACCTTCTTGCCGGCCTGTTCCAAAATTGCAGTCAGCTCAGCGATCTGAGGCTCACCGCCGGTCTGGCAAGCGGTAGCGCAGCTGCCGCAGCCAACGATGGCAACGGTCTTTGCGTCAGCGACCAGAGCCATGACTTCTTCCACGGGTTTCTTCTGTGTAATGATCATGTACAACTTCTCCTTTAATTTCCCCTACGGGCAGATAAAAGAATGTATTTACGATGGCAAGGCCATCAGATATCAACTTACATTATACTGCATTTATCCCAAAAAGCAACAGGATTTATTGGCCTTTTCCAAGAAATGCAAAAGAAGCACCCCCGAAGAAGTGTCTTCGGGGGTGAGGAATCAGATTTCTTCTTCCCAGAGAGGCTCTGGCTTGCCGGCATAGTGCTTTTTGAAGATCCTTCTACGGAATAGATAGATCGTATATACCACCCATAGGATAAAGAAGATGCCGCAGGCAATGCAGGCGTTGGTCAGGGACTTGCCGGCAAAGCCCAGCAGGAACAGCAGCGGCGCGATCATTACCATAGCCGGGAAGGTGGACAGGATGTACAAGCTGGAGGTGGGGGTTTTCAGGCCGGGGTCTACCTCTTTCATCAGGATCATGCCGTTGGAGGCAGTGCCGGTCAGAGTGCCGAAGCTCATCAGGAAGAACTCGTGCTCGAAGCCCTTGAAACAAGCGCGGGAGACCCGGTGGATATAGATGTATGTGATCACCGTGCCTACGATGCTTAGAACGATGATGGGCAGCAGGTAGGCTTTGATGTCATTGATCTCGATGGCGGCAACGCCTGCCACGATCATCAGGTCAAAGGCGAAGCCGGAGATGCGGTCCATCTGGTAGTTGTTGATGTAATTTCTGTGCATCAGGTTGCGCTTTCGCAGGACCTTGACACCAGCTTTGATGGCCATGGAGGCCAGCGCAGCCCACAGGAAGTTGAAACCCCAGCCGATAGAATTGGTGAAGTCAGAGATCACCGCCAGCAGGCACATAAAGCCGAAAGCCAGCGCGTAGGACAGTGCTACAAAACCCATTTGAATGGAGAACTTGTCCACAGATTCGTTGTCCGGGATCTCTGTGCCGCCCGGATTGGTAGGATCGACAAACTCCTCGTCATCCCGCGCCTTGCGGATATGGAGCTGATTGCGCTTCTTGTAGATGTTGATGTACAGAACACCGAAGATGGAGGCCACCACAAAGCCGATAGAGGCCAGAGACAGACCAAAGCTGCCATTGCCGGCGAATTGGGCGGCGGGGGTGTTGGTGAAGTTCACATCCCAGGTCAGCGCGTTGCCGGGACCCTGGCCGAAGGCAAGGGGCAGGATCAGACCGCCGATGTAGGAGATGACGGAACTGCCGTACCGGGTCAGCAGGAAAAATACGATGGTGATACCAAGACCTACAAAGGCCTGGAGCATATATGTGCCGCCCTGGAGAGCACCGAACTCCACCACTTGGGAGCGGTTAGTCTTCATAGTGGTCTTTTCTGTCTTCAGGGACATAGCGGCAAAGCCGATAGCCAGACAGTGATAGGTGATCACCTGCATCAGTCGGTTGTCGACCAGGGTGAAGCCTAATTGCTTGGTGACAAAGTTTACGATCAGCAGCAATGCGCCGCCCAGCAGAGCTGAGGGGATCAGGCACTTTCTGAAGAACGGGATCGTCCTGCGGAGGATATTGCCCAGCATTAAAAACAGCAACAGCAGACCCAACTGTACCAAAAAAGACCAAACAGGTCCGTAGTTTGCCAAGGTGAAATCCCAGCTTAATGCGTAGTCCATAATTTGTCAGCTCCTTTTATGGAATGAAACCATTATAAATCCTGAGGGCAAAACTGTCAATAATCGGAAAACACAACCCCCTTCGACCGAGAGTCGAAGGGGGGCTTTTTTTATGCCATGCCTTCCAGCATTTCCATTGTGACTTCGTACAGGTTGGGTTCGCCTGCGATATACCGTTTGCACTCATCCTGCATATACTCCGCCATCCGGTGCATCTCGTTGCCGAGGCTGCCGGCGATGTGGGGAGTGAGGACACAGTTGGGCATGGTGTAGAGGGGGGAGTCCTCCAGGGGAGGCTCCGGCTCGGTCACATCCAGAACGGCGAACAGATCAGGCCGTTTCTGCAGCACTTCGATCATTTCATTTTCTGCCACCTGGGCGCCACGGCCGGTGTTAATAAAGGTGGCGTTGGGCAGCATGGACTCAAAATGCTCTTTTTTCAGCACACCCACGGTCTGGGGCAGGTTGGCCAAATGGTTAGAGACCACCTGACACTTCTGGAAAATCTCCTCAATAGTGCTGCGCTGGACACCCAGGGCGGCAGCCTTCTCCTCCGTCAAGGATCGGGAGTAGGCCATCACATGGATGTTGAAGGGCTTCAGCAGCTTAATTACTTCCTTGCCAATCATACCCACACCGATGATGCCTACAGACACATCGTAGTTGCCGGGGAAGACCTCCCGTTCTTTGAAATAGGTCTGATAGTCGGCGGTGCTGTGGATCCGGGAGCAATGGAAGTAGCCGGCATTGGCAAGCAGGATCTGAGCCAGGGTGAACTCCGCCACGGGAACAGCGTTTGCCGCCCAGGCGCTGAATACCTTTACGCCGCAGTTCAGGAAAGGACGGGCAAAGTACTGCACTGTACCGGCGCCGTAGAACACGCACTTCAAATTGGGGAACACGGCGCGGATCTCGTCCTCGGTCATAAAGGGCATGCCCCAGGTGGAGAACAGGAAATCCACATCACCGAAGGCGGTGGGGTTGGCCATGACCTCCTCCTTGGAGTAGATCTTCTGATCCATACCGGCAATCTCACCCAGATCGGCATAGGCCTTGGGGGGGTATACCAGTGTAGCGTACTTAACGGAGTCGCAAAACATAATGGAACGCATAATCATTCTCCAATCATTTCAAATAAGGTTTTTGCCTCTTCCGGCAGACTTTCCACACGGCCGTCGGGCATAAACTCCAAAAGGAGCGCCCGGTCACTGCTGAAGCAGGACAAGTACTGCTTCCAGGAAGCCATACCGTCCCGCAGGGGATACATATTGCTGCCTTCCCAGTGGAAGACATGGAGGTGGTAGGTATAGGGCGCCAGCAGACGGGCGTAGGCGATGTTTTCCTCCACAGTTTTGAACTGGTTGGGCTGGTAGAACATCCGGAAAGCGGGGGAGTCCACCGCCTGCATCAGCGCCAAAGCTGCGTCGGCGCAGTCGGTCATGGTGTTGTTGTGGCACTCCATACAGAGGGTCACGCCGGCCTCTTCGGCAATTTTGGCTACCTCGCGGCACTGGTCATAGAACCTATCCCGTTCCTCCGGGGTATACAGCTCAGAGCCTTTCGGGCCGCACCAGAGGCGCAGAATATTTGTGCCAAGGATCTTGGCAGCTTCAATATAGGCAGGCAGTTCCTCAGGAGTGTTCACACCGATACGGAAATATGTGCCGTAGGAAGAGCAGAAGATGCCGGCTTCTTTTTGCAGCTTTGCGATCTCCTGCAGGCGGCGGGTGTCGTTGCAGGGGGCGTGTACATCACTGCCCCATTCGATGCACTCCAGGCCGGCGCTTACGGCGGCATCGATCACTTCTTTGGGAGACAGGGGTCGAAAACTCACAGAAACCAAACCGGTTTTATACATGGTAGTCACTCCTGATCAATAAATATTTTTGTTTTCCCGGTACTGACGCCAGATGTTCTCGAAGAAGTCATCGCCGTCAGGCATGGGACGCACGGGCCGCCAGGCGATCTCCGCCTTGCCGTCAGCAAGACGCACCTGCTGGACAGAGCCGTTGGTGCCGGTGGCATCCAGACGGAAACGGAACAGCTCCTCCAGACCTGCACGCAGAGAACCGTTTTCGTCGCAGTACAGCGCAGAACCCCGGGTGGTGCCTACGGTCTTGCTGAAGTCGATCATAGCGGCCAGGACTGCGTACTGAACAGTCAGCATGTCCCGCAGTTTATAAGCCCGGTACAAGGCTCCGGGGTTTGCTACGCCTATGCTGCCCCGGAGAGCAGCCAACTCAGACTGGATTTCCTTGATGGCAACTTCCATTGTCTTGGCGTCGCGGATTGCGCCGCCGCTGTCGCTCATACGGCGCTGGGCGGCCTGAATGGCGGAAGATACATTGTCTTCGTGAGCCAAGGCAGCTTCACAGAAAGCCTGGTGGCGGGCAACGGCTGCGTTAGCAATTGCCTGGAAAGCGTTCTTGTCGGCTACGGTGCGATTGCCGGCGCAAATGTACTGGGCAGCTCGCAGAGAGCCAACCTGGCCGGCATTCAGAGCACTGCCGCCGGGGCGGCTGACGCCGTGGGTACCGGCACATTCACCGGCTGCGAAAAGACCGCTGATCTGAGTCTGCCACCACAGATCCACGGCGATACCGCCGTTGTTATGCTGGGCGCACAGAGCAATCTCCAGAGGATCTACCGTGATATCCAGCCCCTTGCTGTGGTACAGCTCGATAGCAGGGCCGTTCATCTTCTGCAGACGCTCGATGGGAGTGCCGAAGCAGGCTTCAGCTTTACGGAGGTACTCTCTTACTTCCTCGGACAGGCGGCTATAGTCGATTTCCGTCATACCAAAGGGATTCTTGGTAAACTCCAGATAAACCCGGCGCTTCCGCAGGACACATTCCCGATAGACCAGCAGGTCAATGACGGAAGAGCCTTCCATGACCTTGCGGCTGTCAAAGGGCCACTGATAGCCTTTCAAGAAAACGGCGTTCAGCGCTTTGTAGGGGTCGTCAAAGTAGTCCAGCAGGAACTCGCGCTCTACGCCATTTTCATCTATAGAGATGAATCGGGGCAGGACCTGCATATATGTGCCGGACACATTCCAGCGGGGATCAATGGAAGCAAGACCAAACTGCCATTCGGTCATATTCTGCAGGGGGGCGCCTGCTTCCAGGGCAAGACCGGTAGAGCCGGTGTGGCAGAGAGGGAACACGCTGTCGGCATAGATGCCGGCAGGGCCGCCGGTGGCCAGGATTACATTGGGGGCGCAGAAGACCTGGAAAGATCCGTCTGCCTGGTCAAGGCACAGAAGACCGCAGACGCCGGCTTCATCCTTCAGCACTTCCACTGCCAGCAGGTTATCAAAAATAGGCACATTCAAACGGGTGGCCTCTTTTTCAAGAGCCTCGGTCATAAACTTGGAGGTCAGAGGACCGGCAGAGGTGGCGCGGGCATAGGGGTCGTGGTCGGTCTTATAGCCGATGTATTCGCCGTAGCGGTTGGTGGGGAAAGGAACACCAAGCTCGCACAGATTCATAAAGCAGCGGGCGGAAAGGGCAGCTTCGCACAGCGCGTTGTCGCCGTCCACACTGCCGCCGGCAAAGAGATTCTCGGCCATATTCCGGACGCTGTCGGGGCTGTCGCCGCCCAGACCCAGCTTGTAGTAGGTCTGCTTGTCGCTGCCGGTGTTCCGGGAAGTGCCGGTGTTGATACCTTCGGTGACGATGGCTACGGTCTTGCTGCCATCCCGCTGAATCCGGCAGGCGGCGTTGTAGCCGGCGGCGCCGGTGCCGACCACGATGGCGTCAAAATATGTATAGTTAACCATAGATTGTTCTCCGTTTATTACAGTTTTCTGATATGGAAACCGCCGTCTACATCCAGAGACTGGCCGGTGATGTAAGGCAGAGAGCCGTTGCACAGCGTCCAGATTGCGGAAGCAATATCATCGGGCTTGCCCCAGCGCTTGATGGGCAGAATACCCTGATTAAAGATAAGATTATCGTATTTTTCTTTTACTTTGTCCGTCATACCGGTGGCGATGATGCCGGGACGTACTTCGTTGACCATGATGTTGTACTCAGCCAGACGGTCGGCAAACAGCGTGGTCACCATACTGACGCCGGCCTTGGAAACGCAGTACTCACCGCGGTTGGTAGAGCTGGTGTAGGCAGACATAGAGGAGATGTTTACGATGTAGCGGGGCTCGCTGCAATCCTGCTTGATCATTTCGTTTGCCACGGCTTGAGTCAGGAACAAAGTGCCCTTGGTGTTGATGTTCATAACAAAGTCATAGCTGTCTTCAGTCATGGTCAGCAGATCTGCCCGGACGCGGGGAGCCACACCGGCCACATTCACCAGAATGTCAATCTTGCCGTAGGTATCCAAAGCGGTCTTGACCAGCTTTTCCCGGTCAGCAGCCTTGCTCAGGTCGCCCTGCACATAGGTGAAATTGCCTTCCAGCTTGCGGGTCATTTCAGGGATCACATCCATACCCACCACAGCCACATTGTTTTGCAGCAGCTTTTCAGCAGTTGCGAAGCCGATACCGCCGGCCACACCGGTGACAATTGCAATTTTCATTTTATTTTCCTCCACAGTATTGTTTATGAATCTCAAAATAGGGATCACGGTCACGGATCACGCAGCCGGGGGTGCCGCCTGCACGCATAATTTCGGTGCATTTGGAGCAGCAGATACAGATCTTATTCTTGTCCAGCTGACCGTTTTTACAAATGTCCGCAGCGAAATCGGGGTAGGCGAAGATGGTTCTGCCGAAGCCTGCGAAATCAAAGCCACCCTGCTGAATGAACGCGGCAGTCACATTGGGGGCGTTCACACCCAGATAGGAGATGCCGGAGCAGATGAACTTCATATCGGGAACAGCCTTTTTCAGTTCGGCAGTGCCCTTGAGCATACGTTCAACACCCACCAACGGATGTTCGGGGGGCTCATAGCCGCCCATAGCGAAGGGGCGGTTCACGTGGGGGTTGAAATAGGGGTTGCCCATGGTGATGTTCACCAACTCCACACCGCTGTTTTTCAGTTCCCGCAAAAGCCAAATAGGCTCGGTGGGGTCAAAATCGGTAGTACCGTCATTTTTAACGCCGAAGCCGTAGGGGTAGGGGAAGCCGTCATATACATTCATCCGGGAGGACACGATAAAGTCACTGCCGCAGCGTTGCACGGCACTGGCGACACTCTCCCGCAGAAGTCTTGTGCGGTTTTCAAGGCATCCGCCGTAGCGGCCCTCTCTTGTGTAAGCGGAGAGCAGTTCGGAGTTTAAGTAGCGGTGGCAGCATTTGATATCCACGCCGTCAAAACCTGCCTGCTGGGCCAGCGCAGCGCCTTCCACCAGCGCTTCACCCACCCGGTCCAGGTAATCGTCGGTGACGATCCGGTCAGCGGAAATGGGATTGTCCTTTTCGAAGATGGGGTTGTTGTAAGCAATGAGGGGAGCCGGTACGCCGTTGGGCTTGGAGTAGCGGCCGGAATGGGTGGCCTGCATAATTACCACCGGCTCGTAGCCGTTGGTTTTCAGGGCGGTTTCCTTGATATCCTCTACCTGCTTTTTGAATGCATCCAGATTGTCCCGGGTGATGTAAAGCTGACGGGGGTTGGCTCTGCCTTCCTCCATAACGGCGGTGGCCTCAAACCAGATGATGCCGGCGCCGCCCTTAGCAAAGCGGTCATAGCGACGGCGGGTCAGGGCATCCGGCTCACCGGTGGGCGTACCGTCGCAGCCCTCCATAGCCTGGCAGGCCAGCCGGTTGGGGATCACTTTACCACCTACAGACAGACGCTGCGACAAAACGGACACATCCTCCGCGTAGGGAAGGTTTACGCCCAGCTGAAGACTCTGCTCCCGGAAGGCTTCGGGGGTTAAATAGACTTTACGAACCATACAGACTCCTCCTTATTTTACAGTATTCAATTCTATTATAGAGAAAGAAACTCCCAAAACAAGGTCAATCGTGCAGGATTTTCTGTAAATATTGCTTTTTGGACAGTTTTCCCACCTGTAAAAAATGGGATGCCCGCAGGCATCCCATTTGCTGTGAACTTGTCAAATCTTCAGCGCGCCGTCTTCCACGGCCAGCTGGCCTTCCAGGAAGACTTTCTTGATGTGCACCATATCGTCGATCAGGATCAGGTTTGCGGTCTTGCCGGGGGCAAGACTGCCCACCCGGTTGTCGATACCCAGCAGACGGGCGGGGGTGAGGGTTGCCATACGGATGGCGTGGCAAAGGCCGTAGCCGGTGTGGGTCATCACATTCCGTACGCCGTTGTCCAGAGTCATCAAGCTGCCTGCCAGCATACCCTGATCGTCATAGTTCAGATCAGAGCCGTACCAGATGCCGGCTTCGGCGTTGTTTTTGAACTTCACTTCGCCGCAGGTGGTGTGGTCGGAGATCAGACAGATCCGCTCCACGCCCTTGACCTTGATGAACAGCTTCAGCAGGTCAGGTACCACATGGATAGCGCTCTCATCCACGATCAGTTCTGCATACATATCCGGATCGTACAGAGCAAACTCGTCGCCGCCTGCGCCGGGAGTTCCCTGGGCTCGGCCTTTGGGACCGCCGCAGTCACCCATATGGGTGCGGACTTTCACACCGTAGTGGCGCAGAGCCCGGATGCTTTCGGAAGTAGAGCTGCCGTGGCCGTGGGCAAAGATGGCGTGGGGAGTGTGAACAGAGGCGTATTTCATAAACTCCTCAATGTTCTCCCGGTCCGGATCAATGGCCCATACCCGGACCATATCGCCAAAGGCGTCAATAAGATCGGTGTAGTCCTCTTTCTGGATGGAGCCGTTCCATTTGATCTGATTCTGAAAACTGCCCCCCAGGCCCATAAAAGGACCTTCCATATACAGTCCGTCCATAATGCGGCCGGCGCCGGTCTTGGCGGCCTCCCGGATCCGGGCGGCGCTTTCGATCATGGTCTGCTTGTCCATATTGTGGTAGAAGGTGGGAAGAACGGTAGTCACGCCGTGGGGCAGAAATGCCTCTGCTGCCTCGGTGGGATTGCTGTAAAACCAGTACTTGGTAGTGCCGTGGTTGTGAATATCGATCAGACCGGGCGCGGTGTACAGACCGCCGGCATCGATCACCTCAGCGCCCTGGGGCACAGTCACCTTATCTGCCCAATCGGCGGCTAGGATCACGCCGTTTTCAAACAGGACAACACCATCCCAAATGATGCCGTCCTCCATAATAAGTTTTGTGTTAACAATCGCCTGCATACGCTCAGCTCCTTTGTTAGAAGGTTTGTATGAGACTATTATACAAAGGAATCTGTATATTACAAGTAGTTTCCGGAAAAATCACACAGCAGGAGATTGTATGTAAATCTTGCTTTTTCCCGCGAGGCGTGTATAATGAAGACAACAGTATCGGGGAGGGAAAGGGCTATGGCATCTATCGTGCTGTCGGCAGAGTATTCCGACCATATTTCCATCAAGCAAAATCACTACCATGACTGCCATCAGCTTTTGTTCGTCACAAAGGGAACGGCAGATATTTTTGTTAACAATACAAAACACACCGTGACCGCAGGACACCTGGTGGTCTTCAGTCGCCTGGAGCACCATGCCGTCACCGCTCAAAGTAAAGATTACCAGCGCTTTGTTTTGGAGCTGACGCCGGATGTGCCGATGCTGGGGGCAGAGGGGCATCGTGTCTTCTCCGTTCTGTTCAACCGCCCGGAGGGTTTCCGGAACGTCTTGGATGTAAGCGACCAGCAAGGAGAGTTTCATCGGTGGTTTGAGGACATCTGCCGGGAAAAGCAAACCAAAGCGCCTATGTACAAGGATATGCTGAATCTGCTGGTCCAGCAGTTGCTGATTGCCATCTACCGGCAGGTGCCGGATGCCTTCTCCGCTATGGGAGAGGACGGACTTGAGCTGGTTTATAAGATCCAGACCCTGTTCCACCGGGAGTACCATTCCCAGTTTACACTGGGCGAACTGGCTACGGCCCACAATGTCAGCGTGTCCCATCTTTCTCATTTGTTCAAGGCCACTACAGGTAATTCGGTGATGGGATATTTGCAGTCCTGCCGCGTTGCCGAGGCCAAAAAGTGCCTGGCAGAGACCAATATGCGGGTGGGGGAGATCGTGGAACACTGCGGCTTCAGCGACAACAGCAATTTCAGCCGGACATTCCGCAATATGACTGGCTTTTCCCCCTCCCAGTTCCGGGAGCGGTTTCATAAATGAAAGGAGAATATCATGAATACTTTGGAAGCGATTGCAAAGAGAAAATCCACAAGAGCCTATAAACCGGAGCAGATCTCCGAGGAGGCGCTGGAAACCATTCTGAAAGCAGGCTGCGCTGCCCCGGTGGCCATGGCCAGATATGACACACTCCATATCACTGTGGTGCAAAACGATGAGGTGCTGACCCGCATTTACCGGGAAACGGAAGAGGCGATGTTCGCAGCCATCGGCGTCAGAAAGAGTCAGAATTACGGCGCAAAGACGCTGGTCATCATTTCTTCTATGCCGCCCCATCGGGCAGGCATGGAGTATACCAACGGCGGCATCATCATTGAGAATATGGTCTTGGCAGCAACGGATCTGGGCATTGACAGCGTAATCCTGGGAGGTCCCATTGCGGCCCTGGCAGCCAGCGAAGAGCTGAAAGCGCTGATTGGTGTCCCGGAAGGATTTACGCCCTTAATCGGCGCAGCCTTTGGCTATGCTGTGGAGGACGCTCCCGCCAAGGAACACTCTATCACAGTTAATAGGGTTAGATAATGCAAAAAGAGAGAGAGGCAAAGCCTCTCTCTTTTGTTTTGGTGCCGGTGTCCGTTTGCGGTGCCCGGTGTGCGCCTTGCCCACGGTGGGGCTGCGTTGCACACCGACCGCGGCACAACTACGCACCCCTGCTGCATCTGCCACCGGCAGCGCAGGGGTGCTTAGGCCAGACGCTCACCTCTGGTTCGAGTCCGACCGGCAATAAAAATATGGGATACCCCAACGGGGTATCCCATATTTTGGTGCCGGTGGCCGGACTCGAACCGGCACGCTGTCGCCAGCGGTGGATTTTGAGTCCACTACGTCTACCATTCCATCACACCGGCAGGTGTGTTTTATATCTCACCAGCCACCGCTGGCGATTTTATTATTGTGGCCGCCGTTGGCGGCAGATGTCGCCAACGATTGCGGTGCCCGACGATCGCCTCGGTGTAGACACCTTCGTTGCTCGTCGACCGCGGCACTTGCTGCGCCCTCGCTTCATCTGCCGCAGGCAGCGCTCGGGCTCGCAACGGTGATTTTGAGAGCACTACGTCTACCATTCCATCACACCGGCAGGTGCTAGCCTAGTATACACCATCTTTTTCAAAATAGCAAGAGCTAATTTTCAAAGATAGAAGCCCTGCGGACACTATTCCGCAGGGCTTCGTGGTTATTCGTTTCTTCCTCGCTGGGTTTGATAGAGCTTTGCGTAAATGCCATCGGTGGCCAGCAGCTCTTCGTGAGAGCCGCATTCAGCGATCACGCCGTCGGCGATGGACAGGATCCGCTTGGCGGCCCGGATGGTGGACAGGCGGTGGGCGATGATCAATGTTGTGCGGTCTTTGGAAAGGGCGTCAAAGGCTCGCTGAATCTTGGCCTCGGTGACGGAGTCCAAAGCGGAGGTGGCTTCATCCAGAATCAGGATCGGAGGATTCTTCAGGAAGATCCGGGCAATAGCTACTCGCTGCTTCTGCCCGCCGGACAGAAGCGTGCCCCGCTCACCCACATAGGTTTGAAGACCGTTGGGCATGGCCAGGATATCGTCATAGATCTCCGCCTTCTTTGCGGCTTCGATGACCTCTTCTTCGGTGGCGTCCGGCCGGCCGTAGCGAATATTCTCCAAAATGGTATCGGCAAAGAGGAACACATCCTGCTGGACGATGCCGATGCTCCGGTGGAGAGACTGCTGGGTCACATCCCGGATGTCAATACCGTCAATGCGGATCGCGCCGGTGGACACATCGTAGAATCGGGGGATCAGTTGACATAATGTTGTCTTGCCGCCTCCGGAGGGGCCGACGATGGCCACGGTCTCGCCGGGCTCAACTTCCAAAGACACATCGTGAAGAACATCCAGATCGCCGTCATAGGCAAAGGAGACCTTTTCCACGGAGATGCGACCCTGCACGTTGTTCAGTTCGTGAGCATTGGGCTTGTCCCGGACCGTGGGCTCTAGATTCATGATTTCCATAAACCGCTTTAGACCAGCAAAGCCGTTGGCAAACAGCTCGGAGAAGCCGGAGAGCTTCCGCATAGGGCCCACGAAAGAGGTGATGTACAGGCAGAAGGTGACCAAATCCCGATAATCGATGGCGTCCTTCATCACATAGTAGCCGCCTACGCCGATGACCACTACATTCAGGCTGCAAAGGAAGAACTCAATGGAACTGTGGAACATACCCATGGACTTATAGAACTCCCGTTTTGCCGTTTTGAAAATGGTGTTGGCGTTATCAAACCGGCGGCTTTCTACGGCCTCGTTGGCAAAGGCTTTGGCAGTACGCACACCGGACAAACTGGATTCAATCTCCTGGTTGATGTGGCCGGTGGTCTCCTTGGCAGCCACGGATGCCCGTCCCATCCGTCGGCGCATACCCATAACGATGGCCAGGAAAATGGGGATCATCAGCAGCACGACAAGCGCCAGCTGCCACCGGATGGATGCCATTACGATCAGCGCACCGATAATAGTCAGAATTGAGGTGACCAGATCCTCCGGGCCGTGGTGGGCCAGCTCTACCACCTCAAACAGGTCGGAGGTCAGCCGGGACATCAGCTTGCCGGTGCGGTTGCGGTCGTAAAAGTCAAAGCTCAGCTTCTGCATATGCCGAAACAGATCCCGGCGGATATCCGCCTCCACCCGTACGCCGAACATGTGGCCAAAGTAAGCTACGATAAAATTAAGGCAGGAGCGGAGCAGATAGCAAACCACCACTGCGCCCATTACGATAAAGAATGTCCGGTACAGTTTGCCGGGAAGCATATCGTACAGGGCGCTGCGGGTGATGAGAGGGAATGCCAGGTCAATACCTGCGATCAGGCAGGCGCAAAGCATATCCAAAGCAAAGAGTTTTTTGTGATTGCCGAAATAGCTTAAAAACACCAAAAGTGGACTTTTATTCTTGAAATCCTTTTTCTTCATGCGTATTCCTCCTTGTTTGGCTACCATTATACACAATCAGGTTTATTTTGACAATGGAAAAAAGTCTGCTATACTAAACGAAAATGATGGAGGTGATTCCTTGGAGATATTATATGCCAACGAAGACTTTGCCGTGTGTATAAAGCCGGTGGGTATGGATTCGGAGCAGCAGGTGCCTGCGGCCTTGCAGGAGCAGCTGGGCGGTGCGGTGTATACCCTCCACCGGCTGGACAAGAATGTGGGCGGCGTGATGGTCTATGCCCGCAATAAACTTGCTGCGGCCGCTCTTTCCAAGGCCGTCGCCCAAGGAGAGATGGTGAAGGAATATGTGGCCGTGGTCCATGGCACACCGCCATATGAGGGAGATTGGGAGGATCTGCTGTTTAAGGACAGCCGGAAAAACAAGGTGTTTGTAGTAAAGCGTCAGCGCGCGGGCGTAAAAGCGGCGCGGCTGGCTTACCGCTGCCTGCAAGCAGGGGAGCAGAGTCTGGTGCGGGTACGGCTCCATACGGGACGAAGCCACCAGATCCGTGTTCAGTTTGCAAGCCGGGGATTTCCTTTGGTGGGAGACCATAAATACGGCAGCCGGGATGCTGCCACAGAGCCTATGCTATTTTCCTGTTGTATCACATTTCCCTATAAGGGTGTGATGCAACGGTTTGAAGACTATCCGGAATGGGGAAAAAATGATGCATAAAGCAAAAATTCGCATGCTTGCTGCCATGGCCATCTTCGGCCCGGTGGGCATTTTGATTCGCGGTATTCCGCTGCCTTCTGCTACGATAGCGTTTTTTCGAGGCTTAGTGGGCGCGATCTTTCTGGTGATGGTAATGCTGGCCACAGGGCATAAACCCAACCTGCGGAGTGTCCGGAAAAACCTGCTGGTACTGCTTTTATCTGGCGTAGCTTTGGGGTTGAATTGGGTATTGCTATTTGAAGCGTACCGATATACGACCGTTGCAGTCGCCACCATCTGCTATTATCTTGCGCCTGTTTTCCTGGTGCTGGCATCTCCTTTGCTGGGAGAGCGGCTAACCGGGCGAAAATTGCTTTTGTCAGGGATCGCTCTGGCGGGTATGGTGTTTGTCTCCGGCATCTTTGGCGGAGGCGCGCCCAGCGGAAAGGGAATTATCTTCGGCGTAGGCGCGGCAGCGTTGTACACTGCGGTGATGCTGCTCAATAAAAAGCTGGGGGATCTGCCGGATTATGACAAGACGGTAATGCAGTTGGGAACGGCCGCGGTGGTGATTCTCCCGTATTGTCTGATGATAGGTGGTTTTTCTATGGCAGAAATGGATCTGCCCGCCTGGCTTTTACTGGCAGTGACATGCTTCGTCAATACCGGAGTAGCTTACTGGCTGTATTTCGGCTCTATCAAGCAACTACCTGCGCAAACGGTGGCCCTTTTCAGCTATGTAGATCCGGTGGAGGCCATTTTGCTATCTGCGCTGCTGCTGAGAGAACCTCTCGGCTGGCAGGAGATTTTAGGCGCGGTGCTGATTTTGGGTAGTACATTGTATAGCGAACTGCCGGGAAGAAAAATATGTGAGAAAAAGGGTTGACTTTTTACAATACCTGAGTTATAATGGCAAAGCTGTCTGCAAATGCTGCTATAGCTCAGCAGGTAGAGCGCATCCTTGGTAAGGATGAGGTCGCCAGTTCAAATCTGGCTAGCAGCTCCAAAAATCAGTCATCCCAACCGGGATGGCTGATTTTTTATTTGCCGCTACAGATTTTCACTGGCGAAGCCAGTGAAAATCTGGCCACGAGCCCGAGCGCTGCCGGTGGCAGATGCAGCGAGGGCGCAGTGTGTGCCGCGGTCGGCAGATGAGGAAGCCGCTCCGTCGGCGACGAGGATGCCGGGTACCGCAAACAGATAGCAGCATAAAGCTGCCGCAGGCAGCCACCTTATATTGTTGCAAAGCCGATATACAAAATCAGTCATCCCAACCGGGATGGCTGATTTTTTATTTGCCGCTACAGATTTGAACTGGCGTAATGCGCAGCACCTTGCATTTTTGCGCTGCTGATGGTATCATATCTTCACAAGGCAACAATACGTATTGTTTAAAAAGATGGTATGCATTATGAAAAAAGTATTATCCCTGATATTGGCACTTGTGCTGTGCCTGCCCCTATGTGCCTGCGGTGGTGGGGAGCAGGACACCGGGATATAAGCTACGGTCCCGCCTATACCTGTTATATTTATGGACGATTGGTCGGCGGAATGTTTGGTTTTTGGCATACAATTGATCCTCTGGATATATCTAAAAACAGGCGCTGCATCTTTCCTGGACGGCAGAGAAAACACTGGAACATAGGAGAATAGCTATGATAAACAGATATGAAAAGATCTTTACGTTGGAGAATATTGAAAACCAGCCCGACCGGGAGGTGGAGATCCTGAGCGGTCAACTGGTATATGACCTGTTTACCAAGGAGAAGAAGGTGCAGCTGACGCTGAAAATGGTTGGCAGCTGCCCGTCCGATGGGGTGCAGATGCTCGTACGCATTTATGACCAGCAGGGCGGGGAGGTCATGTCCCACTATTTGAATTACGACGATTGTACCTATACCCAGGGCATGGTCTTTGGCGAGGATATGTACTTCAAGGTGGACGATTGCGCCATGTCTTTCGCGGCCGAAGTTGAACAGGTGTACTATGAAGACGATGTGAATTTGTACATCAAGTACCAGACGCCCAAATCCTTCTTCCGCTCCCACGTGCCGGATCTGGAGTTCCACATCGATGACTACCATGCGTTCGACCAATGGTTCCCTATGGCGGATGGCGATGACTGTGTCGGCGTCCATCACCGGGGGAAGTTGCATATGATTGTCCGCAATCCGGAGTCCGGGAAGCAGACCGATATCCATATGGATTTGACGGAGGACTGCGCGCTGTACTTTGCCTACAACAAAAAGACAGGCGCCTATGACATAACTCCGGAAGATATCTCCAGCATTGACATACAGTAAAATAAGGGGCGGAGCCGGTGGCTCCGCCCTTTGCATTTTTGGCAAAAAACTGTGGCGGCAGCAGAGGAATCTGTCCATTTCGTGCATTGACGAATGTCTGCCGGTGTAGTATAATTTCTTCAAGTATACTTACATTTTTGTGAGGAGGATTCAATATGCAGATACTGCCGATGTCCGCAGCTTGCAAAGAACAGCTGGACGCTGGATTTATTGCCGTATTTGGAAGCGCCCCGGAGCAGTATTTTTCTGCTCCCGGCAGAACAGAGATTTCCGGAAACCATACTGACCACCAGCGAGGCAGAGTCTTGGCAGCGGCGGTCAATCTGGACACGCAGGCGGCAGTGCGATGCAATGCCACCGACCGCATCCGCATTCAATCTAAAGGCTATCCTATGGCGGAGATTGATCTGAATGTGCTGACGCCGGTTGCCGCTGAAGTCAATACCACCGCAGCGCTGATCCGCGGCGTGGCGGCCCGCTTTGCGGAAATGGGCTGCCCGGTACAGGGTTTTGACGCCTATGTGGAATCTACCGTCCTGCCCGGCTCCGGCCTCAGCTCTTCTGCGGCCTTTGAGGTGCTGGTTGGCACGATCATCAACCACCTGTTCTGGGATGGCAAGGTCTCCCAGCCGGAGGTGGCTAAGATTGGTCAGTATAGCGAAAACGTGTTCTTCGGCAAGCCCTGCGGCCTGATGGATCAGACGGCCTCTGCCGTGGGCGGTCTTGTGGCGATTGACTTTGCCGACAAGGAGAATCCTGTCATTCGGCCGGTGGACTTTGACTTTGCCACCACCGGTCATGCCCTGTGCATCATCGACTCTCAGGCGGACCATGCAGATCTGACCGACGAGTATGCGGCCATCACCCAGGAGCTCAAGGCAATCTGCGCCTATTTTGGAAAAGAGGTATTGACCCAGGTTGCAGAGGAGGATTTCTACGCCGCCATCGCAGATCTGCGTAAGACCTGTGGCGACCGCGCCGTAATGCGTGCCATTCATGTGTTCAATGAAAACCGCCGGGTGCCTTTGCAGGTGGCCTGCCTGGAAGAGGGAGATTTCGAAACATTCCTGAAGCTGGAGACTGAAAGTGGCCGCTCCTCCTGGATGTGTCTGCAGAATGTGATCCCCACCGGCAGCGTAGCTGCCCAGGCGGTGGCGGTGACGCTGGCGTTGTGCGAAAAAGCTTTGCAGGGCAGAGGCGCTTACCGTGTCCACGGCGGCGGCTTCGCTGGTACGGTGCAGGCCTTTGTTCCCCAGGATATGCTGGAGCAGTTCCGAGCATGGATCGACAGCGCGCTGGGCGAGGGTGCCTGCCATGTGCTGAGCATCCGCAATCAGGGCGGCGTCAGGATGGAGGTCGCGGAATGAAGATCGAAACCTACATTGACGCGTTGATTTCCTACGGTATGAATACCGGCCTTATCCAGCCGGAAGACCATACTTACATCCAAAATCGCATTCTGGAAACTTTGGGACTGGACAGCTACACCCCCAGCGACGAGCCTCAGCCCGAGGAGCTGGAGGAAATCCTTGGCGGCCTTTTGGACTATGCCTGCGAAACGGGCAAGTGCGATGACAATATTGTTGCCCGCGATCTGTTTGACACCAAGCTGATGGGCATTCTGACACCTATGCCCCGGGAGGTCATCTCCGCATTCCGGGAGAAGTTTGACCAGTCGCCGGAGGCGGCAACAGACTATTACTATCAGCTCAGCTGCGATACCGATTATATCCGCCGCTACAGGATCTCCAAGGATATGCGCTGGAAGTGCAATTCTCCCTACGGAGAGCTGGACATCACCATCAATCTGAGCAAGCCGGAGAAAGACCCCAAGGCCATTGCGGCGGCTAAGAACGCTCCGCAATCTTCCTATCCCAAGTGTCAGCTGTGTCCGGAAAACGAGGGGTATGCCGGCCGGATAAACCACCCCGCCCGACAGAACCACCGAGTAATCCCCATCACCGTGGCGGGGGAGGCGTGGTGCTTGCAGTATTCTCCTTATGTGTATTATAATGAACACTGCATTGTATTCAACAAGGCGCACATCCCCATGAAGATCGATCAGTCCGCATTCCGGAAGCTGCTGGACTTTGTGGGCACATTTCCCCATTATTTTGTGGGTTCCAATGCGGATCTTCCTATCGTGGGCGGCTCTATTTTGAGCCACGAGCATTTCCAGGGCGGCCACTATACCTTTGCAATGGAAACGGCCGAAGTGCGGGAGAAGGTCGATTTTTCCGGCTTCGAAGATGTGGAGGCCGGCATTGTAAATTGGCCGATGAGTGTCATTCGTCTCAAGGGTGCAGAGCCTGAGCGTTTGGTTGGTCTGGCGGACAAGATCCTCACCTGCTGGAGAGGGTATTCCGACCCCGCCTGCACAGTTTATGCTGATACAGATGGTGAGCCTCACAATACGATTACCCCTATCGCCCGGCGCAGAGGAGAGCTTTTTGAGCTGGATCTGGTGCTGCGGTGCAACATCACCACAGAGGAACATCCCCTGGGCGTTTTTCACCCTCATACCGACAAGCACCATATCAAGAAAGAGAACATTGGGCTTATTGAAGTGATGGGCCTGGCGGTGCTGCCCAGCCGGCTGAAAGGGGAACTGACTGCCCTGGCCCAGGCTTTGGCAGAGGGCAGAGATATTTCCGCAGACGAGACCTTGCGTAAACATGCCTCCTGGGCAGAGGAACTAAAAAAGCGCTATCACTTCTCCGGCGAAAACGCCCTTTCCATTGTGCTGGAGGAGACCGGTAAGGTTTTTGCCCAGGTGCTGGAAGATGCGGGTGTTTATAAAAATGATACCGCAGGCGCAGAAGGTTTCCGCCGCTTTATCACGGCGGTCAACGAACGATAAAAGGAGGAGACGGAATGAAAGTTTTAGTCACTGGCGGTATGGGCTATATCGGCAGCCATACCTGCGTAGAATTGCTGGAACAGGGCATGGATGTGATCATCGTTGATAATCTGAGCAACTCCAACCCCAAGGTGTTGGACCGGATCGAAGAGATCACCGGCAAGCGGCCGACTTTTTACGAACTGGATGTATGCGATGAAGCTGCGCTTTCCAAGGTTTTTGAAGAGAATGCCATCGATTGCGCCATCCACTTTGCCGGTATGAAGGCCGTGGGTGAGTCTGTTGCGCTTCCCGAGCGGTACTACACCAACAACCTGGGCGCAACCTTGACATTGTGCCGGGTTATGGCAAAGCATCATGTGAAAAAGATCATCTTCTCTTCTTCCGCTACGGTTTATTCCGGAGATAATGAGATGCCGCTGCAGGAGACTTCCAAGACAGGTACCTGCACCAACCCCTATGGCTGGACCAAGTTTATGGGCGAGCAGATCCTTCGGGATATCGCTTTTGCTGATAAGGAGTGGTCCGTGGTGCTGCTGCGGTACTTCAACCCCATCGGCGCCCACATCAGCGGTCGGATCGGCGAAGACCCCAAGGGCATTCCCAACAACCTGATGCCCTATATCTCTCAGGTGGCGGTGGGCCGTAGACATCATCTGGGTGTGTTTGGCAATGACTATGACACCCCCGATGGCACCGGCGTCCGTGACTATATCCATGTGGTGGATTTGGCCAAGGGCCATGTGGCCGCCATCGCCTATGCCAACGGGCACACCGGCACAGAGGTGTTCAATCTGGGCACCGGCACCGGCTATAGCGTGCTGGATATGGTCAATGCCTTTGTGCGGGTTAACAATGTTCCCGTACCTTATGAGATTACCGATCGTCGGCCGGGCGACCTTGCTATCTGCTATGCGGATCCTGCCAAGAGCAGCCGGGAGCTGGGCTGGAAGGCGGAGAAAAACTTGGAAGATATGTGCCGGGACACCTGGAACTGGCAGAAGAACAATCCTAATGGCTACAATGCCTAAACAGAAAGGACCCAACGGGAAAACCGTTGGGTCCTGTTTGCTTATTTCAGCAGATAGTCAATAAATTGCTGAGCTGTGTCCGGCCGGGGGGCATTGGCCACGATCCCTATGTATACAGGGGCATCGGTGAGGTAGTAGGCGGACTGGAAATCCTCCAGATCGCTGATGAGAATGCCTACGGGAATAGGGTCTTTCATGGCTTCCGGTTTGGTAGGGTCGGGAAGCATCGCTACATCTACATACACCTGCGTGCCGACGGGGGCGTCCAGCTCCCGTAATACAACACCGTCAATGTAGTAAAGCCGGGAGGCAATGCTTGCCAGCGTCTCTGCATCCAGGATCTGCCGCAGATCCGCAAAGAGGGCGGTGGAATTGTAGGCGCACAGGCGGAAGGCCTCTGTCTGCCCAACAATGATATCCGTATCTTTGTTGGCAATGCCGGCCATAATTCGCCGGAAAGTGTTGATGTCATTTTGATTTTTACCGTCTGTAAGGGTGAGATCGGTGTAGAAAGTAGCCTCCTGGGAAGAGGCGTCAATCCCTGCGTAGTCATAAAAACCCTGCAGAAAGGCATCATCCTCCACGCTGATCTTGCAGTTGAGAAAGATGCCGGAAAAGACCGTCTCCCGCCGGTTGCATATTCCCACAATTCCCTGCGTTAGAATGGCGATCACCAGCACAATGACGATGGCGTGCCATTTGTAGTAGTCCCAGAAATATTCCAGGCGTTCCTTGGGCGGCTTTCCCCTTACTTCGGCAGAGGCTTTTTTGATATGTTCCAAGATGGTCATAAAATGCCGTCCTTTTCGGTTTACAGAGCCTTGTTGTTCAGACGCTCACCCACAGCTCCGCCGGGATGGATCAGAGCAAACTGCTCGGCACGGTAGCCGGTCTCCTCAATTACCGCAGCCTGCAGGGCGTGGAAGATCATACACAGGGAGGTGGTGGAGGTAGTGCCTTGGGCGTTCCACTTGTCGGTCTCCCGGTTGACGTGCTGCTTCAGCACCACATCCGCAGCCTGGGCAAGGGGAGATTCCATATTCTCTGTGACAGTGATGATGGACACGCCTTTTGCTTTGCAAATATCCACAATGGGAAGCAGTTCCTTTGTCTTGCCACCCCGGGAAGCAAAAATCATCACATCACCCTTCTGCAAAAATCCGGTAGCGCCGTGGACGGCTTCGGCAGGGGAGATGAAGCGGGCAGGTCGCTCAATGCAGCACATCAGGTGGGCCATATGCTGGCAGATGATGCCGGAGTGACCGCAGCCGGCGGTGCCGATGCGGGGAGCGCTGCTGAGGAGATCCACTGCCTTGGCAAACTGCGTTTCATCGATGTGCGCTTTCATTTCACCGATGCAGGCCTGCTCAATATCGTAGGCCTGGTAGATGGCGTCCATACTTTCTTTCTTCATGGTGATCCTCCTTCACGATCTGGGTTTTTCCCAATTGTAGCACAAAGAACACCCCCGTTCAAGGGAAAAAAGGAAAAATCCCTCCCACGAGGGAGGAGATTGTCAAATTGCAGTTTTTTATCCCGGAAAAACCGCTGGTATCAATTGACAAATGGCTATTGGGGGGTTATTATTGTACCTGTAAATCCGTGTTATGGCTGGCCTGTTGGGCCGCGCCAAATATTTTTTGGAGGTAAGAAAATGGAGTTTAAGGTTTATCAGAAAGAACTGGAACTGCAGTCCCGGGGCTGGATCCCCACTTTCCACGACATTTCCAAGGAAGTTATGGCCATTGTTAAGGAGTCCGGCGTGCAGAACGGCACCGTTTGCATTGCCTCTCACCATACCACATGCTCTGTGATGGTCCAGGAGTGCTCTCACGATATTGACTCCTTCGACCTGGAGTTCCTGCAGCACGATCTGCTGGACATTATGCGCAAGATGATCCCCGACTACACCAACGAGGGCGATTACCGTCATCCCGGCCCCATCCACGCTCAGTTCGGCCGCTATGTGGACGAGCCTGGCAACTACACCTCTATGAATACCGACGGCCATCTGCGCTCCGAATTCTTCGGCCGCAGCGAGACCATGACCATTAAGGACGGCATTCTGGATGGCGGCGAGTTTGCCCACATCTACTTCATCGACTGGGACCATGTCCGCGCCCGTCACCGTCAGGCCAATGTCACCGTTATGGGTACTACCGAGCCCGTGAACGACCGGAAGTGGAAGGGCGGCGAGACCATCAACACCCTGCGTAAGTTCACCGCTGAGGAGAAGGCTTACGATCTGCACTACGACAACCAGTTGGAAGGCCGCGTATAATTAGGAGGCTATTATGAATACTTTACAGGCTGGCTTTAGCAGAGTAAATATCACCCCGATGATGGGTCTTCCTCTGCGTGGATATTTCAAGCTGCGTCCGGCAGACGGTGTGTTGGATGATCTGGAAATCAACACATTGGCTCTTGCCTGTGGCGAAACCAAAATGCTTTTAATGGCATTGGATGCTTGCGGCATGTCTACCCAAACCGCTAAAAAGTTTTTGGAGAATATTTCTGCGGCAACC
>JAZKZN010000046.1:0-79952 GCA_045612705.1 Faecousia sp. | reverse complement strand
GACATGGCTACGATCCGACTCCCGCATACACGATTGTCTATGCTCCGTTTTTATTTATTTCTTTTTCCGTTTGGGAAGGCACAGGAACGCGCCTGCGGCAGCTAAAGCGGCAAGGGTAATGATCGTGGGGACCAGAGAGCCGCCTGCGACATCTTCTTCCTCATCAATGCTCTTGCCGACCCGGATGCCCAAGAACAGATTTTCCACATACCGGGTGGTGTCCTGGGGCAGGTAGCCGTAGCTGGTACCGCGGGACAGAATCTCCTCCGAGGGATAGATGACTTCGCTTTCCGCCAGGTAGTCCTCCATATATTCCGTAGCGCCTTCGATGGGAGAGCCGTAGCAGATATAGTCCATATTGGCGCCGGAGATCTCCGGATCGCACATAAAGTTAATAAATGTTTCCGCGGCTTCCTTTTCCTGAGCGCAGGTGGGGATGCACATGGCATCAATAAACAGGTTGAACTTCTGATCGTCCGGCAGGTAGAACCGCAGATCTTCATTGGATTCCATCATCATCATGGCATCGCCGGCATAGTACGGAGCGATCCAGGCGTTCTCTTCGATCATCTTGTCATAGACCTGATCCATAACATACTGCTGCACCAGGGGCTTTTGCTTTGCCAGTTCCTTGGCGCAGGCGTCCAGTTCTGTTCGGTCCGTGCTGTTGACGCTGAAGCTGTCGGGGTTGTCGGATTGGGAATTGAGCTTATACTGGGCGATGCCAAAGGCGTCTCTGGAATTGTCAAACATCAGGATCTGACCCGCGTATTTCTCGTTCCACAAAAGCTCCCATCCGGTCACATCGGCCTCGTCTACATACTTGGTGTTGTAGATGATGCCCACGGTACCCCAGGTATAAGGGACGGAGTACTTGTTCTCCGGGTCATAGGGCTGGTTCTTATAGGTCTCGATCACATTTTTGTAGTTAGGAATGTTATCGAAGTTCAGCTCCTGGAGCATACCCTCCCGGCGCATACGGTCGATCATATAGTCCGAGGGGATGATGAGATCTACCACCAAACCGCCGGTGGAGAGTTTGGAATACAGCTCCTCGTTGGAGGCGTATTCTGCGTAGTTGACCTTGATGTTAGGATACTTTTCTTCGAAGGCGGCGATGATATCCAAGGTATCGTCGGTGCCGTCTGCGATATTCTGACCCCAGTTCATCACGTTCAGGGTGATCTTATCCTGCCGGGTGGTGGCAATCAGAGCGAAGCTGCCGATGAGCAGCACAGCAACACAGGCAATGGCCACTGTCCGCTGAAGGATACGTATTCTGCGGCTGGGTGTTTTGGCCTGCTTTTTAGTGCGGCGCTTGTCACCTCGCAGCTGCAGCAGATTCATAGTCACCATCAACACGAAGATCAGCAGGAACAGCAGGGTGAACATAGCGTAAATCTTGGGATGAATGGGTTTTTTGGTGAAGGAATAGATCTTTACCGGTAATGTCACAAACTCTGTGCCTGTGACAAAGTAGCTGATCACGAAATCGTCCAGAGACATGGTGAAAGCCATAATGGCGCCGGAGATGACGCCGGGCATAATTTCGTGAATGGTCACCTTAAAGAAGGACTGCACTGGGGTGCAACCTAAGTCCATAGCTGCGTCCTGCAAGGCGGGATTCATCTGCTGGAGCTTGGGCATCACATTCAAAATCACATAAGGCAGGTTGAAGGTGATGTGGGCGATAAGCAAGGTCCAGAAGTTCAGACTCTGCTTCTGACCCAGCATTCCGGTGCCGATGAACACAAACAGCAGGGAAAGGGAGATACCCGTGACAATATCGGGGTTGGTCATGGGGATATTGGTCAGGGTCATGACCGCCTTGCGCATCTTCGGCTTCAAAGAGTGGATGCCCACCGCGGCAAAAGTGCCGAAAGCAGTGGCAATGGCGGTGGACAGAATGGCAATTAGCAGGGAGTTGCCCAGCAATCCCAAAAGGTCCTTATCCCGGAACAATTCCCGATACTGGTTGAAGGTAAAGCCTTCAAATGCCGCCAGATTTTTGCCGGTATTGAAAGAGCCTAGAATCAGCACAGCCATGGGGATATACAGGAAAATGAAGATCAGTACGGTGAAGATGCGGTTTGTCCGTTTCATACCACTACACCGCCTTCCTCGTCAGAGCCAAAGCGATTCATAATGCCGGTGCAGATGAACACCAGCAGCATCAGCACTAGGCTCAGGGCAGCGCCCAGATTGGGATTGCCGGCAGATTTGAACTGCCGCTCGATTATGTCACCGATCAGCATCGTTTCCGTGCCGCCCAGTTTCTGGGAGATATAAAAGGTAGATACCGCCGGCACAAAGACCATAGTGATGCCGGAGAGGATCCCGGGCACAGAAAGAGGCAGAACCACCTTTGAGAAGACCTGCACGGGGGTGCAGCCCAGATCCTCGGCAGCTTCAATAAGCCGGTTGTCGATCTTTACGATAATGGCATACAGGGGCAGGATCATATAGGGTAGGTAGTTATACACCATGCCTAGCACCACTGCGCCGGGCGTGCCGATCAGCTCCATAGCAGGCAGCCCTACCAGGGTCAGCAGCTGATTGATAATGCCGTTGGACTCCAACAGGCCGACCCATGCCAGGGTGCGGAGCAGAAAGCTCATACACATAGGCAGCATCACCAGCATATACAGCAGCTTCTGGGCCAGAGCAGAACGGTGGGCGATAAAATATGCCACCGGATATCCCAGCACCAGGCAGATAGCTGCAGACAGCAGGGAGTACCAAACGGAGATGCCTAAGGTAGGCAGGAACTGACTCAAATCCTGCAGATTTTTCAGGGTGAACGCTCCGGTGTCCGGGTCGGTCAGAGCATAGTAGCCCATCACGCCCAGGGGAATCAGGGTGAACACCAGCATCCACAGGATATACGGAGTGCTTAAAAGAACAGATTTATTCTTCTTCATCAGCCACATCCTCCGTCAGCTCGTCGTACTCGGCGGAGTAGGAGCTGTAGTCGCCAAACATACCGGAGTATTCACTCTTGTGCATGATGTGGATGTCCTCCGGGTTCAGGCGGATGCCTACGGTTTCGCCCTCGCCGTGGTAGTCGGTGGTCTGAATCAGCCACTTGAAACCCCGGAAGTCTACGATAATATCATAGTTCAAGCCCTTAAAGGTCACGCTGGTGACAGTGCCTACCAGATGGCCCTCTCCGGCGGGAACAAAGTCAATGTCTTCCGGACGGATAACCACATCTACCGGCTCATTGGGCGCGAAGCCAGCGTCCACGCAGTCAAATACGCGGCCAAAGAACTTGACTTTGTAGTCGGACAGCATTACGCCGTCCAGAATATTACTCTCGCCGATAAAGTCTGCCACAAAGGCATTCTTCGGCTCATTATAGATATCCTCAGGTCTGCCGATCTGCTGGATGCGGCCCTTGTCCATAACCACAACGGTGTCGGACATAGACAGAGCTTCTTCCTGGTCGTGGGTGACATAAATGAAAGTGATACCCATTGCCTGCTGAATACGCTTCAGCTCGTTCTGCATATCCTTCCGCAGACGCAGATCCAATGCTGCCAAAGGCTCGTCCAAAAGGAGGACCTTGGGGCGGTTGACCAGCGCTCTGGCGATGGCAACGCGCTGCTGCTGACCGCCGGAGAGACTATCGATATGGCGATGCTCGTAGCCCTTCAGACCCACAACAGCCAAAATCTCCTGGACTCGCTGGTGGATCTCTTCCTTGGACAGCTTGGCCACCTTCAGACCGAAGGCAATGTTGCCGTAAACATCCAGATGGGGGAACAGAGCATACCGCTGGAAAACGGTATTGATCTGGCGCTGATAAGCGGGCACATCATTGATGCACTGACCGTCAAAAAGCACTCTGCCGGATGTGGGGGCCAAAAAGCCACCGATGATTCGCAGAGTGGTAGTTTTGCCGCAGCCGGAGGGTCCCAGCAGCGTGAGGAATTCGTGGTCATTAAAATAGAGATTGATCCCGTCAAGGATCCGTACCCCGTCGAACTCCATGGTAAGGTCCTGGAGCCGGATGAGTTCTTTGGACATTATCCTCCCCCGTTTCTGTGTAAATAGTGCGCTAAAGGATAGTCTTTAACAGTATAAGATATAACCGAAAAAGTGACATTTGTCAACAGACTTTTCCCGCTGAGAGGCATTTGCATAATTTTTTTCCAAAAGATGGTTTAGCCGGACAGTTTTTGGAAATAATGGACTTCGGAGGTGCTTTGAAATGAGCAAGAAAAAGTTTACCGGCAGCGTCAGCGGGAAGGGCTACTACATAGCCCTAGTGCTGTGTGCCGCTGCCATCGGAATCTCCGGATTCCTCTATTACCGCAATGCCAATAAGCAGGATCCGCCCCCCCAGAGCCAACTGGATGCCACCGTGGGTGAGCAGCAGGAGGATCAGGCGGTGGTAGCTACCACTCCCGACGGGACGCCTGCTACAAAACCTGCGCCCTCTGACCCTGTGAGCAATCGGTTCGTCGGTCAGACGGTCAGTCCTGTAGAGGGGCAAACTGTGGCAGTATACGCTATGGACAGCCTCACCTATAACGAGACTACCCGGGATTGGCGGGTCCACAATGGTATTGACATTGCCGCCGCGGCCGGCACGAAGGTTTGCGCCGCTGCCGACGGAGAGGTCTACACCGTCTACGAGGACGAGGCGATGGGTATGACGGTGGTGATCCGCCATCTGGGCGGCTATATCACCAAGTACGCAAGCCTGGAAAAGGATGTGGCGGTGAAACCCGGCGACCAGGTGAGGGCCGGTCAGACCATCGGTACTGTAGGCAATACCGCACTGATGGAATCTGCCATCGGCGATCATATCCACTTTACCGTCACCTGCAATGGGGAAGTTATGGATCCCATGGCTTTTCTGGAGCAGGCATAAACGCGATCTTTTTCATTTTTCCTCTTTGTGTGGGGCCACTGCGTTGCAGTGGCCCATCTTTTTGTTGCCAAGGGCAGAAATATACTGTATGATGGAGGTATCTGAGGAAGAAATGAGGCGCCAGAGATGATTTATACAGTCACGCTGAATCCCGCCATCGACAAAACCGCGGTGATCTCCGGATTTTCTGCCGGTAAGGTCAACCGGATCGAATCCCTCCGGGAGGATGCCGGAGGAAAGGGTATTAATGTGTCCAAATGCCTGCGGACATTGGGAGCAGAGGCAGTGACCGCCCTGCTGCTGGCAGGAGAGGCCGGTGACAGACTGGAACTGCTGGCGAAAGAAGAAGGGTTGACGGTCCTGTCCGCCCGGGCAGAGGGACAAACCCGCACCAATCTGAAGATCATCGATCCCGGGCAGGGGACGAATACGGACATTAACGAACCCGGCCCTGTGGCGGGGGAGGAAACGCTGCAGAAGCTGCTGGATATGCTCTGCAAGCAGGTTCGTAAGGGCGATATTGTTGTGCTCTCCGGTAGCCTTCCCAAGAACGCGTCGGCAGATACCTACGAGGTTTGGACGCGGCGGTTTTCTGAGCTGGGAGCCTGTGTGCTTTTGGACGCAGATGGTGAAAGCTTGGCCCGGGGCATTCCTGCTAAACCCTATTTGGTGAAGCCTAACGAAACAGAGCTTGCCCGTCTGCTGGGAAGACCTATGCAGACGCAGGAGCAGATCCTCGCCGGCGGCCGGCAGCTGCTGGCCATGGGCGCAGCCAACGCCGTGATCTCTCTGGGCGAAGAGGGGGCGCTGTTCCTGCTGGAGGGCCGCGTTTACCGGGCCAAGGGTCTGGAAGTGCCGGTGCAAAGCACCGTGGGGGCAGGGGACGCGGTGGTGGCCGCCATGGCCTACGGCCTGGAAAAGGGATTAAGCCATCGGGATACGATCTGCCTGGCTATGGCCATAGGCGCGGCAAGTGTGATGCAGTCCGGCTCTCAGGCGCCGGATGCAGAAACGGTCCGATTCCTTGCCGGACAAGTGATCGTGGAGGAAATATAAAAAGCCCCCGGATCGAAAGGCGGGTATTTGCAAAGCCATTAGACAAACTTGAATTTGACAGGGGGTAGTTATAATGGGACGACAAATTGAATTTGTTCATATTGAGGAGGATATCCTTCCCTTCTTAACGGCTGTTGAAGAATTGGGGGGATATATTGTTTATGGCGGTGATATACAATTGCCACTTGTACATGCTGATACAATTCTCTCTCAAATGGCCACACCAATCAGCCAATTCCACATTGCGTCAACTACTGTGCTAAATAATCAAGTCGGTGTTTTGTCTGGAAATGTTGTAGAGTTTACTAATTGCAACAAGGGAAATTCGCTATCTCGGGTATATGAAGTCGGAAGATTATTCATTTCACCAACCTCGGATAGTGTGTATGACCCTGGTGTTCTGAAGCTATTCGATTCAATGCGTGAGTACATTAAACACAATTATTTCTATAGCAAAATTGCTAAGATGTATTATTCTCCTGCCTTCAAGGCACATTATGACCGCAACTATTACTATGTGGCAAAAGCTGGGCGAAGAATATCTCTTTAACAAATTTCAATTTGTCTAACTGCTACGCAACGCACCAAAGCCTCCCCTTACACAAGGGAGCCTTGGGTGCTCCCGCACCAGTTAAGAAAACTTGAATTTGTCTAACCACTACACAAGGAAGGGTTTCTAAAACCAATATACGACACAAAAAACCGACCTATGACTATAATCATAGGTCGGTTTAACTGTTTTATGAACCCCCGGATCGAGGGATCCGGGGGTTGGGTTTTTACTTCAGAGCAGCCTTAGCCTGGGCAACCAGAGCTGCGAAAGCAGCGGTGTCCTGGATAGCCATCTCAGACAGGCTCTTGCGGTTCATCTCGATGCCAGCCTTCTTCACACCGTTCATGAAGGTGGAGTAGTTCAGACCGTAGGGAGCAACTGCAGCGGACAGACGGGTGATCCACAGTCTGCGGTAGTCACGCTTCTTCAGCTTGCGGCCGACGTAAGCGTAGTTGCCGGACTTCATGACCTGCTGCTTGGCCATCTTAAAGTGTCTGGACTTAGAACCCCAGTAGCCCTTGGCCAGCTTCAGGGTAGCATTTCTTCTCTTGCGCGTCATCATTGCGCCTTTGACTCTTGCCATTTCTCAATATCCTCCTTCGCTTATTTGTAGGGAATCATCTTCTTCACGGTTGCTACGTTGGTATCATCAGCGTAGGCGGTGGTGCGAAGACGACGGGTACGCTTGGTATCCTTCTTGGTGAGGATATGGCTCTTGTATGCGCGGGCTCTCTTAACCTTACCGGACTTGGTCAGGTTGAATCTCTTCTTAGCACCGCTATGGGTTTTCAGCTTGGGCATAATTGGTTCTCCTTCCGTTTCATTGGTAATAGAACAAAAAATTGTTTCTTACTGTTTTTTGGGGGCCAGGAACATTCCCATGAACCGGCCTTCCAGCTTGGGGTTCTTTTCCATGGTGGCGACGTCAGCGCAAGCTGCACCGAAATCGATCAGCAACTTCTCGCCCAGATTGGTGTGGGCCATCTCACGACCGCGGAAGCGGACGCTGACCTTGACTCGGTTGCCGTCTGCCAGGAACTTCTGAGCAGCTTTTACCTTGGTGTTGAAGTCGTTGGTGTCAATGCCGGGGCTCATACGGATCTCTTTGGTTTCTACCACCCGCTGGTTCTTCTTAGCTTCCTTCTCCCGCTTCTTCTGGTCGAAGCAGAACTTGGAGTAGTCCATAATTTTGCAGACAGGGGGGACAGCGTTGGGGGAGATTTTCACCAGGTCAAGGCCCTGCTCGTCGGCCAGCTTGTTGGCCTCGTCTGCGGACATAATACCCAGCTGCGCACCGTCGTCGCCGATGACGCGGATCTCGTTATCCCGGATTTCCTCGTTGAGCTGATGATCTAACTTGGCTATGGTAAGCACCTCCACAAAAATAGAAAAAAGCGGATGCCAAGCATCCGCACATTCACACAGTTTCCCGGTATGGGAGGGTGGAATATTGACCTCTTTGCGAATTTGCTGGAGGTGAGGCGGATGTTTAGCCTTCTTTATTGCTCGAGTATCTTACCACAGGTGTTGGGGATTGTCAAGAGGTTTTTTATGGATTTTTCCGGAAAAACAGGGCAAACCCCGCCTTTTTCAGGCGGGGTTTTGGGTTTTAGTCTTCAAACTGGAGAACATCTTTGTAGCGGTCCTTGAAAATGCCGTAGACGGCATCCAGGGTCTCCTCGCTCTCCACAGCCAGGTAGTTCTCGTTTTCCTCGTCCACGGGCTGTACTTCCAGAATCACGATCTCGTTGGATTCCTCGGGCATCAGCACCAGGTATTCAGTGCCGTTATACTCCACGCAATCCAGGTACTCGAAATTGAGGTCGTCGCCATTCTCGTCGGTGAGGGTCAGAATGGAGGATTCTTCCTCCTGCAGGATCTCTTCGTTTTCCATAGGGAATCTCCTTATCTCTGGATTCTGCCGGAGCCGTCGCCGCCGGCCAGCTTTTCTACTTCTGCCAGGGTGACCATATTGTAGTCGCCCTCGATGGAGTGCTTCAAGGCAGAGGCTGCCACGGCAAACTCAACGGCTGCCTGGGTGTCCTTGCCGGAGAGGATGGCGTAGATCAAACCGCCGCCGAAGCTATCGCCGCCGCCAACACGGTCGATGATGTGCAGGTTGTACTTCTTGGAGAAGCAGTACTCGTCCTTGGCTACGTTGTAGAGCATAGCGCTCCAGCCGTTGTCAAAGGCAGAATGGGACTCGCGGAGGGTGATGGCCACCATCTCGAAACCGAACTTGTCAGCCAGCTGCTTGGCAACGGACTTGTAGCCTTCGTGATTCAGCTCGCCGGCGTAGATGTCGGTGGCCTCAGCTTCGATGCCGAATACATCCTTGGCGTCTTCCTCGTTGGAGATGCACACATCCACATACTTACACAGCTCGGTCATGGCCTCCCGGGCTTCGGCGCGAGTCCAGAGCTTGCCCCGGTAGTTCAGGTCGCAGGAGATCTTCAGACCCTTTGCCTTTGCGGCAGCACAAGCTTGCTTGCAAATCTCGACCAGTTCGCCGCCCAGTGCCGGAGTGATGCCGGTGAAGTGGAACCACTCGGCGCCTTCGAAAATGGCATCCCAGTCAAAGTCTGTGGGAACAGCCTTGGCGATGGCGGAGTTGGCGCGGTCATAAATGCAGACGGAGCCGCGCTGAGAAGCGCCCTTCTCATTGAAGTAAATGCCAACACGATCGCCACCGCGGACGATCTTGCTGGTGTCAACGCCAAAGCGACGCAGGGAGTTGACAGCAGACTGGCCGATGGCGTGGGTGGGCAGCTTGGTGACATATGCCACATCCATACCGTAGTTTGCCAGAGAGACGGCTACATTGGCTTCACCGCCGCCGAAGGTGAACTCCACATGGTCACACTGGACAAAACGCTCGTAGTTGTAGGGCTGCAGGCGGAGCATCAGCTCGCCAAAGGTAATGATCTTTGCCATTATTTTCTTGCCTCCTTGACAATTTCTACGGATTTCTTACAAAGCTCGGTGATCTCATCCCACTTGCCGTTCTCGATCAGGTCGGCAGTCACCATATAGCTGCCGCCGCAGGCGCAGATCACGGAGCTGGCGGCATATTCACCCAGATTCTTCAAGCTCACGCCGCCGGTGGGCATAACCTTGAACATGGGGAAGGGAGCGGCCATGGCCTTGATCTTGGCAAGACCGCCGGACTGCTCAGCGGGGAAGAACTTCAGCACTTCCAGGCCCAGCTTGTAGGCAGCGTGGTAGTCGGTGGGAGTGGTGCAGCCGGGGAAGATGGTGATGCCCTTCTCCTGGCAGTACTTGACGATTTCAATGTCCAAACCGGGGGTGACCACGAACTTGCCGCCTGCGGCAATGGTTTCGTCCACCTGCTGGGTGGTCATAACAGTGCCGGCACCTACCAGCATTTCGGGATGGGCTTCGGACATAATGCGGATGGCATCTGCAGCGCCGGCTGCCCGGAAGGTGACCTCTGCCACGGGCACACCACCTGCGCACAGGGCATCAGCCAGGGGCTTTGCATCCCGCTGGGGGTTGCTAAGCTTAATTACCGGCACAACGCCGATTTCGCTGATGGTTTTTTGCAATTCGTTCATAATATACCTCCTGAAAAGGAAAACTCCATTTTTACCTAGAATAATTATAGGAGCAAATCGTTTCCCTGTCAATGAATATCAGGGGGGAAATCTCGAAAGCAACAACTAATGCAAAAAGAAACACCGCAAAAACAAACAAAAAGGGGAGAGCTATCAGCTCTCCCCGCGGTCTTATTTGATCCGTTTCCCGTCCAGCACCGCTTCCACAAGGCGGTCACCGTCATAGCGTAATTTCAAAAGGAAGAAGGGGGCATCCTGCCATAGAAGATCCAGAAAGATCTTATCTCCCTCCCACATGGGAAGGCTACTGAGAAACTCCCGGCTGACCCACTGCAGGTCGCCCTCGTCGCAGGCCTTGAGTTCTCCCGTGAAGCCGTCGGCGGTGAACAGGTACATATATTCTCCGTCCCAGGGGCCATTGGTAAGAAAGGTGACTACACCCCGGCATTTCCAGCTGGTCAACGTCAGTCCGGTCTCTTCTTCTGCTTCCCGCAGGAGGCATTCGTCAGGGGTCTCATCTCCCTCAAACTTGCCGCCGATACCGATCCACTTATCCTGATTCACATCGTTTTTCTTCTTGACCCGGTGGAGCATTAGAACTTCATTGCCCCGGGTGATATAGCAGAGGGTGGAATTATACATGTTGCGCTCCTTATTTGATCAGCCGGATGGCATGATGGAGATTGGTAATGGTGATAGTTCCGTCGGTGGGCGCTTTTTCTCCGTCCAGCGTCCAGGGAAGTTCGGTTTCCGCCTGGACGGTGATGGTTTTTGCGCTGCGGAAAGTCATCATCCGGCAGTTGTACTGCTGCTTCTGTACGGCCAGAATGCACTCAGCGATCTCAGAAAAATCTTTGGGCATTCGTACCAGCAGTACTTCAAACATGCCGTCGCTCATATCTACCTGTTGAGGATCCAGGGTGAGCAGTCCTCCTACGCTGGTGGAGTTGCACACCGCACCGAAGAGATACTCGTCCTTCAGAGGTTCCCCATCCAGCTCCAATTGCAGGGTGACCTTGCGGATCTGGGACAGCTCCTGAATGCCTTCCAACAGATAAGCGGTGTGGCCCAGGGCATTCTTGACACTTTGGGCAGTTGCATAGCTGGCTTTGGTAAACGCACCGAAAGAGGCGACATACGAGAAGAACCGGTTTCCAAACTTTCCCACATCGTAATAGACGGGAGAACCGTCCGCAATCAGCTGTGCTGCTGCTACCGGATCTGTGGGAAGCCCCAGGGAGGCGGCAAAATCGTTGGTAGAGCCTGTGGGGATATAACCGAGGGGGATATCCAGCCGGGCCTCCAGCAGACCGGAGATGGTTTCGTTCAGCGTGCCGTCACCGCCGCAGCAGACCACAACATCCATACCGGGGGCGAGGGATTTGACTGCAGAGATACCATCCCCTGGGCCAGCGGTAATGTAAACATGCACATCGTAGCCTGCCCGGTTGAACACGGACAGAATATCCACCAGCGCCTTGTTGGCCTTCCGCATACCGGCGTAAGGGTTCAAAATCAAAAGCATTTTCTTCACGGATATCACCTGCCTTTCGGAATTATCAAGAATATTATACCACCGGCGGACAAAAGAGCAAGTGTTAACACCCCGTAGGAAAGAAAGTTTACGGTTTGTACAAAATTGCCCACCTTGACAGGGGGAGAAAAGGGGGGTATAATGGAGAAAAGTCAATAGGACAGTTCGTGACCATCCTGTCGGTAAACAAAACTAGGGAATCCGGATGGGCGCAGTATGCGCTCATTTTTTTGTTTACGGGCACGGGTGTGCCCGTTTTTTATTGGTGGAGGACCGTTATGAAATCAAAAAGCAGATTTCTTGCCCAGGGAGCGCTGATCGGCGCGCTGTATGTGGTGCTGACTTATATGCAAAATCTGATTGTTCCCAATTCCGCTACCTGGGCAATTCAGTTCCGGGCATCGGAGGCGCTATGCGTGCTGGCGCTGTTTACTCCCGCGGCCATCCCCGGCCTGACACTGGGGTGCATGCTCTTTAATATCAGCTTTGCCGGGGCGCTGCCTTTGGACTTTTTGGTGGGAAGCCTGGCTACCTGCCTGGCTACCGCCGGTATGTACGGTTTGCGGAAAGTCACGTTGGGGGGATACCCTGTGATCGCTATGTTGCTGCCGGCTCTGTGCAACGCTCTGCTGGTGGGCTGGGAACTGAGCGTATACATTGGCGATGCATTCTGGCTCAATGCGGTCTATGTGGCCATCGGTGAAGCGGCGGTGCTGCTGACACTGGGAACGGCTCTATTTTATGGCCTGCGGATTCGGCAGTTGGACAAACGACTTTTTAGATAACAGAAAACCCGGCCAGACAAGGCCGGGTTTTTGTTTTTATTTTTTTGCCAAACGACGGTACACAATGCCCATCACAAGGCCCAAAAGCGCCATGGCGATGGCCGCCAGGAATGCGCCCCGGTAGTCGCCGGTGGCGCCGTGGATAGCGGTGAGGATGCTGGGGCCGATAATGCCCGCGGCGGAGAAGCCGATCCACATAATGCCGTAGTTGACGGTGTTGTTCTTAACGCCGAACTGGTCGGTGCAGAAGCCGGGGAACACGCCCATAAAAGTGCCGAAGCATACACCGATGAGCATCACACCTACGGCAAACAGGGCAACGGATGCGGTCACCGCGCACAGATACAGGGCAACGAGACCCGCAAGGGCGATCACCATAGCCACAGTAAGGGTGTTTATGCGGCCCAGCTTGTCGCTGAGGCTGCCGGCTACCATGCGGCCTGCGGTATTAAACAGGCACAGTACGGATACGAACAAAGTGGCTGTGGCAGGCGTCACATCCGTCATGCCAAGGGCAAGACCTTTGGCGCCGGAGATGATCATCAGACCGAAAGTGCCGCCGCAGGTGAGCATAATGAGCATCACATAGAACACGGGCATTTTCAGCATCTGCTTAGGTGTCTTGTCCTCCACAGAGCCGGCGGCCTTGACGGGAGGGATAAAGCCGGCAGGGATGTAGCCTGCGGGACACCGCATCATAATAAACGCGCCCGCGCAGATCACCACCAGGAACACAGCGCCCAGGATCATAAAGGTCATACGGGCGCTGGTGAGGGAGCAGATCCAGTCCGCCAGGGGAGCGAAGATCACGGAGCTGATGCCGTAGGATGCGGTGGTCAGTCCGCCCACCATGCCACGCTTGTCCGGGAAGAACTTGATGGTATTGCTGATTGTGCAGCCATATACCAGGCTCATACCCCAGCCAAGGCACAGACCGTAGCTGAGGATCAGGTGGCCCACATTCTGCGCCAGACCGCTGGTGAACATACCCACGCCAAACATAATGCCACCGGCGAAGACAACCCACCGGGGACCAAATTTGTCGTTCAGCAGGCCGCCAAGGATCATTGTCACAAAACTGACAGCGTTGGCGGTGGAAAAGACAGAAGAGAGGTTGGCGTTCAGTTCTTCCGCCATCGGGGCGGACAGACTGCTCCAGGCGTACATGGAGCCGATGCACAAATTAATCAGGCAGCTGAAAATTAAAATCAGCCAGCGTGTTTTGTCGAGAGATAATTTCTTTTTCTCCATTGGGTACTCCTTTGAAAAGGGGGATTTTACGGAGATATTGTACCATAATCGCGGGAAACTGTCAAACTACGGGGATCCTATAAAAAAACAGGTGCCGCAAGGCACCTGTTTTAATAATCAGTCTAACAAACCGAAGAGCTTCAGCAGCTTCTGCCAGAAGGTCAGCTCCTGGGTGTTATCCGTCACATTTTCCGCCTGGGCCTGATACTCGATGGCGGCGGTGCGAATGACGAACTGAACGGAATCCACATTGGTATTCTCTTCAGTCACAAAAGAGGACACGGCAACATTTTCACCGGTGATCTGGGATAGCATATCGTCGATCTGATTGGTAATGGTGTTGTCCATTCCCTCGGTCTCATCCCGGAAATTGGAAGTTCCGTCCTCCAGCTGGGAAGAACCGTCATAGAGCTTGGCTATGCCGGTAAGCAGCTCGGTAATGCCATTGTTTAGCACAACGGAACCATCCCGCAAGGTCACGGCGCCCTGGCTCAGCTTAACAATGCCGTCCAGCAGGTCGCTGGTGCCCTGGTACAGGTCAGAGGCACCGGCCTTCATATCCGGTGCGCTGGCAGCCAGCAGAGCGGAGCCATTGGCAATTTCACTGTATGCGATCACGACCTCGGCCATAGCGTCGGCGTAAGCGGAAACGCCGTTGTCAAGCTTTCTGTATTCCGAAACCAGCGTATTGACTGCGTTGGTCAGAGCGGTCATATTTTCCGCCAGGCTGCCCAGTAAAGTGGCCAGCTTGTTGATCTCACCGTCGAAGACGGCATAGCTGGTCTGCAGCAGCGCGGCGTTATAAGCCAGATCAGACAAATTGCTGTTGACGGTATCCAAATATGTGCCGGTACCCTTGATGAAAGAGTTGTTGGCGCTCAGCAATAAAATGACCTGCTCCAGCTGGTCAAACAGTCCGGAAATATCATAACCCATTCCGCTGAGGAAGCCTTGCAGAGGTGCGTTTTCGTCAATGGCAGTCCGCAACGCTGCCATAGCATTGGCGTTGTTGCTCATCAGCATATCCACATCCAGGCCCTTTTCGGCCATAATGGCCTTCAGCGCGGAAAAGCTCACATTTTCTTCCAGTGCGGCAGCGCCGGTTGCCAGCTGGGTCAGGCCGTCCAGCACTTTGGCGGAAGCATCTACCAGGGCGGAGATGTCGCTGTTGGTGACAGCGATGCGGTTCAGAGTCGTCTGCAGCTGGGTCAGGCCGGTCAGATAGGCGCTGGAACCTGTAGACAGCTTGGCGGATTCTCCGCTGAGGAAGTTCAGTGCGGTCTGCATCTTTTCAATACCGTTATCCAGCGCCTGGATGCCGTTGTTCAGGGTGGTTGCGCCGTCTGCCAGTTCCTTAGCACCGTCTGCCAGGGTGGCGCCGCCATCGCGAAGCTCGGCAGCACCGTCTGCCAGCGCGCTTGTGCCATCAGTCAGATCCTTCATTGCGCCGGAAAGACCGGATTGCGCGCCTGCCTGAAGGCTGGAAATGCCTTCGTGGAGGCTGGATGCGCCGTCATCCAGCTGGGCGATCGCCTCCAAGAGTCGATTCACTTCACCCATCAGGATGGCATTGTCCACTTCTACTTTCAGATTCAGAGGGATGCCATTGATGGCAATGCCGTCCATTGTGAAATCCACCACATCCGCAGTGATTTCCAGATGGGCGCCCTGTCCGGGGAGAACGGTGTGGGTCAGTTGCTTGCTGCTGCCTACGTTGGCAACAGTGGCATCGGGAGCAAGGATGTTGCTGCACTTGGCGGTGTCCAGCGTCAGAGAGACTTGCAGGGCAAAGGCGTCGAAGAAATTGCCCTGGCAGCGTTCGTTGCGGGAAATATCCAGCACAATCTTCAGCGCGCCGCTCTTGCCGGCTACGTCTTCTGCGGAATACTGCTTACCGTCAATATAATAGTCGATGTCAATGTTCCAGGGGATCTCATCGGAGCTGAGCTTGCCCTCGTAGTAGAGCTTGCCGGCCTCTGCCTGGATGGTGACTGTGCCGTTCTGATAGTTGACGGTGCTGGTGCTTGTCATGTTCCGCAGGGTTTCATATTGGCCAAAGTCAACGATGGTGCCGGCCTGGGCAAGATTGAAAATGTTGACCACATTGACTTCTTCTACTTTGCCCTGGGCATTCAGGTTGATATAGACAACCTCTTCCTTGGGGGTGTTTTCCTGAGCAGCCATAGCGGGAAACGGAATTATAGAGCAAACCAGCAGTCCAGCCAAAACAAGGCAGAGCAGCCTACTGATTTTCGGGAACTTAGGATTCATTAGGTATTACCTCCTGTGGTAGTTGCGTGTTTTTTGGAGCGCTTGCCCACAGAAAGAGAATCGGTGAGCCAAAGCAGTCCGGGCAGGACAAAGAAAACAATGATCAGAGAGAATGCGGCACCCCGGCCGATCAACAGACCCAGCTGGCCCAGAAGCCGGTTGGAAGAGATGTAGTTCATCAACAGACCGACTACCACCATAACACTTCCGGAGGTGAGGATGGAAACGGTCACATCGCTGATGGTCTGCACCAGGGCGCTGTTTTTGTCCAGAACGCGGCGATTTTCTCTGTAGCGGTCTGTCATCAAAATGGCGTAGTCCACGGTGGCGCCCAGCTGGATGGCGCTGATGATCAGATAGGCAATGTAGAAAATGGGATCGCTGTTAAAATAGGGGATGGCCAGGTTGAGCCAGATGGCGGTTTCGATGCCCAAGACCAGGATGATAGGCAGCAGCAAAGACCGCAGCGTCAGCATCAGCACGAAGAATACGGCTGCGATTGCCAGCAGGTTAACCTTCACCATATCTGCAGTGACGGTGTCCATCAGGTCATAGGTGCCCACACCCCGTCCCACCAGGTGATAAGCATCGGGATAGAAATCCTGGGCAGTCTGCCGGATCAGCTCCACCAGAGCAAAGGCTTCAGGACCTTCGGTGGAAACGGAAACAGAGATCACCATTCGTGTGTAGTGCTCCGATTGCAGCAGCGAAAGGGAATTGCCATCCAGATAGGAATGGGGGATTTCCGCACCGGCCAGGTCTACAAAAGACAAAATGCCGGTCACGTTGTTCAGTTGTTTTAGACGGTTGGAAAGAGCGGTTTCCGTGGCGGTATCACCCTTGGGAACCAAGAGAACATAAGTATCGCTCACACCGAACATCTCGTCGATGGCCTGGGTATCAGCGCCGTACTGCGTATCCGCTCCGAAGATCTCGGAAGCGCCGTAGTAATAGCTGTTAGCGTTGGAGGCCAGATAAGAGGGGGCAATCACCACAGCGAAGATACACACCGCGGGGATCATAACCTTGCGGATTACCTTACCAAGGCCCTGGAAAGAGGGGCAGAAACTGCGGTGACGGGTCTTGTCCAGCCAGGGATGAATGGCAAGCACCAGCGCGGGGGTAAACAGGAACACGGTGATCAGACTGATGATCACGCCTTTAGCCAGGGCAAAACCCAGGTCGGGGCCGATGCGGAACTGCATCAGCGCCAGAGCCAGGAAACCAATAATGGTGGTCAGGCCGCTGGAAAGAATAGAACTGGTGGACTTGCACAGGGCGTCCACCATAGCGTCTTCTGCGCTGCCGTGGAGCTTCCGGCATTCGGTGAACCGGTGGATCAGGAACACGGAATAGTCCAGGGAAACGGCCAGCTGCAGGATGCTGCCGGCGGCATTGGTGATAAAAGATATCTCACCGAAGATCAGGTTCGTTCCGCTGTTGAGCATGACCGCTACGCCGATTCCCGCAAGGACGACCACAGGCTCCAACCAGGCGCTGGTGGTCAGCAGAAGTACCAGGAATGCGAAGATTACAGAGATGACAGAGATTGTGGGCACTTCTGCCACGGTTTTTGTGGTGGATACCGCGATAGATGCGGCATTGCCGGAGATGGCATTTTCATCGCCGATGATTTCCCGGATGGAGTCGATGGCGGCAATGGTCTGATCTTCTTCCACCGTCACGCTGAACAAAGCTGTGTTGTCTTTGTAGTAAGCCTCGACAGTTTCCCGGTCTAGCGCTGCGAGGGGTACGGTGATATCCACGTTGTCATCCAGCCAAGTCACGGCGCTGACGCCGGGAACATTTCGCAATAATTCCTTATACTGCAGAGCTTCTGGAATAGACACATTCCGGACCATAACACGGGCGTTGGGGATGCCACCGGAGAACTCCTGAGCCATCACGTCCATAGCTACGGAAGAAGGAGTGTTTTCGGGAAGATAATCATTGATATCGTAGTTAACTGCTACCAGATTCTTCAAAAAAAAGCACGCCACAACGGCCAGAAGGAAGATCACTAAAACGATCCGCCTGTGCCGGACTACGCCGGAATAGAACTTCTTCATAGGAATCAGATGCTCCTTTGCTATTTTTGCATATAACGTCAAATTGATATTATACACTACTTTACTTCAAAAGCCAAATGTTTTTTGTGAACAATGTGAGAATAAAGTGAAAACAAAGCTTTTTGGCAGAAATAAGCCGGATTTTTGCAAAAGATACTCCTGTCTATTGGGCGCATTCCCTCAATAGACAGGAGTATTCATTGGATATGAATGTAGGCAGAACCGACGGGCAAATGGATCGGCCGGGACTGCGTCAGGATTTGCTGCGGAACTTTACTGTTATGAAAACAGCGGTGATGCCTGCCCACACCACGGATACGATCAGGATGACAGATACAATCAGAACAATCTGTGTCGGGCCGTTGGATACTGGCTCGGGCTTGGTTTCAGGCTGGGTTTCGGGCGCATATTCAGGCGCGGTCCCGGGCACACCCAGAGCAGGCGCGATCTCGTAGCCGCAGACGGTGCAAAGCTGCGCCGTGGTAGCAGTTGCCTCTGGACCGGGCTCGTGAGCGGATTCATCCTGCTTCAGACCGCAACCGGTACATGCATGCCAGTGACTGGCCTTGTCAGACGCCCACCTGTTAGTGAATGCGTCCTCTTTGCCGCAATCGGAACATTGATTCCGGCCGCTGGTCTCGTCGCCATCCCTGTCGCCGGAGGCATACTGCCTGTGGAATAATGCCGTATACGTGGCATCACCCGCGCACTTCACAACTTCCTTATCCCAACCTGTGAAGGTATAGGTATAGGTGTTGTCTGATTCTCGGACAGGAGCAGCCGGAAGTGTCACGTCGCCGTTATATGGAACCGCCTGCCTGGACAGTTCCGAGCCGTCCCAATTGCGAAAAATGACTGTTGCCAAAGCATGGCTGCCATTGGGGAGGTAGTAGTTGTCGCAATCCCGGCAGTAGAAGCAGTTTTGCTCCGCAAAAACAGCTTCCTTAATTTCGTAATGCCATGTGGCGGAGGTCAGGCTCTCGTTCTCCTCACCAATCACGATCCGGCTTTTTTGATCCTTTGTGCCCCGGTAAAATACAGCGGCCGGAGTGCCGCTTTGAAGGAATGCGTATGGATCAATGCGGATGACACTGTCCGGAATGGTGATGCTGGTCAGGCTGCTGCAACGCCAGAATGCAGCAGAGCCAATGCTTGTCACACTGTCCGGGATGGTCACCTGGACCAAATTATTGCAGCGCCCGAATGTACCCGGGCTAATGCTGGTGATGCGATTGCCGATCACAACATGGGTCAAATGATGGCAACAGTCGAAAGCGTCCGTAGCAATGCTTGTCACGCTGTCCGGAATCGTATAATGTCCGGTGATGCCTCCCGGAGCTTTCAACAACTCGGTTTTCCCCTTGTTAAACAAGACTCCCGAAGCGTCATTGCTATAAACAGGGTTGTTTTGGTTTACCCAGATACCCCGCAAACCGGTACATTGAGCAAAGGCGTAGGGGGCAATGCTTGTCACACTGTCCGGGATCGTGACGCTGGTCAGGCCGGTGCATTCGAGGAATGCGCTGCCAATGTGTGTGACACTGTCCGGGATTTGAATACTGGCCAGCTTATAGCAAGCAGCAAAAGCGTGATCACCGATACTGGACACACCGTTCGGGATGATGACATCGGTCAGACTGACACAAGCCATGAACGCATCATCGCTGATGCTGGTGATACCGGTCGGGAGCGTGACATGGGTCAGGCTGAGACAACCAGAGAAAGCCCCTTCGCCGATACTGGTGACACTATCCGGAATGGTGACGCTGGCCAAGCTGGAACAATCATAGAAAGCTTCTTTACCGATACTGGTGACACTGTCCGTAATGGTGACGCTGGTCAGGCTGGAACAACCGTAGAAAGCCTCGATGCCGATGTATGTGACACCGTACGGAATGGTGATGCGGGTCAGGCTGGTGCAATCATGGAACGCTGTGTTGCCAATGTGCGTGACACTGCCTGGAATGGTGATTTCGGTCAAACCGGTACAGCCGTAGAAGGTCCCGTGGCCGATATATGTGACACCGTACGGAATGGTGATGCCGGTCAAGCTTACACAATCGTCAAAGGCGCCATCGCCAATGTGCGTGACACTGCCCGGAATGGTGACGTCGGTCAAACCGGCGCAGCCGAAGAAAGCTTCTTCGCCGATGCCGGTGACAGGCAGACCCATATAGGTCGACGGAATGGTCAGCGCCCCGCTGACAGACTCGTCACAATCTGACACGGTATAACGCTGCCCGTCCTCACTTAAGGTGAAGGTTAGATCGCTCTCGCTTGCTGCTTGCGTCTGGGTGGGCAGTAAGCAGGCGCAAAGGAATATGACGGATAGTGCCGCAATCAGGACCAATAAACTCTTTTTCATCTTATTTCTGTTCCTCTTTACAAAGCGGTAAGGCCATGGGATGGGGAGAGAAGATCACTCATTATTATACATAATGGGACAAAGGGAGTCAAGGGCAGGGGTGTGCGCCACATAAAGCAAAGCACTCTCCGGCAGTAAGACGGAGAGTGCTGAGGAGGTTTATAAATTGACGGCATTGCCGGCCTTCAGCTGAAGCTGTAGCTTATCGGCAATGAGGGCGATGAACTCGGAGTTGGTGGGCTTGCCCTTGGTGTTGCTGACCGTATAGCCAAAAAAGCGCTGGAGGGTGTCCAGATCGCCTCTGTCCCAGGCTACCTCTATGGCGTGCCTGATAGCACGCTCTACTCGGCTGGGTGTGGTCTGGAAGGTCTTCGCCACCTGGGGGTAGAGGATCTTGGTGATGGCGTTGATCACATCCATATCCTCCACAGCGATGATGATGGCCTCCCGCAGATACTGATAGCCCTTGATGTGGGCGGGAACGCCGATCTCATGGATGATGTTGGTGACCATAGTCTCGATGTTTTTCGTGCCGTTATGCCGGGCGGCAGGCATCCGCAGGCTCTCCCCGCCGCGGATCTCCTCCAGCCGTTCCACAAGGGCGCTCATATCGCAGGGCTTCAGCATCAGGTACCGCACGCCCAGGTTGGCGGCGGCGGAGGCCACATAATTGGTGATGAATCCGGAGGTGGCCAGTACGGTGGGCCGTTGCTCCAGGCTGCTGATGGCTTTCAGTACGCTGATGCCGTCCTTTTTAGCCAGCATCATATCCAAAACCAAAATATCCGGCTTTCGGTCCGACACAAGCGCGATGGCTTTCTCTCCATCGTTGGCCGCATCTATGACCCGAAAACGGTCGGTCTGATGTAAGGCGGCGGTAAGGCTGCTGCAAAACTCTTCTGAATTGTCCGCAATGATTACGGAGGTGTGATTGTCCATAACTTCCTCTCCTGACTTTTGAAGATATTCCCCTGCGGCAGAGGGGACAGCCCCTGCCGTTTCCAAGCGGTAGGCTGCCTACCCCGTTGCGACAAATATAATTTAGCATAATGGTGCGCTTTTTGCAAGGGAAAATACGAAACAATTGCTCGACAAAAATCGACTAAAAATTATAAAAATAGCAAAAATCAGAACATTTCGACATAATTCGACCTGTGGATAAAATAACAACGCGCGCAGTTGACGAAGGGAGGGAAATAGAGTAAAATGGAGTTAACTTTTTACAGGAGGCGACCTTCTATGAATGATATTTGGAACTTAGACCCTATTTACACCGGTTTTGACGATCCCAGCTTTGCTGCGGATATGGCGGTAATGGAGGAAAAGACAAAAGAAATTGCTGCCTTTGCCGGCGAACTGGCGACAGTTGCACCAATTGACGGCCTGCGCCGGGGTATCGCGCTGCAGGAGCAGTTCTCTGATCTGGTGAGCAAGCTGGCAGGCTACGCCTCTTTGCGCCAAGCTGCCAATACCCGCGACGGTGAGGCCGGCTCCCGCATGGGTCAGATCATGGCCATTTACAGCAGTATCGCCGGGCCTTTTGCGGCGTTCCAGGATTGGGCAAGCAAGCTGCCCGACCTGATGGAACTGGTAGCCAATGACGACTATCTGAAGGACTATACCTTCCTCTTTGCCAACGAGAAGGAAAACAGCCGGTATCTGCTCCCCGGTATGGGCGAGGAGATTATGGCGAAGATGCAGCTGTCCGGCGGCTCTGCCTGGAGCGATTTGCAGCAGTATCTGACCTCCACGGTGCCGGTCACTTACCGGGGCGAGATCACCAATCTGTCCGCCATCCGGAATCTGGCTTACGATCCCGATCCCCAGGTCCGTAAAGACGCTTATGAGGCGGAGATCGCTTGCTACGAGCGGGTCAAGGATGCAGTGGCTTTCGCGCTGAACTCCATCAAGCTGGAGACCCTGTCCTCCTGCCAGCTGCGGGGCTACAACTCTCCTCTGGAGCGGACCCTGAAGCACTCCCATATGGAAAAGGCTACTTTGGATGCCATGTTCGGCGCTATGGACGAGTATCTGCCCAAGTTCTGGCAGTATCTGAAAACCAAGGGCAAGGCGCTGGGCCACAAGAACGGTTTGCCATGGTACGATCTGTTTGCCCCTATGGGCAACGCCTCCACCAAGTTTACCGTGGAAGAGGCCCGGGAATATCTGGTGGGTCTGTTTGCTGAGTTCGACAAGGAGCTGGCCGATATGGTGGCCACCGCTTTTGATCAGGCTTGGATTGACTTCTACCCCCGGGACGGCAAGGCCGGTGGCGCGTTCTGCGCTGGTGTTGAGTGCTTGGGCGAGAGCCGGATCCTTACCAACTTTGACGGTATGTTCACCGATGTGGTCACATTGGCTCACGAACTGGGTCACGCCTTCCACAACCAGTGCATCCGGGATCATCGCACCTTGAACCACGATTACTCCATGCCTGTGGCGGAGACGGCGTCTACTTTTAATGAATGTGTGGTGATGGCTTCCGCTATTGCAAAGGCTACCGACAAGGAAGAGAAGCTGGCGCTGATCGAGTCCCAGCTCCAGGACGCCACCCAGATCATCTGCGATATCTACTCCCGCTATCGCTTTGAGACGATGGTCTTTGAGAATCGTCCTACCCAGTTTATGCACGCGGACACGCTCTGCGAGTTTATGACCAAGGCCCAGCAGCAGTCCTACGGCGACGGTCTGGATCCTGCCTGCCAGCATCCTTATATGTGGGTGTGCAAGAGTCACTACTATGGCCCCACTTTCTATAATTTCCCCTATGCCTTCGGCGGCCTGTTTGCCCGGGGCCTGTATGCCCAGTACGAAAAGGAGGGCGCCTCTTTCGTGCCCAAATACAAGAAGCTCCTGTACACCACCCCCATTGCAACGGCTGAAGACACTGCCAAGGTGGCGGGCATCGACCTGAGCGACAAGGACTTCTGGCGGGGTGCCTTGCAGACTATCGCAGATCAGATCGATCTGTTCTGCGAACTGGTGGAGGAACAGTGATGGAGAGAATCAGCGACTTGCGGCAATTTTTGGACAGTGCCCACAGCGTTTACCACGCGGTGGCGGCACTGGCAGAGATGTTGGAAAAAGACGGCTACGCCCGCCTTTTGGAAACCCATAACTGGGAGTTGCGTCCCGGCGGTAAATACTATCTGACCCGCGGAGGCAGCGCTGTGATTGCCTTCCGGGTGCCGGAAGGGGAGAGCGAGGGCTTCCTCATCAGCGCCAGCCACGCAGACCGCCCTTGTTTTAAGGTAAAAGAGAATCCTGTGCTCACGGGCGCGTACACTCGCCTTGCAGTGGAACGCTACGGCGGCATGCTCCTGGCGCCATGGCTAGACAGACCCCTGTCCGTGGCCGGCCGGGTGCTGGTGGAGACGGAAACAGGCATCGAGAGCCGCCTGGTGGATATAGACCGGGATCTGCTGTTGATGCCCAATGTGGCCATCCATATGAACCGCACCGTCAACGACGGTTATAAGTGGAATCCTGCCACAGACACCATCCCCCTGCTGGGCAGCAAAGAGAGCAGCGACAAGTTCTGGAAGGAACTGGAGGAAATTGCCGGCGGCAAGATCCTGGGTCACGATCTGTACCTGTATGTGCGGCAGAAGGCTGTGGTCTGGGGTATGGAGGAGGAGTTTATCTCCGCTGCCGCCCTGGACGATCTGGAATGCGCCTGGGGCTGCACCAGGGGCTTCCTGCAGGCAGAGAAGACGGACAACATCCCAGTTCTGTGCGTCTTTGACAGCGAGGAGGTGGGATCTTCCTCCTATCAGGGTGCGGCGTCCGATTTTCTGCAAAGCACCCTCGCCCGGATCTGCAAGGCCCTCGACCTGGAGGAGAGCAGGGAACTGGCCCGATCCTTTATGGTATCTGCGGACAACGCCCATGCAATCCATCCCAATCACCCGGAGCTGGCGGATCCCGCCAATGCTCCTGTGATCAACGGCGGCATTGTGCTGAAGTTTAACGCCAACCGGCGCTACACTACCGATGGCGAGTCTGCGGCCATCTTCCGGAAGATCTGCAGCCGGGCGGATGTGCCTGTGCAGACCTACTGCAACCGGGCTGATATAGCCGGCGGTTCTACTCTCGGCAACATCTCTCTGTCCCAAGTGGCGGTGGCCAGCGTAGATATCGGCCTGCCTCAGCTGGCGATGCACAGCTGCTATGAGACTGCCGGTGTGAAGGACGCGGAGTATCTGGTGGACGCGATGGCCGCTTTTTACGGCACACGGCTGGAGCTGCTGGGAGACGGTACTGCACACCTATAAGAGAATTGTGCAATATCCACAAGGGGAAAAGCTGATAACTGTGAAAAATGACAATTGGCGGCAGAAAACACTTGTGGTATTATATTATCATCCCGACGCATAGGCTCTACTCCACAAAATAGGGTCTGTGACGTAAAAAAAGGAGGAAATAACCCCGTCTGACTCACGGTGCAGCAGTGTGGAGACCTGCTGTAAAGCTGCGCGGATCAACGCATCCGGCGGTGAGAGCATACGCGAGGAGTCGGTATGCTTAGAGTCGAAATCGTATGGCAACTGTAACCCTGAAGAATGTCAAGAAGCTCTATCCCTATCTTGGCGACGAAGAGAAGAAGGCCAGAAAGAACAGAGAAAAGGAAGGCGTTTCCAAGAAGACCAACCTGCAGATCACTGACAAGGGCGTCGTGGCTGTGCAGGAGTTCAACCTGGAGATCGCTGACAAGGAGTTCATCGTTCTGGTCGGTCCTTCCGGCTGTGGTAAGTCCACCACGCTGCGTATGGTCGCTGGTTTGGAAGAGATCACCGAAGGCGAACTGTGGATCGGTGACAAAATGGTCAATGACGTGGCTCCCAAGGACCGCGACATCGCCATGGTCTTCCAGAACTACGCTCTGTACCCCCACATGACCGTGTATGACAACATGGCCTTTGCTCTGAAGCTGCGTAAGACCCCCAAGGGCGAGATCGACAAGAAGGTCAAGCAGGCAGCGGAGATCCTGGACATTACCGAGTACTTGCAGCGTAAGCCCAAGGCACTGTCCGGCGGTCAGCGTCAGCGTGTGGCTATCGGCCGCGCCATCGTTCGTGACCCTCAGGTCTTCCTGATGGACGAACCTCTGTCCAACCTGGACGCCAAGCTGCGTAATCAGATGCGTGCTGAGATCATCAAGCTCCGTCAGCGCATCAACACTACTTTTATCTACGTCACCCACGACCAGACTGAGGCTATGACTCTGGGCGACCGTATCGTCATTATGAAGGACGGTTTCATCCAGCAGATCGGCACTCCTCAGGAGGTTTTCAATCACCCCTACAACCTGTTCGTAGCAGGTTTTATCGGCTCTCCTCAGATGAACTTCTTCGATGCTAAGCTGGTGAAGAAGGACGGCAAGTATGCTGTGGATCTGTACGGCCATATGGTCGTCCTCAGCGAGGAAAAGCAGGCTGCTCTGGCCGCCAACAATGTGGAAGAGCAGGAAGTGACTCTGGGCGTCCGTCCTGAGCACATCACTACCGGCAACACCGGCGTGGCCGGTACCATCGATGTCCACGAGCTGATGGGCTCTTCTGTCCATCTGCATGTGAACACCCACGGCAAGGACATCATCGCTGTCATCTCCACTATGGATATGACCGAGGCTGAGGTTGCCGAGATGAAGGCCGGCACCGAGATCTCCTTCGATTTTGGCGGTCATAACTGCCATGTCTTCAATAAGGAGACCGGCATCAATCTGGAAGCTTGATTCCATACTTAAAAATGGACCCCGAGGTCGCTCTCGGGGTCTTTATTTTTGTGGTTTTCCCCACAATTTGACAAAGAAAAGGGGAGGGTTTTTCCAAAATGTCGAAAAAAGGGAAATCTTCTTGTTTTCCTTGACAAAAAGGCAAAAACATATTACTCTATATCGAGTGTGTATGGTGGAGAAGATTGACCTAAATGGTATTTATGCGTACCGTTTCGGCAATACTTTCCTGCGGGAAAAGCACCAAGAAGCATCGCTCCCCATACACTGCATTATGAGTAAATCAGAATTAGCGAGGACAGCTATATGCGCGGAAGCGGTATTTTAATGCACATCACTTCTTTGCCCAGCCCCTACGGCATCGGCACCATGGGCGAGGAGTCTTATAAGTTCGTTGATTTTTTGAAAAAGGCCGGTCAGCAGTATTGGCAGATCCTGCCGCTGACTCCTACCGGCTACGGCGACTCTCCTTACCAGTCCTGCTCTACCTATGCGGGCAATCATTACCTGATTGATCTGGATATGCTGGTAAAACAGGGACTGCTGAAGACTGAGGAAATTACCTCCTGCGCCTGGGGACAGGATGAGAACCGGGCGGACTTTGGCCTGCTGTACTGCAGCCGGCTGAATGTGCTGCGAAAGGCCTATGACCGTTTCCAGGATATGGAAGCGCTGGACGCTTTCTGCCGGGAGAATGACAACTGGCTGCCGGACTTCACCCTCTTTATGGCGCTGAAGGCCCAAAAGGGCGGTATGCCCTGGTATGAGTGGGAAGAGCCCCTTAAGCGCCGGGACCCGGAGGTCATCTGGCAGGCTCGTCAGGAGCTGCGGGAGGAGATCCGATTCTACAGCTTTGTGCAGTATCTGTTCCATGCCCAGTGGGAGGCGCTGCGGACTTATGCCCACGAAAACGGCGTTTCCATTATCGGCGATGTGCCTATTTATGTTCCCTATGACTCCGCCGATGTGTGGAGCAGCCCCGAGTGGTTCTGGCTGGATGAGAACTATGCTCCTGTGTGCGTGGCAGGCTGCCCTCCCGATTGTTTCAATGAAGACGGACAGCTTTGGGGCAACCCCTTGTATCTGTGGGATCTCCATAAGAAGGACGGCTACAGCTGGTGGCTGCAGCGCCTGCAGGGCGCCAAGGCGCGGTACGATGTGATTCGCATAGACCATTTCCGCGGCTTTGCCGGCTACTACGCAGTGCCCTTCGGCGCGGAAAATGCCCGCAACGGCCAATGGCTTACCGGCCCGGGAATGGACTTTATGAAGGCCGTCCGGGAAGCGATGCCTGATGCGCAAATGATCGCAGAGGACCTTGGATTCCTGACAGAGGATGTTCATCAGCTTCGGGACGAATCCGGCTACCCCGGCATGAAGGTGCTGGCCTTCGGTTTTGATACCGACGGCAACAACGAGTACCTGCCCCATACCTATCCTAAGAACACCGTCTGCTACACAGGAACCCACGACAATATGCCTCTAAAGCAGTGGTTTGAGGAGACTGACCCCAAAACCGTGGCCTTTGCCAAGGAGTATATGGGTCAACCCGACGACCCCATTTGGGGAATGATCCGGCTGTGTATGGCCAGCGTGTCGGAGTTGGCGGTTGTGCTGATGCAGGATTACCTGGGACTGGGCGCCGAGGCTCGTATGAACTTCCCCGGTACCCGTACCGACAGAAACTGGACCTGGCGCGCAAGCCCCGATTTTCTCAGCGACGCCCTGGCAGAAAAGATCAAAGGTCTGACCCGTACTTATGGGCGGCTGTAAATATAGGAAGCTACAACAGCTGTGAGTGATCAGAGCTTTAAGAAACGGAGATTTTTTATGAGCTATAATTGTTTGAATATTCTCAAGTGGACAGAGGCAAAGCTGAAGTACACTTACGACGTATCCCTGAAGGAGGCAAGCGCCCAGGAGCTCCATGAGGCTCTTGGCGAGGCTGTGATGATGGCCATTTCCGATAACTGGAATCACGCCAAGCACACCCGTATGCCTGAACGTAAGGCGTACTACATCTCCGCCGAGTACCTGATCGGCCGGTTGGTATATTCCAATCTGTACAATCTGGGTATCCTGGACGAGATGAAGCAGCTCTTTGCTCAGCGAGGTGTGGATCTGGCTATTTTGGAGGAGATCGAGGACGCTGCTCTGGGCAACGGCGGCCTGGGTCGTCTGGCAGCCTGCTTCCTGGACTCCGCTGCCAGCACCAACATCCCCCTGTCCGGCTACGGCCTGCGGTATAAGTTCGGCCTGTTCAAGCAGAGCTTCGATGCCGACGGCAGCCAGAAGGAGAATGCCGATGACTGGTCCAAGTTCGGCGATCCCTGGTCCTATCGCCGCTACAACCATACCGTGAAGGTACAGTTCCCCGACCACACCGTTCTGGCAGTTCCTTACGATGTGCCTGTGATCGGCTACGGCACGCAGAATATCAACACTCTGCGTCTGTGGCAGTGCGAGGCAGAGGAGGAACTGGACTTCAACGCCTTCAACGACCAGGACTACCTGCGGGCGCTGACCCAGAAGAACAAGGCCGAGGATATTACCCGCGTCCTGTATCCAAACGATTCCACCTGGGAGGGCAAGCGCCTGCGTATCAAGCAGCAGTATGTGCTGTCCTCTGCATCCCTGCAGGATATGCTCCGGGTCTACAAGACCTCCCACGGCAACGATATGAGCCACTTTGCAGACTTCTACTGCGTGCAGCTGAATGACACCCACCCCGCCATGTCCATTCCTGAACTGATCCGCCTGCTGATGCGGGAGGGTATGGACTTTGACCAGAGCTTTGAGATCGCGCAGAAGACCTTCTCCTACACCAACCATACGGTTATGGGCGAGGCTCTGGAAAAGTGGAATCTGGATCTGCTGCGGTCCGTGGTGCCGGAGATCGTGGACATCATTCTGCGGATCGACGAGAAGCTGAAGAGAGAGCATCCCCATCTGTTTATTGTCCGGGACAATACTGCCCATATGGCAAATCTGTCCGTGTATGTGGGCACCTATGTCAACGGTGTGGCGGAGATCCACTCTCAGATCCTGAAGGACGATGTGTTCCATCAGTGGTATGAAGCTTTCCCCGAGCGCTTCCAGAACAAGACCAACGGTGTCACACCCCGTCGCTGGATGGGCCTGTGCAACCCCGAACTGACCCAGCTGCTGAAGTACCGCATCGGCGGCGACTTCCTGAAGGATTTGGATAAACTGAACAAGCTTAAGCCCAAGATCGACGATGATCTGGTTCGCCAGTTTAATGCGGTCAAGCGGCAAAAGAAGGAACAGCTGTGCCAGATGATTGAGAAGCGGGAAGGTGTGAAGCTGAACCCCGACTTCCTGTTTGATGTGCAGGTTAAGCGTCTGCATGAGTATAAGCGCCAGCTGCTGAACGCCCTTTCCATTGTGGATATCTACTTCCGCCTGAAGGACGGCAGCCTGACTGATTTCCAACCCACCGTGTACCTGTTCGGCGCAAAATCCGCTCCCGGCTACGCCCGTGCAAAGGCTGTGATCCGCTATATCAACCGGATTGCCCGTATGATCAATAACGATCCCGAGATGGACGGCAAGTTGAAGGTAGTCTTTGTGCAGAACTACAACTGTTCCTACGCAGAGTCCATCATTCCCGCCGCAGATATCTCCGAGCAGATCTCTCCTGCAGGTACGGAAGCCTCCGGTACCGGCAATATGAAGCTGATGCTCAACGGTGCGGTCACATTGGGTACTTTGGACGGCGCCAATGTGGAGATTGTCAAGGAAGCCGGCATGGAGAATAACTACATTTTCGGCGCTACCGTAGCGGACATCAACGCTGTCAAGGATTCTTACCACGCCCGGGGTATTTACGACACCAATCCCAGACTCCGCCGGGCCATCGATACTCTGGTGGATGGTACTGTCCCCACCGACGATGACCAGAGAGAGCTGTTTCACGCTCTGCTGGATGGCACTCACTGGCACAGAGCCGACCACTATTTCCTGTTGCTGGACTACGCATCCTACCTGGATGCAAAGCTCCAGGCCAACCGGGATTACGCAGACCGGCTGAACTTTGGCCGGAAGTGCCTGATGAACATCGCCAGCGGCGCAAAGTTCTCCTCCGACCGGACTATCGCCCAGTATGCTCAGGAGATCTGGCATATCGAGCCTACCCAGTATTAAGACGGATAAAAGCCTGCGGGTATATGCCCGCAGGCTTTTTTGCCCAAACTGGCATTATATTAGAAAACAAAATTGGCGCTGGATTTATTGCCAGAAGGTGTTATAATGCAAGTAATTTGCTGGAGGAGGTGTGGGCATGTCCAAAGGAACATCCCTGCGAAAACTGTGTATGGCGGCGTTGTTTGCTGCCCTGTGCTACATCGGCTTTACATATTGCAAAATCGACATTCCTGTTGGCGCGGAGAAGACGGCATTCCATTTGGGGAATGTGTTCTGCGTGCTGGCAGCACTGCTTTTAGGTGGCTTATGGGGCGGATTGGCCGGCGCAATCGGTATGACCGTGGCGGATCTGACCACAGCATATGTGACCTCCGCGCCCAAGACCTTCCTGCTGAAGCTCTGCATCGGCCTGATTACGGGCCTGTTTGCCCACAAGGTGTTTCACATCAGCCGGGACGGGGAGAGAAAGGTGCCACTGCCTTTGGCTACGGTGATCAGCTGCGCTTGCGGTATGGCCTTCAATGTGGTGGCTGACCCGGTGGTGGGATACTTCTACAAGACCTATGTGTTGGGCGTTCCTCAGGAGGCGGCAGCCATTTGGGTAAAGATCGGCGCCCTTACCACAGCGGTGAACGCGGTGGTGGCAGTGATCGCAGCCACGGTATTCTACCTGGCCCTCAGAAAACCGTTGAAGCACAGCGGTTTCCTGCTGACAGTAAAGTGAATGAAAAAACGAACCCTGTCGATTGCTGTCGCAATGGACAGGGTTTTCCCGTTTTTACCCTGGGAATCACGGCGAAAACCATATTTTGCTTGCAATTATTCCCGTAAATGAGTATAGTAGGAGAAAGGAAAACTGTGCAAGGAGACGGAAAATGAAAAAACAGGTTTTATCAGTACTACTTGTCCTGCTGCTTCTTTGCAGTCTCGCTGCGTGCAAGAACCCGGTGACGGATGTGCCGGACACTTCTGCCGATCCTACTACAGAGACTACCAAAAATCAATTTGAAGAAAACGCCACCGATGCAGTGGCTACCGATGCAACCGGAACGCAGGAAACGGAAGCTACCATTGCGGATGCCACTGAGCCGGAGGAGACCGAGGAGACCAAACCCTCCGAACCCGATGAGCCTCGGGGAACGACTCCGGTCACGCCGCCAGATATGACTGAACCGGAAGAGACCGAACCGGAGCAGACCGAACCGGAGCAGACCGAACCGGAAGAGACTGAACCGGAGCAGACACAGCCGGGCAATCCCGGCGCGCTGGCGGGGGCAGTTCCTGAGAGCGCCCCGGTAGACGGCAGCTATTTTGATGATGCGGTGTTCATCGGCGACTCGGTGAGTCTGAAGCTGGCCTATTATGAGGCAGCGGTGAATAAGCTGGGTGGCGCTCAGTTCCTGACCGCCGGCAGCCTGGGTAGCGGCAATGCTTTGTGGGCGGTGTCCAGCAAGTCTGTCCATCCCACCTATCAGGGCGTAAAGATGCGCCTGGAGGAATCTGTACCGCTCACCGGCGCCAAGAAGCTGTATATTATGTTGGGCATGAACGATATTGCGGTTTACGGCATCAATGGCGCCGTGAACAATATGGCGACTTTGATCGAGGGGATTCTTGCGAACGTGCCGGATATGGAGGTATTTATCCAGTCTATGACTCCCATCGGTGCTACCAGCAATGTGGCCAGCAAGAACGGCCTGAATAACACCAACATCCGGCGCTACAATGAAGCGCTGCTGGTTATGGCCCAGTCAAAGGGCTGGCATTTTGTGGATGTGGCGTCGGTGATGTATGATAGCAACGGCTACCTCCGGGAAGACTACTGCAGTGACAATTACGATATGGCGCTGCACTTCTCCAACGCCGGCTGCGAAGCCTGGATCGCCTATCTGAAGACCCATACAGTTTAAGGAGTTAAAACTATGAAACGGATTGTGATTTTGGCGCTGGCTCTTGTGCTGGCCCTTTCTCTGGCCGCTTGCGGCGCGCCCAAGACGATGGATATTGCTGCTGTAAAGACGCAGATTATGGAACAGGTAAAGCCTGTTGATCCGTTGGATCTGCCTGGTGAGCGGCTGGGTGAGCTGTATGGTATTGCCGCTGAAGATGTAAAGGCGAGTGCCTGCTTTATTACCATGAGCGGCGCATTCCCCGATGAAGTGGTGATCGTGGAGGCAACGGACGCCGCTGCGGCCGATCGGATCGAAGGTAAGCTTCAGCAGCGGCTGGAGGATGTCACCAATCAGGCGCAGAATTATGACGCCGAGAGCTTTGCCCTGCTGCAGAAGTGCAAGGTGCAGCGCATCGGCAACTACCTTGCCCTGTTCATATCTGCAGAGAACGCTGCTATGCAGGAGATTTTTAACCAGGCAGCAAAGTAATTTCACTCGTAAGGAAGAGGTATTATGGTCTTTTCCAGTGTCATTTTTCTATTTGTGTATTTTGTTGCGGCGGTGGCAGTCTATTATGGACTGCCACGCCGTCTTCGTAATGGCTGGCTGTTTTTGGTCAGCATCTTTTTCTATGGGTACGGCGAGCCGGTCTATGTGCTGATGTTCCTGGCTTCCATTCTGGGCAACTATTTGTGCGGCCTGGCATTGGGGCAGCACGCAGATGACGAAAAGCGGAAAAAGCTGATTCTGATCCTGTGCGTGGCGGGGAATCTCCTGCTGCTGGGATTTTTTAAGTACACCACCATGGTGGTGGACACTCTGCGTCTAATCCCCGGTTTTGAGGCGCTGCCTAAAGCAAGCATCGCCCTGCCCATCGGCATTTCCTTCTATACCTTCCAGAGTATGTCCTATGTGATTGATGTGTACTGGGGCAACTGCAAGACCCAGAAAAACTTCATTACCTTTGGCACCTATGTGGCATTGTTCCCTCAGCTGATCGCCGGCCCTATCGTCCGGTATGTGGACGTGGAGGCGCAGCTGCAGACAAGAAGGGAATCTGCAGCGTTGTTTAACCACGGCACGAAGCTGTTTTTGGTAGGTCTTGCCAAAAAGGTGCTGCTGGCCAATCCCTTGGGCCTTCTGTGGAATCAACTGAAGCTGACGCCCGGGGCAAATGGTATATTAGGCTCTTGGTTGGGCATTCTGGCCTTTGCTATGCAGATCTATTTTGACTTCTCCGGCTACTCCGATATGGCTCGGGGCCTGGGTAATATATTCGGTTTCTCCTTTGTGAAGAACTTTGAGTACCCCTATCTCTGCCGGAGTATTACCGAGTTTTGGCGCCGGTGGCACATTTCTCTAAGCACCTGGTTTCGGGAGTATGTGTACATCCCCCTGGGCGGCAACCGGAAGGGCAAGGGAAGACAGTGTCTCAATTTGCTGATCGTATGGAGCCTGACGGGCCTGTGGCACGGCGCAAGCTGGAACTTTGTCCTGTGGGGACTATATTTTGGACTTTTGTTGATAGGCGAAAAACTCTTCCTGCTTCCGCTACTGGAGAAAGCGCCTAAGATTTTGCGGCATATCTATGCCCTCTTCTTTGTGGTGATCGGCTGGGTACTCTTTGACTTTACCGATTTCGGGCAGATGCTGGCTTACCTTGACAGTATGTTCAGCCTGAAAAACGGCATTCTGGGCGGGGAAGCGGCGTACCTTGTGGGCGCGAATCTGCTTCTGCTGATCTTTGCTGCGGCAGCCTGCCTGCCTGTGGGCAAAAAGCTCTACCTGCGTGTTTCGGATTGGCGTATGGGTTGGGTTGCGGATCTGGTGGGCACGGTGCTGGTGCTGCTGCTTTGTACGGCGGCGCTGGTCAGCTCTAGCTACAATCCCTTCCTCTATTTCCGTTTTTAGGAGGTGCGTCGGTTATGAAAATGAAACGAATCATCTCTTCGGTGGTGCTGGTCGTTTTCCTGGTGGGCGTGGTGACAGCCTTTGCGCTGCTGCCCAAGGAGGCGGTCTCTACCCATGAAAAACGGGTGCTGGCGACTTTTCCGGAGCTGGAGCTGAAAGCCATCGCCGATGGCAGCTACGGACGTCAACTGGAAACCTATCTTTCCGACCATTTCCCCTTCCGACAGTTTTGGGTGGGGGTCCATTCCTACACCCAGCTGCTGACAGGCGGCAACGGCCTTTCCGGTATCTACCGAGCCAAGGACGGGCGACTGATCGCCGCGCCGAATGCCTTGAATGAAGAACAGGCGATACGGAATATCTCTCGTTTTCGTCAATTCGCAGAGCAGACCGGCCTTCCCGCTGCGATCCTGCCTGTTCCCTCGGCGGGGTTTGTGATGGAGGATATGCTCCCCCAAAATCATCAGAATTACTGGGATGACCGGCTCTTTGAGATCCTGGCAGAGCAAGCGGGGGATTTGAAGATCATCGACCTGCGAGAGCGGTTCCTGGCGTCGAAAGAACGCCTGGACCTGTATTACCGCACAGACCACCATTTGACCAGCGCCGGCTCTTTTGCTATGTATGATGCAGTGTGCGAGGCTCTGCAATTGAAAAGGGGAGCGTTTGCCTGCGCAGAGACCGTGGACGGTTTCTATGGCACCGGCTATTCCCGCAGCGGCCTTTGGCTTACAGCACCGGATCAGGTGGAGATCTGGACAGCGGAAGATCCCGGTGACTACACCGTGACCGTTTATGAGGGGGCAAAGGAAGAGTCCTTCCAAAGTCTCTACTTCCGGGAGCATTTGAATGCGGCGGACAAGTATCCGGTGTTCCTGGACGGCAACCATAGCCTTGTGACCATTGAAAACACCGCCTGCCAAAACGGACGGCGGCTGCTGCTCATTAAGGATTCCTATGCCCACTGTTTTGCCACCTTCGCGGCGGAGAACTATGAGCAGATCTGTATGGTGGATCTGCGCTACTACCGGGGCGATGTAAAAGCGCTGGCAGAGGAGATGGGGATCACGGAGATCCTTTACCTCTACGGTGTTGAGAACTTGGCCTCGTCCACCGATACCGGCTGGCTGCTGCCGTAAAAAAGAATAGAAAAAGGGCGTGTTTACACGCCCTTTTTGATACGCAAATGAACAGATCGCTTGTGCCCACCGGACTGTCGCATTTAAATGGGTTCGAGTCCACCGTACAAGCAAAAAGAACACCACCCGAATGGGTGGTGTTCTTTTTTGGTGGACGATATAGGACTCGAACCTATGACCTTCCGCACGTCAAGCGGATGCTCTAGCCAGCTGAGCTAATCGTCCAAAGGCAGGAGTCATTATAACGAAGAAACTTCCGTTTGTCAACCCCCTTTGGGATAAAAATCCGTAAGTTTTTATCCCAAAGGGGAGAAAGCTCAAAAAATGTTTAGAAATACTGCTGCATTTCCTTGGCAGCGGCCTCCACTTCCAGTTTCAGTTCCCGGGCAGACATCCGCAAAACACCGCTCCGCAGAGAGCTGATCTGCACCAGAGCGTCGGAGGTGGCCACCCGCACAGCGTAGTTTCTGCCGATCTGATCCACAAGGGACTCAATATAGGCGTCGGCGGTCTGATTTTCTTTGGTATAGACCACCTGGATGTTGTGGAAGGTCTCCTTTTCTCCCGGGTTTCCTTTGGCCTTATAGCCGTCGAACACCAGCACAAGGTAGCATTTCTTAAAGCCGGCAAAGCTGGAGAGAATGTCGCACAGCCGCCGCCGGGCGGCATCCAAATCGTTTTGGGCAAGTTCTGCAAGTTCCTCCCAGGCGAAGATCACATTGTAGCCGTCTACGATGATGGCGGTGTCCCGGGGAGGACGAATGGTCACTTCCTCGGTGGCCGGACGATTGTCGGGGGCGTGGTACAAGGGCCGTTTTACTGGACCGAACTCCCGGAGCATAATGGCTTCCAGCTCCTTATCGTCCAGATGGATGTTTTTGGTAATGAGCATCGGCTGAGCGGGAGGGTCTTTCTTCAGACCGCTCTCCAGATGCATATACTCGGGAACTTTATCCCACTTGACGGTAAAACCGGCGCCGTGACTGCAGAATACAGAGTCCGGCGTATTGTCCAGATCTGCCTCTGGGTCGTACTGAGTCTGCTCCAGTACGGCAGCGGTGTTGTGACAGGGCTCATAGCCGTGGAGGGTTAGTTGGAGCTGCCCAAGGCCCTGGGTATAGGCGGATACCTGGCTGGCGTAATCGCCTATTTCGGAGGCGGGAACAAGACCGGTAATGGTGCTGTTCATACCGTCCGCATCCGGACCCTCAAACTCGCCGCTCATAGTCCGGATATCGGTAATTGCACGGCCAATCTGGGGCGTGGGGACGGTGAGGGAAAACCGATACCACGGCTCCAGCAGAATAGATTCAGCCTGCATCAGGCCTTGTCGGACGGCTCGGTAGGTGGCCTGGCGGAAGTCACCGCCCTCGGTGTGTTTCAGATGGGCCTTGCCTACCAGCAGCGTCAGCTTCATATCAGTGATGGGCGCGCCGGTGAGAACACCTTTATGGCGCTTCTCCGAAAGGTGGGAGAGGATCAGTTTCTGATAATTCATATCCAGCACATCCGGGGAGCACTGGGTGTCAAAGACAAGTCCGCTGCCCCGGGGGAGGGGCTCCAGGAGAATGTGGGCTTCCGCGTAGTGGCGCAGAGGCTCAAAATGCCCCACGCCCTCCACAGGCGCGGCAATGGTCTCTTTGTAGAAAATGCGGCGGTCATCAAAGGTGACATCCAGAGAGAAACGCTGGCTGATCAGGCTGCGAAGGACCTCTAGCTGGATCTTGCCCATGATCTGTACCTGGATCTGCTTGAGTTCAGAATCCCACATCAGATGCAGTTGAGGATCTTCCTCCTCCAGCTGCCGCAGCTTGGGCAGAACAGTCATAGGATCGCAGCCAGCAGGCAGGTTCAGACGGTAGGTCATCACCGGCTCCAACAGGGGTGTTTCCCCGGCGGTCTGCCCACCCAATCCCTGGCCGGAAAAGGTCTGTGACAGGCCTGTGACAGCGCAAAGACCGCCGGCGGAAACAGCATCCGGCGTTGTGAACTTGTCGCCGGAGTACAACCGCAGCTGCACGGCTTTTTCGGAAAGGGCATCGCCCTTTTGGTTTACATAATCTATAGAATCGCGGACGCGGAGTGTTCCGCCCGTCACCTTCAGCCAGGTGAGGCGGTTGCCCTGAGCATCCCGGGAGATCTTGTATACCCGGGCGCTGAAGTCCGTGGGATAGATGCGTTGGGGTGTGTAGCTGTCCAGCACCTCCAGCAGACGGTCTATCCCCTCAAGCTTCAGACCTGAGCCGAAGCAGCAGGGGAATAAGGCACGGCCGGCAATAAGCTGGCGCAGGTCTTCCCCTGTGAGCGAGCCGGTTTCCAAATAGGTTTCCAAAAGCGTCTCGTCGCACATAGCGGCGGCCTCACAGATTTGGGGCAGGGGGGCGGTAAAGTCCACGCAGCCGACAGAGAGTTTCTCCTGGAGCTGACAGAGCAGTTCCTCTTTTCCTTTGCCGGGCAGGTCCATTTTGCTGATGAAAAGCACTGTGGGGACATTGTAGCGGGCAAGAAGATTCCACAGGGTGAGGGTGTGAGACTGAACGCCGTCTGTGCCGCTGATCACCAGTACAGCGCAGTCCAGAATGGGTAAGATCCGTTCCGCCTCGGGAGAGAAGTCCACATGACCGGGGGTGTCCACGAGGGTGATACGGCGGTTGGCTGTCTCCAAAATGGCCTGCTTGGAGAAAATGGTGATGCCTCTGGCGCGTTCCAGGTCATGGGTGTCCAAAAAGGCATCCCGGTGATCCACCCGGCCTAAGGTCCGGCGGACACCGCTTTGATACAGGATTGCCTCCGATAATGTGGTCTTTCCTGCGTCCACGTGGGCCAGCAGCGCTACGCTGCAGGGCTGTTTATTCACTTGCTCAGGCACAGAAAACGCCCCCTTTCACGGAAATGCAAGAGCATTATACCACAAAAGGGGGCGATAGTCGATAGTTTTTAGAGAATTGGGAGATTAAGAAAGGACCAGCTTGTCATCCACTTCATCGGAGCCGGAGGCCTGACTGAACAGGTTCAGCAGCTGCTCCACAGTGAGATTTTTCTTTTCCTCACCGGCCACATCCACCACAATGCGGCCGCCGTACATCATAATCAGCCGGTCACCGTACTCGATGGCATCACGCATATTGTGGGTGATCATCAAGGTGGTCAGACGGTCCTGGTTGACCAGGGTACGAGTAGCGGCCATAACCTTGGCTGCGGTTTTGGGGTCAAGAGCAGCGGTGTGCTCATCCAACAGGAGCAGCTTAGGCTTTTGCAGGGTTGCCATCAGCAGTGTAAGGGCCTGCCGCTGGCCGCCGGAAAGAAGGCCTGCTTTGTCGGTCAGGCGGTTTTCAAGACCCAGGTCCAAAATCCGGAGCATATCCCGGAATTGTTCCCGCTCAGCGCGGGTGATACCAATACCAAGACCGCGGCGCTGACCTCGTCTGGCAGCAAGCGCCAGATTTTCTTCGATCTGCATATTGGCGGCGGTGCCCATCATCGGATCCTGGAAGACCCGGCCAATGTATTTGGCTCGCTTGTACTCCGGCAGGTGGGTCATATCCACACCGGCCAAATGAATGCTGCCACTGTCCACGCTCCACACACCGGCCACGGCGTTCAGAAGGGTGGACTTACCTGCGCCGTTGCCGCCGATAACTGCGATGGACTCGCCGTCGGCCAGGTGGAGGGAGAGATCCTTCAGCGCGTGATTTTCGTTGACAGTGCCAGGGTTAAAGGTTTTGTTGATCTGTTTGATATCAAGCATGGGTCTTTCCTCCTTTCCGCAAGGGCGCTCCGCTATGATTGTTTCTCCAATAGGGGATGAACAACGCCAAAGCCACAAAGGCGGCGGAGAAGAGCTTCAGATCATCGGTATTCAGACCCAGCTGGACCACAAATGCGATGACCACATAATACACGATAGCGCCAATCACCACACCGGTGAGACGGAGGGCAAAGTTCCGGAAGATTTTGCTGAACAGGACTTCGCCGATGATTACTGCGGCCAGGCCAATGACGATGGCGCCGCGGCCCATATTTACGGTGACGCTGCCCAAATACTGGGTGTACAGTGCGCCGCTCAGGCCTACAAGGCCATTGGAGAGGACCAGGCCCACCAGTTTCATTGTGTTAGTATTGATACCCTGGGCACGGCTCATATTGCTGTTAGCTCCGGTGGCACGCACCGCACAGCCTAGCTCCGTACCGAAGAACCAGTACAGGAACGCAATAATACCGGCCACGAAAATCAGCGCAACCAGGCAGGAAGTACCTTGATTTCGTACGCTGACCAGAAGGTTGAACTTATCCACACTGACTGCCAGCATAGATTTGCCCATAATCCGCAGATTGATAGAATACAACGCTAGCTGGGTCAGAATGCCGGACAGAATAGGGGGGATGCCCATACGGGTATGCAGAAGCGCGGTGATCAGACCGGCCAGAGCGCCGGCGCAGAAGGCAGCGACCATAGCAATTGCCACAGGCACGCCGTTAAGGATCAGCAGCGCTGCAACAGCGCCACCGGTGCAGATAGAGCCGTCTACAGTAAGATCGGAAAAATCCAGAACCTTATAGGTGATAAAAACGCCGATGGCCAGGATGCCCCAGATAAGGCCCTGGGCGGCTGCATCGGGCAGCATTTTTAGCAAGGATGCCAGGAAAGACATGGTGTACCTCCGTGATTCATACAACAGACGGCGGGATTTCTCCGCCGTCTGTGGGATGTTTTATTTCAGATCTTCGGGAATGGTCAAACCGATGGTAGCGACATTCGCCTCGTTAATGACCAACTCCATATCCTCAGCGGTCATAAAACCGATGGGAGTGGTGGCGGGGTCGGCGCCATTGACCATAATTTCGTAGGCCATTTCGCCAGCCCGGTAGCCCAGGGTGTAGTAGTCAATGGCCACGGAGGCAGTGCCGCCGGACTGAACCATACCGCCCTCACCGCAGATCACAGGGATCTTTGCAGGCTCGGCAATGTTTTTGACGGATTCCATATTCTCGGAGAAAAGATTGTCCGTGGGGATATAGATCACATCAGCCTGGTCACAGGCAGAGGTGACAACGGTGGAAATGGTGGTCACATCACTTGCGGTCAGGGTGACGGTGGTGAAGCCGGCGGCTTCATACAGCTCTTTGGCCTGCTTGCCCTGGATAACGGAGTTGGGCTCGGCGGAGCAGTAGATAATCGCTACAGTCTTGGCATCAGGGCAGAGCTTTTTGGTCAGATCCACGTGAGCTGCGATATCACTCATATCGGAGTAGCCGGTGACGTTGCCGCCAGGGGCCTCGTTGGATGCCACGATGGCAGCTTCTGCTGCAGCGTAGTCGGTGACCGAGGTGCCCACGATGGGAATGGTTGCGGTAGCTTCTTTGGCGGCGATCACTGCGGGTGTGGCGTTGGCCATAATCAGATCCACACCATCGTTAACGAACTTGGTGACGATGGTAGTGCAGTTGGTGGGATCACCGCTGGCCAGCAAAACATCAAAGGAAACCTTGTCGCCCAGCTTTGCGGTCAGCGCATCCTGAAAGCCCTGAGTTGCCTGGTCGAGGGCAATATGCTGCACCAGTTGGACAATACCGACATGATAGATGCCGTCGTCCTTTTGGTTAGCGGTGTCGCAGCCTGCTAGCATAGCCAGCATCATCAGCGCGGTCATAATCAGTGCAAGTGCTCGTTTCATTATTCTAATCTCCTTTTTCTTCTTTTGTTGATAAAATAATAAAGGCGGCTCTGTCCTGCAACAGAGCCGCCTTTCTATACATAGGGAAAGGGGTTCGTGATAACCCGGACAGTTATGGTTTTATGGCACGACGAAACTGGCCTGCATAAAAGCAAGCCTTAAAATAGCAATAATAAGAGAAGCCCATTACGGACTGCAGATTCATATTGCGATTAGCCATAATAAGCTCCTTTCCGCTGCTATTATTTCACAGCCATTTTCACTGTCCCAAAGCATCGACAAATTGTGTCAATGAAATGTTAGACCAATCATAGCACCGTTTATTCCGTCTGTCAAGCACTTTTGTTCTTGTGGGAAAAACTTTTTACAACCGGCGGGCTTCCTGCAAACTGGTTTTCGCGGCTTCCAAAAGAGCAGTGCGTTCATTGGGGACTTTTTCATCCAGTACCTGCTCCAAAAGCCAGGCAAGGCACGCGCCGAGCCGGGGACCGGGAGCAAAACCCAGCGCCTGCAGATCCTGGCCGTTGATACGCAGATCCTTTATGGTCAGGCAGGCTTCCTCGGTGCATATTTCTTCCAAGAGGGTGTGAACGGAAGCGAAGGAATCGCTGTTCTCCTGCGTGCCTTTTCCACCAAAATCTGCCTGCTGGAGTGTCAGCAGCGCAAGAAGAGCATCTTTTCCGTATTTTCCCAGCCGGCGGCGCAGCAGGCGCTTGTCCGGTTCAAAGAGTGTCATATGGTGGGCAATGAGGAATACTACTTGCTCCCGCAGGGTTGTGGGGGCTTTTAATTGCAATAACAGCGCATCTGCCAGCTGAGCGCTTACCTGGGCGTGGCCGTTAAAATGACCGTAGCCGTCATCTCCCATTTGAAAGGTAGCAGGCTTGCCGCAATCGTGGAGCAGCGCGGCCCAGCGGATGGCAAGATCGGCGGGACAGGCCTCTACCACATTGGCGGTATGGGTGTACACATCGTATTTATGGTGGGGATTGTGCTGCAGAAACCCCACACAGGGGGCAAGCGGCGGCACAACGCGGGTCAAAATGGGGGCGTAGCGCAGAAGATCGACTGCGGTAATCAGAGGGAGAAGTTTACATAACTCGGAAAATACACGTTCCTTTGCCAGGTTATCCATCAGGGGAGCGAGGTCATTCATAGCCTGTTGGGTGGCATCCTCCGGAAGCAGGCGGAAACGCACGGCAAACCGGACACCCCGCAAAATGCGCAGCGCATCTTCGGAAAAGCGCTCCCGAGGATTACCTACAGTACGCAAAATGCCGTTTTCCAGATCCTGTTGGCCGTCAAAGGGATCCACATAGCCTCGCTGAGGATTAAAGGCCATAGCATTGACGGTAAAATCCCGGCGGGCGAGGTCGTCCTCTACCCGGGATACGAATCGCACCCAGTCTGGGTGGCGATTGTCCCGGTAGCCGCCTTCGGCGCGGAAGGTGGTGATTTCAATCACTTCGTTATCGATCACCACACCGATGGTGCCGTGCTTTTCACCGGCGCGAACCAAGGTATAGTGGGAGAACAGAGCGGCGGTCTCCGAGGGGGTGGCGGAGGTACACAGGTCATAGTCCTGAGGCATAAGGCCCAGCAGGGAATCCCGCACGCAGCCGCCTACGGCGTAGGCCTCAAAGCCGGCCTGCTCCAGAGTGCTGATACACAGTAGGACTTTTTCGGGCAAAAACATACTGAGCCCTCCCTCAGTCATCGACCTTGGGCGCGGGAAGCACGCAGCAATCGGCGGCCAGATAAAGAATGGCACTCACCCAGAAAAGCAGATCCTGCCCTCTAAGACATACGCAGCAGCAGAACAGCGCGGTTTGGCTGAAGAAAACAAACAGGCGGCAGTGGCCGGACCCTACTGTCAGCTCAGTTCGGTAGTAGGCAGTGAGCAGGAGGGCGATGGATGCCAGAATCTCAAACAGATACAGCTGCAGCTGAGGTTCAGAGCCGAAAACTCTGTAGAACAGAATCGCCCGGATAGCAAAGAAGAGAACCCCAAAGCCGTAGAACAGATAATGGGGCTTGCGCTTCTGCAGGCGGCAGTAGGATGCCAGTACCACGCCGGCTGCCCAAAGAATCCCCAGTACGATTATGAGAATCCGCAGGATGGGGGTGGCGGCTATGGTAAAGCTGCTGATGCCCATTCCCACAGCGCCAACCATGGAGCAGATGGCAGCCGGGGGAGAAGCGGGGAATAACTGAGGGTATGCTGCGTCAGAGCCTGCTTTCCGCAGAATCAGTCCCAGGGCGATCATCACAGCGGCAAACAGGATCAGCAACAGGATACCGGTAATATGGTTTCTCGGCAGCAAGCCTTCTGCATCTGCGCAGGACAGCAGCCCAATACGCAGCGTCAGACCCATCGCGCCGGCCAAAAGGGCCAGCCATGGGAACGGACTGGATTTTGATAATTGCTTCATAAAAGCCTCCCAGAATCGAACAAAAACCAATAGAATTACAATAAACCTATTATAACAATCCTTCCTATGGATTTCTACCCCTGTTTTGGAAAAAATACACTTGTTTCCGGCGTGTTTAGAGAGTATAATAAACACAACTTTTCTGTATCCGAAAGGGGAGGAAACGATGATACGGTATATTGCGCTGGCGCTGGCACTCGTTATGGCGGTGGGCATCTGCCTGCTGACAGGGGGATTCGCGGAGCTGCGCTGGCTTTGGATCTTGCCCGTGAGTTTTTTGGGAACTTTGGCGGCTGTGGTTGCAGTTGTTTTCTTGACGGCTTTTATCGCCTGCGCAGGCATTGATCTGAATAAAGAGCAGAAAAAGGACAGTCCCTTTTTTAGAAAGCTTGCGTACCTGCTGTGTGATACCGCCCTTTGGATCCTGCGGATGCGGGTACATACCAAAGGACTGGAGCAGACGCCAAAGGCCGGCCGTTTCCTGCTGGTTTGCAACCATATTGACAATTTGGATCCGGTCACCCTTCTCGCTTTCTTCAAGGGCAGCCAGCTGGCATTTATCTCCAAACGGGAGAACAGCACTATGCTGCTGGTGGGCAAGCTGATGCACAAAATCATGTGCCAGCTGATCAACCGGGAGAATGACCGGGAGGCGCTGAAGACGATCCTAACCTGCGTGCGGCTGATTCAGGAGGATGAAGTGTCTGTCGCGGTATTCCCCGAGGGCTACACCAGTATGGACGGAAAGCTCCATCCCTTCCGCAGCGGCGTGTTCAAAATTGCGCAGAAGACAAAAGTCCCCATTGTGGTCTGCACCCTGCAGAACACGAATAAGGTATTCAAGAATATCGTCCACCTGAAGAAGACCGATGTGCATCTGCATCTGCTGGGTGTACTGCAGCCGGAGCAGCTGGAGGGGATGACCACGGTGGATATTGGCAATAAGGTCCACGCAATGATGGCGCAGGATCTGGGTCCTGACCTGGTGTTGGAAGAAACCCCTTGATTTTGGGGATATTTACAGCTATAATAAGATGTCATTTGTAAACAATCCGATTTGGAGGATAGAGAAGATATGAAAAACAGTGAAAAGACTTTGGATATGATTGTGAACCTGTGTAAAAACCGCGGCTATGTCTATGCAGGTTCTGAAATCTACGGCGGCCTGGCCAACTCTTGGGACTACGGTCCTCTGGGCGTGGAGTTCAAGAACAATGTGAAGAAGGCCTGGCTGAAGAAGTTTGTCCAGGAATCTGACTACAATGTGGGTCTGGATGCCGCCATCATCATGAATCCCACTACTTGGGTGACCACCGGCCATGTGGGATCCTTCTCCGATCCCCTGGTGGACTGTAAGGGCTGCGGCAGCCGTCAGCGCGCTGACCAGCTGATCGCCGCTTCTGAGTCCGGCAAGCTGGTGAATGTGGACGCAATGGACACCAAGGAGATGAACGCCTTTATCGAGGAGCACGAAGATGTGGTCTGCCCTAACTGCGGCAAGCATCACTTCACCTCCATCCGGAACTTCAACCTGATGTTCCAGACAAAGATCGGCGTCACCGAGGACTCCTCCTCCGTTGCTTACCTGCGTCCCGAGACCGCTCAGGGTATCTTCGTCAACTTTGACAACATTCAGCGCACCACCCGCAAGAAGCTGCCCTTCGGCGTCTGCCAGGTGGGTAAGGCTTTCCGTAACGAGATCACCCCGGGCAACTTCACCTTCCGTACCCGCGAGTTCGAGCAGATGGAATGCGAGTTCTTCTGCCAGCCCGGTACTGACCTGGAATGGTTCGCCTACTGGAAGGACTTCTGCAAGAACTGGCTGCTGAGCCTGGGCATCAAGGAAGACTCCCTGCGTCTGCGTGATCACGATCCCGCAGAGCTGGCATTCTATTCCCGCGCTACCACCGATATCGAGTACCAGTTCCCCTTCGGCTCCGGCTGGGGTGAGCTGTGGGGCATCGCCGACCGTACCGACTACGACCTGGGCCGCCATCAGGAGGCCTCCGGCAAGAAGCTGACTTACTTTGATCAGGAGCGGAACGAACATTACATTCCCTATGTAATTGAGCCTTCTCTGGGCTGCGACCGTGTGGCACTGGCCTTCCTGTGCGAAGCTTATGACGAGGAAGTGGTGGGCCAGGACAAGAGCGGTAAGGACGATGTGCGTATTGTGCTGCGTCTGCATCCGGCACTGGCGCCCTTCAAGGCTGCCGTGCTGCCTCTGTCCAAGAAGCTCAGCCCCAAGGCAGAGGAAATCTACCGGGAGCTGCGTAAGGACTTTATGGTGGACTTTGACGATGCCGGTTCTATCGGCAAGCGCTACCGCCGTGAGGACGAGATCGGCACACCTCTGTGCATCACCGTGGACTTCCAGACCGTGGGCGACGAGACTACCGAGGCTGACAACTGCGTCACCGTCCGCGACCGCGACACTATGGAACAGGTGCGTGTTCCTATCAGCGAGCTGAAGAACTACATCGCAGAAAAGTGCAGATTCTAAAGAGATATAAAAATATCCGGAAGGACGATGTCCTTCCGGATATTTTTATTTTAGTATTCACCCAGCCAACGGGGGGAGGCGGTCCAGACGGCTTCCCCTGCCTGTAAGCTTTTGGGGACATCCAGGATCCGCTGGTTTTGGCTGCCGCGGAACGCCAGTTCCAGACTTTTTTCTGCCTGGACGAAAGGCCCGTCGATGAGCACATCAATACATTCCAGCAAGGCTCGCTGAGCGGGTGTGCCGCTGCAAAGTTGCTCGAAGGTATAGCCGGAGTAGGAGGCGATCTCATAACCCCGGGCCTTCAGCGCCTTGGCCAGCTCCAGAAATCCTTCCGCCTGGGCAAAGGGTTCGCCACCGGAGAAGGTGACGCCTCTGCACAAGGGATTGGATACGGCGATCTCCAAAAGGGCGTCCGTATCCATTGGTGTTCCACCGGCAAAGGGCCAGGTCTCCGGGTTGTGGCAACCCGGGCAGTGGTGGGGACAGCCCTGGCAGAAATAGGTGGTGCGGATGCCGGGACCGTCCACGATGCTGTCGGTTTGAACGCCTGCTAAGTTAAGCATTTTTATCCATGCTGTGCTTTACGCGGTCACGCTCTTCAGCGCGCTTGGCGTCATTCCACTTGTCCATAGTGCCCACCAGATATCCGGTGATGCGGCGGATACGCTCAAAGCCAACGCCCTGGCCCATTCTTTCATTGGTAGTCTTAACGGTCATAATAAAACCTCCTTAGTCGATGCCCTGGAATGCAGGGATTTGCGGATACTTTCTTCTCAATTCTTCTACACGCTCGAAGGGGATCTCCTCACCCTCACGGCGGCCGCAGCGGGGACATACATCGCCGATGATACCCACGTAGCCGCAGACAGGATCGCGATCCACGGGATGATTGATGGAGCCGTAGCCGATACCGAAGTCGTGCATGCAGCGGACGATGGATTCAAAGGCCTCCACATTCCGGGCGGTGTCGCCGTCCAGCTCCACGTAGCTGATGTGGCCTGCGTTGCACAGAGCGTGGTAGGGAGCTTCCAGACGGATCTTGTCATAGGCGGAGATGGGATACCAGACGGGGATATGGAAGGAATTGGTGTAGTACTCCCGGTCGGTGATGCCGGGGATCTTGCCGTAGCGCTTCTGGTCCATACGGATGAAGCGGCCGGACAGGCCTTCTGCGGGGGTGCCCAGCAGGGTGATGTTCATCTTTTCAGCCTTGGAGCGGTCGTCGCAGAACTTGCGCATAAAGCTCAGAATCTGCTTGCCCTTCTCCTGCATCTCCTCACTCTCACCGTGGTGGCGGCCGTAAAGGGCGGTAAGGGTTTCGGCCAAGCCAATGAAGCCGATAGACAATGTGCCGTGCTTCAGGACTTCCCGCAGGTCGTCATTGGTGGACAGATTGTCCGCATCCAGCCAAACGCCCTGCCCCATCAGGAAGGGGTAGTTGTAGATGCGCTTGCTGGCCTGGATTTCAAAGCGGTCCAGCAGCTGCTGGGTGACCAGCTCCAGCATAGCCTCCAGCTTCTCATAGAAAACCTTTTCGTCGCCCTTGCTTTCGATGGCAATACGAGGCAGGTTAATGGAGGTGAAACTCAGGTTGCCCCGGGAGTAGGAGATCTGCCGGGAGGGATCGTAAACGTTGCCCATGACGCGGGTACGGCAGCCCATAGTGGCGACTTCCGTCTCGGGACGGCCGGGAACGTAGTACTGCAGGTTATAGGGAGCATCCAGGAAGGTGTAGTTGGGGAACAGACGTTTGGCGCTGACTTTGCAGGACATACGGAACAGATCGTAGTTGGGATCGGTCTCGTTATAGTTGACGCCTTCCTTGACCTTGAAGATATGGATGGGGAAGATGCAGGTCTCGCCATGACCCAGGCCGGCGTCCAGAGCCAGCAGGATATTCTTGATGACCAAGCGGCCTTCCGCGGAGGTGTCGGTACCGTAGTTGATGGAGGAGAAGGGGGTCTGCGCGCCGGCGCGGGAGTGCATAGTGTTCAGGTTGTGAACAAAGCCCTCCATGGCCTGCTTGGTGTCCCGGTCGGTCTTGCGGAAGGCGCGGTCTCTGACCTTCTTCAGCAGCTTTTCTGCCTGCGCTTGGTCCACGGGATAGTTGACGGCCAGCTCCTTGGCCAGCATTTCATCAAAAGCAGGGGAGTTCTCCAGGCGGGCCTTTTCGCCTACGGCCTTTTCTACCTTCTCAATCAGCGCGAACAGTTCGGCCTGGTCGTAGTCGGTGTCAGCGGTGTCTTCCAGTATGTCCCGCAAACGGCGGCCAAAGGCCTTGCGGTAGGTCTTGGCAACGCCTTCGGCCATACCATAGTCAAAGTTGGGGATGGACTGACCGCCGTGCTGGTCGTTCTGATTGGACTGGATAGCAATGGCGGCAAGCGCAGCATAACTCTGGATGCTCATGGGCTCCCGGAGGTAGCCGTGACCGGTGGAGAAACCGCCCCTGAACAGCTTGATAATATCAATCTGGCAGCAGGTGGTGGTCAGGGAGTAAAAGTCGAAATCGTGAATGTGGATATCGCCTTCCCGGTAGGCCTTGGCGTGCTCCGGACGGAGGAGGTACAGCTCGTTGTAGGCCTTGGCGCCGGCGGCGCCGATCTGAAGCATAGAGCCCATAGCGGTATTGCCGTCGATGTTGGCATTGTCACGCTTCATATCGCTGATACGGGCATCGATGTTGGTGATTTCATCGATGGTCTTCATCAGTTTGGTGTTGGACTCTCTGGCGCGGGTACGGGTGGCGCGGTAGAGGATGTAGGCCTTGGCGGCATCGGTGAAGCCGTGGTTCATCAGCTGCCGTTCTACAGCATCCTGTACGGATTCGATGTTGGGGGCCTGGTCAGCAAAGCGACCTTCCAGCTCTCGCTGCACATCGTTGGCCACACGGGCGGCGTCTGCGGCATTGCCCTCCCGGGTGGCTTCCAGGGCCTTTAGAATTGCGGCTGCAATTTTATTTTGATCGTAAAGGACCACGCGGCCGTCACGCTTAATAATACTTTGAATCATCTTTCCTCTTCCTTTCTGGTGAAAAATAGTGCGAACACAACATCTTGTGTCCACACGACGCTTCTACACAATATATTGACATATATAGGCCTAAAAGTCAACAACAAAAATAGATATTTTTCGACTTTGTGAAAAGCATACAAATTGCGCTGCGTATTTTTGGCAAGGGGCAAAAGGGGAAAGAAAAAAGCCGGATGTACTAGTCATACATCCGGCTTTTAAGGGTGGTTATTCTTCGGTTTTGGTCTCCCGGTCTGCGTTGATAAAGGCCATCAGTTCGTCTCCGGAGATGGTTTCCTTGTTCAGCAGATGCAGAGAGATCTCGTCCAGTAGAGCGCGATTTTCTTCCAGGATCTGCACCGCATCCTTGTGGCAGGCGTCCAGCAGCCGCTGCACTTCCTTGTCCACAAGAGCGGAGGTCTCCTGAGAGCAGTCCAGGTATGCTTGGTTTTCCAAATACTGGCTGCGGACGGAGGCGGGAGCCATCAGTCCGATGGCATCGCTCATACCGTAGAGGGTGACCATATTTCTGGCCATAGCTGTGGCCTTCTGAATGTCGTTGGAAGCGCCGGTGGTCTTTACATTAAATACCACCTCTTCCGCCGCCCGGCCGCCGAGGACGGATTTTAGATCCACCAGCAGTTCGTCCTTGGTGGAGAGGAACTTCTCGTCCTCGGGCAGGTACAGTGTATAGCCCAGCGCTCCGTCGGTATGGGGCACGATGGTGATCTTGGATACGGGCATGGTCCGCTTCAGCAGTGCCGCCACCAGGGCGTGACCCACTTCGTGGTAAGCCACCAGCCGCTTTTCTGCATCGGACAGGACGGTGTTTTTCTTTTCCGTGCCGGCGATGACTGTTTCAAAAGATACCAGCAAGTCCTCCTGATTCACGGCCTTGCGACCTTTGCGGACGGCCCGCAGGGCGGCTTCGTTGACCAGGTTGGCAAGGTCTGCGCCCACGGCGCCGGCAGTGGCCTGGGCGATTTTCCGCAGATCCACATCTTCTGCCAGCTTGATCTTCCGGGTGTGGACCTTCAGGGTGTCCAGTCTGCCTTGCAGGTTGGGACGATCCACAACGATCTGCCGGTCAAATCGGCCTGCCCGGAGCAGGGCCTTATCCAAAATCTCCGGACGGTTGGTGGCTGCTAGGATCACGATGCCCTTGGAAGAGTCAAAACCGTCGATCTCGCCCAGCAGAGAGTTCAGAGTCTGGTCGTTGGTGCCGAGACGATCATTGCGCTTATGGCCCACGGCGTCGATTTCATCGATGAAGATGATGCAGGGGGCAACCTTTGCCGCCTCCCGGAAGAGATCCCTCACCCGGCTGGCACCCACGCCCACAAAGACTTCTTCAAAGTCCGAACCGGAGATGGAGAAGAAGGGGACGTTGGCTTCGCCGGCAACAGCTTTGGCAAGGAGGGTCTTGCCCGTACCGGGAGAGCCTACCAACAGAGCGCCCTTGGGAAGTTTTGCGCCGATCTCGGTGTATTTTTGGGGGTTGTGGAGAAAATCGATGATCTCCTGGAGGGATTCCTTGGCCTCATCCTGACCGGCTACATCCTTGAAAGTGACGCCGGTCTGCTTTTCCATATAGACCTTGGCCTTATTGCCACCCATAGATCCCATCATACCGCCCCGCATTCGCTTGGACAGCAGGGTCATCACTCCAAAGATAGCGCCGAACATAATGACGTAGTAGAGGATCATCATGATGAAGGAGTTATCCTCCACAATCTTCACATTCACAGTGATGCCCAGCGCGTCCAGCTCCCGGGCAAGTCCCAGCACATCTCCGTTGGGTAGGCCGGTATAGCAGGCTTTTTGGGATTGAGCGGGTTTTACCGCTTCTTCTTTTGTCATATACAGAACCCGGTCGTAGTGGATCTCCACCTCGGCGAGATTGTCATTCTGCGCTTCGGTCATAAAGTCCGTGAAGGTGGTCTGGGTGTATTGACTCTTGGTCACAGAGTTGTAAATGGTGGTAATGAGTATAATTATGGCCACGGTGACCATGATGGTCATCAGTATGTTGCCTTTCGGGCGTTTGCCGTCAGGCTTTTTCGGGGGTTGATTGTTGTTGGGGTCCATGAGAAACCTCCTTTTGGGCATATTTTTACCCATCATAACATATTTTTCCGCCACAAGCAATGAATGATGCTCAAATCCATCGTAAACTTTCTGTTAATTTGCGGCAAAGGGGGAAGACGCTTCCAAAAAAATGCAGTTGTGAATCGGGGAACAATCTGTTATAATGTACCCAAAGTATAACCTTTTTTTAAAGGAAGGACGGTGCGTGTAATATGCGACCTGAAAAAGACAATTTCCGCCGGAGAGATAACCGGCCTGTCCGCCGGGAAGAACTTCGGGAAACGGAAGAAAATGAGAACCAGCTGGAGGGCCGCAATGCCCTAACAGAGGCGCTGCGGAGCGGCCGCACCATCGATAAGGTGTTCATCGCCTCCGGTGATACGGATCGGGCGCTGCAGCATCTGGCCGCCACCGCCAAGGAGGCGGGCGCGGTGGTCGTTCCCGTGGACAGAAGAAAGCTGGATGCTATGAGTACTACCCGCGCCCATCAGGGTGTGATTGCTTTGGCGGCGGCACGGGATTATTTTACCATCGACGAGATCCTGCAAGAAGCGGAAAGTCGCGGCGAAGCGCCCCTGATTGTGATCTGCGATGAACTGTCTGACCCCCATAACTTAGGCGCGATCCTTCGGTCTGCCGAGTGCGCCGGCGCCCACGGCGTGATCATTCCCAAGCGCCGCAGTGTGGGCCTGACCGCTACGGTGGCAAAAGCTTCTGCCGGCGCAGTGGAGTATATGAAAGTGGCAAAGGTGGGCAATATCAACAATGCCATCGCGGAACTGAAGGAAAAAGGAGTTTGGATTTTCGGCACTGCCGCCGAAGGCTCCGTGCCTATGTACCGGGCAGATCTCACCGGCCCTGCGGCCATTGTTATCGGCAACGAGGGTGATGGTATGAGCCAGCTGGTCCGAAAGAACTGCGATATGCTGGTGCATATTCCTATGAAAGGACAGATTTCCTCTTTGAACGCGTCTGCCGCTGCGTCGATTCTGCTGTATGAGGCGGTGCGCCAGCGTTTAAGCAAGTAAGGAGGCACACTATGGACGTTAAGGAACACCAGGACTTTGATCTGGAAGACATTATCCGGGAGTTTGGCGATCCTCCTGCCGATGCAGAGGAGATAACAGAGATGCCGGAAGCCTCGGAAGATCTTGATGCGACCCGGCGTATTGAACCGGTAAAGGAAACGGCTGAACTTGAGGAGACCCGGCGGATCGACTTGACAAAGGAAGTACGGGCTGAACTTGAGGAGACCCGGCGGATGGATCCGGTAGAGTTGGAGAAAACCCGCAGAATGGAGCCGGTCGAATCTCCCACGATGGAACTGACAGGGGACACCGTCCGCCTGGATAAATTACCTCGGGAGTATGCTGAGACGATCGAAAAGGAAATGGCAAAGGAAAATGGCGAACGGGTGCGCGCCTGGGATCCCTCCGGCACAGTCCGCAGCGAGTTGTTCTCCGACCATTGGGAACCGGAGTATGAGCAGCCTATGGGTGAGTATGTCCCACCCCAGCCCATCGTATTCCAACCAAAATCCCGCTTGCGGGAATTGAAAAAGAAACTGGTGGCAGGCCCGGAGAAACGGTTTTATGAACTGTCAGAAAAGGGCGTTGGCAAACTCCAGGCGGCTATTTTTCTGAGTGTGCTGGTGGTGCTGATCTGCGCCGCCTCCACGGCTATGTACGCTTTCGGTATGGTCCAGGAGAACCGGATGCGGCTGATGGTCTTCAGCCAGTTTTTGGCGATGCTGGTATCCGCCCTGCTGGGCAGCTTCCAGCTGATTGAGGGCTTTGCTGACCTGGGTAAAAAACGGGTCACATTGAATACGGTTTTGGCCTTTACATTCGTGGTATGCTGTGTGGATGGTGTGCTGTGCCTGAAGGAACTGCGGGTACCTTGCTGCGCGGCCTTCAGTATGGAAGTGACAATGTCTCTGTGGAATGCCTGCCAAAGACGAAACATTGAAATGTCCCGTATGGACACCCTCCGCAAAGCGGTTCGTCTCGACGGTATCGCTGCTTGCCCGGACTATATGGATGGCAAAAAAGGCCTGGTCCGGAAAGAGGGTCAGGTGGAGGACTTTATGGACTGCCACAATGCCCGGAGCAAGCCGGAAAAGGCGACAAATGTCTACGCCTTGGTGGCCATTCTCGCGGGTGTTGGTCTTGGGATCGCAGCCGGTGTTATGGAAGGCTTTTCTGCAGGTGTGCAGGTGGCGGCAGTCTCCCTGCTGGCAGCTGTGCCGGCAACGGCATTTATCAGTAATTCCCGCCCCACATGGATTTTGGAGCGGAGATTTCATAAGACCAGCACCATTCTGTGCGGCTGGCAGGGTGTAGAGGGCGTCAGCGGTAAAGCGGTGTTTCCTCTGACTTTTGGAAGTCTATACGCTCCGGACGCCATCCGCCTCAACGGCATGAAGTTCTTTGGCGATTGGGAGCCGGATCAGGTACTGGCCTATGCCACTGCTGTAATGACTGCGGAGGGCAGCGGTCTGGCGCCTATGTTTACCCAGGTGCTTCATAACCACAATGGCAGACATTATGACGCGACGGAGCTGTGCCACTATGAAAACGGCGGCGTGGGTGCCACAGTGGACGGTGAGGCGGTGCTGATGGGTTCTTCCGGTTTTATGAAGGAAATGGACATTGAAGTGCCGGATAGCGCCAAGATCACCGGCGGTGTGTATGTGGCCATCGGCGGAAAACTCAGTGGCCTGTTTGCGGTAAGCTACGATAAGTCCCGTTCTGTCGTTGCCGGTCTGCGGACACTGACAGCCTACAGAAAACTTTCCTGCGTGCTGACCAGCCACGATTTTATGCTGACCCACAGCTTCCTGAAGAAGCGATTTGGCGTCAAACCCAAGCGGTTCTTACTCCCGGAACACGAGTTGCGCGCGCAGCTTCGGGAGAAGCAGGCGGAAGCGGATGCTCCTTGCCTGGTGATGACTACCTCGGGTGATTTGGCATCTATCGCCTATGGCGTCACTGGCGCTCGGGTGCTGCGGAGCACTTGCTGGCTTGGGACGATCCTGCACATCGTTGGCGGTGTTGTGGGACTGGGCATTATGACATTGCTGGTGGTGCTGGGCTCTTTCGAACTGCTCACCCCCGCCAATATGTTCCTGTTCCAACTGGTATGGATGATTCCGGCCCTGCTGATCACAGAGTGGACCCGGTCTATCTGATGAATAAAAATTATAGAGCGCGCCAAGGATTTGGCGCGCTCTTTTTCGCGGCTCCCCCCAGTACACTGTCCCCGGGAGGGGATATCCTCCCCTTAGGGGAGGGTAAAATTGTAAAATTGACAAAATAAGCATTGAAATTGACGCCACCTTCGTGTATAATGTCCGTATTGCGGTGTCTAGCACCGCCGTCCAAGAAAGGAGAATGAACTTACAATGTATACTGCGAACGCAATCCGCAACGTCTGCCTGCTGGGTCACAGCGGCAGCGGCAAGACCGCTCTGGCTGAGAGCCTGCTTTACATGACCGGTGTCATCGACCGTATGGGCAAGAATGCCGACGGCAACACCGTTTGTGATTATGATCCCGAGGAGATCCGTAGAAATATTTCCATCTCTACCTCCCTGGTTCCTCTGGAGTACAAGAACACCAAGTTGAATATTTTGGATACCCCCGGCGGCTTTGACTTCTCCGGCGCTGTGATGGAAGCCCTCCGCGCTGCTGACGCTGCTATCATCGTGTGCTCTGCCAAGGACGGCATCACCGTGGGCCTGGAAAAGGCATGGAAGTACTGCCAGGACCGTGAGATGCCTTGCATCATTTACATCTCCAAGGTTGACGAGGACAACTCCGACTACAACGCCACTTTCAACGCTCTGCGTGAGAAGTACGGCAACCGGATCGCTCCCGTTGTTGTTCCCATTTGGGATGCCAACCGCAAGGTCACCGGTATCATCGACGTGCTGAACAAGCGCGCCTACGAAATGAAGAACCTGAAGCGGGTTGAGATCGACGTACCCGAAGGAAAAGAAGATGTCATCACCGAGTTCAACGATGCTCTGAAGGAAGCTGTCGCTGAGACCAGCGAAGAGTTTATGGACAAGTTCTTCGGCGGCGAGGACTTCACCTACGCCGAGATGATCAAGGGTATGCATAAGGGCGTTATGGAGCGCACCATGTTCCCCGTGCTGTGCGGTTCCGGCATGAACTGCTTGGGCAGCCTGATGCTGATGGACCATATCATCGATCTGTTCCCCAACCCCGTTGAGGGCAATTACCACAAGGCTACCACCGCCGATGGCTCCGTGGAAGAGTTCGTGGTATCCCCCGGCGGCGTTCCTTCCGCATTCGTCTTCAAGACCGTTTCCGATCAGTACGGCAAGTACTCCTACGTGAAGGTCCTCTCCGGCGAGATCACCTCCGACACCACTTTGGTCAACGCTCGTACCGGCGAGACTGAGAAGCTGGGCCGTCTGTACGCAATGTGCGGCAAGAAGGCCAGCGAGGTCAAGGCTCTCTCTTGCGGCGACATCGGCGCTATTGGCAAGATGGACAAGGTCAAGACCGGCGACACCCTGTGCGACCCCCGCAAGGTGGTCTCCTTGAAGCAGATCCCCTACGCACCTGCCTGCTACTCCATGGCCATCAGCCCCAAGACTAAGGGCCAGGAAGAAAAGGTCGCTGCAGGTCTGGCAAGACTGAACGAGGAAGATCCCTCCTTCACCGTTGTAAACAACGCTGAGACTCACCAGATGGTGATCTCCGGCTCCGGCGATCAGCAGCTGGATGTGCTGGTGGCTAAGCTGAAGAGCCGCTTCGGCGTGGACGCAGAGCTGAGCCCTGCAAAGGTTGCCTTCCGTGAGAAGATCAAGAAGACCGTTCAGGCTCACGGCCGTCACAAGAAGCAGACCGGTGGTTCCGGCCAGTTCGGTGATGTTTGGGTCCGTTTCGAACCCCAGGAAGAGCAGGATGAGCTGATCTTCGACGTGGAAGTCGTTGGTGGCGCTGTTCCCAAGAACTTCAACCCCGCTGTTGAAAAGGGCATCCAGGAAGCAATCCTGAAGGGACCCCTGGCCGGCTATCCCATGGTTGGCCTGAAGGCCGTTCTGTACGATGGCTCTTACCACCCTGTCGACTCCAACGAAATGGCATTTAAGCTGGCTGCTATCCTGGCATTCAAGGAAGCTATGCCCAACGCTATGCCCACCCTGCTGGAGCCTGTTGGCGCGCTGGCTGTCACCGTTCCCGAAGCCTATGTTGGCGATGTGATGGGTGATCTGAGTAAGCGCCGCGGCCGTCCTATGGGTATGAACCCTGATGCCGACGGCAACACTGTGGTGGAAGCAGAAGTTCCCATGGCTGAAATGAGCAGCTATGCAATCGACCTGCGTGCTATGACCCAGGCCCGTGGCTCCTTCACCCTGGAGTTTGTCCGCTACGAGGAAGTTCCCAAGGCAAACCAGGCTAAGATCATCGAAGACGCCAAGAACGAAGAGTAATATTCTAAAAAACAAAAGCGGCGCAGGAATGCGCCGCTTTTTTCTGCCCTGAGGCTATGGAAAAATCGAGGAAAATATGGTATACTGAAAAAAACAGACAAGGAGGGGAATAAGATGCTGCCGGAAGCTTTTTTGACACGGATGCAGGCGCAACTGAAAGAGGAATACCCTGCGTTTTTGGAAAGTCTGGAACGACCCCGGGCGGTGGCGCTGCGGTTTAATCCACTGAAGGGGGAGCGGCCCCAACTGTCCTTTGTGGGAAAGCCTGTTCCCTGGGAGAAAAACGGTTATTATTATGACCCGGATTCCCGTCCCGGTCTGCACCCCTATCACGAGGCTGGCGTATACTATTTGCAGGAAGCCAGCGCTATGTCGGCGGTAACTCTGCTGGATCCGCAGCCGGGAGAAAAGGTGTGCGACTTATGCGCCGCCCCCGGCGGAAAGACCACCCAAATTGCCGGAAGAATGGGGGGCAAGGGGCTGCTTTTGTGCAATGAGATCCATCCCAAAAGAGCCCAGATCCTCAGCAGAAACATAGAACGGCTGGGTGTCAGCAATGCTTTGGTGACCAATGAACATCCCGCCCGTTTGGCAGATAAATACCCCGGCTTTTTCGACAGAGTGCTGGTTGATGCCCCTTGCTCCGGCGAGGGTATGTTCCGGAAAGAAGAGGCAGCTGTCACAGATTGGAGCGAGGAGACGGTGCAGATGTGCGCCCGCCGGCAGGCAGAGATCCTTGCTTCCGGCGCCCAGCTGCTGAAACTCGGCGGCCGGTTGGTCTATTCCACCTGCACATTTGCTCCCCAGGAGAATGAAGAATGTATCGAGCGGTTTTTGCACGACCACTCGGAGTTTGAACGGGAGCCGGTGGCAGCGCCCTGGTTTACGCCGGCGGGGGAGGGGGCGTTCCGTCTATGGCCTCACAAGCTGTTGGGAGAGGGCCACTTTGTGGCGGTTCTGCGGAAGAAAGAAGGCGCGCAAGAGGATGTGACAATCCCCCACGGAGAGAAGATCCCTAAAGAGTGGACGGCGTTCGCAAAAGAATTGAACATCGCGCTGCCTGCCGGAAAGGTAGTTTCTTTTGGACAAAGTCTTTACTGGGCGCCAGAGGAGATGCCGGAGATCCGTGGCGTGAAAGTGCTGCGGCCGGGTCTGGAACTGGGATTACTGAAGAAGGACAGATTTGAGCCGGCTCACGCGCTGGCTCTGTGGCTGAAGTCCGCATCCCGGACAGTGGATCTTGCTCCAGATAGCCGTGAGATCCAGGCCTATCTCCGGGGGGAGACAGTTGCAAGCGACCTGCGTGGCTGGACTCTGGTTCGGGTGGACACCTTTTCCGTTGGCTGGGGAAAAGGGGACGGAAAAGTGCTGAAAAACCACTATCCAAAAGGATTACGCCGACAAATCGGGTGAAAATTGTACTTTACATAATAACGGTTTTGTGCTATAATGATATGGTACATTAGAACGATTTTTAACAAGGAGTGAATCATCCTTGGCGAGATATGTAATTAATGGTGGCAACCGCTTAGAGGGCACCGTGACCATCAGCGGCGCAAAGAATGCCGCAGTGGCGATTCTGCCCGCGGCCATTTTAGTGGATGGTGTTTGCCGCGTTGAAAATGTGCCGGATATTTCCGATGTGCGGATTTTGCTGGATATTTTGTCGGATATGGGCGCAAAAGTGGAGAAGGAAGCCGGTGGCACCGTGCTGCTGGACTGCAGAAACATCCACAGCACCCATCCCAATCCGGAACTGGTGCGGAAAATGCGCGCTAGCTATTATCTGATGGGCGCGCTGCTCAGCCGGTTCCACAGAGCCAATGTGGCCCTGCCCGGCGGCTGTAATTTTGCCTCCCGTCCCATTGACCAGCACATCAAGGGCTTTATGGCGCTGGGCGCGCATGTGCAAGAGACGGAAGATTATGTAAACCTTATGCCCGGCGCTAACGGCCTGCGGGGCAATCGGGTGAGCTTGGACGTGGTCAGCGTGGGCGCTACGGTGAATATCATCATGGCAGCTTGCCTGCTTCCCGGTCAGACCGTGATTGAAAATGCAGCAAAAGAACCCCATATTGTTGACTTGGCAAACTTTTTGAATACTATGGGCGCGCATATCTCCGGCGCTGGTACGGATACTGTGAAGATCCGGGGCGTGGAGAAACTGGAAGGCGGCTCCTATGCCATCATCCCTGACCAGATTGAGGCTGGCACATACCTTGCGGCCGTCACTGCTGCCGGTGGAAATGTGCTGGTGCAGAACGTGATCCCCAAGCATATGGATTGCATCACCTCCAAACTGGAGGAAATGGGCGCGAAGTTTATCAATTATGATGACGCGATCCGGGTGATGTCTGACGGCGACCTGACCCATACTACGGTAAAGACCCGTCCCTATCCTGGTTTCCCCACGGATATGCAGGCGCAGATCTGCGTGTGTATGAGCGTAGCTTCGGGCATCAGCCGTCTGACAGAGAGTGTATATGAGACCCGTTTCTTTGGCTACTGCACGGAACTGGCCAGCATGGGCGCAGATATCCTCATAAACGGCAAAACCGCTATTGTCAGCGGACAACGTGGTCTAAAAGGCGCCACTGTCCGGGCCCGTGACCTGCGGGCAGGCGCGGCACTGGTGATCGCCGGTCTGGTTGCCGAAGGTACAACGGAGATTGAGAATATCCACTACATTGAGCGCGGTTATGAGAGCTTGGTAGAAAAAATGAACGCATTGGGCGCGGACATCAAAAGAGTTGAAGATTAAAAAAACACCCCCTCATCGAGGGGGTGTTTTTTAATCAAAGAGGGGTGTGGACAGATATCTGTCACCGGTATCCGGCAAAAGCACCACCACGGTCTTGCCGGGGTTTTCCCGAGCCACGGCTATGGCGGCGTGGAGCGCCGCGCCGGAGGAGATGCCCACAAGAATGCCTTCCGTTTTGCCCAGTTGACGGGCAGCGGCATAGGCTTGTTGGGTGGTCACCGGAATGATCCGGTCGTAGACAGAAGTGTTCAGCGTTTTCGGTACAAAATTGGCACCGATACCCTGCAGACCGTGGGGGCCTGCCTTGCCGCCGGAGAGCAGGGGAGAGTCGGCGGGTTCTACGGCTACCACCTGGATTCGTCCGTTTTGCGCCTTCAGGTATTCCCCTGTGCCGGTGATAGTACCGCCGGTACCCACACCTGCCACGAAAAAGTCTACATCGCCTTCCGTATCACGCCAGATCTCCGGACCGGTGGTGTCCCGATGGGCTTGAGGATTGGCAGGATTGGCAAACTGGTCGGGAATGAAGCTGTTAGGGATCTCTGCTGCCAGAGCCTCTGCTTTTTCTATAGCGCCCTGCATGCCCAGCGCGCCGGGGGTCAGCACAACTTCAGCGCCATAGGCTTTCATAAGCGCCTGCCGCTCAGGACTCATAGAGTCGGGCATAACGATGATGGTTCGATAGCCCCGGGCTGCCGCCACACAGGCAAGGCCAATGCCGGTATTGCCGGAGGTTGGCTCGATAATCACCGATCCCGCTTTCAAAAGGCCCTGCTTTTCAGCGTCAGCTACCATTGCCAAAGCCACACGGTCCTTCACAGACCCGGCGGGGTTCAGATATTCCAGTTTTGCTAAAATGGTGGTCTGCAGACCTTCGGCCTTTTGCAGGGCATTCAGCTGCAGCAAGGGGGTGTTGCCCACCAACTCACTGACAGATCCGTAAACAGCCATATCCCTACCTCCTGAAAATGTTTCTTAAATTATACCCCTGGTCAAGAATTGTTGTCAATAGGAACATTGACAAGGGGGGTATCCTATGATATAAAGAGGAAAAAGTGAGAGGAGGATGTACAGTGACACCCTTTGACGAAAAAATAGAGTCCGTTGTAGACGCGATCCTGCAGGATTACAGCAAGGATCGGGATATCGATAAGATTGAACTGCTCCGCAGACCGGATAAGGATGTGGTCATCGACATCATTGAAAAACTCCGCAGAATTGTGTTTCCCGGCTATTTTAAGGATAAAAATTATCGGATCTATAACGCGAAACACAATCTCTCTATGCTCATTGAGGATGTAATGTTCAACCTGAACCGGCAGATTGCACTGGTGTTTCAAAGCGGTGGGGAAGAAGAAACTGTTGCCCAGGAACATGCCCAGCAAGTATGTCTGGAGTTCTTCCGGCAGATTCCTCGGGTGCGGGATGTGGTACAGACAGATTTGGAGGCAGCCTATGAGGGCGATCCCGCAGCTACCGGTATGGCGGAGATCATTTTTGCATACCCGGGTCTATTTGCTATTACCGTGTACCGCCTGGCCCATGTGCTGTACACTTTGGATGTGCCGATGCTTCCCAGAATTATGACGGAGTATGCTCATAGCGTGACGGGTATCGATATCCATCCCGGCGCTACCGTGGGTAAATACTTCTTTATCGATCATGGCACGGGCATCGTTGTGGGCGAGACCACAGTGATCGGGGACAATGTGAAGATCTACCAGGGTGTGACTCTTGGTGCGTTGTCCACCCGCGGAGGTCAAAGCCTGCGAGGTCAGCGCCGCCATCCTACCATTGAGGACAATGTGACTATTTACGCCGGCGCTTCCGTACTGGGAGGCGACACGGTGATCGGCCGGGATAGTGTCATCGGCTCCAACGCCTTTATTACCAAGTCCGTAGCACCTTGTACTACGGTGAGCATCAAGAGCCAGGAACTGCAGATGAAGACCCGCTCCGACTGCGCCAACTGCAAGCAAATTTTCTGGTGCGAATAATTTTTACCGCTGATCCTGCCGGATCAGCGGTTTTATTCGTCAGAGGGGAGCAGAAGCAACAGGGGATAAAGCAGATGGGCCTGGGCATCGTTAATCCCTTGCCAATCCGCATTCTCCCAGCGGAGACAGTGGCTGCCATGCTGAAATAGAACGGCATCCGGCCCGTGGGAATAGTGGACGGTAAACCGGCAGGTAAACTCCGTTTCCGCCGCCGGTACGGCGATCCCGGTTGGCTCCAGCATTCGAAGGTAGTTCAAAACAGACTGGATGCTTGACTGTGTTGTATATGTGCGTGTCAGCTGGCCCTCAGGCATTTGGTACTGCACTTCCACGCCGGTGACCACCCGGCATTCCGGCATCCGTCCTGCGGTACAGCCGGCCAGAAAAAAGCTCACCAAAAGAAACCAGACAATTCGCTTCATAGCATCCACCCCTCACAGACAGTATGGCACAAAGTGGCCTGGAATATGAAAAAATGTGCTGTGAACTTTCGTCCACAGCACATTGGAGATGGCTTCTTAGCCGTTCATATTGTAGTGTGCGCACAGATGATTCATAGCCTTGCAGAGCTTGTGCATATAAACCAGAGGGCCTACGCCGCAAAGGAAAGCGCCAAGAACGCCCCAACCCCAGAAGGTGCCGGCACCGAAGTTGTAGGGAACGCCGCGGCGAGCCAGCTCGTTGCCAATTCTCTTGGAGAATCTGTGGGTCCAGACGATACCGCCGATGCCCAGAGTGATGGGGGCAACTACAAAGATCAGCAGGCAGTAGTGCATAGTCTTCTTTCCGTCGTAGCGGCTGGCAATCACATTGATGTCAGTGGACATCTTGGAGTAGAACACCAGGCCGTAGATGCCAAATGTAATGATGTTTAGCAGGATGTACTTAAGAAGGCCGCGATTGGTTTTCAGCTGCAGAGCAGGGATGTTATCCAGTTCACTAGACATAAAATTACCTCTTTCATATGTTTTTATGGCAAAACCTTTGCCTGGGAATCATTATTGGCCGGAGTTCTTCTCACGCATATAGTCTACAAGACGGTATACCATTTGAATGTCTTGATCGGTGAGGCCGGAAAGGGGTAGGGAAACAGAGGCGGAAACGCCCAACAGATAGTCGGTGGATACCTGGAAGATCCTTGCCAGCTCCACAATGTACTGCGTCGATGGCACGGAGATTCCAATTTCCCAGGCGTTTACGCTGGAACGGGTAATGCCCAGCCGCCGGGCTAGCTCAGTTTGTGTCATCTGACGGTGTTCCCGCAGAAATCGAATTTGTTCAGATATCATATCATCACCCACATTGATTTTACAAAATGCTATTGGATATTGCATTATCATAATGATATTTATAGTTGACAAAAGCCGGTGGTGTGCTAAAATAGAACTATACCCGCACAAAAGAGAGAAAATGGAGGATTTATTATGGAAAATCAAACCACACCCCCACAGGAAACATCTGGGATAAAAACCAAGTTCTGCAAGCACTGCGGCGCAAAGATCCCTGAGGCAGCAGTTATCTGCACTGCCTGCGGCTGTCAGGTGGAGGAAATGAAGAATCACGAGCAGCCCAGCATTGTGATCAACAATGCCAACACCAACACCAATGTCAACAACAACCAGAACGGCTTTATGTATATGGGACGGCCTAGAAATAAATGGGTTGCGTTCCTGCTCTGCTTCTTCCTCGGCTTCATCGGCGCCCATAAGTTCTACGAGGGCAAAGCGGGCATGGGCATTCTCTACCTGTTTACCGCCGGTCTGTTTGGCATTGGCTGGTTTATTGATTGCATTGTGCTGCTGTGTAAGCCTAACCCCTATTATGTGCGATAACAACAATTTGATACCAGCGGAAAAGGCGAGCTTGGCTCGCCTTTTATTTTTTAGGTAGCCTGGCGGCAAAAAATGGAGAATCCTCAGTTTCCTCTTGTAATAGGGCGGGTTTTGTGATAAACTAAATTGAATTATTATGGATTTTATGCGCTTTTGGAGGTTTTTATGGGCGTTCATTTTCCGCCGTAGACTGACTTAAGATTTCCTATAAAATCACATGGAGGAAAGTTATGTCAACCTTAATTGAAGAAATCAGCCGCCGCCGGACTTTTGCCATCATATCCCATCCCGACGCCGGTAAAACAACCCTGACGGAAAAGTTCCTGCTATACGGCGGCGCCATCGCCCAGGCAGGTGTGGTCAAGGGCAAGAAAAACTCCCGCGCCGCAACTTCTGACTGGATGGAAATTGAAAAACAGCGCGGTATCTCTGTCACATCTTCCGTGATGCAGTTCCAGTATGACGGCTTCTGCATCAATATTCTGGACACCCCTGGCCACCAGGACTTCTCCGAGGACACCTACCGGACGCTGATGGCGGCGGATTCTGCCGTGATGGTCATTGACGGCGCAAAGGGTGTCGAGCCCCAGACCAGAAAGCTTTTTAAGGTCTGCGCTATGCGGCACATTCCGATTTTTACCTTTATCAACAAGATGGACCGGGAGACTAAGGACCCCTTCGACCTGCTGGATGAGGTGGAGCGGGAACTGGGCATTGAGACTTACGCAATGAACTGGCCCATTGGCTCCGGCAAGGATTTTCAGGGTGTTTACGATCGCCAAAAGAGCCAGCTTCTGTTTTTCTCCGGACTGAATGGCAAGGCCAAGGCCGAGAAAATGGAAGTGGATCTGTATGATCCCCAGGTGGCCACCCTTCTGGACAGCGAGGCTAAGCACCAGCAGCTGATTGATGATGTGGAGCTGCTGTCCGCTGGCCGGGATATGGATTATGAGGCCGTGAAGAACGGCTCTTTGAGCCCTGTGTTCTTCGGCTCTGCGCTGACCAATTTCGGCATCGAGCCGTTTCTTGAGAACTTTTTGAAGCTGACCCCGCCTCCGCTGCCCAGAGTGTCTGACTGCGGCGAAGTGGACACTTTCAGCCCCGATTTCTCTGCCTTTGTCTTTAAGATCCAGGCCAATATGAATAAGGCCCACCGGGATCGGCTGGCGTTTATGCGGATCTGCTCCGGCAAGTTCCAGAGAGAGGCTGAATATTATCATATGCAAGGCGGTCGAAAAATGCGCCTGTCTCAGCCGCAGCAGCTGATGGCCGCGGAGCGTGAAATCGTGGAGGAGGCCTACGCCGGTGACGTGATCGGCGTGTTCGATCCGGGTATTTTCTCCATCGGTGACACCATTACCGTGCCAGGCAAAAAGTTTCTTTACTCCGGCATTCCTACCTTTGCCCCGGAGCATTTCTGCCGGGTCTCCGCCAAGGATTCTATGAAGCGCAAGCAGTTCATCAAGGGCACGGAGCAGATCGCCCAGGAAGGCGCGATCCAAATCTTTAAAGTGCCCAATTCCGGTATGGAGGAGGTCATTGTGGGCGTCGTAGGTACGTTGCAATTCGATGTGTTCCAGTACCGGATGAAAAATGAGTACGGTGTAGACCTGCGTATGAATATGCTGCCCTATGAGGAGATCCGTCTGATCGACAGCTACACCGGCGACATCACCGATCTGAATCTGGGCAGTGATGCAGAGCTTTTGGAGGACTATCGCGGCCGCAATCTGCTGGTCTTCAGCAGCTACTGGGCCATCGATTTTACCTGCCGGCGCAATCCCGGCCTTGTTCTGAAGGAAATTGTAGTGGAAGAGGGTTAAGTGTGAAAAAACAGTTAAAGATTCTCCCGATCCTGCTGCTGGGCAACGCTATGATCGCTTTTGCGGTCTGCGCCTTTGTGGTGCCCTACGGCATTATGCTGGGAGGCAGCTCCGGTATCGCTTTGGCTATCCAGCATTTCCTGCCCCAGCTGCGACTGTCTGTGATCTCCGCAGCGGTGAATATTCTGCTGTTTTTGGTGGGTTGGATTTTTCTGGGAAGGAAGTTTGCCATCACCAGCCTTCTGTCTACAATTTTCTACCCCATTATGCTGGCGATTTTTGAAAGCTTGCCCATTGCCACACTGTTTCGGGAGGAACTGCTTGTGGCGGGCCTGTGTTGCGGTCTGCTTATCGGCCTTGGTATTGGTCTGATTGTCCGGGTTGGCGGCTCTACCGGCGGCATGGATATTCCACCGTGTATTTTGCAGAAATACTTTGGAATCCCAGTGGGAACATCGCTGATGGTGTTTGATACATCCATCGTTTTGATCCAGGTGGCGTTCCGGGGGTTGGACGGCGTGCTGCTGAGCGTGCTGGTGATCATGGTCACTTCTGTGGCCATCAATCGGGCGGTGCTCTCCGGCGCGAAGAAGGTGCAGATCACCATTATCTCGCCGGAATATGAGCTGATTCGCAAGGAGATCTTGGATAATATGGACTGCGGCGTCACCCTGCTGGACATCGAGACCGGCTATGAGGGTCGGGAGCAGAAGGCCATTATGAGTGTGGTCTACGCCAGAAAGTATCCCCTGATTCGGGACGCGGCTCTGAAGATAGACCCCCAAGCTTTTATTGTGGCTGGGGATGTGAATAATGTCAATGGCCAGGGCTATACTATCGAACGGAAGTATAAGAACGAATGAAAGATCGCGCCCACCGCAACGCGGTGGGCGCATAGCTTTTATGACCGGCTTGCTGGGAAACGCAAGCCTCTTTATTTTCAACTTATGTATGATATAATAAGGAAATCCCCTTTGCTCAATCGTATAATCAGTGAAAGGGTCAGAAATGAGCCCTTTACCCGAAGGAGGAAAACATATGGATAACGGCGCAAGTAGCTACCGCCGTTTCCTTGCGGGTGATGAAAGCGCCTTTGGCGAGTTGATGGAGGAACTGTTTCGCGGACTGGTTTTCTTCATCGACGGCTTTGTGCATGATCTGCATGCGGCAGAAGATATTGCCATCGATACCTTTTCGGATCTGGTGGTACATAGGCATCGGTATAACTTTAAGGTGAGTCTGAAAACCTACCTATATATGGTGGGCAGGTCTCGGGCTCTGGACTACATCAAACACCGGAAGGTTATTGATTTTGTGGAACTTTCTCAGGCAGACACCGTCTCAGACGACCGGGCGGAGCTGGAGGAGCTGGTACTGCAAAGTGACCAAAAACGGCTGATTCGCAGGGCAGTCAATTCCCTGCAGGAGGATATGGCTACGGCAGTGCATTTGGTGTACTTTGAAGAGATGACCTATGAGGAAACCGCTAAGGTTATGCACAAAAACCGAAAGCAGGTGGATAATCTGCTGTATCGCGCAAAGAAGGAGCTTCGCATCATTCTGGGAAAGGATGGTGAGCTTTTATTATGAGAAACTTGAATGAATGTCAGGCGGAGGTGTTCCGCCGAAGTGAAAAGAGAATCAAAGAGAAACGGCAGCGCAGAAACCGCGCGTTGGCGTTGGGCGTCCCTCTGATGCTATGTGTCGCAGCGTTTTCTGTGGTCAGGATGCAGCCCGGAAAAGCTGCCGCGCCCGAGGACAATGGGCGGCCGGAATACTATACTGAGGAACAGGTGCAGCACAGCGTGTCCTGCCAGACGGCAATAATCACCGTGACCGGACATGGTTTTTCCAGGACCTATACGGAGGCGTCAAAAATCCAGCCGATTTTCGGGCTGTTATACTCTTACGGAACGGTCAACCCAGAAAGTATGTTGACTGCTGACGAGGATACTTTAAGAGGCGATGCCACTGCGGGCACGCAGACCGATGACGGTTCCGAAAAAATTGAATCTGCAACCACCGGCTACACTATAACACTGGTTATGGAGGAAGGTGGAAAGACCGAATACTATCTTACCGGCAATACACTGAGGGATGTGTCCGCAGATGAGGTCTACCTGTTGACCAAGGAACAGGCAGACGAATTGCGGGAATTGCTGGGAATTACCGGTGGGTAATGTCCAGTGTTTTTGGAAAGGAAAAACTATGAAAAGAGTATTTGCAATTCTTCTGGCAGCGGCAATGCTGCTGGGCTTGCTGGGCTGTCAGAGGCCTAACTCGAACACACAAAACCCCAACTTCGAGCCTTCCAAACAGACCGAAACAGGGAATGGTATCGAATTCGGATACGACGAGGTGATTGGTACCCAGGTGCAGTGGAATGCCCAGTACATCCGCGCCGGCATCTGGAATGGGGGAGTTGTCTTTTTTCCCTGCGTCAGAATCATCCAAAGCCTGCAGGAGCTGCAGGACTACTACACCGTTTGGCACAAAGTGTTTGATCTGGAACGAAAAGAACAGGTATATGTGGATACGACCATCGGCTTTTTGGATGCCTGCGATCGGTATGACGAAGCATTCTTTGAAGAAAACTATCTGATCTTTGTCATTCTGGAGGAAAGCAGCGGCTCTGTCCGCCACCAGGTTGCCGGTGTGACCCAGACGGAAGACAAGAAACTGGCTATTTCCATAGACCGGAAAGTGCCGGAGGTGTGTACCGACGATATGGCCCATTGGCACATTATTCTGGAGCTGAGCCGGGATGCGCTCATTGAAAAATCCATCGATACGATCCTATATATGAATGGGCAGCTATCCGTTATGGAGGACAAAGTGATTATCCCTCCCAAGGAGGGCGCATTCAAAGAGCCGCCCAAAGGCGTTTTGATCACGCCGGAGGGTGAGACGCCGCTGCAGACCGGAGGGTATAGCTGGTTTTGCAATCTCAGCAACGGACTGGAGGAGGCAATCATTGCCGACCAGGTAGCAAGACCCTTGCCCGAGGAGACATTGACTCCAGTCTTCCTGGCCAGAGAGTATGTTCAGACGCTTCAAGCGCCTGCTCCCAACGGCGATGCCGTACGATACTTCGTCTACTTTGTAAAGCTGGCTTGGGAAGAGGCTCCCACTTCCGTGACCTACACCTGTTGGCCGGATTCCGTTTGGCAGGACGATGGCGTGAAGGAGCAATGGGTGAACTTTTCTTTGGGGGAGCAGAGCTTTTTTGCCTGGGAGGGCGGCTATGTCTATGAGATTGCCGCCACCTGGGAGGACGACGGCAGGGGATACCACGGTACGGCCTATTACTATGTGTATATCATTGGGGAGGAGGCAAATCCATGAAGAAAAAGATACTGCTGATCATCCTTGCGGCGGTGCTTGTGGCGGCGCTCTTTGTGCCCGTTCCCAAAGGTGTATATAAAGATGGCGGCACAAGGGAATACGCTGCGCTGACCTACAAGATCGTGGACTGGAATCGCATATCTGCCGATGGCGTGTATGAAGCCACAAGGGTGTATTGGTTTCCGAATAATTTTAAGTCTATCGATGACCTTTGGGCTTATGAAGAGCCTTATGTGGTCAGCAAGTTCCTGGGAACGGTGTTGGAACTGAACGGAGATTTGGTGCTGGTGCAGCCGGCAGAGGGTGAAGATGAACTTCTCAGCAGCGACCGAATCAGCTTCAGCACAAGGGAGCTGGGGGATATCGGCGCAGAGGTTGGCAGCCGGGTGGAAGTTTACTACACCGGCGGCATTATGGAGTCTTATCCGGCGCAGATCAACGCCATCAAATGGGAACTGTCCAAGAACCTGGGGGACAGAGCGTATGCCGGACAGTGGCTGGACAAGGAAACCGCAGTGAAATATGACCACAACCTGTTCGGGGATATTGTGATCACAGAGATCTATGCTAACTGTTTCTTTGCCAGGACTGTGATCCCTATGCCCTATGAGATCAAGCTCAACGGAACTCTTTCTGACGACTGGTGCGTGGGCGATCAGGTACTCTGCACCTATGAAAACACCTTCTATGATGAGACCAACAATCGGATCGAGTGCGATATGCTGACCATTGCGCCGGGCGTCTTTGTGATCGATGATACGGTGTGCTATAAGCCGGTGATCTATCTTTATCCGGAGGAAGAGAGCGCGGTTTCTGTTAAACTGTTCTTAGATGGCAATCTGACCTGCACCTATCCTGCCTATAACGATGGCTGGTATGTGACAGCAATGCCGGACGGAACGCTGGTGGATGCGAAGGGGCAGATGTACAATTATCTGTACTGGGAGGGCGAAACCAGCGCTCGGTGGGATATGACAGAAGGCTTCTGCGTGAGAGGAGAGGACACCGCGGCGTTTCTGGAGGACGCGCTGGAAAAGCTGGGTCTTACCCGCAGAGAGGCAAACGAGTTCATTGTGTACTGGCTGCCCCTTATGGAGCAAAATCCCTATAATATCATTTCTTTCCAGACGGAATGCTACACGGATGCAGCAAAATTAGAGGTGATCCCCGCGCCGGATACGGTGATCCGGGTGTTTATGACCTTTAAGGCATCTGATTATATGATCCGTATTTTGCCCCAGAGATTGACTGCTCCGGAACGCACCGGCTTCACTGTGGTGGAGTGGGGCGGCACGGAAGTGAAATAAGAGATAGCAAGAGCCATACCGCGAGGGCGGTATGGCTCTTTTTCGTATGTTCCGCGGTGACCCGCCGGAGATTCGGTAGGTGAGGAGGTACAAAAGCGGGAGAATCCGCCGGAGATTCGTTTGCATCTCCGCCAAGGGCGGAGATAAAGGATCCGCTCGGTCGAGCCCTCGCCGGCGACGTTCGTCCACGTCGCATTTAGCCGTTCGAATCTCCGTTTGTTCTCCATTAAGAAAAGCCATACCACAAAAGTGGTATGGCTTTTCTTGGTGACCCGCCGGAGATTCGAACTCCGGACCCACTGCTTAAAAGGCAGTTGCTCTGCCAGCTGAGCTAGCGGATCAGATGGCTGGGATGGCAGGATTTGAACCTACGAATGCCAGAGTCAAAGTCTGGTGCCTTACCGCTTGGCGACATCCCAATGTTGGTCGTCCGGTCCGGACACACGGCGTATTATAGCACGGCATATATATTTTTGCAACTACTTTTTCAAATATACGAAAAAAAGCAAGGGGTTAGACAAACCGGCGGGCATAGCCGCACCGGCGGCAGAGCTCCTCTGCAGCCTCCCGACGGGAGAAGCCCTCATAGATGGCTTTGGCCCGGGGCGTGTCCAGGATTTCCGACAGTTCTTGCCGAAACAGATTGCCCAACGCCAGGTCTCCCTCGTGGTCCAGGCAGCAGGGGACAACGGTGCCGTCGCACAGAACGCCCAGCTGATCCCGCAAGCCGTAGCAGAATACCTTGCAGTCACCCTCCGGCGCCTGCAGGTCCGGCCAATCGAACTTATCGCCGTACTCTAAATAGGTATGGTGAGCAATGCGTGTGCCTTGCCGCTGGGAAGTCCAGGGTCCGGGAAATGCATTTCGCAGGCCGGTGACGATCTGCTCGTTCATTTCTTCAGCGCCGCCGTGATTCCACAGCCGGTACACTACCAGTTTTTCGCCTTTGGATTCCTGCCCAAATGCAAAACAATCGGCAAGATACCGATCAAAGGATATCTTCAGGTCATTGGCCTCAAAGGCGTGAAGGGAGATGTTCACCTTGTGGAGGGCAGGGGAGGAGAGAAGCAGATCCTGCCGACCGGAAAGGAGCGTGCCGTTGGTGGTGATGATCACCCGGAAGCCGTGAAAGTGAGCGATGTCCAAGAAATGCGCCAACTCCGGGTGACACAGAGGCTCACCCATCAGATGAAAATACAGAAAGTCGGTATAGGGGCGCAGTTTGGGTGCCAGGATGGCAAACTCATCCGGGGTCATTCGCCGCGGCTGCCGCCGGGTACCGGGGCAGAAAGCGCAGCTTAAATTGCACAGATTGGATATTTCCACATAGATCTTTTGAAAACGCATTTTCTGCCCCTCCTTTCTTATTTATGAGTATAGCACATATAAGCCCAATTGCCAAATAAAAATACTGCCCGGGGTGACCCGGGCAGCGGTTTTGATTACATCTTATCGGGAGCGGAGAAACCCAGAATGTCAATGCAGGTCTCCAGGATCTGCTTGGCAAGACCGATCAGGCTGATGTAGCCGGCCTGCAGGGTCTTATCCTCCTCGGTGAGGATGCGGGTCTCGTGGTAGAACTTATTGACACAGCCTGCCAACTCATAGATATAGGCGCAGATTAGATTGGGAGCGGAGGCGGCAAGGGCGCTTTCCAATGCGGGAGCGGCCTTGGTAATGGCCAGCATCAGATCCTTGGCATAGATATTGGCAGGTGCCTGAATGGGCAGGTGCTCCCAGGCGCCGTATTTTGCCAGAATGGACTTGACGCGGACGATGGTGTAGAGAATGTAAGGACCGGTATTGCCCTCGAATGCGGCAAAGCGCTCCATATCGAAGTTATAGTCCTTGGTGGGCTGGTTGCTCAGGTCGCCGTATTTCAGAGCGGCCATGGCGATCTTTGCGGTGGTCTGCTCCACCTGATCATCGCTGACGATCTTGTTCTCTACCACCTTGGTCCGGACAAAGTCGGTCATATCGGCGATCAGCTGTTCCAGCCGCAGGACACCACCGTCCCGGGTCTTGAAAGGCTTGCCGTCAGCGCCGTTCATCGTGCCGAATCCCACATGCTCCAGCTCGGTCTCTTCATTGACGATACCAGCCTTGTGGGCGGCACGGAACACCTGCTGGAAGTGGAGATTCTGCCGCTTATCCGTCACATAGAGCATCTTGTCCGGATTCCAGTCCTGCATACGCTGGACCATAGTGGCAAGGTCAGTGGTGGCGTAGATGGCAGAGCCATCGGATTTTACCAGGATACAGGGAGGGATCTCACTCTTATCGCCCTCCAGAGCAACGGGAATGACCCATGCGCCTTCGGACTGCACGGCGATGCCCCGCGTCTTCATATCCGCTACCATTGCGGGGATATAAGGATCGGCGTCGCTCTCGCCCAGCCACTTTTCAAAGTAGACATTCAGATTGTCATAGTTCTTCTTCAGATCCGTCACGGAGACATTCATAATGTGCTGCCACAATGCCCGGTAGCCACGGCGTCCCTGCTGAAGCTCAAATGTGGCTTGGTGCGCCTTATGGGAAAAGTCGGGATCAGCCTTCTTGGCAGATGCAGTGGGGTAGATTTCCTCCAGCTCGTCCACGGTGAAGGGGGCGGTTTCGGGATAGTCGCCGGTGTAGCCTTCGTCAAAATAGGGCAGCTCCGGCTGGCGCTCCTGCAGCTCTGCGATGATCAGACCCATCTGCAAACCCCAGTCACCCAGGTGTACATCACCGATGGTGTGATAGCCCAGGAACTTGTGCAGCCGCTTCAAAGTTTCGCCGATAATAGCGGGACGCAGGTGGCCGATGTGCAAAGGCTTTGCCACATTGGCTCCGCCGTAGTCCACCACGATGGTCTTGCCTGCGCCAATCTTCTCTGCGCCGAAGTCGGGAGCAGTCCGCATACCCTCCAGGTAGTTCTGCAGGAAGGCATCAGACAGTTTCAAATTGATAAAGCCGGGCATAACAGCCTCGATCATGGAAAAATCGGCGGCCTCCAGTTTTTCTGCCACGGCGTTTGCGATGGCGATGGGGGCGCACTTGTACTGCTTGGCGGCGGCCAGAGCACCGTTGCACTGGTACTCGCAAAGGTCCGGGCGGTTGGAGACCGTCACCCGGCCAAAAGAGGCATCGTAGCCGGCGGCAACAAAAGCCGCCTGCATTTTCTTTGTAATGATATCAAGGATCTTTTCCATCTTATTTCTCCTTTTGCTGGCTGAGCCATTCCAGATACTCGTCATAAGTGCCGTACCGGTCTACAATGGTACCGTCCGGCTGGAAAGCGATCACGCGATTACAGGTGGAGGTGAGCATTTCGTGGTCGTGGGAGGCAAGGAGCACAACGCCGGTAAAGGCCTCCAGACCCTTGTTCACTGCCTGAATGGATTCCATGTCCAGGTGGTTGGTGGGCTGGTCCAGCAGCACCACATTGGCGCCGGAAAGCATCATCTTGCTGAGCATACACCGGACTTTTTCGCCGCCGGAGAGCACATCCACACTCTTGAAAGCGTCTTCACCGGAGAAGAGCATTCTTCCCAGGAAGCCGCGGAGGTACACATCGTCCTTCTTTACGGAGTACTGGCGCAGCCAGTCCACCAGCTCCATCTTATTGCCTTCGAAATACTCGGTATTGTCCTTTGGCAAATAGCTGCGGGAGGTGGAAACGCCCCACTTCACAGAACCCTCGTCCGGCTCCAGCTCGCCCATCAAGACCTTGAACAGAGCGGTCTGGGCCAGCTCGTTCTCACCTACAAAGGCAATCTTGTCAGTTCTGCCCACAGAGAAGTAGACCTTATCCAGCAGCTTGACGCCGTCCACGGTGACGGACACATCGTTGACTGTCAGAATATCTTTACCCAATTCCCGCTCGGGCATAAAACCTACGAAGGGATAACGACGGGTGGAGCAGGGCATTTCTTCCACAGTCAGCTTGTCCAGCAGCTTCCGGCGGGCGGTTGCCTGCTTAGCCTTGGCTTTGTTGGCAGAGAAACGCTGAATGAACAGCTGCAATTCTTCAATCTTTTCCTGGTTGCGCTTGTTCTTATTGCGGATCATGGCCTGCACCATCTGGCTGGATTCGTACCAGAAGTCATAGTTGCCCACATACATTTTGATCTTACCGTAGTCGATATCCACGGTGTGGGTGCAGACAGTATTCAGGAAGTGCCGGTCGTGGGACACGGCAATGACCATACCGGGGAAGTCCAGCAGGAAGTCCTCCAGCCAGTTAATGGATTCGATATCCAGGTTGTTGGTGGGCTCGTCCAGCATAACGATATCGGGATTGCCGAAGAGCGCCTGCGCCAGCAGCACCTTCACCTTCAGGCGGGGGTCGGTGTCGCCCATGATGTCATAGTGCATCTCCGGGCCAATGCCCAGACCCTGCAGAAGGCGGGAGGCGTCGGATTCGGCTTCCCAGCCGCCCATCTCCGCAAACTCTACCTCCAGCTCGGAGGCGCGGATGCCGTCCTCGTCGGTGAAGTCAGGCTTTTCGTAGATGGCGTCCTTTTCCTTCATCACATCATACAGGTGCTGATTGCCCATGATGACGGTGTCCATAATGGTATAGGCGTCGTAGGCGTTCTGATTCTGCTTCAGAACGGAAACACGCTGGTCGGGCGCAATGGTGACAGAGCCGGCAGTAGAGTCCAGCTCACCGAAGAGAATGCGCAGGAAGGTGGATTTGCCGGCGCCGTTTGCGCCGATAATGCCGTAGCAGTTGCCGGGGAGAAACTGCAGGTCCACATGCTGGAACAGCCATTGGCCACCAAATTGCATACCTAAGTTGCTGACAGTGATCATTGTTAACTCCTTCTTATAAGCACATAATTATTCATTATAATTGTAGCAGAAAATCCGCAATAATCAAGGAGAATCTTTTGTGGCGAAAAATGGATTTGCCCCCTTGCTATTTTAGGGGATTTCCTATACAATAAATAAAGTGTTTGCTTATGCGACCTGTATGGAGAAGGGGTGTAGAGAAGATGAAGCTTGGCTATGATCACGATAAATATATCCGGACACAGTCTGCTCATATCCGGGAGCGGATCGCCCAGTTCGGCGGCAAGCTGTATCTGGAGTTTGGCGGTAAGCTATATGACGACAATCACGCCGCCCGTGTACTCCCTGGCTTCCAGCCGGACAGCAAGCTGCAAATGCTCCTGCAGCTGAAGGAGCAGGTGGAGATGGTTATCGCCATCAACGCTGACGACATCGAAAAGAACAAGACCCGGGGTGACCTTGGTATTACCTATGACCGGGATGTGATCCGGCTGATCGATGTGTTTCGCAGCTTTGGGCTCTATGTCTCCAGCGTGGTGCTGACCCGTTTCTCCGGACAGAGCCTGGCGAAGGCTTTCCAGGATCGCCTGGAGGCAATGGATATTAAGGTATACCACCATTACGATATTGCCGGGTATCCCGGAAATATCCCCTACATTGTCAGCGATGAGGGCTATGGCAAAAATGATTTTATCCAGACTACCCGGGAATTGGTAGTGGTGACGGCTCCCGGCCCCGGTAGCGGCAAACTGGCCACCTGTATGAGCCAGCTTTACCACGAGCATAAGCGGGGTGTGATGGCAGGCTACGCCAAGTTTGAGACATTCCCTGTGTGGAATTTGCCCTTGAATCACCCGGTAAATCTGGCTTACGAGGCAGCTACCGCAGACCTCTCCGATGTGAATATGATTGACCCCTTCCATTTGGAGGCTTACGGCACCACCACAGTGAACTACAACAGGGACGTTGAGGCGTTCCCGGTGCTGGTGACGATGTTTGAACGGCTGTTGGGAGTATGTCCCTACAAGTCCCCCACGGACATGGGCGTCAATATGGTGGGCAGCTGCATTATGGATGACGAGGTGTGCAGAGAGGCCTCCCGCCAGGAAATCCTCCGCCGGTACTATACCGCGCTGTGCGATCAAAAGCAGGGCAAGGCCGATGGTACGCAGATTTTGAAGCTGGAACTGCTGATGAAGAAAGCCGGCGTGTCAGTGGATGCACGGAAGGTGGTTGCGCCTGCTTTGGAGAAAGCAGAACAGACCGGTAAGCCTGCCGCGGCTATGGAACTGCCTGACGGCCACATCGTCACCGGTAAGACATCCAGTTTGCTGGGCGCTTCCGCGGCACTGCTGCTGAACGCGCTGAAGGCACTGGCCGGCATTGATGATGATCTGCATCTGATCGCCCCGGAGGTCATCAATCCCATTCAGCATCTGAAGGTGGATCATCTGGGCAACCGGAATCCCCGCTTGCATACGGACGAGGTGCTGATCGCTCTGTCTATCTGCGCCGCAACCGATCCTAAGGCGGAACTGGCGATGGAACAGCTGGGCAAGCTCCGCGGCTGCGAGGTTCACTCCTCGGTGATTCTGTCTGCGGTAGACGAAAAAGTGTTCAAGCGGCTTGGTGTGAATCTCACCTGTCAGCCCAGATACAAAGGCTAAATAAAAAGGAGTGGCTATGCCACTCCTTTTTATTTAAACAACTCATCAATAGAGGCAAAGCGGTAGCCTGCGGCTTCCCATTTGGTCAGCAGTTCGTCCAAAATCTCTGCGTTGGTAGCGGAGGTGGAGTGGAGCAGAACCACAGCGCCGTTGTGGGTCCGGGGAAGCAGTTTTGCGAAGGCTTCCTCCCGGGTCGGCTGGGCGTCGTTTTTCCAGTCCACATAGGCAAGACTCCAGAATACGGTTTTATACCCCAGCTCCTTTGCCAGCAGCAGATTTTCCTGACTGTAAATACCCTGGGGCGGTCGATAGTATTTGGGCAGATCCTTGCCGGTAGTCTCTTTGAACAGTGTCTCCAGATCCTGCAGCTGCTTAGAAAAGGCCTCCTTGTCCGTGAGCTTGCTCATATCCGGGTGACTCATAGTGTGATTCCCTACAATATGGCCCTCGTTCACCATCCGGCGCACCAAGTCGGCGTTTTTCTCAATGTAGTTGCCCACCAGGAAGAAGGCGGCGGGAGCATTGTGCTTTTTCAGCACATCCAGGATTTTTTCTGTGCTGCCGTTTTCATAGCCGGAGTCAAAGGTCAGGTAGATGACCTTTTCAGCGGAGTCTCCCAAATATACGGCATCATATTGGGCCAGCTGCCGTGCGCTTGCCGGGCCGGTGGGCGGCTGACCTTCTGCGGGAAAGGACAATCCCCACGCGCCGGTTTGCAGGGTGATCCCCCAAAGCTGGGCAACAGACAAAATGATTGCGGCGCACACAGCGCCGACGGCAATGTAAATATGTTTTTTCCCCATAGACAATCCCTCCTGGGACAGTCTATGGGGAACGTTTTTTTAATATACGAAACTCTTTAGTTTTTTGCTCAAATGCCATGCCAGCAGAAGTTTGGCCGCGTCCGGAAGGAGAAAAGGGACGACGCATTGGAAGAGAATCACAATGAAGGTGCCGGAGCCGCCGTTTGCCACATACAGACGGTAGTACCAGATGCTGCCCAGAAAATAGCAGGCACAAAGACCGGCGACCATAGGAAGCAGAGTTTTTCTGGGGAAGAGGGAAGTGGCGAGCCAGTACACAAGGCCACAGGCCAGGAAACCCATAAGGTAGCCGCCGGAGGTGTCAAAAATCGCGCCGAAACCGCCCCGGAAACCGGAAAATACCGGAAGACCTGCGGCCCCCAGAAGCAGGTATACCAAAATGGCGATGCAGCCACGCCGTCCGCCCAGCACTCCAAGGCACAGAAAAATGCCAAAGGTCTGCAGCGTGAAGATCAAACTGCCGGCAGGAACGGAGATCCAGGCGCAAACGGCAAGCAGCGCTGCAAACAAACCGCACAGAGCCATATTTTTCGCTTTCACCGATCATCCCTCCTATTCTGGGGACTAGGATAGCAGACCCCTGGAAAAAAGTCAAATTGTTTGAAAAATAAAATCTGCGAAATTGACGAAAATCAGCCGAATATTTTGTGATTTTTCCTAAAAAAACTATTGACAAGAGGGGAATAAAGTGGTAAGATAATCGGGCGCGTGTAGGGAAACTCTGCGCGTGCACTGCGATGATGCAGGAGATTGCGCCTAAAAAGCGGTAACTTCTGCGGAGTATGTCCGGTCATCGGGCGGCTGAACTGCTTCTGTTTAGCGCTGCGTATATCGCTGCGGCAGGAGAACGGTCGGCCTTGCGTCGGCCATTTTTCTTGGCACAGAGTGATACGCACGGTGGCGTGAACAAAACAGTTCGACCGTACCCAGGCACCACGCAAACTGAGTACGTCAAAATCAAGGAGGAAACAAAACCATGGCAAATCAGGAAATGATCCGCATTCGGCTGAAGGCCTACGACCATCAGCTCATCGACTCCAGCGCGGCTAAGATCGTTGATACCGCTAAGCGCAACGGCGCTGCAGTGTCCGGTCCCATCCCCCTGCCCACTAAGAAGGAAGTGGTCACCATCCTTCGCGCTGTTCACAAGTACAAGGATAGCCGTGAGCAGTTCGAGCGCAGAACCCATAAGAGACTGATCGATATCCTCAACCCCAACCAGAAGACTGTTGAAGCTCTGATGAGCCTCGACCTTCCCGCTGGCGTTGAGATAGAGATAAAGCTGTAATTCCTATACATTATATAATATAGGAATTCACCGCTGCCCGCACTGTTCTAGCATCGGGCGGACGGGTCATGTTGACAAAAGAGTACCCAATGCTCCCGCGTCAACCAATAACCTAATAAAAGGAGAAAACCAAAATGCAGAAAGCAATCATCGGCAAGAAAGTGGGTATGACCCAGATCTTCGATGAGAACGGCAAGGTGATCCCTGTCACTGTTGTTGAGGCAGGCCCCTGCACCGTCACTCAGAAGAAGACCATCGAAAACGACGGCTACGAAGCCGTACAGCTGGGCTTTGAGTCCGTTAAGGAAGCTAAGCTCACCAAGCCCGAAGCAGGCCACCTGAAGAAGGCCGGCGTTGAGGCAGTCAAGCACCTGAAGGAGTTCCGTCTGGAAGACACCGCTTCCCTGAATGTGGGCGATGTTGTCAAGGCTGACGTCTTCGCTGCTGGCGACTGGATCGACGTGACCGGTATCTCCAAGGGCCACGGCTACCAGGGCGTTATCAAGCGTCATGGTGCACACCGCACTGACATGACCCACGGCGGCGGCCCCGTCCACCGTCACGCTGGTTCTATGGGCGCTTCCTCTCACCAGTCCCGTATCTTCCCCGGCAAGATCGGCGCCGGCCAGATGGGCAATGAGCAGGTCACCATCGAGAACCTGGAAATCGTTAAGGTAGATGCAGAGCTGAACATGATCGTTATCCGCGGCGCCATCCCCGGCCCCAAGGGCGGTCTGGTCTACATCCGCAATACTGTGAAGACTCACAAGGTCAAGCAGGCTGGCGCAGACATCAGCAAGAACCCGCAGAAGGCTTCCGGCAGAAATCCCCAGAAGGCTTCCGCAAGAGGCTAAGGAAAGGAGATCTTAAATCATGCTTAAGACTAACGTTTACAATATGTCCGGCGAGCTGGTTGGCGAGATCGAACTGTCCGAAGCTGTGTTCGGCGTCACCCCCAATCAGTCTGTGGTTCACGATGTTGTTAAGAACCACCTGGCAAACCTGCGTCAGGGCACCCAGTCCGCTCTGACCCGCGCTGAAGTTTCCGGCGGCGGCAGAAAGCCCTGGAGACAGAAGGGCACCGGCCGTGCCCGTCAGGGTTCCACCCGCGCTCCTCAGTGGACTCACGGCGGTATCGTGTTCGCTCCCAAGCCCCGCGATTACAGCTACACCCTGAATAAGAAGGCTAAGCGTCTGGCTCTGAAGTCCGCTCTGAGCGCCAAGGCTGCCGAGGCAGCTATCGTGGTCATTGACGAGATCAAGATGGACGCACCCAAGACCAAGGAATTCGCTGCTTTCCTGAACGCTGTTGGCGTACAGGGCAAGGCTCTGGTTGTCACTGCCAATGCTGACACCAATGTCGTCAAGTCCGGCCGCAACATCCCCGGCTGCGAAGTGACTTTCGCAAACCTGCTGAACGTTTACGACATCGTGAACGCTAAGAAGCTGGTCGTTGACAAGGCAGCCCTCCAGAAGATCGAGGAGGTATTCGCATAATGAACGTTTACGATATTATTCTGAAGCCGGTTATCACCGAGCAGTCTATGGCTGATGTTGCCGACAAGAAGTACGTCTTCCAGGTCGCCATCAACGCCAACAAGACCGAGATCAAGGCCGCTGTCGAAGAGATCTTCGGCGTCAAGGTCGCTAAGGTCAACACCATCCGCATGCAGGGCAAGGTCAAGCGCACCGGCGCATATCCCGCTGGCCACCGCGCTGCCTACAAAAAGGCAATCGTCACCCTGACCGCTGATTCCAAGACCATCGAGTTCTTCGAGGGTATGGTCTAAACCAATCTCAATAAAGGAGCGAAACGCAAATGGCTATTAAAACTTTTAAGCCTTACACCCCGTCCAGAAGAAACATGACTGTTTCCGGTTTCGAGGGTGTGGATAAGAAGGCAAAACCTGAGCGTAGCCTGGTTGAGACCCTGAAGAAGAATGCCGGTCGCAACAGCTATGGTCACATCACCGTCCG
>JAZKZN010000045.1:0-27135 GCA_045612705.1 Faecousia sp. | reverse complement strand
GTAGACATCCCCGTTGTAGGTGACCGTCATGGGAACAGAACCATCATAGGTGAAGTACAGCAAATTACTGCCCACAGACATATGGACAAGAGAACTTCCGCTGTACACATACTCATAAGTTGTGGTACCATTGCTCCGCTCCGTCCGAAGACCATCAGCATTGTACTTGTAGTTCCAGGTAGTACTGCCGCTGGTCATGGATGCAAGCTGTCTGCCATCCCAGGTGTAGGTCCAGGTACCATCATTCAGCGGATTGCCAATTCCATCATGGCTGATCTCGGTTCCGTTGTAAGCAGTCAACAGGTCACCCCATGCGGCATCACCGTAGGTATAATTAATGGTGCTGGTGGGATCACCGAGATCACCGGTGGTATAGTTGTACTCCCTGCGACTGGTGATGTTGCCGCCTGCGTCATAGGTCCAGACCCACGTCTTTTCTGCTGCCTCATTGTTTTCCCGGGTCAGCTACTTGACGGAGCAACATGTCTACTTTACTAAGAAAGCCCTGGAATCCGAAGATCCCAGGGCTTTTGCAGTTGTTGTAAATTTAGTATTACTTAATTTCCATATCAAATATTAAATCATTGAAATCATCATCATATTCGTGATCATTACAATGGAATCGATAATGGTTTTCTCCAATCATTTCAATCCAGAATGCACAACCAAATGCTCCACACTCGTACCCATTATTCCCAGGAACCTCAGATGCATTTCCAAAAAATATATGGCCTTCTTCAGCATGAACGTTGAGAATAAATTCGCCGTTGGAGATTTCATCCTCTTTAAATGTATAATGTTTAAATTTCCCTTTTAAGATCGGTAAAGTGTCTCCATTTAAAAAGATACGTCCTTTAAAGTTTGAAAAGAACAAAGCAATACCTTGTTTGTGGTTTGAATTAATAGACTTAATGCTAAAGTGAAGATTATAGTCTCCTTTTCTGTGTATGTGATGCCAGCGATAAACTGTTTTTCCATCAAATTCATAGGACGATTTTCCATTAAACGCTCTACTGTTAGGTATCATATTTTTCTCCTCTCATGGATTAAAATGACGGAAGGGATCAATTTCAGCATGTTTCCATGGTGTAACCTCAATAAATGTAAATATATTGTCGCCGCTTCTTCTGTTAGGATGGTGAAGTTCCATTGGATACATTTGACCATCGAACTCAACGAGCGGAGCTAATCCTTTTTTCATCCGTTCGAGATCATTTGCAGAATAATCCGCCTCAAAGAAATGAGCTTTATTCTTCCAATATCTACTTTTAATAGTTGACCATGAAGGGGTTTTACCCGCTTTGGTCAGTTTGGTAATATCTTCTCCGACTTTCCATCCTTTGCGAGTAGCAGAAGCAGCATCGGCCATATTGCCAACCGTTTCCGCAGCTTTTCTTGTGGCATTTACAGCACGATATGTCTCGCCAAGTCCGCTGACAAGTGGCAGTGCAACATCTGCAGCATCGCAGGCTAATCCGATCCACGCACTAACATCTGTTGGGTTAGTAATTACCTCGACGAGACTGAACACAAGAGATCCAACGTCGAACACGGTATCCCAGAAAGTTCCGCTGAAGTCTGTTCGTGTAACAGGACTATTGCCACAGTAGGCAAACATATTATTGCCGATTAGTCCCTGCCCTGTAGAGGGATAGCTATCAGCATTAATGAATCTGCCGATCTCCGGGTCGTAATAACGGGACTGGAGATAATAGAGCGTGGTCTCGATGTCTTGAAATTAGCTGCGAGAGTAAAAACGCACTTTTTCAGCATCCCTGAAAGCCATGGAATCCGAAGATTCCATGGCCTTCTTGGTAAAGTCACGGGTTTTTAACCATCGCAACAGCATTGCTGTTTGCGAGTCACCTTGCGGTAAGAAAAGACTACTATGTACAACACTTATCTCTCATAGACTTCAGAACATATCCTCGTATTACGGCAAAAAGGAAGCCAACGAGGAACAGCATGAATAAAATTTGACCAACAAAATGACTCTTCGTTGAATCAAAAAGAACGGTTTTAACACCCAACTCATCCGTAACGACGAATCGAGAATAGGAATTCCCGAATTCCATATTCCGCTCCATAGTATAATGTCTGCCTGCTATGTATTTCTCTGTTCGGTTTAGCAGGTCTTTCGCGATAGCATAATTCTGTGTTGTATCCGCCATTTTTTGAACATCTACGCAAGCACCGCTAGAATCGTAAGTTACTAGCACATTCCCACGAAGAAAATAGATACCAAGATTTTCTTCCTGAAATTCAATTCCATATGCCCCGTCACAATAAAAGCGGAACCCATACTGAAATGTTCCAGATGCATCATAAACGTATATCTCTTTTTTTCCCCCGGAACTACTTCCTAGTGCAAACATGCCGTCCTGACTCACATCAAAGCATTGAATACTCGCATTTTGACTATCCTCCTGAATGATCTGCAGATGGATATTCTCGATTATAGATGCCTTTTCATCAGTAGATATGGAATGAGTTTCCATTCCAACAGATTTTGCGTCTATCGTTGACATACAGGCAACAATAGCAAACAGAAAGCACAATATAACGGTCTCAGATACTTTACGCATATTAATCACTCTCCAAATAGGGCATTGTGCATTGCATTCGCAATATCATATACAGATATTCGGCTTTTGAACAAACGCAATGTGGTACCCATAACACCATGAAGATCATTGGTACCCATACCTGAGGAAATAGTAATTCCCCTATAAGGTTTATCTGTTCCATTAGGAACTATGTTGTAATCAACCGCGACGGCAGAACCAGCACCCAACGCTCCGCCGACCTGATAGCCAATACCATGGAGATTTTCTGCCAATGGAGCATCATATACAGAAACATTTCCCATAAATGAGAATTCAATTGCATCTGTGAATTTTTCATAGGTAGCAACTTGTGCAAGCGTCTCATCAACAGACGGTGTGCTTGCAAGTGCGCTCGAAGAAATTGGCGAATAAAATGTAAACTGAAGTTCAGAGCACCCCATACTGTCTGTTACAAGAGCTAACTGAAAGCCATACACAAAAGGACCTAATGTAATACAGCCCGAAAGGCCCACAGATGCAGTAAATGGAGAATAGTAAGGACAGGAAGTGTTTCCACAACTTTGCCAGATATTAGTTCCTGCAATATATCCGCATGTACCAGTAGCATCAACCATATTTGCCGGATTGTTATTGCAATAGGCAAACATATTGTTGCCAAGGAATCCTTGTCCCGTACTGACATAAACATCCGCACTAAAAAACCGACCGGTTTCAGGATTGTAATAACGGCTGGATACATAATAGAATCCTCGTTCTTGGTCATACACATATCCACGGTAGCGCAGAGGATTGAGTGTACCCAGGGTGGAGGCCATCGAGCCGGTGGTGGACAGAGGTTTGCCCCACGCGTCATAAGTATAGGTGGTGACGGGTGCCCCTGCACCGTTCAGAATGGCAATGACATCTCCCTGAATGTTGGTGACATAGTAGTAGACCGTACCGTTATAGGTGACCGTCAAGGGAGCGCCGTTAGCGCCGTAGGTGAAGTACAGGGTGTTGCCGCCCACCGTCATCTGACTCAGGCTGCTGCCGTTGTAGATGTATTTGTAGGTGGTGCTGCCGTTTGTCTTCTGGGTGCGCATACCGCCGGCATCGTAGGTATAGGTCCAGGTCTCCCCGGTCATAACGTTGCGAATGGATGCCAGCTCCCGGCCATGTTCCCAGGTGTAGATGTAGTAGCCGTCGGCAGTGGGATTGCCGATCTGGTCGTAGGATATGCCGTCATAGTTGTAGCCGCCCAGCATATCGCCCCAGGGCGAGGATCGCTCTTAACGATCCCCGCCGGATTGGTTATTAACTATGTATTGCTAGCAAGGCAGCAAATCGTCCCTTATCTTTAATTCGGGAAAAACCCAGCATACTCCGGAAGATCGATCCAATATCCAGAGCCCCATCCCTCATAAGATAACAGGTCTTTCCGTTCTAGGTGTCCTGCACTGTCGCTCATGATGTCACGCATAATTAATTCACCGTATGGCCAATATCGTTCTACATACACCCTGTCGTTTACGCCCTCGACATCTGCACGAGTTTCTAAGAAACAGAGAACACTATCACCACAGATTACGATTTTCTGCAGATCTTTATAGGCATCCGGGTCAAGTGTTTCGTCTATTTGGAAGATTATCTCTAACATTGGGACATCTGTCGCTAAATACGCATCCACTCTCTCCTGGCTCACATGTCCATGCTCCCAAGTTGACAGCATATTCTCATAGGAATACGCCAAAAAATTCAGCAAACGAATGACCCGGAAATCATTAGTTGCAATACCTTTCTTGGTATCATTGTATTTATATGTGACTGATTTAACTCCAGAAAAAATGGATATATAAGATTCAAAATCTGTATCAGAAAAATCTTCCCAAGCAGGCAAGCCGGCAACATCGTAGTTTAACCCGCGCGGCGAGTCGTTATTAGTGCACCCTCCCAGCATCAAGCAAAACACCAAACTGCACAGAATAAGCATTTTATTATACATATCATTGTACCCCCCTATTCAATAACACCAATTCCAATAAGAAGCCGCATCTGCCATCGTAATTGTTGTCGGGAAAGATGCTGCAATTTGAACCCCATTTCGATATACAATCCACGCCCCACCATATTTAGCCGTGAAAAGCTTGGAACCTCCCGACACAGTCGTCGTACTGCAAATCACATAGCCATCCGGGGCAATTTTTTGACTAATTAATTGTCCCACATTGGCGTTTACCCCATTACTACCGCCAACGCCACATGCGATAATCAGCACAAGCCTGATATTTCGATTCTGCTCCAAGGCTGCTATATCACTAGTTTCCAAATAAAGTCCATCCGCTTCCAACGAAGACGGTGAACCATGCGTGTGTATAATAATATAATATTCGGTGGATTGATTCCAAATATCGCTAAAGTTGTTAGTTGTAACAGCCTCTACGCGTGAAGCATCCGCACCAACAGCATCAGCCATATCTTCACCCATAGTTTTCGAACTGGCCATCCAGCCATCAGCACTATTGCTCAAAACAAGAACCGCGTTGGTTCCAAAAGAACCGCCACCATCCCCTATGCCGAAAGCTGCTACTGTTACATTGTGTCTCCAAATATTACCCGACGGATCACAGCGGCTTATCGGGTTGTTATTACAGTAGGCGAACATGTTGTTGCCGAGGGGGCCTTGGCCGGTGGAGACGAGGGCATCGGCATTGATAAACCGGCCCCAAACAGGGTTATAATACCTGCTCTGCAAGTAATAGAGACTATGTTCTTGATCGTTGGCATAGCCGTCACGGACATAAGCGCCTTAGCCGGAGGCTTGTCTCACCCTGCCCTGTGTGAACTCCGGGGACGGACAACCCGTCCCCTTTGTTCGTCAGGCGGATAACACACGGAATGATCTCCTGTTTTGAAGTTTTATTTCCTTATTATTTTCCCGTCAAACAGACTCTCAAACTCCTGAATAGTACCTATGGTAAGTAAGTTTTTTTGGCATATAAATTTGTCACTTATTTTCCCAAAAGGAAATGTAAGCTCGTAGAACTCCCCAAAATCACGAACCTGTTTAACATCACGCAGCAACCTATATTCGACATATTTGTCTGCGACACAAACAATGCTGTCTTCATCTGTATAAATGCGCTTTGGGGTAATTGCCCTTTTCTCTTTCTTGCTTTTAGGGATGCGTACTAACAGAGGAATTACAACAAACAGCGAGCAGTATATCCACAGTAATAACCAATTTCTTGTTATAAAAGCAAGATGAATGATTGCAGGAAGAAAAACTAAGACAGCAACCAGAAGAATACCCTGGCCAAGGTCCCTAGCCTTGTTGTGAAAGCGTTTTTCGGCCGCACCCGAAATATATCCTCTAAACTCTATCATCAAGATCAACCCTTTCTAAACCTGGAGGTTCTCATTGAACAGCACATGGAATAATATTTTATGTTATCACTCGTACTCAATTGGCTCTACCTCAATACCGAAGAACGGAGCTATTACTAATGCCCAAACATCATATGCAAGGGCGCCTATGGCTACTGTTTGACCTCCTGTTCCGCCAAAAACACCAATATAAACCGTTGCAGATCCAGTTGCAACGCAGCCGATTGCTCCCCCAGTTGCAACAATAGCACCTCCTACTGCAACCCCAATTCCAACACCCAATAGAGTGTTTTTAATTCTGTCTTCATTGGTTAAGCTATCGTCTGTTTTTGGGGTTGAATCTGGGGCTTCCTGTATTTCGCCAGAATCTTGCCCCGGTGGGTTGACACTAGGGTCTTCTTCATGGTTGTCAAATGCTTCCCATTTTATTTCCTCGGAATAGTAACCTATAACACCTCCAACAATGGCACAAACAGCTATTATACAGACAGGAACCAAAGGAAACTGTCCTGTTGTATCAATATATATTGTTGGGTTGTTATTGCAATAGGCGAACATGTTGTTGCCGAGGGGGCCTTGGCCGGTGGAGATGAGGGCGTCGGCGTTGATAAACCGGCCCCAGGTGGGATTGTAATACCGGCTCTGTAAGTAATAGAGACTATGTTCTTGATCGTAGACATAGCCGTCACGGACATAAGCACCCTAGCCGGAGGCTTGTCTCATCCTACCCCTTGTGAACTCCGGGGACGGACACCCCGTCCCCTTTGTTTGTCAGTTTATCAAACCACAGGAACACCCGCTTTATGAAGCTCTTACATCAACCAGATTCCGGCGTTCCACTCGGCCTTGTTTAATACGAATCCATCAGATTTTGATAGCCTGTTTCAGTATTTAGAATCTCTATGTCCCCAATGGATAGCCCAACAATAGGCATAAAATATCCGTCTCCAAAATAGCGGGGAGCAGATGTGAAGGTAATTTCGTCCCCTATGTTAATCTTTTCAAAAATGTCATTTGCTATTACCTCTGCCATATTTTCACTCCTAATTATAAAATTAGGACTTTGGTACGCAGGATCTATTTCAGACAGCCACAGAACAATGTCGTTATATTCTTCATCATATATAATGTTATCTACGATGGCCTCTTCGGTTATAAAATTATTCCTATCCGAATAATATGCCTTTTCAAGAGCTGCATAACAGCCGGGCAAAGAAACAAGAATGGCCAACATAAGACCAACGGCCAAAAGCCGAACACAATACTTTTTCATAAAGCATCCTCCAGTATCCATTACATTTCGGATTCCCATCGCTTGATGTTAATCTTCCATAAGTAGCGGTTTTTTATGTCGTTCTATCATTAGGCGAAGGCACATAATATAGGCGCATTTTGGAGTTTGTTACCCAAAATATTTTTCCTGCAACTTAATAAGTCCATAACTCATACAAACCGGAGCTGTGTATATGCAGCACAAATAAAACAAATCTTCCAGTTGGGGGAACAAAGCAGATAATCCGCCCCAAAGTAAGGCAACGGGTACTGCCATACAAGCAGCACAAACCATAACCTTAAACCGCATCGCAGCAGGACGTGATGTTTTGCGGCAATTAAGCGCTGCAATAAAGAAATTGCCAAGGTTTACCAGAGGTATAAACATAATACGTCTTTGCAGTTCTGTTGAAATGTATTTCATATTTCTTCTCCTTATTAATCAATATCCCATTTCAAATTTAATCCATAGCCAACCACGTCAGCAAATAGAATATGACTTTTAGGGAAGTGTAATCCCCGGAAGCCATACTATGTTGCCCCAATACCCAACATCCGGCGCAATATCGTTGGCATTAATTATGTACAGCGATTGGATGCCTTCATTACGGCTATCGTTTTTATCGGTCAGGCGTATTTTTATAGCAAGACGATAGGATGCATTTGTCGTTTTTATATCACAGCCTACATCCGACTCTACGATACCATCATGGGTGGAAAGATAGGTCCTACCTGGAACGATGTCATACGACTGAATATCACCATTAAAGTATGACATCAGGGACTGAAGCTTGCTATCAAACTCGTCTGACTCCCGCAAATTGGCTGCAAACAACGGTTTTAATATCTCTGGATTATCGGCCATAAGCGCACTTATGGTATATTCCATCCATTTCTCCGGATCATCTTCGGATTCTCGGTCAAAATTATTAATGCTCGAATTGTTGACCCCATGAGATGCAGCGCATCCACAGCAGAACAAAAAGAGAAGTGCAGCTAATAGCAAAGCAATCGGTCTGCGCACCATAGTATCCCTCCTTAAAAAGTAAATGTTGCTGTCCAGGCAAAATCATGCCCTCCTAAATATACAAAAAGGCGCACTCTGTTTACTTTTCCGGAAGAAAAACAGAATGCGCATACAAACGCGGCGGTTTCTATAAAAGCACACAATGATCAGATTCTTAAAGCGTAGCAATCGCACACTCCAAACCCGTATCGGACTGCTGCATACGGCAGATATTTCAAACACTGCCCCAATGCGACAGCCTTTGGGGATCAAATGGCTTTGCTGCGCCGAAAACACGGTGCCCATTCTCTTCCTTGTGATCATTATTTTACAACATTTTCCCCTTCATGTCAATATACCAACGGCCATGCGGCATTGCAGCGCAATATCTTTCCTATTCTAATGCAAATCGAAACGGAATCCGCTTGCCAAACGACAAGCTTTGTGGTAAAATGACAGGTAATCGATTTTTTAATGTCAGAAGGTGATATTCCGTGATATTCGGCAAACATATCAACCGGTATTACATCAAGTTTGCGCCCCACCTGTTGCTGGGTCTGGCAACGCTGATCCTGATCGACTATCTGCAGCTTCGTATACCGAATCTGTATCAGATGGTCGTCAACGGTATGAACGACGGCTTCGTTATGATCGACAATGCGCTGGTCACTTTCGATATGGCTTTCCTGCTGGACCGGATCTGCATGCCCCTGGTCACCATCATTTTGTGCATGGTATTCGGCCGGTTTTTGTGGCGGATCTGCTTCTTTGGCGCCGGCATCGGCGTGGAGACCGATCTGCGCAACCGGATGTTCAGCCACTGCAAGGATCTGAGCCGGGAGTTCTATCAGCAGAACAAGGTGGGCAACCTTATGAGCCTGTTCACCAACGATCTGGACACCATTCAGGAGTCCTTTAGCTGGGGCATGCTGATGATGTGCGACGCAGTGTTCCTGGGACTTTTGGCTATCTATAGAATGTGGCAGATGAACCCTCTGCTCACCGGACTGTCTTTGATCCCCATGGCCTTTTTGCTGTCCTCCTCCATTATTGTGGGCAACCATCTGACCAAAAAGTGGGATGCCCGTCAGGAGGCATTTTCCAACCTCTCCGATTTCTCCCAGGAGAGCTTCTCCGGCATCGCGGTGATCAAGGCTTTCGTAAAGGAATCCAAGGAACTGCTGTTCTTTAAGAAGCTGAACAAGGAAAATGAGGAGACCAACATCGCCTTCACAAAGGCCTCTATCACCTTCCGGGTGCTGGTGATGCTGTTTGTGGAGAGCGTGATCTGCGTGATTTTGGGCTACGGCGGCTATCTTGTCCACGAGGATGTGTTTAACGCCGGCCAGCTGGTGGAGTTCATCGGCTACTTCAACGCAACCATTTGGCCCATTATGGCCGTGTCCGAGCTGATCGATATGACCTCCCGGGGCAAAGCCTCCATCAAGCGGATCGCTGAGCTGCTGGACGCCAAGGCCGATGTGGCCGACCGTCCCGGCGTGGAGCGGCTGACCGGTGTCCGGGGCGATATCCAGTTCCGAAATCTGTCCTTCCAGTACCCCGACGGGGAGTTTGACGCACTGGAAGACATCAGTTTCACCATTAAGGCCGGCGAAAATGTAGGTCTGGTAGGTAAGACCGGCTCCGGCAAGACCACTTTGGTGGATCTCATTCTGCGTACTTACAATGTCCCCGACGGCACCCTTTTTATCGACGGTCACGATGTGAATCAAGTGGCCATCCAGGATGTCCGCGCCGCCTGCGCCTATGTACCGCAGGACAATTTCCTGTTCTCCGACACCATCTCCAACAACATCGGCTTCGGTGTGGATGACAAGGGGGAAGACCGCATCAGCGATGCGGCAAAGCTGGCAGATGTCCACAGCAATATCAAAGAGTTCACCCTGGGCTATGAAACTGTGCTGGGCGAACGGGGCGTGACCGTCTCCGGCGGTCAGAAGCAGCGGATCTCCATCGCACGGGCGCTTTTGAAGGACGCTCCCATTCTGATCCTGGATGACTCTGTCTCTGCCGTTGACACCAAGACCGAGCGGACCATCCTGGAAAACCTCCGTGCCACCCGCGCAGGCAAAACCACCATCCTCATCGCTCACCGGATCTCTACCATCGAGCAGATGGACAAGATCCTGTTCATTGATGACGGCCATCTGGTAGCCGTGGGTACCCACGAGGAATTGTACGAAACCAATCGGGACTACCGGAAGATGGTAGACCTGCAGCGTCTGGAAGAGGAAGGAGGGGAATACCACAATGGCTGAGTATTTACCGATTCTGATCGTAGGCGCGATCATCGGCGTGTTTGCCCTAGTCTTCATCATCGCTTTTCTCTCCATCAAGGACAAGAAGGCAGCGGTGGGCTTTGAGCGCAACGTGGCCGACAAGGAGATCGTCCGCCGCCTGGTGAAATATGCCATCCCCTTCTGGAAGGATTTTTTGCTGGTATTCTTCATCATGCTGCTGTCCATCGGACACAACATTCTCTCCCCTTTGCTGGTGGGCCACATTGAAGAGATCGTCAAGGATCAGTTTGACCTGCCGTATCTGTTCACTTTGGTGGGCTTTTACGCGGCAATCCTGCTGGTGAGCCTGCTTTGCACCTACTTCCAGGCCATTCTTCTGCAGAAGATCGGTCAGAAGATCCTCTCCAAGCTCCGTCTGGACATTTTTACCCACATTGAAAGCCTTTCCCACGAGCAGCTGAACAACATCCCCGTGGGCAAACTGGTCACCCGTGTCACCAACGACACCAACGCCATCTCCATGATGTTCACCAATGTGCTGGTGACCATGGTGAAGAACTGTATGGTACTGTGCGGCGTGCTGGTGTCCATGCTGGCGGTCAACTATGTAATGACCTTGATCATGCTGTGCTTCGTGCCCTTCGTGGTGCTGTTTACCGTGATCTTCCGGAAGTTCTCCCGGAAAGCGCACCGGGCCGTGACTGACAGCCGCACTGAACTGAACACCTATCTGTCGGAAAATCTCTCCGGTATGAAGATTATCCAGATCTTTAACCGGGAAGACAAGAAGATGGCCGACTTCCTGGAGCGGAGCAAGAATCTCTCCGGCGCGAAAAAGCAGCGTATGTTCGTTTTCGGCATCTTCCGTCCCATGGTCTATATGCTCTACATCAGCTCTGTGCTGTGCCTGCTGTATCTGGGCGCCAAGAGCTACATTCAGGATTTCACCTTTATGGGTCAGACCATCACCAGCGGCACGGTTGTCATCTTCTATATGTACGCCTCCCGGTTCTTTGACCCCATTCAAACCCTGGCCGAGCAGTTCGATACCCTTCAATCCGCCTTTGCTTCCGCAGAAAAGATCTTCACCATTCTGGATATGGTTCCCGAAGTGGTGGACGAGCCGGACGCCATTGAGTTGGAGGAGATCAGGGGTGAGATCGAGTTTAAGGACGTATGGTTTGCCTACAAACCCGACGAATGGGTACTGCAGGGGGTTTCCTTCCACGTTAATCCCAAGCAGACCGTAGCCTTTGTGGGCTCTACCGGCTCAGGCAAGACCACAATCCTCAGCTTGATCTGCCGGAATTACGACATCCAGAAGGGTCAGATCCTCATTGACGGCATCGACATCAAAAAAATCAAGATCAGTTCCCTCCGCCGCCACTTCGGTCAGATGCTTCAGGATGTGTTCCTGTTCTCCGGCACCATTCGCAGCAACATTCTTCTGCGTATGGACGGCGTATCCGATGAGGAAATTATGGCGGCCTGCCGACATGTAAATGCCGACTCCTTTATCAACAAGCTGGAGGCCGGTCTTGACGAGCCGGTACGGGAGCGGGGCAACAACTTCTCCGCCGGCCAGCGGCAGCTGTTAAGCTTTGCCCGGACCATCATTCACAAACCGTCGGTGATGATTCTGGACGAGGCCACCGCCAACATCGACACAGAGACGGAAGTTCTGATCCAGGACTCCCTGGAGAAAATGAAGAACATCGGCACTATGCTGATCGTTGCCCACCGTCTTTCCACCATCCAGCACTCCGACAATATTATTCTCTTGTCCCACGGCAAGATCCTGGAACAGGGCACCCATCAGGAGCTGCTGGCGCAAAAGGGTCGGTACCATCATCTGTACACCCTACAATATAATAAGCAGCAACTCACACAGAGTTAAACGAAACCCGGATGCGCAAAACGCATCCGGGTTTTGTCTTTGCGGATAGTACTTGCATAAATGACAAGTATTCGGTATAATAAGAGCATAAAGCTCCCAGAAAGAGAGGCACGGCTATGGCAAAGCTCTATTTTAAATACGGCGCTATGGGCTCCAGCAAAACCGCCCAGGCGCTGATCACCAAGTATAACTACGAGGAAAATGATCTGAAGGTATGGCTGCTGAAGCCCAGCGCAGATGTACGGGACGGTGTCAGCATCCTCAGAAGCCGGATCGGCCTGGAATCCGTGGTGGACATTCTCGCGCCTGAAGCCGATGTATACCGGCTCTTTGCCGACACCAAAAAAGATGTGTGCGATGTGATCATCGTAGACGAGTGCCAGTTTCTCACCCCGGAGCAAATCGACCAGCTGCGCTATATCGTCAACGATTTCAACGTGCCTGTCATGTGCTTCGGTCTTCGCACGGACTTTCAGACCAAGCTGTTTCCCGGCTCTTTGCGGCTGATGGAAGTGGCAGACACCATTCAGGAGATCAAAACCATCTGCGACTGCGGCGCGAAGGCCACCGTCAACGCCCGTATCGACGCCGACGGCTACATCGTCACCCAGGGCGCTCAGGTGTTTCTGGGCGGCAACGATGCCTACATTGCTATGTGCCACAAGTGCTACATAAAGGGCATTCGGGAAAAGAGAAAAATCAAACTCCACGGACAAAATTAAGGAGGACACTATTATGGAACTGTCTGCAATCTTAGCAAAATGCGACCACACCCTGCTGGGTCAGGCCGCCACTTGGAACGACATCAAGGCCATCTGTGACGATGGTATGTTCTACAAAACCGCATCTGTCTGCATTCCCGCCTCTTTCGTAAAGCAGGCCAAAGACTATGTGGGCGAAAAATTAGCCATCTGCACCGTCATCGGCTTCCCCAACGGCTACGCCACTACCGCCAGCAAGTGCTTTATGGCCACCGATGCCGTGGACAACGGCGCCGACGAGGTGGATATGGTCATCAACATCGGCTGGGCCAAGGAAGGCAAATGGGCGGAAATCACCGCTGAGATTGCCGCCATCAAAGCCGCCTGCAAGGGCAAGCTCCTAAAGGTCATCATTGAGACCTGCCTGCTGACCGACCAGGAGAAGATCGCCCTGTGCAAGTGCGTGACCGACGCGAAGGCTGACTACATCAAGACCTCCACCGGCTTCTCCACCGCCGGCGCAACCTTTGCCGACGTAGAACTCTTTGCTAAGCACATCGGTCCCGATGTGAAGATCAAGGCCGCCGGTGGTATCTCCAGCCTGGAAGATGCTGAGAAGTTCATCGAGCTGGGCGCCTCCCGTCTGGGTACTTCCCGGATCGTTAAGATCGCCAAGGGCCTGAAGAACGACGGTTCTTATTAATTCTGCAGGGGAGGGTCTTACCTCCCCTCTTTCTGTTAGGAGAGTATGTATGAAACGGATTTTTTTAATTGTACTGGATTCTCTGGGCATCGGCGCTATGCCAGACAGTGAGCGCTTCGGCGATGTGGGGGTGAACACCCTTGCCGCCTGCGCCACCTCCCAGTATCTCCACATTCCCAATTTGATCAAGGCAGGTCTTGGCAACATTGACGGTGTCACCTGCCTGCCCAAGACCGATACCCCTACCGGCGCAGTTGTCCGGCTGGCAGAAGCCTCCATGGGCAAGGACACCACCATCGGCCACTGGGAGATTGCCGGCATTGTCTCAAAGCACCCCCTGCCCACCTATCCTGAGGGCTTCCCCGAGGAAATCCTGGCGCCTTTCCGCCAGGCCACCGGCCGCGGCATTCTTGCCAATGCCCCTTGGTCCGGCACGGCAGTTATTGAAAAATACGGGCAGGCGCACATGGAGACCGGCAATCTGATTGTCTACACCTCCGCCGACTCTGTATTCCAGATTGCCGCCCACGAGGACATCGTACCTCCCGAGCAGCTGTACGAATACTGTAGGATCGCCCGGCAGCTTCTCCAGGGAAAGCACGGTGTGGGCCGTGTGATCGCCCGTCCTTTTGTAGGCACCCCCGGCAATTTCACCCGCACCAGCACCCGCCACGATTTTTCTCTGGAGCCTCCCCAGCAGACCCTGCTGGACGCTTTACAGAAAGCAGGACTCGCCTCCATCGGCGTGGGAAAAATCTATGACATTTTTGCAGGCAAGGGTGTCAGCGAACATGTTTACAACAAGTCCAACGCTGACGGTATGGCCCACACAACCGCTTACGCAGGGAAGGATTTTCAGGGCCTGTGCTTTGTGAATCTGGTGGACTTCGACATGCAGTTCGGCCACCGGCGGGATATTGACGGCTACGCCAAGGCTCTGAGTGAGTTTGATGCCTGGCTGGGGGATTTCCTCCCCACCCTGGGGGAAGACGATGTGGTGATGATCACCGCCGATCACGGCTGTGACCCGGCCTACACCGCCACCACCGACCACACCCGGGAGTATGTGCCCCTGGTGATCCTGGGGCAGCGGGTAAAGCCGGTGAATCTGGGCACGAAAGACAGTTTCGCCCACATCGCCGCCACCGCGGCTGACCTTTTGGGCGTGACCCTTGACACCTACGGAAAAAGCTTTGCAGGAGAGATTGTATGAATAAGGACACTCTGATCACCCTGGCCAAGGAGGCTATGGAGCGGGCCTATGTGCCCTACTCCGGTTATAAGGTCGGTGCGGCTCTGCTGTGCGCTGACGGCACTGTCTATCAGGGCTGCAACATCGAAAACGCTGCCTACGGTCCCACCAACTGCGCTGAGCGCACCGCCTTTTTCAAGGCCGTTTACGACGGTCACCGGGACTTCACCGCCATTGCCGTCTGCGGTGGCAAGGACGGAAAGATCACCGGTTTCTTCCCCCCCTGCGGCGTGTGCCGGCAGGTAATGCGGGAGTTCTGCAGAGATGATTTCGTCATCCATATGGTAGGCGCAGGCGACGACTGCGAGACCGTCACCCTGGCAGAGCTGCTCCCCCACAGTTTTCAGGCAAGCGAGCATATGTGATTGCTCTCCGCGGACACCTTTTGTTCGGCAAAACGCCGAATCTTGCAAAAAGAGTTGATTTTTCTCTATAAGTATGCAACAATAGACACAGGCAAATATGCCCAAGAAAACATTTTTTGGAGGAAGACACAATGAAAAAGATTTTAGCTCTTTTGCTGGTTGCTCTGATGGTTATCGGCATGCTCGCAGCCTGCGGCAGCAGCGCTGCAAATCCTGCTGATAAGATCGCTGACGAGATGACCAGCGCAGACGGCAAGTATGAGATCGCTTTCGTCACTGACGTGGGCCAGCTGAAGGACAAGTCCTTCAACCAAGGCACCTACGACGGCGTAAAGCTGTATGCTGATGCCAACGGCAAGTCCTACAAGTACTACATGCCCGCCAACGGCGACCAGGCTACCGACGATGATCGTTTCGACGCCATGAAGGCTGCTTGCGAGAACGGCGCTAAGGTGGTTATCGCTGCCGGCTTTATGCAGGCTACCGCTCTGACCGCTGCTGCTGAGGCATACCCCGATGTCAGCTTCGTCTTCATCGACGGCTGGAACCTGGGCTATGACAATGTCGCCGCTATCTACTTTAAGGAAGAGCAGTCCGGCTACCTGGCTGGCTACGCTGCTGTTATGGAAGGCTACACCAAGCTGGGCTTCACCGGCGGTGGCGGCGGCACCAACCCCGCTTGCCAGCGTTTCGGCTACGGCTTTGTTCAGGGCGCTAACGCTGCCGCTGCTGCAAAGAACGTGACCGTCGAAGTGAACTACTCCTGGCTCCACGGCGCAAGCTTCTCCGCTTCCAACGAGCTGCAGACCATGGCTACCGGCTGGTACCAGAACGGCACTGAAGTTATCTTCTGCTGCGGCGGTTCTATGTTCGCATCCGTTGCTGCTGCTGCCGGCGCTGAAGACTGCAAGGTCATCGGTGTTGACGTCGACCAGTCCAGCCAGTCCCCCACCGTTATCACTTCCGCTATGAAGGGTCTGTCCGACGCCGTTCAGTGGGCTCTGGGCAAGTACTACGGCAACAAGTTCAACGAGATCGGCGGCGCTGAGACCGCTCTGGGCGCTTCCGACAACGCTGTCGGCCTGCCCGTTGCTACCTGGTCCCTGAAGAACTGGAAGGTCTCCGAGTACGAGGCTCTGCTGGGCAAGATCGTTGACGGCTCCGTTGCTGTGGATGACTCCCTGGTTGAGTTCCCCGCAAGCACCGCTAACGTGACCGTTAACCCCGTCAAGTAAGCACTAAAAACCTACAAAGAGGAAGACTTCGGTCTTCCTCTTTTTGTTTTCTGCCCATTATTTCCAAAAACATTGAAAAAAGTTGTTGACCTGGCTTGTTTTATCGGTTATACTATGTTAGCGTGACTATGTATGGTCAATCTATCTTTGTTCCGCTGCAGCCCAAAGGGCTGTCGAGCTATTGAGATTTCAAGGAGGTGTACACCAAATGAAGCGTACCTACCAGCCCAGCCGCCGCCACCGTTCCAAGGTTCACGGTTTCCGGCAGAGAATGGCTACTTCCAACGGCCGCAAGGTTCTTGCCCGCCGCCGTGCCAAGGGCCGCAAGGTCCTGTCTGCTTAAGCGCAACTTGGTAGCTGAATGATAGCAGGCCGCCGCTGAAAAGCAAAATGGGAGTCCACGCGGGGCGAATGGCTATTCGCCCCGCTCCCTTTTTATCAGGACTGTGCATCACAGTCGGATTTGCACTTCCCGGGTGTTCCCGGGTGGGAGAAAGTATATGAAGTTTTCCTGTTCGCTAAAGCTCAATCACATCTTCCGGCGCCTCTACGCCACCAACGGCTATGCCAACGGTTATCTGGTGCTCTACGCCAGAGCCAACCGTACTGCCACCAATCGGGTGGGCATCACCGCCAGCAAAAAGCTGGGGCACGCCGTGGTCCGTAATCGTGTGCGCCGCCGCCTGCGGGAGATCTATCGGCTCAACGAAGACAAGTTTGCCCCCGGATGGGACATTGTTGTGGTCGCACGGAGCCGGTGTATCGAGGCCAATTTTAACAAACTCACCGCCGCCTATCTCTCCCTGGCCGAAAAGGCAGGTATTCTGAAATGAAGAACCTCCTTTTATCATTGATCCGCTTTTATCAGCGAAGCATTTCTCCCTATCGTTCCGCCTGCTGCAGATTCAGACCTACCTGTTCCGCCTACGCACTGGAAGCCATTCGAAAATACGGGGCTTTCAAGGGCGGTTATCTGGCCCTTAGGCGCATTCTGCGCTGCCACCCCTTTTACAAGGGTGACCCCTACGACCCCGTCCCCTAAGGAGGAGTATCTATGATTCTCGCATTCAAACTGGCTGATATCATTCAGGTGCCCTTCGGCTACCTGCTGTCTCTGCTGTATCAGCTCACCACCAACTATGGCGTGGCTCTGATCATCTTTGCCGTGGCCATCAAACTCATCCTGCTCCCGGCCACCGCCAAGGGCAAGAAGAGCACTATGAAGATGTCCCGACTGACCCCCCGAATCCAAGCCATTCAGAAGAAATACGAAGGCGATCAGCAGAAGATCAACGAAGCCACCCAGGCCCTGTACAGAGAAGAGGGTGTTTCCATGGGCGGCGGCTGCCTGTGGAGCATGCTGCCTCTGCTGATCCTGCTGCCTCTGTATGCCGTCGTGCGCCAGCCTATCACCTATATGCTCCACGAGAGCGCCGAGGTGGCCGCTGAAATCGTGGCTACCATCAAGACCGAGCTGCCCGATCTGTTCGGCAAGAACGAATATTACAATCAGATGATCGCCGCTCCCCAGATCCCCAAGTTCGCAGAAGCGCTGAAGGACCTGGTGAAAAACCCCGCCACCCTGGAAGGTCTGAACTTCTCCTTCCTGGGCATTGACCTGGGCGTGATTCCTACCTTCAATGTCTTCAAGTGGGAGAGCTGGAGCTGGGCAAACATTGGCGCATTCCTGCTGCCCGTGCTGTCTGCCGGCGGTCAGGTGCTGACTATGTTCATCTCCCAGAGAATGAACAACTCGGTAATCACCAATGATAAGGGCGTTCAGGACAAGGAGTCCGCCAAGAACTCTCAGGCAAATCAGAGTGGCAAGATGATGATGTATACCATGCCCCTGATGTCCCTGTGGATCGGTTTCACCGTTCCTGCCGCACTGAGCCTTTACTGGTTCGTGCAGGGCATTGTTTCTACCGTTGTGGACGTATATCTGACCCAGAAATACCGGAAGATCTACGACGCTGAAGATGCAATCCGTCTGAAGAAGGCTATGGAGCAGGAAGCTATTGAGGCCGAGAAGGAGCGTCTGCGCGCTGAGCGCCGGGCTGCCAACCCCGACGGCATCACCACCAATACCAGCAAGAAAAAGCTACAGCAGAAGCAGCAGAAAGAGCAGGAGGCCGCCAAAGCAGCCGCTGCCAAGGAGTATGCCGCCAAGAAAGGCATCGTTGTAGAAGAGCCCGAAGCACCCTCTGTGCTCTCCGGTATCCCCAGCCGCCCCAACTGCAAGGGCCGCGCCTACGATCCCAACCGGTATGCTTCCAACACTACGGAGGAATAACCAATGGAAAAAACCATCGTAATAACGGGCAAGACCATCGACGAAGCGGTGGCCAATGCCCTCGCTCAGCTTGGTCTGGGCGAAGACGACATCTCTTATCAGGTGCTGGCTCTGCCCAAGGCAGGTTTCCTGGGCATCGGCGCCACCCCCGCGAAGATTGAAGTGACCTATGAAGCGCCGGATATTCCCGCCGCTCCCAAGGTTGCCCTCTCTTCCGCATCCCGTTCCAAACCCAAGGCTGCTCCTGCACCCAAGCAGGAAGCCAAGCCCGAAGCTCCCAAGGCTGCGCCCAAGCAGGAAATCAAGCCCGAAGCTCCCAAGGCTGCACCCAAGCAGGAAACCCCTAAAGCCCCTAAAACGGAAGCACCCAAGGCTCCTAAGGCCCCCGCTAAGGTGTACGCTCCTGCCCTGCCCGGTTCTACCGAAGAGAAGATCGAGATCTTCCTGAAGGGCCTGTTGGAGCATATGGGTTCCAAGGCAGTTCCCCACGCATGGAGCGAGGGTGAGAACACCTATATGGTAGAGCTGACCGGCGAGGATTTGGGCTATCTGATTGGCCGTCGGGGTGACACCCTGGATGCTCTGCAGCATCTGGCCAACTACACCATCAACCGGGGCATTGAAGGCCATGTCCGCATCAATGTGGACGCCGAGTGCTATCGGGAGAAGCGGGAGAACTCCCTGCGTCACTACGCCCACAAGAAGGCACAGCAGGTACTGAAGGCCCGCCGCCGCACCACTCTGGAGCCTATGAACGCCTATGAGCGCCATGTGATCCACGCAACTCTGCAGGACACCGATCGCATCACCACCTACTCCATCGGCACCGAACCCAACCGCCGCGTGGTTATTGAATACGTCCGTTAAAGCTTACCGGGAACGCAAATGCGTTCCCGGTTTTTTCTTCCATTTGCAAAAACTCCTTGCCATCTTTCTGCAAATATAGTAAGATAGTTTTGTAGAAAAATGGAGAGATGGGTGCATTTTTATGAAAATCAAAACCAAAACCCTGTCCTATGACGAAGTGATGGCCCTGCCTCGGAATAAGCACCGCAATCCCTTAAAGCCGTTGTTTTTGCTGCAGCTGGTCGTATGGCTTTTGGGTATTTTTGATCTGCTGGCCACTAAGTTTACTTACGAAAAGCACGGTATGGAACAGATCAAAAAAGGAGAACCTTGTCTGATTCTGATGAACCACTCCAGCTTTCTGGACTTAAAGATCGCTTCCCGGATCTTTTTCCCCAAACCCTATGGCATCGTCTGCACGGAGGACGGCTTTGTGGGCAAGCGCCTGCTAATGCGGTTTCTGGGCTGTATCCCCACCCAGAAGTTCGTCAGTGATCTGACTTTGATCCGGGATATGGAGCATATGCTGAAAACCAAACGCACCAGCGTATTGATGTTCCCGGAGGCCAGCTATTCCTTCGACGGCACTGCCACCGCACTGCCCCGGAAGATGGGCGTTCTGCTGAAAAAGCTGGGCGTACCGGTAGTGACGGTGATTACCCAGGGCGCCTTTATCCGGGACCCTCTGTACAATGGTCTTCAAAAGCGGAAGGTGACTGTAAACGCCACTGTCACTTGTCTGGCCACGGCTCAGCAGCTGAAAGAAATGTCCGTTGCCCAGCTGGATGAACTACTGGACAAGGCTTTCTCCTTTGATAACTTCCGCCACCAACAGGAAAACAATATTCGGATCAGCGAGCCTTTCCGGGCTGACGGACTGAACCGGATCCTGTACCGCTGCCCCCACTGCCATACAGAGGGACAAACGGTGGGAAAGGGCATTACCCTCACCTGCCGGAGCTGCGGTAAAGTCTATACCCTGGACGAATACGGCTATCTCACCGCCGAGGACGCTGCCTTCACCCACATCCCCGACTGGTACGCCTGGCAGCGGCAGCAAGTGCGCAAGGAACTGGAAGAAGGCACTTACCGACTGGAGCGGAATGTGCAGATCGGAATGCTGGTGGATACCAAGGCGCTGTATATGGTTGGCAGCGGCAAGCTTGTCCACGACGCCGACGGTTTCCGCCTCACCGGCTGCGACGGCAAGCTGGACTACACCCAAGGGCCGCTGTTCTGCTATAGCCTGTACGCCGACTATTTCTGGTATGAAATCGGCGATGTAATCTGCATCGGCAACAAAGACGCCCTCTACTACTGCTTCCCCGAGGGCGGCGATGTAGTAGCAAAAACCCGCCTGGCCACTGAGGAGCTCTACAAGATGAAAAAACTCCGCAAAACAGCCGCAACCGTATGATCAGATCCCCCACCGGCAGGTGGGGGATTTTCTTGGGCTTTATGGCGCAGAAGGTCTAAAAGTCCTTGCATTTATTTCCCATAACCAGTATAATTAACCTGTATAACTTTGCAAATAGGCGGGAAGGAGGGCAAGTTCAATATGCAATCGGAATACATTATTGAAATGCTCAACATCAGAAAAGAGTTCCCCGGAATCGTGGCCAACGACGACATCACGCTCCAGCTGAAAAGCGGCGAGATCCACGCCCTGCTGGGTGAAAACGGCGCAGGCAAGTCTACATTGATGTCTGTTTTGTTCGGCCTCTATCAGCCGGAAGCAGGCGTCATTAAGAAGAACGGCGAGGTCGTCACAATCAATAACCCCAACGACGCCACCGCCCTGAACATCGGTATGGTACACCAGCACTTCAAGCTCATTGATGTGTTTACCGTGCTGGACAATATTATTTTGGGCCGGGCCGATACCAAAATGGGTTTCCTGCAGAAGAAAGCTGCCCGGAAAAAGGTGGAGGAGCTATCTCAGCGCTACGGCCTGCAGGTGGATCTGAACGCCAAGGTGGAGGATATCACCGTGGGTATGCAGCAGCGGGTAGAGATCCTGAAGATGCTCTATCGGGACAACGAAATCCTCATCTTTGACGAACCCACCGCCGTGCTGACACCCCAGGAAATTGACGAGCTGATGGCCACCATGCGGGGTTTTGCGGCCGAGGGCAAGTCCATCCTCTTTATCACTCACAAACTGAATGAAATTATGGCGGTAGCCGACCGCTGCACCGTTCTGCGGAAGGGCAAATGCATCGGCACCGTAAATATCTGCGACACCACCAAGCAGGAGCTGTCCAATATGATGGTCGGCCGTCCCGTACAGCTGCAGGTAGAAAAGGACGACGCAAAGCCCGGCGATGTAGTGCTGGATGTGCAGGGTCTGACCGTCCCCTCCAAGCTCCACAAGAATGACGCCGTTAAGGGCATCTCCTTCCAGGTCCGCGCTGGCGAGATCGTATGCATCGCCGGTATTGACGGCAACGGCCAGACAGAGCTGATCCACGGCCTCACCGGTCTGGAGAAAGCCAGCGGCGGCACCATCCATTTGTGCGGCAAGAACATCAGCAAGGAATCCATCCGACGCCGCATTGACGCCGGTATGAGCCATATCCCGGAAGACCGTCACAAACACGGTCTGGTGCTGGACTTCACTCTGGAGCAGAATATGGTCCTGCAGAGCTTCCAGGAACCCCGTTTCCAGAAATTCGGTTTCATGCAGGATGGCGCTGTCCGCGCCTATACCGAAACCCTGATTGAGCAGTATGATGTCCGCTCCGGCCAAGGCCCTGTGACCATTGCCCGGAGTATGTCCGGCGGCAACCAGCAAAAGGCTATCATCGCCCGGGAAATGGATCAGAATAAGCCGCTGATCATTGCCGTTCAGCCCACCCGCGGCCTGGACGTGGGCGCGATCGAGCATATCCACAGCGAACTGGTAGCCCAGCGGGATGCTGGCAAGGCTGTTCTGCTGGTAAGCCTGGAGTTGGACGAGGTTATGAACCTCAGTGACCGGATCTTAGTTATGTATGAAGGTGAGATCGTGGGTCAGTTGGATCCCAAGGCCACCACTACACAGGAGCTGGGTCTGTATATGTCCGGCGCTAAACGGGATTGAAAGGAGGCAAAGGATCTATGAAGAAAGCAAGCTCTCTGCTGAATAGCGACAGCAGCCGCAAAGTGTTTGCCTCCCTGTTGTCCATAGTGATCGGCCTGGCGGTGGGCGCAGTGGTCGTCTTGATCGTGGGTGTGTCCAAAAACAATATCACCCTCAGTGGCATTTGGGACGGTATGCGGCTCATTTTCCTGGGTCTTCTTTCCACCGGCCGTGACGCGGTGGGTCACCTCACCTGGGGCTTTAACCCTGCCTCTTGGGGCAATATGCTCTTCCGGGCAACTCCGCTGATTATGACCGGTCTTTCCGTTGCCGTAGCTTTCAAGACAGGTTTGTTTAATATCGGCGCCCCCGGTCAATATCTGATGGGCACACTTGCCACATTGGTGATTGCTCTGGAGATCCCCTCTGATGTAGTCGCCCCCGGCCTTATCTGGCTGCTGGCCTTCCTGGGCGGTATGCTGGCAGGCGCTTTGTGGGGCGCGATTCCCGGCCTTATGAAAGCATTCCTCAACATCAATGAGGTTCTGGCTTGCATTATGACCAACTGGATTGCCGCCAATTTTGTCACCTGGATCTTCGATATCAGTAATCTGAAGAATGTTGCTGAAGGCACTAAGACCGGCTACATTTACAAGACCACCTTCAATGGTGTTGCAACTCCCAAGCTGGGTCTGGACAAGGTCTTCCCTGGTTCTCAGATCAACTGCGGCATCCTGATTGCCATCATCATCGCCGTCATTGTGTATATTATCATGAACAAAACCACCCTTGGCTACCAGCTGAAGGCCTGCGGCGCCAACCGTCACGCAGCCCGGTACGCCGGTATCAAGGATAAGCGGAATATCGTGCTGAGCATGGCCATGGCAGGCGCTCTGGCCGCCGGCGGCGCAAGCCTTTACTGGCTCTCCGGCAACACCGAGTTCTACTGGATCACCTACCAGGCTCTACCCGCTGCCGGCTTCAACGGCATTCCCGTTGCTCTGCTCGCTCTGAATCACCCCATTGCAGTGATTTTCTCCGGCATCTTTATGGCAATGCTGGACATCGTAGGTCAGCAGCTGACCGTTCTCACGGCCTATAACGAGTACATCACCGATGTGGTGATCGCTGTTATCGTGTACCTGAGCGCATTCTCTCTGGTCATCCAGCTCTGGCTGGGTCGGAAAAAAGCCCCGAAGAAAGGAGGCAGTGATCAATGACCTTTGTGATTCAGCAGACCCTTTTGTTTGCGATTCCTCTGATGATCGTTGCCCTGGCCGGCGTATTCGCCGAACGCAGCGGTATCATTAACCTGGCATTGGAAGGCATTATGATCATGGGCGCCTTCGTGGGCGTTTACTTCGTACGGCTGATGCAGGGACTGAATGTGATCACCCGCGCAGCCGGTATGGGTAATTTCTGGGTCCTGCAGGGCCTGGAGATCGGCGCCATGCTGGTGGCTGCCGCCTTCGGCGCGCTGTTCTCTCTGCTGCTGAGCTTTGCCGCAATCAATCTGAAGGCAGACCAAACCATCGGCGGCACGGCCCTGAACTTGATGGCCCCTGCGCTGGTGCTGTTCCTTGTGCGTATTCTCAGCAACCAGAACACGCTGCAGATGGCCGTAGGTGACTCCGCCTCCTGGTTTATGATCAAGAAATCCACTTTTGGCGTAGACAAGTCCGTGGAGTGGGGTTTCTTCCGGGAGACCTTCCTGAATAAGGTATACCTGGCCACCTATATCTGTATTTTGGTATTTATCGCGTTGTCCGTGATTTTGTACTTCACCGACTTTGGCCTGAAGCTACGCTCCTGCGGTGAAAATCCCCAAGCAGCTGACTCTCTGGGCATCAATGTGACCAAGATGCGCTACGCCGGCACCACAATCTCCGGCGCCCTGGCCGGCATGGGCGGCTTTGTATATGCCCTGACCGCCACCAACTGCACCTCCAACGGCGACGTAGCCGGCTTCGGCTTCCTGGCCCTGGCTGTTATGATCTTCGGCAACTGGAAGCCGCTGAACATCGCCCTTGGTGCTCTGCTCTTCGGCTTATTCAAGTGCATTGCCGCCGGATACGGCAGCATTGACATCAACGGCGATGGCGTATTCTCCCTGGCGCAAATCGGCATCAGCTCCCATCTATACCGGATGCTGCCCTATCTGATCACCCTGATCGTTCTGTCCTTCACCTCCAAAAAATCCCGCGCACCCAAGGCAGAAGGCATTCCCTATGACAAGGGCTCACGATAAGCATAAAAATAGCACTTTGCTCCGGCAAAGTGCTATTTTTGTCTTGTTTTTTGTCGAAAAAAGATGTATACTCTCTTTTGGAAGCCGGTTGGGAATGAAGGAAGGTTTCCCCGCATTCTCATCGCGTCTTCAAAAAGAATAATTGGAGGAAACATCATGAATTTGATCTACGGCATCAAAGACAAGCCCAAGTTCGGTCAGCTGCTGATTTTCGCATTCCAGCAGGTCCTGGCCATCCTGGCAGCTACTATCGCAGTTCCCGCCATTGTTGGCAACGGTATGTCTTCTTCTGCAGCCTTGTTCGGCGCAGGCGTCGGCACCATCGTTTATCAGCTCTTCACCAAGTTTAAGAGCCCCGTGTTCCTGGGTTCTTCCTTCGCTTTCATTGGCTCTATGGCCGCAGCTTTTGCCGGCGCAGCTTCCGCTTCTGCCGGTTTCGCAGGTTTGATCATCGGCGCCGCTCTGGCCGGCCTGGTTTACGTAGTGATTGCTATCGTAGTTAAGGTCGCAGGCGTCAAGTGGATCAACAAGCTGATGCCCCCCGTAGTCATTGGACCCACCGTCGCTTTGATCGGTCTGTCCCTGGCTGGCGCTGCTATCAAGGATGTTTTCTCTTATGGCCCTCAGGACGCAAACGGCTCCTTTATCATGACTGGTACCGCATGGCCCTCTCTGATCTGCGCTCTGGTCACTCTGTTTGTCGTCATTCTGGTCTCCACCTACGGCAAGAAGATGGCCAAGCTGATCCCCTTTATCATCGGCATTCTGGCCGGTTATGCCGTAGCCACCATCTTTACTGTGTGCGGCATTCCCGTGATCGACTTCAGTGTATTTGAAGGCGTTAAGATCTTTGCCGTTCCCGAGTTCACTTTCCTGACCGCTCTGAAGGGCGTAAAGGATGTTGACGGCGCATTTATCGCTACTGTCGCTGTTGCTTATGTTCCCGTGGCATTCGTGGTCTTCGCTGAACACATCGCTGACCACAAGAACCTGTCTTCCATCATCGACACCGATCTGCTGGAAGAGCCCGGCCTGCACCGCACCTTGCTGGGTGACGGCATCGGCTCCTTTGTAGGCGCGATCTTCGGCGGCTGCCCCAACACCACCTACGGTGAGTCCGTCGGCTGTGTTGCCATTACCCGCAATGCTTCCGTGATCACCATCACTGTCGCCGCTATTATGAGCATCGTGATCTCCTTCTTCGGCCCCTTCGTGGCATTCCTGGATTCCATTCCCGGCTGCGTTATGGGCGGCGTCTGCGTCACTCTGTACGGCTTCATCGCTGTTTCCGGTCTGAAGATGGTCCAGAAGGTGGATCTGAACCAGAACAAGAATCTGTTCGTCACCGCTGCCATCCTGATCCCCGGCATTGGCGGTATGGCAATGGCTATCGGCCCTGTCACCTTGACCGCTATCGCTTGCTCCCTGATCCTGGGCATCATTGTCAACCTGATGCTGTCCAAGGCTAAGGACGAATAATCTCCATAGACCAACGGGCGTGTGGCTGGCCACACGCCCGTTTTCTATTCCTTTGCGGCAAGGCCGCGCTTTCGATTCCCGTAGGGCAAAAAAGACACCACCCAAATGGGTGGTGTCTCGAAAGCCATTTGCATGATCCTTCCGGTTTCCCAGCCGTACCGGCTGCCCTCCCGGAAGGATGGAATCTCCCACGGCCTAAAAACAGTCCACCGGACTGTTTTCTTAACGGCCTTTCGATTCCCGTAGGGCAAAAAAGACACCACCCAAATGGGTGGTGTCTCGAAAGCTATTTGCATGATCGTTCCGGTTTCCCAGCCGTACCGGCTGCCCTCCCGGAACGATGGAATCTCCCACGGCCTAAAAACAGTCCACCGGACTGTTTTCTTAACGGCCTTTCGATTCCCGTAGGGCAAAAAAAGACACCACCCAAATGGGTGGTGTCTTTTTTGGTGACCCGTACGGGAATCGAACCCATGTTACCGCCGTGAAAGGGCGGTGTCTTAACCGCTTGACCAACGGGCCTGGTAGCGGCGACCTGATTCGAACAGGTGACATACCGGGTATGAACCGGCTACTCTACCAACTG
>JAZKZN010000044.1:0-7710 GCA_045612705.1 Faecousia sp. | reverse complement strand
GCCGTGTTCTGCGCTTTATCCAAACTCCTCTCAAACCAATACGCAAAGATGTTGGGGAAAGAGTAAGGTGAGCTATATGAAAAAAGCAGTATCAATTTTGATGTGCTTGTTATTTGTGCTGACGATTCTGTATCCTGCAGGTGTTATAATAACTGCTTGTATAGGATATAATTTTGAACTGATTAGCGTTTCCGCTTTTGCTGTCGCACTTGCCGCATTATCTGTTTGCGTAATTGTCCTTGACCTTATTTGCAAGGACACTCCTGAAAACAAAGTAATGCGGACCTTGTTAGCCATTATTGCTCCGCTTTCCTTGATCAATGCCGTGTTTTATATTTTTGAATATCCTCAAATTTGGGTAATAGCAAGCGTATTATTATCCGCAGGTTGTTGCTGTTACTTAACGGTCAAATACGGAAAACCAATGTCGCTCAAAATTGTAACTTTGGTATTGTCCGCACTAATGGTATTGCCGATTGGTTTCTTTAGTTTTATTGCCTTGATTTTTGGAAACATCGGTCAAAATACAGTTGTAAAAACTGTTGAATCTCCAAGCGGAGAATACTATGCGCAAGTTATTGACAGCGATCAAGGCGCGCTCGGTGGCGATACCCTTGTTGACGTGTATAAAAAAAGCGGTGTCAACTTAATTCTTTTCAAAATCGAAAAGAAACCTCAACGAGTTTACTGCGGTGATTGGGGCGAATTTAGCAATATGAAAATTCACTGGAAAGACAATTATTGCTTAATGATCAACTCTGTTGAATACGAAATAGAATGACACAAGAGAACACCGGAAGTAATTTCGGAGCATTTTTTAGCAATATTACCTTTACCCTAATTTAATCGTCCTTGCTAATTGCTTGCTAATCAAATGAGTTATAACAGCATAATATCTGAGGTAACGGCGTAACACAGGATAACACTTTAACCTTAAAAATCCCCTGCTGTCAGGGGATTTTTAGGTATTACAAGGGATGTGAGAGCCATTTCCCTCGGTATCTCCTAAGCGGAAGGTCGGGGGTTCGAATCCCTTTTGGCGTGCCAAAACAAAAACAGGACTCATTTGAGTCCTGTTTTTTTACATAATTGTCATCTGTTCTGTTGCGCTTTGGAGCGCCCTTAGGTCGGAAAGGTTATCCATCATGATTGTCGTTGCGCCCATTTGCTCCAGTTCTGCAACGGCCTCACTGCCGTCGGCAAAGCAGAAGATAGGACTCCAACCTTTGCTCAGGTTTTTTGTCGCACCATCCCAGGTTCCCCCGACACCAAAATTACATTGTGCCACAAGGGTAAGATACCCCAACGCGTGGATCACCCGGTTGCGGCTGAGAGCCCTTTGGGAAGTAAAGGGCAAGTCAAAACTATCCTCCGACAGATATAAAACATCTTTCTGCGGCGGATATTTTTCCAGCTCATCCGCAACAACACAGATGACCTTTCCCCCATTATCAAGACAAGCTTCCTGTGCCGTCCTATCAGCGCCCCGAGCGTTGCCAGACACCAATGTAATTCCCTGCCGCGCCGCCTCATAACCCACTCTTTTCGCGAAAAGGCGGTTAGGCCCGGACAGTTCCCGACTGCCCACAAGGGCGATCATTTGCGTATTCAAAAGGGATAAGTCCCCCTTTGCCCAAAGACAACTGGGGGCGTCCAATCCCAGCCTTTTCCGCAAAACAAGTGGGTACATATCGCTTATGCGGGTGATGGGAACGCAATCACTGTATTTCCCCCGGCAAATATAGCGCTCCAGCACACCTGCCCTCGTCAGCAGTTCCACAATCCGCGCTGCTTCAGCGCAGCTGTATCCAAGAGGGATCAGGTCCTCCGGAAGCAGTTCGCGATCAAGAGACGGTTTTTCCATCTGAGCCATACGGCTTGCGAGGGTGCGGAACTGGGCAACTGTCAACGGCCTTCTTTCGGGGTCTCCCAGCTGGCTTGTCAGCAGCAGAAAGCCCCGCTCTTTGGCGTTCAACGGAATCGCTTCTTTACCACCGGCGCTTTGACCTCTTCTTCGGTCAGGCTACCGTCAGCGCCCAGAAGCATAGGGCGAATAGTATAATGGGAGAACTTGGCGATCTCATCCAGTTTGGCTTTCTCGGGGAAATTGCCCACAATAGACCAGGCCACACCTTTACGTTTGGCGCGCCCGGTTCTGCCGATGCGGTGAACATAGTACTCGTTTTCCTCAGGCACATCGTAGTTAATGACGCAGTCCACATCGTCTACGTCGATACCCCGAGATGCTACATCGGTGGCGATAAGGATAGCAAGCTTACCATCCCGGTAGCGCTGCATGGTCTTCTCCCGCTGACTCTGACGGATGTCACCGTGGATGCAGTCACAGTCTGCTCCTGCCCGCTGGAAATCATCGCAAAGCCGCTGGCACATATGCTTGGTATTGCAGAAAATCATTATTCTCTCATAGCCCTGGGTGCGGATCAGCCGCAGAGTGGTCTCCGCCTTTTCCAAAGGTGTGACACTCACGCAATACTGGTCGATATCGGGACGGTCTTCCCGCTTAGGCTCGACGGTGATCTCTACCTCATCCCGCTGATACATCCAGGAGACGGTCATAACCTCCTGGGAGATGGTTGCAGAGAAAAGGCCAAGGTTTTTACGGTTTTTCACCTTTTCAATGATCTTTGTCACATCCTTGAAAAAACCCATGTCCAACATTCTGTCCGCTTCATCCAGCACGATGGTCTGAATCTTGTCCAGACGGATATTTTTGCGGTTATAGTGGTCCATCAAGCGGCCAGGGGTAGCTACTACGATCTGGGGTTTCTTCTCCAACTGCTTTGCCTGGCCAACGATGCCTGCTCCGCCGTAAAGCACAGCTACACGGATTCCCTGATAGTAGGTCAGAAGGCCTCGTAGCTCATCACCAATCTGAATAGCCAACTCCCGCGTGGGCGCAAGGATCAGTCCCTGCACTTCCTCACAAGCGGCATCTACGTGCTCGATCATAGGAATGCCAAAAGCGAAGGTCTTACCTGTGCCGGTGGGGGCTTTGGCAATAACATCCTTCCACTGCATAAACTCGGGAATCGCCTGCGCCTGAATCGTAGTGGGATAACCGTAGCCCTTTTTTTCAAGTGCCTTCAGCATCGCCTCGGAAAGGCCCAGATCGCGAAATGTGATATTACTTGCTTCCATATTCCAAACATCCTTTTTATACTGCTTTCTTGTCCTGATATTTTAGCAGATTTCTCCTCTGTTTGCAACCTTTTTGCCTTTGCGCCCCATTTTTCCGTTTTTTTTCGTTTTCCTCCGGGGCAAGTGTGGACAAACGGCACATAATATGCTATATTTTATGTTGATATTTTATATCAACATAGAAAAGGATTTTGCAATTATGGGCAAACTGATTGTAATTGAAGGAACGGACGGTTCCGGTAAATCCACCCAGTTCCGTTTGATGTCTGAACACTTGGAGCGGGACAACGTCCCCTTTAAGCACATTGTATTTCCCCGGTATGAAGAGGAAAGCTCTGCTTTGATCCGGATGTATTTGGGCGGCCAATTCGGCAAGAAGCCTTCCGATGTGAACGCCTATGCCGCCTCCTCCTTCTTCGCGGTAGACCGGTATGCTTCATATAAAATGGATTGGGGTCAGTGGTATGATAACGGTGGCCTTGTGGTTTCTGACCGCTACACTACCTCCAATGCAGTACATCAGGCATCAAAAGAGCCGGTGGAAGGTCGGGAGACATTCCTCCACTGGCTGTATGACTTTGAGTATGACAAGCTGGGTCTGCCCATGCCGGATCTTGTAATCTATCTGGATGTCCCTACCGACTTCACAGAAAAACTTCTTCGTCACCGGGAGGCAGACACCAACACCTCGGCCGATATTCACGAGCAGGATATGCAGTACCTGGCAACCTGCCGCCAGACCGGCCGTCAGGCCGCCGATTATTATGGCTGGACAGTTATCTCCTGTGTGAAGGACGGCACTATGCGTTCCATGGAAGACATCCACCAAGAAATCTATAGTCACATTATCCGTTGTTTGGAGGGATAAACTATGGTATATGTATTGCTGGGAACAGGCTTTGAAGAAATGGAAGCCATTGCTCCTATCGATCTATTGCGCCGTGCCGGTGTTGATGTACTCACTGTCGGTGTCACCGGCAAGACGGTTTGCGGCAGCCACAACATTGCTATCCAGGCTGATATCCTGCCCGAGGAAATTGACCTGACGAAGCTTGATATGGTCGTCCTCCCCGGCGGCCTGGGAGGCGTTGCCTCTGCCAGAGCCAGCAAGAACGCGCTGGATATCCTCCGGTTTGCCTGGGAGAATAACAAGTTTGTTGCCGCCATCTGCGCAGGGCCCACCGTACTGGCTGATCTGCACATCACAGATGGCAAGCAGGCTACCTGCTATCCCGGCTGCGAAGGCGGTATGGGGGACGCAGTCCTTGTATCCAATGCAGCCTGTGTCCGTGACGGCAATCTGATCACCGGCACATCCGCCGGCTGTGCCACTGCCTTTGCACTCAAATTAATCGAAGCGCTAAAAGGACCCGAAACCGCGAACGCAATTGCTAAGCAGATTGTGATTCGCTGACAGGAGGTTAACTATATGGATGAAAACATGAACAACCAGTCCCCGGAAAGCAAACTGTCTTCCGAAGACAAAGACTGGCTGGACGGACTGCTCAGCGGCATGCAGCCGGAACCGGAAATCGGTGCTGACGAACAAGCTGTAAATGCCGCCGGTCTTACCAGTATCGGGGATATGGAACTGGAGAAGATTTTGGCAGAAGACTGGCTGAAGACACCGGACCCTCAGGAAGAACCCCAGCCGGAAGAATCCGCCGCACCAGATATGCCCGATGATGCTCCCGCCGTGTCTGATGAGACCGCTTACTTCGAACTGCCTGTTAAGGAAGTGATCCCCGAGGAAATCCCTGAGGAGATCGCCGAGGAAGAGCCGGAGCCCGTTCCGGAGGAGGGTTCACCGAAAATGGAGAGAAAAATCCGTCCCAAGCGGAAAAAGGGCTACGGCCTGCTGGGCATCCCCCACATTCTGGCCACCGTACTCTGGGGCCTGCTGATCCTTGCCATCGGTGTTTCTCTGGGCCGCGTGCTGTGGGTGTGCTGCGCTGATGTTATGGCGTTCGATAAGGAATATCAGAATGTGACCATTACCATCACCCAGGATGATACCATTGAATCCATCTCCCAAAAGCTGGGACAGGCACAGCTTGTGCGGTATCCCGGTCTTTTCAAACTCTTTGCTGAAGTGACCGGCAAGGATGAGGATATCAGCGTTGGCACGTTTACTCTTCACTCTCAGTTGGACTACAACGCTATGATTAATGCCATGGGTTCCCACGGTGCTACCCGTGAGGTTGTAGATGTCATGTTCCCGGATGGCGCCAGCTGCGCGCTGATTTTCAAACTGCTGGAAGAAAACAACGTATGCTCTGTTGCAGATCTTGAGGATTATGCCGCCAACGGTGAGCTGAAGGAATACTGGTTCCTGGAAGGTGTGGAGCGGGGCCACAAGTATTGCCTGGAGGGCTATATGTCCCCGGATACCTATCAGTTCTACACCAACGACTCTCCCCGCCGTGTTATTGAAAAGTTCCTCAACGAGTTTAATAGCCGCTTCACGGACATTATGAAAGAAGAGTTTGTGGCAATGCAGGAGCGTTATGCCAGCGAACTCAGACACGGTGGCTTCAGCAACGAGTATATCGAGAACAATCCGCTGACCCTCCATCAGCTGGTCACTTTGGCCTCTATCATTCAGAAGGAGACTTCCTCCAACAGCGAATGCTATGATATTGCATCCGTCTTCTACAATCGGCTGACCGATACCAACTTTATGTATCTGAGTTCTAACGCCACCGTTCACTACGCCATTGGCGACTACTTTGGTCAGATCAAGGAACTGACCGATGAGCAACTGAATGTAGACAGTCCTTACAACACCCGCAATAACCAGGGTATCCCTCCCGGACCCATCTGTAATTTCGGTGTCCATCCCCTCTATGCCGCCCTGGAACCCAACGATACCAATTACTACTATTTCGTATACGACTACAATGCCTATAAGCATCTGTTCGCCTCCACCTACAGCGGCCATATGCAAAATGTGGCAGAAGCGGGTGGCTAATGGCAAAACTTGAACTGTTAAGTCCCGCCGGGGATATGGAACGACTGACTATGTCCGTTCTCTATGGCGCTGATGCGGTGTATCTGGCCGGTACATCCTTCGGTATGCGTTCCTTCGCAGGAAACTTCACACCGGAGGAACTGCCCAAGGCCGTGGCTTTTGCCCACAACCATGGGGTCAAGGTCCATGTGACAGTGAACACCATGCCCCGCAACGAGGAGATCGCCGCCCTCCCTCCCTATCTGGAGCAATTGCAGGATGCGGGGGTTGATGCCCTGATCGTAGCAGATATGGGTGCCTTCACCCTGGCGGGTAAATATGCCCCCAAATGCCAGCGGCACATCTCCACCCAGCAGTCCATCGCCAACTATGAATGCGCCCAGGCGTGGTATGATCTTGGCGCAAAGCGAGTAGTCCTGGCCCGGGAACTAAGCCTGGATGAGATCCGCACCATCCGGGAGAAGACCTCCAAAGATCTGGAGATAGAGACCTTCGGTCACGGCGCTATGTGCGTCAGCTACTCCGGCCGGTGTCTACTCAGCAACTATATGACCGGACGGGACTCCAATCGTGGGGCCTGCGCGCAGCCCTGCCGCTATCAGTACGCACTGATGGAAGAAAAGCGGCCCGGGGAGTACTTCCCCGTTTTCGAGGACGAAAAGGGCACCTACATTATGAACTCCCGGGATATGTGCACCATCGATCACCTCAAGGATCTGATGGATGCGGGAATTGATTGTATTAAGATCGAGGGGCGGGCAAAATCAGCCTATTATGCCGCCATTGTCACCGGCGCTTATCGCCACGCCATCGACGATATCGCTGCCGGCCGGGAAATTGATCCTGTATGGCGGGATGAGGTGGAACACGTGAGCCACCGGTACTACTCCACCGGTTTCTACTACGGCTACCCCGGCCAGTACACCGATCATTCTCGCTACATTCGTCAGTGGCAAGTCTGTGCCATTGTGGAAAGCTGCGATGAAAACGGGCTGGCTCTGTGCAGCCTACGGAACAAGTTCGCCGCCGGCGATTCTCTCGAGGCCGTAGGACCGGATATGCGTCCCTTTGCATTCACCGCCCCAATAATGGCGACCCTGGACAAAGAGCCCTTAGAGGAACCCAGAACACCCCAGATGCAGTTCTATCTGCAGCTGCCTAAGGCAGTGCCTGCAATGAGCATGATCCGCCGAAATGTGGACCTATCTGCTAAATAAAAGCACAAGACCCCGGTTGGCTCTAGCAACGCAAACCGGGGTCTTATATTGCAAAATAAGATCCCGTTCTCTAATGAGAACGGGATCTTTGGAGGTACCGGCCAGATTTGAACTGGCGGATCAGAGTTTTGCAGACTCGTGCCTTACCACTTGGCTACGGTACCATATGAAATAAGGAACGTGTAATACGTTCCTTACTTTTTGGAGCGGGTGACGAGGCTCGAACTCGCTACCTCCACCTTGGCAAGGTGGCGCTCTACCGGATGAGCTACACCCGCATCTGGTGCCTCCGGTCGGAATCGAACCAACGACACGCGGATTTTCAGTCCGCTGCTCTACCTACTGAGCTACAGAGGCATATTG
>JAZKZN010000043.1:0-3235 GCA_045612705.1 Faecousia sp. | reverse complement strand
GCTTCAAGATCCCCGTAGTCATCACTGTCTACGCCGATCGCAGCTTTACCTTCATCACCAAGACCCCCCCTACCCCTCTGCTGATTGAGAAGGCCATCGGCCTGCAGAAGGGCTCCGGTGTGCCCAACAAGCAGAAGGTTGGCACCATCACCAAGGCTCAGATCACCGAGATCGCCAAGATCAAGATGCCCGACATGAACTGCCCCACTTTGGAAGCTGCTGAGAGCCAGGTTGCTGGCACCTGCCGTTCCATGGGCGTCACCGTCGTCGACTAATATTTGTCATCCGGGCAAATTTGGACCCGGAAATGTGGGAGGATTATTCCGCATCACCACTATATAGGAGGATAACAAAAGTGTTTAGAGGTAAAAAGAATCAGCAGACCGCTAAGCTGATTGACCGCTCTGTTCAGTATGATCCCACCGAGGCCCTGGATCTGGTTGTGAAGGGTGCTTCTGCTAAGTTCGACGAGACCGTCGAGCTGCACATTAAGCTGGGCGTTGACTCCCGTCACGCTGACCAGCAGGTTCGTGGCGCTGTCGTTCTGCCCCACGGCACCGGCCGCACCATGCGTGTTCTGGTGTTCACCAAGGACGCTAAGGTTGAGGAAGCTAAGGCTGCTGGCGCTGACTATGTTGGCGGCATGGAGCTGGTTGAGAAGATCACCAAGGAGAACTGGTTTGAGTTCGACGTGGTCGTCGCTTCTCCCGACATGATGGGCGTTGTTGGCCGTCTGGGTAAGGTTCTGGGCCCCAAGGGTCTGATGCCCTCCCCCAAGGCTGGCACTGTCACCCCCAACGTTGGCGCTGCTGTCACCGAGATCAAGGCTGGTAAGGTTGAGTACCGTCTGGACAAGACCAACATCATTCACTGCCCCATCGGCAAGGTTTCCTTCGGCGCTGAGAAGCTGACCGAGAACATGGACACCCTGATGAGAGCTGTTGTTAAGGCTAAGCCCGCTGCAGCTAAGGGTCAGTATATCCGCTCCTGCACCGTGGCTTCCACCATGGGCCCCGGCGTGAAGGTCAGCTCCACCAAGTACGGCAACTAATTTGCATAAAGCTACCCCGGAAGCGAAAGCTTCCGGGGTTGTTTTTATCTTTATTACTCTGTAAAAACATTGTCCTGAGACATCGGATTGAGCGTGTCACGAATTTCTGTCAGCTCCTCTACCGTCAGCGCACCACGATCGTAAGCTTCCTGCAAGCCCATCAGCTCACCTTCAAAATACACCTGGAGCTTCTGTCCGGTGTTATAGCGGAAGGTCACACCAGCAATGGTCTCACTGGTCAGTGCCTGGGTGTACATCATGATGCCGTTGATAAAGCCCACATGAGCTTCGCCATATTGGCCATAATATGCAACGGACAAGTCAGAAGTAGTATACTTTTCAACCAGGTTGTGTTCCTCCAAGAAGGCAAGCTTCATCTTTTCCTGGGCCTCTGCGGTCAGCATCGGACCGGGCAGTGTGCCAGGATCGGTAGAAGACATGCCATATGCCCGATGAACGGCTAACATTTCTGCCAAATTTCCATCACTCAACTTTCCTTGGGCAGTCAATTCCTTAATGGGGGTAAAGTTTCCATCCCGATAGGCGTAGATTTCAAACGTTGTACTATAGGTGAATGTCACATCCTCAATCTTCAAGTTGGTGACTGCTGCATCCCCCGTAGGGCGGAAAAGAATATCGTAACCATTATGATTGCCGTAATAGCGAATGCCATCGTCATCTGCGAGAGCATCGTCCCAACTGCCTAAGGTTTCACCCGTGGCAGTATACCAGTCCTGCTCCACCTGCTGTTTCCATGCAGCAGAAAGCACAGTGAGAGTCTCCCCTTCCTGTTTTTCAGGCTGGCTAGGATTTGTTGGGTTAACCACCGGTATGGTTGGATTAGCACCGAGTTCAGGGTCTACAGTCGGTGTACAAGCCGTAAGCAACAACGCCGAAATTCCCAGCGCAATAAGAGATTTTTTCGAAAACTTCATATTGTATCCTCCTTTGCTTTTCATTTCGCAAATTTACTATGCCCACATTATAGCAGAAGTAGATAAAATTTGCAAATAAACAGTTTGTGAACAAACAGAAGACTCGAATACTCCATTTCTTCCAAAAAACTTCTTTTTCTTAAATAAAAACAAGAAAAAAGAAAAAAATAATGCTTGACTTTTAGATAAACATATGGTAATATCTTTCTGTTGCCAAAGACAGCAGGTTGTGAAAGCAGTAAATCCTGCCGAGGTGCGCTTACTACATTGATTGTTTTGCGTGTCTTTCTGTCTTCTGGCAGGAAGACACTTTTTTAATTTTCGGAGGTGAAAATTATGCCCAACGCAAAGGTTCTTGAGAGCAAGAAGGCCGTTGTTGAGACCCTGACCGCTAAGATTCAGGAGTCCACTGCTGTCGTCTTCATTGATTACAAGGGTATCAATGTTGCTCAGGACACCGAGCTGCGTAAGCAGTTCCGCGAAGCTGGCGTGGAGTACACCGTCGTTAAGAACACTCTGACCAATTTTGCCGCTAAGAATGCAGGCTACGATTTCTCTAAGGTTCTGAACGGTACCACCGCAATGGCTTCCACCACCGGCGATCCCATCGCTCCCGCTCGTATCGCCGCTGAATTCGCCAAGAAGAACAAGCTGAAGACCCTGGGTATCAAGGGCGGCATCGTGGAAGGCTCTGTCCTGTCCGGCGAGCAGCTGACCGGCTTCAGCGAACTGCCCAGCAAGAACGCTCTGGTCGCTTCTGTCCTGGGTACTTTCCTGGCACCTATCTCCAGCCTGGCCTTCGTCCTGGATCAGATCCGGATGCAGAAGGACGGCTCCGCTCCTGCTGCCGAAGCAGAAGCCTAATCGCTTAACCCCAAACACCAAATTCACTCACAACATATTTTAGGAGGAAATTTATCATGGCATCTGAGAAGATCACTGCTCTGGTTGAGCAGGTTAAGGAACTGACCGTCCTGGAGCTGTCCGAACTGGTTCACACTCTGGAAGAGGTTTTCGGCGTTTCCGCCGCCGCTGCTGCTGTTGCTGCTCCCGCCGCTGCCGCTGTTGAGGTTGAGGAGAAGACCGAGTTCGACGTCATCCTGAAGTCCGCTGGCGCTTCCAAGCTGAACGTCATCAAGGTTGTCCGTGCTGCTACTGGCCTGGGCCTGAAGGACGCTAAGGATCTGGTTGACAACTGCCCCAAGACCGTGAAGGAAGCTAACCCCAAGGAAGATGCAGAGAAGGTGGT
>JAZKZN010000042.1:0-10268 GCA_045612705.1 Faecousia sp. | reverse complement strand
TACCCAAAAAGCGGCACTCCAATCCAGATCAACGGAGAAGAATTGCCCGAAAAAAGGCCAAACGAAAAAAGCAAGGATCCAGTACAGAAGGCCGCTTACAACCTTCTTATCCTCGGGCATATCCACCATCAAAGGAAACAGATTCTTCGTATTCTTCACGGAACATCCCGCTTTCTCTTTTCAATATAGCAGAAAACCTCTGCTTTCGCAAGCACCGAACAAAAAACAGCCTCCCCAGTGGGAGGGTGTTTTGTATGGAATTAGGCCTTGCCGGCGCAGCCCAGAACGTTGACCAGCTTGTGGCGAACGATCTCCTTGATGTTGGCGCGGGCGGGCTTCAGGTACTGACGGGGGTCAAAGTGATCGGGATGATCATTGAAGTACTTACGAACAGTACCGGTCAGAGCCAGACGCAGGTCGGAGTCGATGTTGATCTTACATACGGACAGAGCTGCGGCCTTTCTCAGCTGCTCTTCGGGAACGCCGATGGCGTTGGGCATCTTGCCGCCGTTGGCATTGACCATTGCCACGTACTCCTGAGGAACGGAAGAGGAGCCGTGCAGAACGATGGGGAAGCCGGGCAGACGCTTGGTCACTTCTTCCAGAACGTCGAAGCGCAGAGCGGGAGGCACCAGAATGCCCTGCTCGTTGACGGTGCACTGCTCGGGGGTGAACTTGTAAGCGCCGTGAGAGGTGCCGATGGCGATGGCCAGAGAGTCACAGCCGGTACGGGTGACGAACTCCTCAACCTCTTCGGGACGGGTGTAGGAAGCAGCCTCAGCAGCGACGTTTACCTCGTCTTCGATGCCGGCCAGAGAGCCCAGCTCAGCCTCGACCACAACACCGTGATCGTGAGCGTACTCAACGACCTGCTTGGTGATGGCGATGTTTTCCTCAAAGGACTTGGAAGAAGCGTCGATCATAACGGAGGTGAAGCCGCCGTCGATGCAGGACTTACAGGTCTCGAAGGAATCGCCGTGGTCCAGATGCAGAGCGATGGGGATATTGGGGCATTCGATCACAGCAGCCTCAACCAGCTTGACCAGGTAAGTGGGGTTAGCGTACTGGCGAGCGCCCTTGGAAACCTGCAGAATCACGGGAGCGTTCTCCTCGCGGCAGGCCTCGGTAATGCCCTGAACGATTTCCATGTTGTTGACGTTGAAAGCGCCGACTGCGTAGCCGCCGTCATAAGCCTTCTTGAACATCTCGGTAGTAGTGACAAGAGCCATAGGGATCAATCCTTTCTTATTTCACGGGGGGAATCCCGTATTTTTACGCCTATCATTATAGCATAAATTGCCATCTTTTCAATATAAATCTTTTTCCTTGGAAAATTATATGGCAAATGAACAGTTTCACAGGATTTCCTTGGGACTTTTTTGGCGGAAAATATTGAAAATAACTGTTTACCTTTCCTAAAAAATGGAGTATAATGCCAGTGTATGTTTTAATATTAACTGCAAGGAGTGTTTTGAATATGACTATTTCCCCTCTCCAGCTGGCAAGATACCAGTACAATCCCAAGTTGCCCGGCATGCTGAGAAACGGCATTTCTGACATCTGCGTGAAGGTAGGCAATCCTACCGAGAGCGTAGCGGATCAGGCAAAGATCAAGGCCCTGTTCCCCAATACCTACGGTAAGAACGAGATCACCTTCCAGAAGGGCGCCAATACCTCCGAGACCAAGAAGCAGGTTGTGGGCGTGATTCTCTCCGGCGGTCAGGCTCCCGGCGGCCACAATGTAATCTGCGGTCTGTATGACGCGTTGAAGGCCACCGATAAGGATAATGTGCTCTACGGCTTCAAGGGCGGCCCCAGCGGTCTGCTGGAAGACGACTATATTGTTTTCGACGATGAATACATCAACCAGTACCGCAATACCGGCGGTTTTGACATCATCGGCTCCGGCCGTACCAAGCTGGAGACCCAGGAGCAGTTTGCCGTAGTGGCAGAGGTCTGTAAGAAGCACGGCATCACCGCCATCGTGATCATCGGCGGCGACGACTCCAACACCAACGCCGCCGTGCTGGCGGAGTACTTTGCCGCCCAGAATACCGGCGTGCAGGTGATCGGCTGCCCCAAGACCATCGATGGTGACCTGAAGAACGAGGACATTGAGTGCCCCTTCGGCTTCGATACTGCCACCAAGACCTACAGCGAGATCGTGGGCAACATCCAGCGGGATGCCAACTCCGCCAAGAAGTACTGGCACTTTGTGAAGGTCATGGGCCGCTCCGCTTCCCATGTGGCGCTGGAGACTGCTCTGATGACCCAGCCCAACATCTGCCTGATCGGCGAGGAAGTGGCCGCTAAGAAGATGTCCCTGGCCCAGATTGCAAACTACATTGCCGATTCCGTAGCAAACCGCGCCGCCAAGGGCTGGAACTTTGGCGTTGCTCTGATCCCCGAGGGCATTGTGGAGTTTGTTCCCGAGTTCTCTGTGCTGATCGCTGAGATCAACGAGCTGCTGGCTGGCGAAAAGACAGCCCAGTTCAACGCCCTTCCCACCTGGGAGGAGAAGTACGCCTTCATCGAAGCCGGTCTTACCAAGGAGTCCATGGCTGTGTTCGCTATTCTGCCCCAGGCTATCCAGCAGCAGCTGTTCCTGGAGCGTGATCCCCACGGCAACGTGCAGGTGTCCTTGATCGAGTCTGAAAAGCTGTTTTCCGAGATGGTCAAGAGCAATCTGGCCCAGCGGAAGAAAAACGGAACTTATACCGGCAAGTTCTCCCCCTTGCATCACTTCCTGGGCTACGAAGGCCGCTGCGCTTTCCCCTCCAATTTCGATGCTGACTACTGCTACTCCCTGGGCTACAATGCCTTTATGCTGATCCAGTACGGCTACACCGGATACTTGTCCAAGGTCTCCAACCTGTCTAAGCCCGCTGAGGAGTGGGTGGCCGGCGGTATGCCCATCACCAAGATGATGAACATCGAGAGAAGAAACGGTGAGGATAAGCCCGTCATCCGCAAGGCTCTTGTGGAGCTGGAGGGCAAGCCCTTCAAGTTCTTTGAGGCTAACAGAGAGAAGTGGGCTGTGGAGTCCTGCTATGTTTACCCCGGTGCGATCCAGTACTTTGGACCCTCCGAGGTCTGCGACACCACCACCAGAACTCTGGCTCTGGAAAAGGGTTAATGAAAAAAAGAAAGAGGCGTACCGCTTTCGCGGTACGCCTCATATTTTTTAATCGATCACGCCTTGCAGCTCCAGCAGCTCCAATGTCTGCTGCCCCCGCTGGGTCAGCCCTATACTGCCATGGACGGGGAAACCGGCATATGCGGACATATCAGCTCCCGGCAGAGGGGTGTAGTCCAGATACACCAGCCGCTTTTTTTCCAAAAGCTGGATGCAGGTACTGTATTCCTCCTGAGTAAACTCTGTATCCTCCCGATAGATCGGGGTCATATCATCAGCCTTTCTTGCCACCGGCAGAAAGGAATACTGCCCCAATGCCTGCAGGAGGCTGATCTCCCCAGGGTGGAGGGTCAGACTCCGGCCGCAGCCGGAACAGCTGCTGCAGCAGCTGCCGCTGCAGGATTTACAATCGCTCATTTTCTATCTCCTTAAACGGGAAGAAGTTCGTACTCCCGGGTGCCAATACCCAGTTTTTCGGCTATTTCCAGAGTGTGGGTGCCGTGGCGGGTTTCAATCCGCTCAATGAGGTCGGCCTTTCCCGGGTCAGTGGATGCGTAAACCAGATCTACGCAGGCCTGGTCAATGGCCACCGGATCCAGGCTGATCAGGATACCCACATCTCCCATACAGGGCAGGGCGGCAGTGCTATCGCAGCAGTCGCAGTCCACGCTGAGGTTCTTCATTACATTGATATATACGGCGTTGCCCTTAAAGTAGTTGGCAACTGCCCAGGCCGCATCGGCCATAGATTCCAGAAATTGATCCTGATCCCGATCCCAGAAGTGAGCGGGATCACCTACGCCGTGGATGTAGCCCTTGCCGTAAGAAGAGGCAAAACCGATGGAAAGCTGCTTCAGCGCGCCGCCGAAGCCGCCCATGGGATGGCCCTTGAAATGGGACAGCACCAGCGCGCTGTCGTAATTGGCCATATCCTTACCCACGAAGGTTTTCTTGATCCGGACGCCGTTGGGAATGGGCAGCTCCAGGTCTGGGCCCTGGGCATCCAGCAGGTCGATGGGGAACAGATCACTCCAGCCGTGCTTTTTGAACAGAGCGATATGCCGCTCGGCAGTATTCCGGGCGCCTTCATAGGCGGTGTTGCACTCCACAATGGTGCCGCCAACGAAATCGACCACCGGCTTCCAGAAGGGCGGCCGCAGGAAATTGGGATTACCCTCTTCACCGGAATGCACTTTGATAGCAACCCGCCCGTCCAATGTTTTGCCCAAAAGCTTGTACATCTTCAGTACGGTTTCGGGATTCAGATCCTTACAAAAATAAACTTTCGATTTCATAGAGCGGTCCTCCTTGCTGATTTCTTTTATTTTACAGTATCTTTTTTCTGTTGGCAACAGTAATTTCGATGGAGAATCCCACAGTGGTGTATTACAGTAGAGGCAAGGAGGGATCTGTATGAAAACAAATTGGAAAAAAAGATTGATCTGTTGGGCCATACCCCTTGCGATTGGAGGACTTTCGGCGCTGCTGGCTGGGGGAATGGTCGGCTATCGGGAGCTGAATCAACCCCCGTTGTCACCACCGGGTTGGGTGTTTCCCGTTGTGTGGACGGTGCTCTATTTGCTGATGGGGGAGGCCTCCTACCGGGTGCTGGTCTCCGGTATGCCGGAACAACAGATTAAGAACGCGCTGACAGCCTACGGTGTGCAGCTATTCCTCAACTTCCTGTGGTCACCGGTGTTTTTCGGCGGGCAGATGTATCTGCTGGCCTGTTTTATCCTGCTGGCCCTATGGGCGGCAATTTTCCTCACCATGTGGCGGTTTTCTAAAATCAACGAAAGAGCCGGAGACCTACTGATCCCATATCTGCTGTGGGTGGCTTTTGCGGGATATCTGAATCTCGGGGTGGTTTTGCTGAACTAAATTACGGAAAAAGCAGAGAAAACACTTGTAAAATCTTCTTTCTTGGCGTATACTCTTTATATTATAGATTACTATAAAGAGGTAATTACTATGGAACTGATTTCTGTCCGCGAATTGTTCAAGAACACAGAAAAGTATGCCGACCAGACTGTCACCATTGGCGGTTGGGTGCGAAACCGTCGCCCCTCCAAGCAGTTTGGTTTTATAATGCTCAATGATGGCACTTATTTTACCCCTGTTCAGGTGGTTTATACCGATGCCATTTCTAATTTTCAGGAGATCTCTAAGATCAATATCGGCGCAGCGCTGATCGTGAAGGGCACTGTGGTGCTCACACCCGAGAGCAAGCAGCCCTTTGAGATCCAGGCCCAGGAGGTGACCGTGGAGGGTCACTCTACCGGTGACTACCCTCTGCAGCCCAAGCGCCATTCTATGGAGTTTTTGCGTACCATCACCCATCTGCGTCCCCGGACCAACACCTTCCAGGCCGTGTTCCGCGTGCGGAGCCTGGCGGCGATGGCCATTCACCAGTTCTTCCAGGATCGGGACTTTGTCTATGTCCACACTCCCCTGATCACCGGCTCTGATTGCGAGGGCGCAGGCGAGATGTTCCAGGTAACCACCCTGGATTTGAACAATGTCCCCAAGACCGAGGACGGCAAGGTGGATTTCTCCCAGGATTTCTACGGCAAGCCCACCAACCTGACCGTGTCCGGCCAGCTCAACGGCGAGACTTTCGCCATGGCTTTCAAAAATATCTACACCTTCGGCCCCACTTTCCGCGCCGAAAACTCCAACACCACCCGCCATGCCGCGGAGTTTTGGATGATCGAGCCGGAAATTGCTTTTGCGGATCTGAGCGACGATATGCGCCTGGCAGAGGATATGATCAAGTATATCATCGCCTATGTGCTGGAGCATGCTCCCGAGGAGATGGAGTTCTTCAATTCCTTTGTGGATAAGGGTCTTATCGAGCGGCTGACTCACGTGATGAACTCCGATTTTGGCCATGTCACTTATACCGAGGCTATTGAGATCCTGGAGAAGTGCAACGACAAGTTTGCCTACCCCGTATCCTGGGGCTGCGACCTGCAGACCGAGCACGAGCGCTACCTGACCGAGGAGGTCTTCAAGAAGCCCGTGTTTGTCACTGACTATCCCAAGGACATCAAGGCCTTCTATATGAAGCTCAATCCCGACGGCAAGACTGTGGCGGCTATGGACTGCCTGGTTCCCGGCATCGGCGAGATTATCGGCGGCAGCCAGCGTGAGGATAACTACGATGTGCTGAAGAATCGCATCGAGGAGCTGGGTATGAATCCCGAAGATTACGATTTCTATATGGATCTGCGGAAGTACGGCTCTGCCCGCCATGCAGGTTTTGGCCTGGGCTTTGAGCGGTGCGTGATGTACCTGACCGGCATGGGCAACATCCGGGATGTACTGCCCTTCCCCAGAACCGTAGGTACTTGCGAACTTTAATAGATTTAAAAGGAGCGCTTGGGCGGCACTTTGGGGTGCTCTCCGGCGCTCCTTATTTTCAGAAAGGATACATAGATATGAAAACTGCAAACCGAAAGTTTTATTTGGCCCTGGTGATCTTCAGCCTGGTGGGGCAGGTGGCCTGGGTCATGGAGAATATGTATTTCAATGTGTTCATCTACAAGATGTTCAACGCCAGCGCAGAGGCAATCTCTGCTATGGTCAGCGCATCTGCCATCGCCGCAACGGTGACCACGCTCCTGGTGGGCGCATTTTCCGACAAAATCGGCAAGCGCAAGCTCTTTATCTGCGGCGGATATCTGTGTTGGGGTGTGTCCATTTTGAGCTTTGCTGCCATCCGCACCGATGTGATCAATGCCATTTTCCCCGCCGCCGCATCGGCCGCCAGCGTGGGTGTGTCTTTAGTAATTGCTATGGACTGCGTGATGACATTCTTCGGTTCGTCCGCCAACGACGCCTGCTTCAATGCCTGGGTGACTGACTCCTCCGACGAGACCAACCGGGGCGCGGTGGAGGGCATCAACTCTATGATGCCACTGCTTGCGATCCTGGTGGTGTTTGGCGGCTTTATGGGTTTTGATCTGAACGAACAGAGCAGCTGGACAAGCATCTTTCTGATCGTAGGCGGTATCGTGTTCCTGATGGGTCTGCTGGGCTTTGCGCTGATCAAAGAAAAGAAACTGGATACACGGGGCAATGAGCGGTATTTTGCCAATCTGCTCTACGGCTTCCGTCCCACGGTGATCGCAGGCAACAAGACACTGTATGTGACGCTCCTTGCCTACGGCGTATTCGGCATTGCCATCAATATCTTTATGCCCTATTTGATCCTGTACTACACAGTCACCCTGAAGATGGACAACTATGTTCTGCTGTTTGCCCCGGCCATTATCCTGGCAGCGGCATTTACCTTCTTCTACGGCAAGGTTTATGACCGTAAAGGCTTCCGGATGGGTATTATCGCTCCCCTGGCGCTGCTGCTGACGGGTTTTGTGATCCTTTATTTCTTCCGCAGCACACCGTTGGTGTTTGTGGGTACGCTGAGTATGCTCTGCGGCTATCTGTCCGGCATGGCAGTGTTCGGCGCGATGCTCCGTGACTACACACCGGAGAAAAAAGCCGGTATGTTCCAGGGTCAGCGGATTATCGGTCAGGTGCTCATCCCCGGCGTGATCGGCCCGGCCATTGGCGCAGCAGTGCTGAAGAATGCCGAAACGGTGATCAATGACGACGGCACAACCTCTTTTGTGCCCAATGAGAACATTTTCCTCGCTGCCTTTGTGGCGGCCTGCTGCATTTTCCTGGTGCTGATCCCCCTGTTCCGGATGCTGAAAAAGGAGAAACAAAATGTACAATGATCTCTATACCCATGAAGGGGAGAACCTCAGCGGCACGCCCTGGAATGTGTATCCCCGTCCCCAGATGCGGCGAGAAAGTTATGTAAACCTAAACGGTCTGTGGGACTTTGCCGTCACCGAAACAGAAGCGCTTCCGGAGAGGTATGATGACCGGATCTTAGTACCCTTCTGTCCGGAGAGCCTGCTCAGCGGCTTGAAACGGGAGATTGCTCCCGGCAGCTACCTTTACTACCGCAAGACCCTCGCCATCCCGGAGGGATTCTCCAAAGGCCGGGTGCTGCTGCACATCGGGGCGGCGGATCAGGTGACCCGGGTGTATGTAAACGGTGTTTGTATGGGCAGCCATACCGGCGGCTACAATGCCTTTACGGTGGATATTACCCAGGGTCTGCGGCAGGAGAATGAACTGGTGATCGCAGTTTTTGATGATCTGCGTTCTACAGTGCTGCCCTACGGTAAGCAGAGCCTTACCCGGGGCGGTATGTGGTATACCCCCGTATCCGGCATTTGGCAGACGGTGTGGCTGGAAAGCGTTCCGGAGGAATACATTGAGAGCCTGGATATCCAGGTGACCGGTGACACCGCGGTGATCACTGTCACACCGGCCTTAGAGGGCGCGGTGGTGTTGGAGGGAAAGCGCTTTCCTTTGGAGAACGGCACGGCCGTGGTGAAGCCGGAGGAGATTCGTCTGTGGATGCCGGAAACACCCTACCTGTATGACTTTGCTGTGGAGACTGAAAGGGATCGGGTGGAGAGCTATTTCGCCTTGCGGACGCTGGAGGTGAAGGACTTTGGTGGGGTTCCCCGCCTCTGCCTGAACGGACAGCCCTATTTCTTCCACGGCCTTTTGGATCAGGGCTACTGGAGTGACGGCATCTATACTCCCGCCACCCCGGAGTGCTACGAAAAGGACATCCTGGAGATGAAAGCTCTGGGCTTCAATACTCTCCGTAAGCATATCAAGGTGGAGCCGGAGCAGTTCTATTATGACTGTGACCGACTGGGCATGGTGGTGTTTCAGGATATGGTCAATAACGGTGATTACAGTTTCTTCCGGGATACGGCGCTGCCCACAGTGGGTCTGCAGAAATGCCGGGATACCCGTCTCCACAAGGATCCCGCCACCCGGGAAGCATTCCTGCGGGGAATGGAGGAGACGGTGGAGCAGTTGAAAAACCATCCCAGTATCTGCTACTGGACCATCTTTAACGAGGGCTGGGGACAGTTCTGCAGCGAGGATGCCTATGCCTGGCTGAAGGAGCTGGATACTTCCCGGTTTGTCGATGCCACATCTGGCTGGTTCCGCCGAAATAAGTCCGATGTGGATAGCCGGCATATCTACTTTACCCCCTGGGGTACCCTCCGGCCCAGTGAGAAGCCCCTGGTACTCAGCGAGTTCGGCGGCTATACCTACGCCGAGACGGAACACCTGTTCAATCCCGAAAAGGCCTACGGCTATAAGACCTGCAAGAGCAAAGAGCAGTTCCAGACAGCGATGGCTGAACTGTATGTGACAAAGGTGCTTCCGGCGGTGGAACGGGGCCTGTGCGCAGCAATTCTAACCCAGGTGTCCGATGTGGAGGACGAGATCAACGGTATGCTCACCTATGACCGGAAAATCAATAAGGCAGATGCCGAATCTATGATGCAGATTGCCTGCGCTTTGCGGGAGACCTTCCTGCGATCCTGCGGGATAGCCAGCCATACAGACCCATCCCAAGAAGACTGAGGGGAATCCACAACAGGGAGAACAGAAGGCAGATCTGCCCTTTGAAGTTCAGAGGCAGATGCCGGTAATCCCATACATAGTAATCTCGGTTGAAAATCAGCCCTGCAAGCAGTTCCACAGAGGTAATGATCCCTGCTCCTGCCAGACCTCGCAGGGGCAGGGATAGCTTCTGTTTTTGGGCATTCAGCTTTCCCAGCAGGAGGAAACAGCTGCCTCCGGCCAGGAACATACTGATGTGGCTCCATCCCCGCCAAAGCCATTCTAAAATCACATATCCCGCTCCGCCGATACAAAATAAAAGAAAACGCTTGCCGATTTTCATATTTGTCACCTCACTGTTCATCATTCCCAAAAAAATCCGGGAAAATACAGAAAAATATTCTTGACAAAATGACAAACCCTGTATATAATAACAAAGCTGATTTTGGCTGCGGCCAAGTCAACAAGCCATTTATGGCGGCGTAACTCAGCTGGTAGAGTACCCGGTTCATACCCGGTATGTCATCTGTTCGAATCAGATTGCCGCTACCAGGCCCGTTGGTCAAGCGGTTAAGACACCGCCCTTTCACGGCGGTAACATGGGTTCGATTCCCGTACGGGTCACCAAAAAAGACACCACCCATTTGGGTGGTGTCTTTTTTTGCCCTACGGGAATCGAAAG
>JAZKZN010000041.1:0-7089 GCA_045612705.1 Faecousia sp. | reverse complement strand
TGGCGATGGCAACGGCGGAGTCCTTATGGTCGCCGGTGATCATCACGGGGCGGATGCCGGCAGCGCGGCACTCCTCAATGGCGGCCTTGACCTCGGGACGGACGGGGGCGATCATGCCTGTAAGTCCCAGGAAGCACAGATCGCTTTCCAGGTATTCGGGGGTATTGTCGGCAGGCTTCTCGCTCCAGGTGCGCTGGGCAACTGCCAGCACACGCAGAGCCTTGTCGGCCATGGACTTGTTGGCGGCCATGGTGTCGGCACGCTTGGCGTCATCCATAGGCTTCGCTTCGCCGTTTTCCAGGTAGTAGGCGCAGCGCTCCAGCACCACATCGGGGCCACCCTTGGTGTACTGGGTGAAAGCGCCATCCACAGCGTGGACGGTGGACATCATCTTACGGCCGGAGTCGAAGGGAGCTTCGTCCACACGGGGCGTGGCGGACTCCAGGTCCTGCTTCTTCAGACCCAGCTTGCAGGCGAAGTTGACCAGAGCGCACTCGGTAGGCTCACCCTCGGCCTCGTCCTTGTCGTTGAGGTTGGCATCGGAGCAAAGTGCCATGGCGGTGGCGACCAGCTTATCTTCACCGTAGCACTCCACCACAGTCATCTTGTTCTGGGTCAGGGTGCCGGTCTTATCGGAGCAGATGACCTGGGTGCAGCCCAGAGTCTCCACAGCGGTGAGTCGGCGGATCACGGCGTTGCGCTTGCTCATCTTGGTGACACCGATGGACAGAACCACGGTGACCACAGTGGCAAGGCCTTCGGGAATGGCGGCAACGGCCAGGGAAACGGCGACCATAAAGGTCTCCAGGATGGCATTCAAGTGGAAATCACCGGCCATCAGCAGGTTAAATGCAAAAATAAATACGCAGATGCCCAGCACCAGGAAGCTGAGGGTCTTGCCCAGGCTGTCCAACTTCTTCTGCAGAGGAGTCTGCTCCTCCTGGGTGGCAGCCAGAGCGCCAGCGATTTTGCCCATCTCGGTGTCCATACCGGTTTCGGTGATCACTGCCTTGCCGCGGCCGTAAACCACGGTAGAACCCATGTAGCACATATTCTTCCGGTCACCCAGAGGGATATCGTCGCTATCGGCTTTCAGATAGAGAGCGTCGATCATCTTGTTGACAGGGACGGATTCACCGGTCAGCGCGGCCTCTTCGATTTTTAGGCTGGCATTTTCAATGATACGGCCGTCAGCGGGAACGGCGTCGCCTGCTTCCAGCACCACGATATCACCGGGGACCAGCTCATCGGAGTGAAGGACGATCTGCTTGCCGTCCCGTATTACTTTACAGGTGGCCGCCGTCATAGTTTGCAGCGCTTCGATAGCAGCCTCCGCCTTGCTTTCCTGAATCACGCCCAGAATGGCGTTCAGCAGCACCACAGCGATGATGATAATGACTTCCGCCCATTCACTTTCACCGCGGAGCATACCGGTCAGGGCGGAAACGGCGGCTGCGATCATCAGGATGATCAGCATGGGGTCCTTCAGCTGCGTCAGGAACCGCTGAAGCAGGGAGGGCTTTTCCCCTTCTTTGAGCTTGTTGGGGCCGTATTTGGCCATCCTCTCCTGGGCCTGCTGGCTGGTAAGGCCGTTGGTATCCACACCGAGGTTCTTCAAAACCTCCTGGGTGGATTGGGTGTAGGTCTTCTGCATCGAATCAACACTCCTTAAACATGTATAATCAAAAAGACTCATGCACATGCCCCAAAAGCAGTGCATGAGTCTCATTCTTACAAAGCATCCCGAGCTTAAAAGCTGGATTGACGAAATGCTACAGGCATACGGTGATGCCTGGAATTACTCCCTCATGGTCATTATTTACTATAACAATACAATAAAAAAATGTCAAGGGAGATTGGGGGAGAATAGATTTATTTTTTTCAGGATTCTACGAATTATTCCTGTGGGTAGTACTATCTTTTTTGCCTGCGAAGGTGTATAATGGGAACAATCTATCACGAAATGAGGCCTTGCGATGAAGAAACTGCTTTTTGCGGAGTTTGCGGTGCTGGTGATCCTGATGGTGGCGGCGCTGCTTACCAGCGTCAGTATGATCGAGCCGATGTTCTCGCCCATACTGATCGAACTGCCGGAAGATACTGCGCCCTCCACCGATGTACAGGAAACTCCGGAGGAGACGACGGCGTTTGTGCCCACTTGGAAAACCTATCCGGAGGATCGAAAGCTGCTTGCCCAGCAGTACTTTGTGTATGACTGCCAGACGGATACTTTCCTCACCATATCCGGCGCAAAGACGGAGCGGATCTATCCCGCCAGCGTCACTAAGCTATTTACCGCCTATGTGGCGATGCAGTATTTGCAGCCGGGAACGGAGATCTCCGCCGGCAGCGAACTGGATCTGGTGGCCTGGGGATCTTCCGTGGCCAAAATTAAAAAAGGCGATACCCTGACCGCTATGCAGCTGGTGGAGGCGATGCTCCTGCCCAGTGGCAACGATGCGGCCTATGTGCTTGCCTGTGAAGCAGGCCGGGTGATGAAGAACGATCCCAATCTCAGCGCGTCCAGCGCGGTCGCCGCTTTCGTGGGGAAGATGAATACCCTTGCCAAGGAGCTGGGAATGACCGACACCCATTTTGCCAACCCCGACGGCATTCACGAGGACAGTCATTATACCACTTTTGCAGACCTTGCCATTTTGGGCAAACTGGCGATGGAGAATCCTACCATTATGCAGTACGCAGTGGTGGCAAAAGACCAGGTGACGCTCCACGGGGAAACGATTGAATGGAAGAATACCAACGCCATCATTGATCCAACCAGCCCCTATTACTGTCCATATGCCGTGGGTCTGAAGACCGGTCAGACACCCGTTGCCGGAAGCTGTCTGCTGTCTGCGTTCCTGTATGAGGACTACCAGCTGATCATCGGTGTGTTCGGTTGCCCCCAGGAGGAAGACCGGTTTGACGATACCCTGCAGCTATTCAATGAAACGGTTCTGAAATAAGAAAAAGCCTGTTGCACTTTGCAACAGGCTTTTTTTAGAGCTGATACAAGGGCGTACCGGGCTCAAACTGTTGGGGTTTGTAGGTGACGGAGCCAATAGGGCGGCCGTCGATACCAAACTTTTGAAAATAGCCAAACAGGTTTACATAATTATCCAAGTCTGGCTTTTCTGCCTCCATGGCTTTCATAACCTCAAAGGTGGCCAGCACATCGTCCACCGCCCTGTGGGAGTTGACCACCTGACCGGCAAGACCGTATGTATCGATGGCGTTGCACAGCTTGTGGGGATAGGCATGGCGATCCCGGTACACGGTAAGCAGATCCAATTTATCCTTTCCTTTGAGAATGGCAGGGTCACCATCCCGCAGGAGCAGGTAGTACAGAAAACTCAGGTCAAAATGGGCATTGTAAGCCAGCAGCAAGGTTTTTCCCGCAATCATACGGGCAATATCGCAGCACAGCCGGGTCTTGGGAATGCCTTTTGCGCGGAGATCCTCATTGGAAATGCCGGTGAGCTTTTGGATCATAGGGGGTACAAAGCCTCCGGGGCTCAGCGAAATCAGTTCGTCGTATTCCTGCACCACAGTGGGGACACCGTTTCGCATCTCCACCACTACAGCGGCAAATTCGATAATCTCGTCTCTGTTGAAGATCAAACCTGTGGTCTCTGTGTCGAAGAGGACCAGTCTGTCATAGACTTGAAATAAGGCTTCCAGCATATTATTCTCCTTTGCAGAGCGCTAAAGCGCGGCGGTATTTGCTTTTTTCCTCCGGCACAAGACCAAATCGGGCAGCCAGTTCTCGGGCAAACCGGTCGCAGGCCTCGGCAGAGCCTTCCTTCAGTTCCACTTCTACTTCACAAAGAGGTTCTTCCCGGCCGCCGCCCAGCAAAAAGCCACGGTCTAGGGCCAGTTCAACCGCGCCGCCTGCCAGTGTGACGGTCTTGGCAATTCGGGTGAACTTTGCGCCACAGGTTGGAACAAGACCCTCTTGCGCCAAAACAGACGCTTCTTCCGGGCAGCCCATAGCAAGGAGCTTGGGAATCGCGTCTTCAATACTGTCGCATTCCGTCTCCCATTCTCCCCGGGCGTTGCCTGCCGGCACTTTCAGGGTGCATACGCTTACGCCGCTTTCCAGCCGCCGCCGCAGCGTATACATCCGGGCGGAAAACTGACCGGTGGGGGTATCGTAATAGGTGGTCTCCATAGCGATTACCCGGGCATCGCCGTCAACGGCGGCATCAATTTCCTTCAGCATCCCATCGGTGGACTTATATTTCAGTTCATACTCCAGCGCCATATCCATTCCTCCCACTTTTTTCATTATTATACACCCTCCTGCAGCGGGGCGCAAGAATCTTTCGCAGATAACTTGTTTCGACCGAATAATCACCTCTGTTCGTGGTAGGATTTTCCTATACACAAGAAGGGGCGTGACGACCATGATTTCCATTCAATCCTATGTCCACCGTGGTAGGCACATTTTGCGCCGGTGGGCGGTGGACCCACGGGTACATATTATTGCCCGAGGCAGCGGATATTTTGCATCGGGATTTATCCTCAGCGCTGCCAGCTTGGATCAGGGATTGCTGCCCCTGGCGCTGGCGCTGGTGTGCGCCTGCGGGCGGTGGCCCGCGGTGCTGGCAGCATTGGGCAGCCTTGCAGGCTATCGGCTGTTCTGGCCGGGGGCGGAGCAGCCGATGGTGTGGCTGGGGGCAGGCCTTTGTGTGGCGCTGCTATTGGGCGATCGCAGGATCAGCCGGGAAAACGCCCTGCTACTGCCAGCTATCTCCGGCTTGATTGTGGCATCCTCCGGCGTACTGTTCCAGGCAATGGGTATGGAGGATACCCCCATTGCTTTGTATCTGCTCCGGGTGGGTCTTGCCGCCGGCGCAGCCTGGGTGTTCGGCCAGGTGCGGAAAGGACGCAATCCGGTTCTGGAATGGCTGGTATGCGGGCTTGGAGTGTTGTCGTTGGTGCAGATCGCTCCGGTGGCGTGGTTCAGCTTTGGTTTTTTTGCCGCCGGTATGCTATCCGCAGTGGCGGCGTTCCCCGCGGTGGCGATTGCCGGACTTGCCTTGGATTTGGCCCGAGTGACCCCGGTGCCGATGACGGCGGTGCTGGTGCTGGCATATTTGACACGCTTGCTTCCCAAGAACGGCTGGTTTCAAAAACTTGCCCCGGGCATCACCTATCTGATGGTGATGTGGCTGTGTGAAAACTGGGATTTCCTGCCCCTTGCGCCCCTGGCTTTGGGGGCGGTGACCGGGGGGATTCTGCCCGTGTCCGGAAAGGTAGCTCATCGCCGGGGAGAGACCGGCGCCGCTCAGGTGCAGCTGGAACTGGCTTCAGCGGTGTTGGCCCAGACCCAACAACTGCTGCTGGAAGCACCGGAAGTGCCGGTGGACGAGGATGCGTTGGTCGCACGGGCAGCGGAACGGGCCTGCGGCAGCTGCCCCAACCGAAAAAACTGCAAGGATTCCGGGCGCATCGGTATGCTCCCGGGCCTGCTTCTCCACAAACCATTGCTTTTGCCGGAGGAGCTGCCCATCATTTGCAGGAAGAGCGGCCGATTTTTGGCGGAGCTCCACCGCTCTCAGGAGCAGCTGCGTTCTATCCGGGCGGATCGGGAGCGGCAGCGGGAGTACCGCTCCGCGGTGATCCAGCAGTACCAGTTTTTGTCAGAGTTTATGCAGGATGTTTCCGACAGACTCTCCCGGAAGAAGACGCCCACCGCAGCTTATACAGCGGAGGTGGCGGTCTACGGCAATCGCCATGAGGATGAAAATGGCGACCGGTGTCTGCGGTTCGCTGGTACAGAGGGGAAGTACTATGTGCTTCTGTGCGACGGAATGGGTACGGGCCTTGGAGCGGTGCAGGAGGGCCGCACGGCAGGAGCGATGCTCCGGCGGCTGCTCACCGCCGGGTATCCCGCGGAGTATGCTCTGCGAAGCCTCAATAGCATTTGCGCTCTCCGGGATCGGGCCGGCGCGGTCACGATGGATTTGGCGGAGATCCGCCTGGACAGCGGCAAGGTGACGCTTTATAAATGGGGCGCTGTGCCGTCTTACCTGATTAGTTCCATCGGCGCGGAGAAGATCGGCGCCGCCAGTCCGCCTCCGGGCCTTTCGGTCACCGACTATCGGGAGAGTGTGGAGCGGCTGTCCCTGCGACGGGGGCAGATGCTGGTGATGGTCAGCGATGGTATCGGAGAGAACGAAGCGCTTCGATGCTGTATGGCCAGCGTGGGAAGAACCCCCGGAGAGGTGGCGATGGCCCTTTTAGCTACCAGCCAGGCCGGCGGGCAGGATGATGCCACGGTGGCGATTATCTCTTTGGAGTCGGCAGAATAAAAACGGGCGGGCCACAATTTGGGGCACGGCCGGGTGCTGTATTTCAGAACAGAACAAACAGGGACAAAATCAGATTGGAAAGGGTATGTATGGCAATGGGCGTCCAGACGGTATCCGTCTGCTGATACCCCCAGCAGGCGATCCAATGGACCGGCAGCTGGATCAGGAAAATGGCCATTTCATCTGCAAAAGGCCAGAAGGCAAAGGAGGTGGCCAGCCGGGACAGAAACAGTGCGCCGGTCAACACGCCGTAGGCAAAGATGGGCCGCTTGTTGCACAGCGGCGCAAAGGCGCAGGCGTACAGCAGGCAGGAAACCGTGACAGGGGACATCAGCGTCACGCAGAGCATGCCCCAAAGAGGATTCTCATACACAAAGTCAGAGGCATAGAACCGAAAATCCGTCTCTGTTGTGATGAGACATCCTATAAAGGTGCGGTCGAACGTATTTGCTACATCAATGGGAAAGATTTTGAGGGGCGCAATTTTTAGCGCAACGACCACCAGCGCGCACAGACCTGCCACCCGGAAAAACTTTTTTGTATAGAGCTGGACGGACAGAAAGGATTCCTTTAGATAAGGAATAAACATTGCCAGAATAACCACAAAGTTAATCAGGTGAAAGGCAAAATCTACCCAAAAAGCGGCACTCCAATCCAGATCAACGGAGAAGAATTGCCCGAAAAAAGGCCAAACGAAAAAAGCAAGGATCCAGTACAGAAGGCCGCTTACAACCTTCTTATCCTCGGGCATATCCACCATCAAAGGAAACAG
>JAZKZN010000040.1:0-3549 GCA_045612705.1 Faecousia sp. | reverse complement strand
CAAATCCTTTGTCATCCAGACGCCACAGGAAATCTGCAGTCTTGGTAGTAGCATCGAAGTTTGTCAGGTTGGGAGCGACATAGGTGCCGGCAACAAAGTGATAAGGCCGGAGCCACCATGCGCCACCGCCGTGAGTCATCTGAGGATTCTCAGCAGGAGTCACAGTGGGCAGATTCACAAGACCCTCAGCGGAGATCGTCTTCTTCTCGCGGCTGATCTCTGCCTTACAGACGGAGCAGTATACAACTTCGTCATAGGAGCCATCTACGCCAGCGCTGGGAAGAACTTCGTTCTCCTTCACAGGCTCGCCCTTGGTATGGCCCAGAGCCTCGGTGTAATTATCCTTATAGTTGTGACCACATGCTGTACAGGTATAGGTAGTGTAGCCTTCTGCGGTGCAGGTAGGTGCAACAACAACGGTCTCATTGTAGCTGTGAGAACCTTCTGCGAATGTTGCGCCAGTCAGTCTGACCTTAACATAAATAGCTGCCACTTCCTCAACGGGCTTGCCAATCCAGCCAATATAAGCGCTACCCGTAGTTTTGCCGTTTTCCATGGCAAACGTAAAGGAATCGCCTTCGGAATAGACTTTATTCTCAATGTATCCGTTGCCGGAAGCAGTGTAATATTTGAACTCTTCAACTACGAACACAGCACTTGTTGCAGCATAGCCTGTTTCAAGGATTTCCAGGAAGATGTCGCCTACGTTTGCAGAGGCATCAAATCCTTTGTCATCCAGACGCCACAGGAAATCTGCAGTCTTGGTAGTTGCATCAAAGTTCGTAAGATCGGGAGCGACATAGGTGCCGGCAACAAAGTGATAAGGCCGGAGCCACCATGCACCGCCGCCGTGAGTCATCTGAAGATTCTCAGTGGGAGTCACAGTGGGCAATTCTGTCACGATCTTAGGTTCGTTTTGCACGGGAGTGGCTTCCTCAGCAAGGGCTACTGTCGGCACCATCGACAATACCATTGCCAGAGCAAGCAACATCGCGAAGAAGCGATTCAGTCCCTTGCTAACGTTGGGTATTTTCACTAATATCCCTCCTTATTTGTTTTGCGCGTTTCCGCGCAGCTAAAAAAATCTGTGTTTTGCTTTTGCATGTCTCTTGCAGGTATGGGCGCCCCCAATTTGCTCATACGAAGCTGAATAACACAACGAAAACAAAGTACAAATATTTTTTACGATTTTTCTTTCCTGCCACGCGGCAGGTGGGGTGTTTACCGGATCTCCGGTTCCAGAGAATCGAACTCCGGCGTGGAGAAAAACTCCTCCAAAGTAATGTCCAATCCGTCGCAGATCATTTTAATGGTGATCAGCTTGGGATTTTGACTCTTGCCATAAAGAATGTTCTTCACGCTGGATGGGGGTACGGCGCAGATCGTCGCCAGCATATTGATGCTCATCTGGCGCTCTCCGCACAGCTGCAAAATCCGATTCCTTACAGCATCAATTGTCTTCATTGCCCGGCTTTTCCCTCCTTTCACGGCAACGGCCATCTTCTGTCAATTTTGCATAGAAAGCCTATTTTGGAGACTATTCCACTTATATAGAATACTCAATATTTAATATAAGAATAGGCTATGGGTGATACTATTCAGGCTACGCATGATAATACGGCATAATGCACAAACTGTGCAAAAGTTTGTGTATGTTCTGCCCAAAACTAGGGGTAAATATCCTCCTGCAGGCACAAGATAATGTGGTCATTTTTCCCACACGCCCCTCCTCTCCCCTGTTTTCTTCGTCGTTTTTCCCAATGGTACAAAACCCCCTCCCAAATCAGTCACTATTCGACCCTTCTTTTGTCCCCTCTCTGGGGCAATATACGAAAAACCCACCGGTAAAAACCGGTGGGTTTTGTTTTTGTTTCTAACTTCGACCTGCCAGGTATGGCAGGCCGAAGCCGCGTTTAAGTCAGTTCAGCATCAAGATCAGCCGATCTCAGCTACCTGGTAGGCAATCTTCTGCACGCCATCAACCATATAGCGGATGTAGAATGCGTAGTAGCCGGGGTTCTCAGCGGTAAAGCTCCAGCCGTCGACGAGCTTATCGCCCCAGACGACGTTGTACTGCACGTAGCCATCAGCGCCGTTCACGTCTGTATAAGCCTTGCCTGCTGCCGAGAAGCTGTTCCAGTCAACAACATTCTGAGCGGTAGTGCCGATGTATGCCACGGAAACCTTGGTCACTTCGTAGCCGGCAGTATCCAGGATAACAGCATCATCGCTGACGCTCACGGAAGGTCTTTCAATTGTGTCACCTGCAGTGAAGTAGGCAGTGCGGTAAATAACCTTTGCTTCACCGTCAACAATGTATCTGATGTAGGCAACATAGTAGCCGGTGGTAGTTGCATCGAATGTTCTGCCTTCGTAGAACAGATCGCCCCAAACCACGTTGTACTGGTCGATACCGTCAGCGCCGTTGACAGCGGTGTACTCCTTACCTGCTTTGACCAATGCGCCCCAGGTGTTGATAGCGGGTTCTTCTGTGCCAACATAGGACAGAACAACCTTCTCCACATTGTGGTTGTTGGTCTGCAGAACCAGGCCGCCGTTATTAGCGGTGATGTTGGGTGTCACAGCAGGATCTGCTGCCACGCTTGCATTCACGGTCTGATAGACCACAACAGCCTGACCGTTGACCAAGTATCTCAGGTAAACTGCGTACCAGCCGGAAACGGTCTGTTCCCAAGCAGCGCCGTCAGACAGATTTGCGCCCAGCGCAACATTGTACTGCTTAAAGCCTTCATAAGTGTTGATAGCGGTGTACTTCTTACCGGCAGCGGAGAAGGCGTTCCAATCACTGATCGCCATGTCGCTATTGCCGATGTAAGCAATACATACCTTTTCCATCACGTTGCCGTTGGTGTCCAGCACCAGCGTGCCGCCGTCAGCAATGATAGCAGGTGCCTCTGCGGGAGCTGCAACGCTGCCGGTGAAGTATACAGTCTTCACTGCACTTTCTGCCAGGACTGTCTCTGCGTACTTCAGGTAAACAACATAGTTACCGGAAGCAGTCAGAACGGGCAGGCTGGTCAAATCGGTGTAGGTCTTGTAGCCGGTAGAACCGTTGATGGCAGTGTACTTTCTGCCTGCTGCGCACAAAGCGTTCCAGTCAGCATTGGTGGGATTCTCGAACACTGCATCGCCAACATAGAAGATACCGATTCTCTGTGCGCATGCGTCATTGTCGGTCAGGGTGATAACACCGTCTTCGCCAACAGTCAGAGTGGGTACTTCGTTGGTCAGACCGGAAACCTTACCGGTGTAGTATACAGTCTTCACTGCGCTGTCGGCAGTTGCTGCTGCTGCATACTTAACATAGATGACGTAGTTGCCGTCATTCTTCAGCTGCTCGGGCATGGTATCCACGGTATAAGTCTTGTAGCCGGTGGAGCCATTGACAGCAGTGTAATTCTTGCCAGCTGCGACCAGAGCATTCCAGTCGCTATTGGTGGGATTGGTGAACACTGCATCGCCAACATAGAAGATACCGATTCTCTGTGCGCATGCGTCATTGTCGGTCAGGGTGATAACACCGTCTTC
>JAZKZN010000039.1:0-39996 GCA_045612705.1 Faecousia sp. | reverse complement strand
TACGGGAGGCAGAGTCTTCTCTGCTTCCTCTGCGATCTGCCAGTCGGCGTAAACGGTGGGGTCCAGCTTTACGAGACCCTTCTCGTCTACGTACTTGCCATCAACAAAATTGATTGCCATAGTATGTTTCCTCCTTAGATTGTGCCGGTGCACTTATTTTCCTGGAAAATTATAATATTTCCTCTTGCTAAAATAAATAAGTTTATGATATTTTATATATAGATAGAAACTATAGATTGGAGGGGCGTATGAACTATAATTACCTACGGTATTTTTCTGTACTTGCGGAACTGGAGCATTACACGTTAGCCGCTGCCCGGCTGGAGATCTCTCAGCCTTCTCTGAGCAGCGCTATCCGCAGCCTTGAAAATGAATTGGGCGTGCGTCTGTTTGAAAAAGTTGGGCGCAATATCCGTCTGACGGAGGAGGGAAGATATTTCCGGAAAAAGGTGGATTCTGCCCTGGAGGAGCTCTCTGCCGCTACGGAAACCCTGCTGTCCAGCCAGGACAACGCGCCTATTGTGATCCGTCTGGGCTTTGTGTCCGGCGCTCTGAATGGCGCGGTGGCGCAAATGCTTGCGCAATATGCAGAAAGCTCCGACCGCTTCCGTTTCCATATCACTGAAGGTTCAGCAAAAGACCTGATGGATCTTCTTCACCAAGAGAAGCTGGATATGGCGATTGTGGATGTCACCTCCCGTGATCGCAGCCTTCATTTCCGCAAATTGCGCCAGCGGAGCTTTTTTGTTGCCGTTTCAGCGGGCCATCCCCTGGCAGAGAAGGAGAGCGTCCGTGTAGATGAACTGTCGGATTATCCACAAATCGGTTTCAGCCACAGCATGGACCGCAATTTTGAAGATTGGGCCAACCACCCCGACCACCGGAGAAACTTCATCTGCCAAGTCAATACCGTCAGCGCGGCATTGACGCTGGTGTCCGCGGGATTGGGTATTACCACTGTTCCCGGCGAGTGCATTGCGCCTGTTGAAGGACTGGTGTATATTCCGCTGGAGAACCGACACCAGGCGCTGTACTCCTGCATCGTCTATGACCGCTGGTTGTCACCGCCGGTGTGGGATTTTGTGGACAAAGTGATCAAATCCGCAAGAGTAGACTAATCAATCAGGAGGCTTCTATGGATTTTTATAAAATTGCCCAAATGCGGCAATCCTGCCGCAGCTATGATCCCGCCAGGGATGTGGAAGAGGAGAAGATCGCAGCTATTATGGAATCTGCCCGGCTTTCTCCCTCGGCCTGCAATGGCCAGCCTTATCATTTTTCTGTTTGCCGGGGTGAGACCGCCAAGGCGGTGGCCAAGGCTTGTATGGGAATGGGGATGAATAAGTTTGCCGCCGACGCGCCGGTGCTGATCGTGATCTCTGAGGCGTCCTACTGCAAGTCCGCCGCTGTGGCATCCAAGACCAAAGGCAATGACTACCGCTCGATGGACATCGGTATTGCCTGCGCCTATATCACCGCGGAGGCAATATGTCAAGGCCTTGGCACTTGCATTTTGGGTTGGTTCGATGATGGGAAGATCCGTAAGCTCTGCAACTTGGACGACGCAGTGCGGCTGGTCATTACCGTTGGATACGCCAAAGAAGATGACAAACTCCGGCCTAAGAAGCGCAAGGATATGGAACAGCTGGTCACCTATCACTTCGACTAAGGGAAAGGCCCCAGTCGCAGGAAACTGCGGCTGGGGATTTTCTTGTGTTTTTTGCGGGAGAAAGGGGATTTCTATTAGACAAAAAGATGTTTTTGTGTTAGAATTATGCTAGGGTTTTATAAGCTTGCCCAGCGGTGATAAGGAGCTTTTAAAGATGGACAACTGCGCTTTTGATAGAAAAAAGAATCTGCCGAAGGTTTTGCATATTGCTCTGATCCACGGCGGCGGTGGCGTGGAGGCCTATGTGAAGATGCTCCTTGTCCATACAGGGAATTGCTTTGAAAACAAACTGGTATGCTCCTCTGATTTCTCCGAAGATATTGGGGAGAAGACCAAACGCTATAATGTGGATGTGCCGCGGGATATCTCTGTGAAAAAGGATATTGCTGCCGCCAAGGAAATCAGAAAGATCATCCGGCAGGAAAAGCCAGACGTAATCTACTGTCACTCCAGTATGGCCGGTGCGGTAGGCAGAGTTGCAGCGATTGGACTGGGCAGAAAAGTTTTGTATAATCCTCACGGCTGGGCCTTTGATATGAAAGGCTCCGGGAAAAAGGCTTTTCTGTTTGCTGTAATCGAGCGGATTTTGGGACTGTTTACTACTGAAATCATCACCATTTCCAATTACGAAAAGCACCGTGCTTTGGAAAAAAAGATATGCAATTCAAAGAAAACCTGCGTGATTCTCAACGGCATAGAACTGCAGTTGCCCCAGAAGATCGTAAGCAGGAAGGATATCGGTTTTGCTGACGAGGACTTCCTGGTAGCCTGCTGCGGTCGGATCTCTCAGCAAAAAGACCCTATGTTGTTTGCTGAGGTGGCAGGTGAAATCGCAAAGAAGTGTCCCCGGGCAAGATTTCTATGGATTGGCGACGGGGAGGACAGAGCGGCTCTTGAGGAGAAGTTAAGAGTCTGCGGTGTGTTTGAAAAGACATACATCACGGGAATGGTGAGTGATTCCCGGGCGTATATGGGCGCGGCAGATGTGTGCGTGCTGTTCTCCCAATGGGAGGGATTTGGCCTGGTACTGGCAGAATATATGCTTATGGGCAAACCGGTAGTAGCCACAGATGTGGGTGCCATTTCCGAGGTCGTAGAGAATGGCGTCAGCGGTACGCTGATTGCGGACAGAAAGGCAGATATGCTTGCAGACGCGGTGCTGCAGTATTTGAATAAAGACCGCTATGGGAAAACCGCTGACCAGGCAAGAATACGGGCAAAGGCCTTTGATATTTGTGCCACAGCGCGCCATACAGAAGAACTGATCAATAGGATCTTGGGGAGATAAAACTATGAAAATTGCCGTTGTTTCGTGCTATTTTATCAATAATTACGGCAGTGTGCTTCAGGCCTACGCCACCCAAAAGTACTTAGCGCAGAATAGTGCGGTTTGTCATACGGTCAATGTCGAGGGCATTAAACCCCTTCTTGCCAAGGGAAAAAAGGAATACTACTTTGCCAATATCTTTGATCTGGGCCTTTTGAAATCCAAATTGCCTATGATCAAGTTGAAGTTGATGGGGAAGTTGGGACTCCATGATCTGAATGAAAAGATTGCGGAGCGCCACCGTAAGTTTGACGTGTTCCGGTCTCACTTTGACCTGACAGAGTCTGTGGGGAACTTTGCCCAGCTGGGAGAACTCTCCCGTCATTACGATGTTGTGGTGCTTGGGGGCGATCAGCTTTGGCGGCCGGACAATATTTTCCCTGGGTACTATACCCTGGAATGGGTAGCGGAAGATACAAAGAAAGTTTCTCTTGGCACCAGCTTCGGCGTGTCTCGGCTGGATAAAGCCAGCGCAAAGCGGCTGGCGGAGTTTTTGCCCGGATTCTCGGGCGTATCTGTGAGAGAGGAGAGCGGCGCGGAGCTTGTCCGACAGCATACAGGCATGCAGGCCAAGGTGGTTTGCGATCCGGTGTTTCTGTTGGATCGGGAGGAGTGGCAGACTATTGCAGACACCTCCAAAGCGCCTAACGGCGGCTATATTTTCACCTATTTCCTGGGGGAATCCCGAAGGGGAAGACAGTTTGCAGAGAAGCTCTCCCAAGCTACCGGTTTACCCATTGTTTCAGTACCCTTTATGGATTGCTACACGGCTTATGACGGAAAGGTCGATGGCGCAGTTCCCGAGGCATCTCCTGAGGACTTTGTGGGTCTGATCAGCGAGGCGAGCTTTGTCTGTACCGATTCCTTTCATGCTATGGCCTTTTCGGTGTTATTCCAGCGAGAGTTCTATGGTTTCTCCCGTTTCTCCGGGAAAAAAGGCAACACCAATACCCGGGTGAAATCGCTGCTGGGAAGACTGGGCCTTACCCACAGGTACAATACCGAAGCCTTTGATCGGGAGGATACCATCGATTACGGCAAGGTAAACGGCGTTATGAGAGATATTGTTGACGATACCAAGGAGTTTATCCGGCTGCAGATTTTTGATGGAGGTCGTGTCATTGAAAAAGATCCTGCACATTAGTATGACAAAAAGCATAGGCGGTATTGCGTCCTTTCAGCGGAACCTGTTTTCCCATATTGATAGGTCGGAGTATCTCTTTGACTTTGTCACTACCTATAAAAATGCCGCGCTGATCCCTACTGTAGAAGCGCTTGGTGGACAGGTCCATTACCTGCCCCCGCAGAAGACGGTGATTCCGTACTGCATTGCGCTGTACAAGCTGCTGAAGAGGGGACACTATCACGCGGTGCATATTCACAAAAACTCCTGCGCCAATCCTATGGCGATTTTTGTCAGCTGGTTTGCGGGAATCAAAAACATCATCGTCCATTCCCACAACACTGCTGCAATTGGCGGCCGGCACTTGCATATTTTCCACTATCTGTTCCGGCCGTTGGTGCGGAAAATCGCAACGGTGAAACTGGCCTGTTCCAATGAGGCGGGAAAGTGGCTCTTTGGAAAGAATTGCGCTTTTACGGAAGTAAAGAATGGCATTGACACAGAAAAGTTTTCTTTTGACCAGGAAACCCGCAAGACGTACCGTAAGGAACTGGGCGTTGAGGAAAAGTTCGTCATTGGACACGTGGGAAACTATATTCCTCAAAAGAACCATCCCTTTATGATCGACACTATAGCAGAGATACTGAAAAAGCAACCCAATTCGATTCTTATGCTGGTTGGCAGAGGGGATGGAATGTCCGCTGTTCAGGCATATGCCAAAGAAAAAGGAGTATTCGACAATGTGATGTTTATGGGCGCGCGAATGGACGCTGCCCAGCTTTACTCTGCGATGGATGTGTTTCTGTTCCCATCCCTCCACGAAGGCCTTCCAATCGCGGGCGTGGAAGCCCAGTGCGCAGATCTGCCGTGTTTGATTTCCGATGCGGTAAGTCCGGAAATCTTACTGACGGACAAAGCTTTGGCACTGCCCCTTGACGCGGGTGCAGCTTGCTGGGCAGATAAGATTTTGGAATGTCAGAACGATAACCGTCGGGATGTGACAAATTGTTTGCGGGAGAGTGGCTATGATGCCGGCATCACGGCTGCTTTTATGGAGAAGGTATACAGCTGACTCGTTTTTAGCACCCTCCGTTTCGGTGGGTGCTAAAAACGCACTATAGGCTGATATGAGAATGAACCGGGAGAGAGAATCTATGGCAACTGTTTTGTTGATTGTGATTTATATCGCCTTTATGGGAATGGGTGTACCGGATTCCTTGTTTGGGGCAGCGTGGCCGGCTATTTACAAGGACCTGGGTGTCCCTGTGAGCTGGGCAAGCTGTGTGTCCGTGGTGATTGCCATAGGTACGATTATTTCCAGCCTGAACGCTGCCAAGGTCGCTCAGAGGCTTGGTACGGCCAAGGTGACCCTGATCAGCACTGCCCTGACAGCGGCAGCAATTCTGGGATTTGCTTTTTCGCGGCATTTTATCTGGCTGGTAGTGTGTTCTCTCCCTGTTGGCTTTGGCGCGGGCGCCATTGACGCGGTTCTTAATAACTATGTGGCCCTTCACTACAAAGCCTCCCATATGAACTTTATGCAGTGCTGCTACGGCGTGGGTGTTTCCGTTAGTCCCTATTTGATGTCCATGGCGTTGGCGAAGGCATCCAGTTGGAACAGAGGGTATCTACTGGCCTTTGGATTCCAAATGAGCATTGTCCTCGTGGTGCTTTTATCTATGCCCCTTTGGAAACGGGTGAGGCATACGGGAAAGATGAACCGTGAGGAAGTGAAACAGACTGTTGTGCCCGTCAGGCAGCTGCTGAAGGACAAAAATATCCGCAGGGTTTGCGTTCTTTGCGTGGCAACCTGCGGTCTGGAGTTCCTCTGTGGCGGTTGGGGCGCTACCTTCCTCGTGGAGGCGCGGGGCATGTCTGTGGATATGGGGGCAAAGTTAATTATTGCCTTCTATTTGGGGTTAATTGTCAGCAGATTGTTTGCAGGCTTTGTGGCGAACCGGCTGCATAGCTGGCGGCTGATTATTCTGGCGGAGGTTATCACCGCGTTGGGCGTGATTGTCCTGCTGATCCCCAATGCTGTCTGCGGCGTGATCGGATTGTTTCTGTTGGGATTTAACTGTATTCTTGCTCCCAATATTTTATATTTGGCGCCGGAGAGCTTTGGCGCTGAAATATCCCAGTCCGTATCCGGCCTGGAATTAGCGGCGATGTATTCCGGTATTATGGGCCTGCCTGCGATATTTGGTCTGCTGACAAAGTTTTTACCTGTGGATATGTATCCTGTTTACATAGGCATCGTGTTTGCCGTTGTGGCAGTGTCTACCGCTGTTTTACACAGAGATCTTCAGAGAGGAAAAGAAGAATGAAACTGCTGATAAACGCCCTTGTCAAGTTTACTTGCGGCCTGGTTTTGGTGGGAGCGCTGATATTCCTGCCAGCCGGCACACTTGCATATACCTGCGGCTGGTTGCTGGTAGGTTTGCTCTTTGTTCCTATGCTCGCAGCTGGCTTTGTGATGTTTTTTAAGTCCCCTGACTTTTTGAAAAAGCGCCTGGACGCCAAGGAAAAACAGGGGACGCAGAAAGGCGTGGTTGCCCTTTCCGGACTGATGTTTATTGCCGGTTTTTTGGTGGCGGGTTTGGATTTTCGCTTCGGCTGGTCTAACGTACCTGCCTGGGTGGTGATCACAGCGTCCATGCTATTCCTTGCAGCCTACGGCCTTTATGCCGAGGTGATGCGGGAAAATGCCTATCTCTGTCGCACCATCAAAGTGGAGCCGGGACAAAAAGTGGTAGATACGGGTTTGTATGCTCTTGTCCGGCATCCTATGTACATGGCCACAGTACTGCTCTTTTTGATGATTCCGCTGATCCTCGGTTCGTGGTACGCGTTGATTGTGTTTGCCTGCTATCCTGCAATTATCATTGTGCGGCTAAAAGACGAGGAAGACCTGTTGAGCCGGGAACTGCCTGGCTATACAGAGTATAAAAGGAAAGTGAAATACAGGATGGTTCCTTTTGTTTGGTGAGGTGATTCGATGTTGATTAACGGATGTCAGGAGGGGAAGGGGACTCCCCGCCTTGTAGAGGTTGTGTGTCCCAACTGCGGCGAGATAGTAGAGGTGTTTGTTCTGATGGGCGGCGCCATCGGCAAGACAGGTACCCTTGCCAGCGATGAGATCTGCCCCTGCGGCTATATTTTCCCCGCGGGCAGCTATGAAAGCGATTATAAGCGATAAAGAAAGCGCGCTACAGTACACTGCAGCGCGCTTTTTATTAACCTTTCAGCAGTTTGTTGATGTGGGCGGCTTTTCTCCGTTCGATACAGTAGATAATGAGCCAGATGAGAGCATAGCCAGCCATGAAAATGCCGGTGAAAATGAGAATGGGCGTCAGCTGATTCACCAGCCAGCCGTTGAGCAGGTAGGTAAGGATATAGGCGATGTACAATGCGCCGCCGTGGAGCAGGATCATAGTAGGCAAGGGCAACTGCTCCAGTTGGTAAACGGCAGTCATACCGGCCGCAACGAAGGCAAGCAGGGTGATGGATAAAATACCTGTGCAGACCTCTCGGGGGGAGAAAGATTCTGCAGCCCCTGCAGCACCTAAAATACCATAAATAATGGCAAGCACCACCGGCCCGCCGCTGGCCGCCAGCAGTCCTCTAAACAAAAACTCTTTCCAAAACTTCTTCATTTTGATTCAAACCTCCTTTTGATTTGCGCGTAGCATCGCCGGGATACATAGTCCCGATAGCCGCACTTAAAAACGGCATCTACGCCGCCGCTGTAAGTGACGGCAAAGCGATCCAGACAAGTTTCATTTGCCAATGCGCTTTTGTTGATCCGTAGGAACGAAGGGGGGAGCAGCTGCTCCAGCTCGTAGAGCCGAAGCTTCAGCCGGTAGCGTCCGCCATCTGTGGTGATGGCATAGGTTCTGCCGTCTAGGACGGTCACACATTCGATTTCCCCGGGGGACAACAACTTCATATCGTCCTCTGTGTAGCCGGGGATCCGGTCTGCGCCGGCATATTTCAGAACCAGAGCTTCAATCTCGTCGATGAGAGAGGAGCGATGGTGTACGGTTGCAACTACTTTTTCTTCGCACTGCGTATCGATAACCAATTCAAACTTCATTGATTCACCTCCTGTGATGCTATTGTAGCATACCAAAAACGAAAATGTTGGAAATTGCCTTCAACGGCGCGTTTGGCTTGTTAAACGGCAACCGGCCCGGAACCATACTGTGATTCCAGACCGGTTATATATGATGATTACGCAGGAGTCAGCCTGCCGATTACAATGTATCTTGCATTGTCGTATTCGAAGGTGCAGGTAGAGAGCGTGACAACAGTATCACTCTCGGCCAATTCCACATCAGAGAGGAAGGTGGACCTTCTCTGATAGTCCTTCAGCAGTTCATAAAGTCCGTCGCCGTAATTGCGTTTGTATATGGTATCATTGTGATCGATCGTCAGCCCGGCAAACAGTTCCAGTTTGTAATTTGCATCGGGGGTCAGATAGAATATGGTGGGGTGCTTGTCATAATAGGATTGGTTTGCGTACTTTACAAGAGAATGAAACATAGAGCCGTTTTTCATATTGTGGCCGTAAATAATGTAGTTGCCGTCCACACCCAGCGCGCCGTTGCGGTAGTCTGCAAACAGTGTTCCGCTGACGAGATAATTGCCGTCCAGATCGGTATAAAGGTACTGGTCGTTGTCCTTGCCCAAAACGACAGGGTAGTTGATGACTGTGCCAGGACAGTAGAGCCAACCCACCACATCGGGATTTCTGGCAAGGAGGGCATCAAAGTCCACGGTGATGGGAAGCTCGGCGGCTTCTGTCTGCTGCGGGATGTCAGACTCTGTCTGTTGGGGTTCTGTGTTAGGACGTATATATTCGTCCTGCATATGGTGATAGGCGGAGTCGGCCTTTATATATTCATAAATACTCTTGCTGAGGATGCAGGTAGACACGAGAAAAACAGCCGAAAGAATAACAATCAGAAGGGTTTGAATTATTTTGACTACTTTTTCCTGTTTCAAGGGAGTTCCTCCAATTTAATATGCCTGATTATCGGTAGGATTAGTATAACACTTGTGAAAGTTCGTTGCAATAGGAAAAACTGCGTGATATAATGTCAGAAAAGAGGTGAGAAAATGCTGCTGAAAACGGAAAGGTTGGGCCTTCGCCCCTGGCGGGAGGAAGATGCACATGACCTGTACCAATATGCCAAAGATCCGGAGGTAGGGCCTCCGGCAGGTTGGCCGCCCCATACAAGCATAGAAAACAGCCGGCAGATCATAAGAGACATTCTTTCTGTGCCGGAAACCTATGCGGTGTGCCTGAAAGACGGTAAGGTCATCGGCAGTATCGGCTTGATGATGAGAGATGTGACCACTATGACTGACCGGGATGACGAGTGCGAGCTGGGATACTGGATCGGCAAGCCTTTCTGGGGGCAGGGCCTGATTCCAGAGGCTGCCCGGGAGCTGCTCCGCCACGCTTTTGAAGACCTGGGAATGCGGGCGGTATGGTGCGGCTATTATGAAGGAAATGAAAAGTCTCGCCGGGTGCAGGAAAAGCTGGGCTTTGTCTACCGGTATACTACCCACGGCCTGGATGTAAAGCAGATGAACGAGAAACGCACGGGCCATACCTCCTTGCTGACCAGGGAGAGATGGCAGGAATTGAGAGGATAAACGGAGGAAGACTTGTGGTCATACTGATCGGCGGCGCCAGCCATACAGGGAAAACGGCTTACGCCCAAAAACTCCTTGAAAAATACCGCTGCCCGTATCTGTCCATCGATCACCTGAAGATGGGTTTGATTCGCAGCGGTCAGACAAAACTGACCCCCATGGATGATGATCAACTGACCGGTTATCTGTGGCCTATTGTCCGGGAGATAGTGAAGACAGCCATTGAGAATGAGCAACATCTTGTAGTGGAGGGCTGCTATATTCCCTTTGACTGGCAGAAAGACTTTGATGAAACCTACCTGCGATACATTCGCTATCTGTGCCTGGTGATGTCCCGGTCCTATTTGGAAAAGTATTTTGACGATGTGGTGCAATACGCAAACACCATTGAGCGCCGCCTTGGGAACGAAATTGACAAGGAGGCACTGATTGCTGAGAACGAATATAATCTTGCTTGCTGTGTTTCCAATGGCTGCGAGTATGTTCTCATTGACCAGTCCTATGATGACTTGGAACTGATCTGAAATAAGGAAATATTTATGGAGAAACCCACATCAAACTACGACCTGCAGGTGGATATTGGCAAGAGGATCTTTTTGGAGAATGATCAGCAACGGCTGATTTGCAAGTTTCAGCTGGAAGCAGACGAAAATTATATCTACCTGACATATCTCAATACACCCTGTCGCATCAGCAGAAAAACAGGCACAGTAGAGGAGCGCGCAGAAAGCGGATGGTGGGAATGCCGGGACTATGGTACGGTGATGACGGTCTATGATCTGTTGTGCTACCACAAGGGGGAAACGGCACCGGAACTGCTGGGACAGTGGTGCGCAGTGGGGACATTCGTGGTCACCGGCGTCACGGAAACCGAAGGCTTCACCGGGAAATATGCCAAGCTTTTTGACGGCCGGCTGGATGAATTGAGGACCGCCTGTGAAAAGCTGGGTGGCGTTCTGCAACCGCCGATCGCTGGCGCAGACTTGACCTGCCGATTCTCTGTGACACCGTTTTTCCCGGTGATGCTGCAGTTCTGGCAAAGCGATGAGGACTTTCCCCCGAAGCTGCTGCTCCTGTGGGATCGGAATACGGACCGATTTATGCATTTTGAAACCACCTTCTACCTGCAGGGCGACCTGCTGGGACGGCTGCGAAAGGCAAATGAAAATCATTGAGGTGATGGCATTGAAAAAACAGATAGATAAGACCATTTATGATGCCTATGTAAATATCTTGCGGGAGGAACTGGTGCCTGCAATGGGCTGCACAGAGCCGATTGCGGTTGCTTATGCCGCGGCATTAGCAAGAAAGACGCTGGGCGCTGTTCCTGAGCGGGTGAAGATCCGCGTCAGCGCCAATATCATCAAGAATGTCAAGAGCGTGGTCGTGCCTAACACAGGCGGCTTGCGGGGTATTGCAGCGGCGGCCTCCGCCGGCATCATTGCAGGCGATGCGGATGCCCAGCTGGAGGTTATTTCCCGGGTCGCTTTGGAGCAGATGGAGGAGATTGCCACCTATTTGCAATCTGCCAGCTTTGATATTGCACCGTCGGACAGTGACTACATATTTGATATTCAGATCACCATGACGGCCGGGGAGGACTCCGCCTTCGTACAGATTGCCGGCGGCCATACCAATGTGATCCGTCTGCAAAAGAATGATACGGTATTTATTGACCGGGAATATGTCCAGGGCAAGCAGGTTGAGAAGACAGATCATACGCTTCTGAATGTGGAGACGATCGTTGCCTTTGCCGATTGTGTAGATATCGAGGATGTCAAAGAGATCCTGGACAGGCAGATTGATTACAATATGGCGATTGCCCGGGAGGGGTTGTCGGGAAAATGGGGCGCCAACATCGGCACAGTCCTGCTGAACGCCTACGGCGATACAGTTTATAACCGGGCGAAAGCTTGGGCTGCGGCCGGATCTGATGCTCGAATGAGCGGCTGCGAAAAGCCGGTGGTGATCAATTCCGGCAGCGGCAACCAGGGGATGACCGCGTCGATTCCGGTCATTGTCTATGCGGAGGAGCTGGGAGTCAGTGGCGAGGCTCTGTATCGGGCGCTGACGGTGTCCAATTTGGTGACGATACACCTGAAAACGGGTATCGGCCGCCTGTCTGCCTACTGCGGTGCTACCTCTGCAGGCTGCGGTGCAGGGGCAGGTATTACCTATCTGTACGGCGGAAAGTACCGAGAGATCGCCCATACCATCGTGAATGCGGTGGCGATCAATTCCGGTATGATCTGTGATGGCGCAAAAGCCAGCTGCGCAGCGAAAATTGCGTCTGCGGTAGAGGCCGGTCTGCTGGGCATGCAGATGCAGCAGCAGGACGAGCAGTTCTACGGCGGCGACGGTATCGTGGTGAAGGGCGTTGAGAATACCATCATCAATGTTGGCCGCCTGGCCAGCATCGGCATGCGCCAAACCGACGAGGAAATCATCAGTATTATGATCGGTGACAAATAAGAAAAAAGATCGCTTCTCTGTAGAAGCGATCTTTTTGTATGAATGTGAATCTAGTTCATGAAAAAAATTCAGCTACAGCTTACCAAAAAGGTAATCTGTAGCTGAATGGTACGAGTTGTTTTATAGGATTTAAGCAAAAAGTGAGTAATACCAACGGCTTTTGCAATCAACAAACCTCGTTTATCCTTGCTCTTGGCGAGTATCGGTTGTAGCCTCTGTCTGGTCGTCCATCAGCACCGAGTTGGGTTGCTGATCTGAGGGGATTTCTTCCTCCATAGTCTCCGGTTCTTTTTCGGAAGTGACAATGGCCGGCGTACTTTCCTTTAGCAGAGAACGCCGCATAGCAAAATAAATGATTGTACCTACAGGTAGCATTAGCCGGAGCATAACAGTGCCAGACCCATAACGAATCAAAGCGGAATATGCAGTGATCCACCCCACATTAAAATTCAGTCTGAAGCTTGTAGAGGAAATCGTTGCACCAAGGGAAATAAAGCCTAGGAGTAGTAGCAGTATCCACAGTGCCTTCTTCTTGATTTTTTGGCGGCTGCAATCTACAAGGGCAAATACAGTGAAACCGATCGCAATCACATTTAGCAGCAGAAAGCCCCACTGCGCTCCAGTGGCATCCTTCAGGTTATTCAGCGTGCCGGTAAAATAATAATCTGTTTTTTCATAGGGAGTTAAATAGAAACTGTTCAAACCAACTTGGTCATCCATTCTAATACTAACAATTATTCTACCGCTTTGGGTCGTCATTTCATAAACAGAGCTGACAGAACTAACTTTTTGCCCATTGGTTAGAGTGCCATTTGTGTAAATGGACAGTAATTTCAGTTCGTAGGTATCCACATTTCCAAGAAGCTCCTGCATTTGCGTAAATGCAGGCTTGAAATCTTCCTCAGCGCAGATCTTATTGACCAACGAATAGGCGGTTTGGAAGTCGTTTGCAATCAATGCATCTAGCATTCCTTCAGTACTTTGGCGAACTTCTGCATTTTCTAATTCTTGTAAGACTGCGGTGCATCCGCTGCAAAGTATAAGCACTGTCAAAATGATGACACATACTGACTTAACGAGATTTTTTCTCATGCGATCACTTCCTTTCATCTTCATTATATCAAAAATGTAAGGAACAATCAAGAAAAATCGAGTGTCCACAACGGCTAAATCCGTTGTGGACACTCGATATGGCTATGGGCTACGAAAAAGATATTTTCGGTATTATTGCGTATGAATTCGAACCCTCACATAAATCACGGCGAAAGCCGTGTATATCATCAATTCCACAGGAATTGCATATCATCAAAACGAAGTTTTGTATATCATCATTGCGAAAAGAAATGCAGCCTGCGGCTGATGATATACACCTTCGGTGATGAGATGCACGCTTGCGCGTGATGATATACCATTGCTTTCGCAATGGATAAAAAATCGACAGGTCGAAACCTGTCGATTTTTGGTCCGGATGACAGGATTCGAACCTGCGGCATCTTGCTCCCAAAGCAAGCGCTCTACCAAACTGAGCCACATCCGGATACGAAAAGCCTGCGGCTGATCATTTTGTATTATATAGGAAAGCTATGGAAAAAGCAACCGAAAAATACACGGCAAAATATCCCGGCACGAATTGCAAACCAGAATAGCAAGAAGTGAAATCCGTCACCCTTGACTATTTTCGGGATATTGTTATAATTGTTGTGAAAGACTAGGATTCTGCGTAGAAAACAGCTTATTTAGGAGGAGTATCATGAGAGGCATTCCATCTCTGATTACAGATATTCGAAAGAAAGTATTTACCGAAGTGGCTAAAATGGCCTACGCCGGCGGCGACTACTCCCGGGCGGAGGATCTGCCCTACGTGATCGTTCCCGGTGATCGCCCCCTGCACCGGGAGTCTGTGTTTCTGGAACGAGCCATCGCCGGTGAGCGTGTGCGGCTGGCCATGGGTCTGTCCATCCGGCCAGTCCAGACCCGCTCGCTTATGACGGAAGGTATGGATGCTGCCGCGGTTGCTGAGCAGTACTACGAGCCTCCTCTGATCAATATCATTCCCTATGCCTGCCATGCTTGTCCCACCAATCGGTACAGCGTGACAGATCTGTGCCAGAATTGCCTGGCGGCCTCCTGTCAGAAGGTGTGTCCTAAGGACGCCATTTCCTTTGTCAACGGCAAGAGCCTCATCGACCTGGACAAGTGCATCCGCTGCGGAAAATGTGCCAAGGCATGCTCCTACAATGCTATCGTGCATATCGAGCGTCCCTGCCAGGGCGCTTGCGGTATGGACGCCATCGACTCTGATGAGTATGGTCGGGCGGTGATCAATCAGGACAAATGCGTGGCTTGCGGCCAGTGCCTGGTCAGCTGTCCCTTCGGTGCAATCGTGGACAAGGGCCAGATCTTCCAGGTGATCCAGTCCATTATGAAGGGTGATAAGGTGATCGCCATCGTTGCGCCAGCATTCATCGGTCAGTTTGGCAAGCACTCCACCCCTGGTAAGTTTATTGCCGCTATGAAGCAGCTGGGCTTTGCCCGGATTGTTGAAGTGGCCGTGGGTGCGGATATGTGTACCATTGAGGAGGCAAAAGATTTCCTTGAAAAAGTGCCCCAGGAGCAAAAGTATATGGCAACATCTTGTTGCCCTGCCTGGCACTCTATGATCTACAAACTCTACCCCAGCGAGGCGAAGAATATCTCTATGACCCTGACGCCCATGGTTTTCACTGCCCGGTTGATGAAAAAACAGTATCCCGGCTGCAAGGTAGTCTTCGTGGGCCCGTGCGCTGCCAAGAAGCTGGAGGCCATTCGGGCGGACATTCGCTCCGATGTGGATTTTGTACTGACCTTTGAAGAGCTGCAGGGTATGTTCGAGGCCAAGGAGATCGATTTCGAGAAAATTGAGCCGATGTTTGACCTGAATGAGGGCTCCGCAGCAGGCCGTGGCTTTGCTGTTGCGGGCGGTGTGGCCAAAGCGGTGGCGGATCTTGCCAAGGAGACCTGCCCCGACAGAGAGATTCAGACGGCCCGGGCAGAGGGCTTGCGGGACTGCCGCAAGCTGATGGCTATGGCCAAGGCCGGCAAGTACGACGGCTATCTGCTGGAGGGTATGGCTTGTCCCGGCGGCTGTGTAGCCGGCGCGGGTACGATTCTCCCCGTAGATCTGGCGGCAAAGGTCGTTGGCCGCTACCAGACGGAAGCGGACCGTGTCAGCCCCATAGACAGTGCCTACCGGGATACCGGTAAAAGCTTGGAAGAATAAAAAGGAAACCCCGTAGCCTTTACAGGGGGCATTACCGGAAGATCGTTTGATCTTCCGGTTTTCTATTGTGGATCAGGGGAATCGCTGGGTACATTACGTTTGGCGGGCAGCAGGATGCTATGTGCGCCAAAGGAAAAAATGCCAAGAGACACCTAGAAATAAGTATTTTGCTATATTTTACTGGAAAAACAGAAAACCGCGTGATATATTTAATATGGGAGGGATAATCATGGGAACTACATTTAGCAGCATCCATATCTATTCCACAGAGCCTGTTGCCCTTAAAAATTTTACCTTTCGGTGCTTTTCCAAGGGATGGCAAACACTTTGGGCAGAGGATGAGGATTTATATGACCCTGAAGTGACAAAAAGAATGGCAAAGAATCTATCTAAATCCGTTAATGCTCCCGTGCTTTGGTTTTATGAATTTGATGATGAATTCCTGTATCTGAATTTATATTTGCACGGCAAGCTGGTTGCTTCTTACTCTGGAGATGGAACTGGTCCCAATAAAAATCTATATCAGATTCCAAGGTTGATCGGATATACAGATGAGAGCAAGCGCCGATTCTCAAGAATCCTAAGTTGCACAGACATAGATTTCCAAATTCAACTTCTGGAAGAGTTTTTTGGAGTTTGCTTGCTGCCGTTTTGTGAATTAGCAGACCAAGAAAATGGAGAACTCGCACGGACTCGCGGTGACAGGTTGTATAAAGAGCATATAGCAGCAGAAAAAAAGCTGACAGGAAACGCCTCTGCAATCCAGGTGGAACTGGTTCAGGAACTTGAGGGCTTGCTTGATGGTGCAGACTGGCATCTGGAATGGTTTGACAAAAAGCAAGTTCGACGTTTGCCTTGCTTTAATATACATTATTATCTCTATTCTAAGGATAAATTTACCGGAACCCGGCGCGTTCCGGCTCGCTTCCATAATGGAAAAGTGCAATTCATTTCTGAAGAGGAAATGAGATGCAATGGAGCGGATAAACCATATTATCGCCCATACGAAGGGCACAACCCTGACTATCGATATGAGACACACCCGCCGAAGTTGATCTTTTCGGATACTGCACCAACCGCATACCGAGGAAAGACGGTTTTACTTCCTCGCGGTTTTCTTAAATTGGGTTTTGACGCAAAGGAACGACTTGTGTTGTACGATTGCAAAAGTACATTTGCAATCGTTGACGGAAACACAAAAGTAATAGCTAAAAAGCGTTTAAAAGGGGAAATCGGGGATATTGACGGCGACTATATCCTTACTGTAGAAGAGAGAGGCATCTCTGGTATAATCAGAGTCTACCGCATCTTTGATAAGTAAAAAGAAATAGATATAAAAAGCCTGCACAGACTGATTTAAAGCAGATCTGTGCAGGCTTCACTTATTTCGCCGTGGTTTTACTCGTTAATAACCACCGAGTTTCGGCTACGGGGTTTTGTTATTGTTATTACATATCGAAGGGTTCCATGGACAGAACGGGGTGACCCACAGTGCCCAGGTACTCCAGCAGCTGCTCGGGATCTTCGGTGCAGATGGTTTCATCAGCAACCATATCGGTGAAGTTCTCAACACCGTACAGCTCCAGCGCAGTTGCATCCAGACGCTCGCGGACCTGCTCCTTCAGTTCCTTGGGCATCCAAACAATACGGCCGGGGCCGCCTTCAGCCTTAATGAACTTCTTGGAGGAGATGAACTGCTTGCCGTGGCCCATAAAGCCGGGAGTCTGAACACCGCCACCGGTCATGGAGGCCATATCGGAGAAGCTCATACCCAGAGGAGTGATGCCGGCATGCTCACGGGTGGTGATGACAACGCCCATGGAGCAGGGCTCAACACCGCAAATACACTCGAAGCAACCGCAGGAGGTCATAGGATCCTGGAACAGGGAGTACAGAGTGATTCGCTCCAGAGCGCCATGAGAGTACTTGGCAATAGCCTCGTCCACATCGTCATAGCGACCCAGGTGCTCGTCCGTGCAGCGTTCCTTGGGAACGACCTGGCAGGGACCAGCGGGATCCAGCTCGTTGGTAGCCTTAGCATCCAGCCAGGACACGGCACCGCACAGACCCAGACGCTCGGGAGTGACGATACATACGTGGCTGGGGGAGAAGGCCTGACACATAATACAGGTGTAGTAAACGGGGACGGACTCGTCAGTCATAGACTTCAGTCTGTCGTCACGCTTTGCAAAGATCTCGTTGGCCTTAGCGCGCAGTTCCTTGTTCTGCTCGGCGTCCACAACAATGGTCACCTGGCACTTGTCAACAACAGCTTCGAACTCGCTCTTGATCTTGGCGTACAGAACCTCACCGATGTGCTTGAAGCGGAAACCAGCCTCAAAGTCAGCCTTAGAGATACGAACACGGATCATATCGCGCTGACCGGTGTGCATAACGCCTTCAATGCAGTTGAGCCATGCGTGGATCTTACGTTCCATAACAGACTCGAAGTCGGCCTGCATAGCCTTGCCTGCAACCTCGATGGTGTAGGACAGGGAGATCTTGGAGCCAACTTCCACAGCATCCAGCTCGGGACCGACAACGGTGATCTTGTGATCCTCGATCTCGGCAGCTTCTCTGGTCTGAACCAGCTCAAAGCAGTCCACACGGGAGCCGTCCACTTCCACCTGCATATCGCCCCGGCGAATGATCTCGCCTTCGAAAGCGGTAGCATAGGAAACGGGGATGTCAATGTTGGTGATCTTGATCTTGATGTCGCGTGCTTCCAGAGAGGTGGCATTCCACTTCTCAGTGTCCAGCTGCTGAATCAGGGACTTGGGAACACGGAACATATTCTCGGTCTCGTTGGAAACGACGGGGAAGCCCAGGCAGATAGCGCCGGCGCCGTAGGACACGATCTCGTCAGACAGGGGCTTGTAGGCGTTGACGAATGCGCGGACACGGTCCATGGTGTACTTTGCCAGAGCGGGGAAGTCGCCGGGGGTGATGTTGCCGAAGATCAGTGCGGCACGCACAGCAACGGAAACGACATGGATGACGGACTGCATCTCGTAGCCCAGGGGACACATACGCACGCCTTCGCCGGTCTTCATGCCGGATTCGGAAATGTGGCGGACGGCTTCACCGGTCAGAGTGACCAGCATACCCTGATTCTGGTAGGACTTAGCCAGGTTCACAGTCTCAGCGGGATCGTCAGCGCCACCGATGATAACGGCAACACCGGGGATATCGCCGGTGACCAGAGGAACGCCCAGATTACGCACGAATGCGTCGGTCAGGTGGCCCATTTCGGGCTCAGCGTAGGGAGTAGCGCCGTGGATGTACTTCAGAGCTTCCAGGAACTCTGCGCACAGAGCGGATGCAATGCCGGACTCAAATGCGTCATGCAGACGGTTGTTCCGGGTCATCTTGCTCTTAATGACATCCATTGCGGCCTTCATTTCAGCCAGTGTAGTAATCTTGACACCGGTCACGCCGTAGTAGCAGGGCAGGGCGTAAGCGGTCTCGGGGAAACCAACAGGCTCGTTTTCGCCGTAAGTAGCGATGGCAGCGTCAATTGCGGCTACAGTACGTTCGTAGTTGTAGTCATTGCCGCCAAAAACTCTATCAAAAAGTGTCACGGTATTTCCTCCTATTATTAATCAAGTTCATCGCGATCCAGAATCGCTTTGATGTTTCGAATTTCTTCGATTGCTGTGGGGCTGAAGTCGTAGGGTGATTTTCCCTGACGGTCTGCGTCAATTACTTCGGTGTTGTAGTGGATGCAGCCCAGAAGATCCTCAGCGGGAATGGCGTCACGGATGAAGGCTTCATCCTGCTCGTCCCGGACCTTATTGGCCACAACTCTTACTCGTTTCACACCCAAATCCTTTGCAAGGCGCTTTACATTCCGATAGGTTTGTACGCTGCGGGCGCCGGGCTCAATGACCACAATAAACTGGTCCATATTTGCCGCGGTACCTCTGCCCAGGTGTTCAAGACCGGCTTCCATATCCATGATGACCACATCGTTTTTCCGATAGGTCAGCGCGGACAGGATGGACTTGAGCATCACGTGCTCGGGACAGACACAGCCGCTACCGCCCACATCTACAGTGCCCATAACCAGTAGCTTCACGCCATTGATCTCCTTGGAGAAGGTGTCCGGAATGTCAGACACCTGAGGATTAAGCTTGAAGAAATTGTTGGCGGCGCTGGCGCCGGTACGTTCTTCCACCAGAGTACGCATTTTGGAAATGGGTACGATCTCGTCCACTTCCTCCTGACTTAAGCCCAGAGCCAGACCCAGATTGGCATCCGGATCCACATCGGCGGCCAGGACCGTGCGTCCCTCGTCGGCATAAAGCCTTGCCAGGGTGGAGGACAGTGTGGTTTTTCCCACACCGCCCTTGCCGGTAATTGCAACTTTCATCAGATACCCAGAGCAGCGCGCTTGGCTTCGATGCAAGCGATCATCTTGTCGCCCAGGGCGTCAATGTCGGTATCCACAACGAACTTCGCTTCAACCCACTTGTTGATACCGTTTTCACCCTGCAGCAGCTCGGTGACTTCGGTAGAACCCTTGGAGTAGGGATCAACGCCCAGGAAAGTCTCAATACCGGTAGCCACAACGTAGTTGCCGATGGAGACGGCCTTCTCGGACATCCATTCGGGAGCGCAGCCCACTACAGGAACCTGGGAAATGTTGATACCCCAGTCCTTGGCGATGTCAGATGCCAGGATCATCATACGGGAGATATCAACGCAGGAGCCCATATGCAGAACAGGAGGAATGCCGGCCAGTTCGCAGACACGCTTCAGACCTGCGCCGCAGTATTCCTTAGCCTTCTCGGGATCCATCAGACCAGCCTTGGCGGCAGCCTGAGCGGAACAACCGGTGGTGATGACGATGATGTCGTTCTCCAGCATCTTCTTCATCAGGCCGATGTGAGCGGTGTCGGGACGGACCTTGGGGTTATTACAGCCAACCCTAGCCACAGCGCCGCGGAGGACACCGGAGTGGACGCACTCGATCAGAGGCTTGGTGGTGCCGAACTCGTCCAGCTGGGAGTTGGCGACGCCGTCCAGAACCTTCTTGATGGCTTCAACAGAGTAGCCGACACGGGCATTCTGCTTCTGGTTGGGGATATGTACCAGCTCAGGGTTGCGGTTCTTGAAGTTCTCGATGGCCATCTTCACGATTGCCTTAGCGCTGTCGCCAGCGGTCTCAGCAGAGAACTGGATGAACTCGGAATCGGGGATCCGTGCAACGGGAGAGGTGGTGATGAACTTGGTGTGGAAGCACTTGGACAGGGGACCCAGGGCAGGGAAAATACACTGCACGTCCACAACGATGGCTTCGCAAGCGCCGGTGAGAACCACGTTCTCCTGGTTCAGATAGTTGCCGGCCATGGGAATACCGTGACGCATAGTGACCTCGTTGGAGGTGCAGCACACACCGGAAACGGTGATGCCCTTTGCGCCCATTTCCTTGGCATAGGCAATCATCTCGGGATCGTTTGCGTAGTAAACGATCATCTCAGACAGAGAAGGATCGTGACCGTGAACAACGATGTTGACGTTTTCCTTTTCCATAACACCGATGTTTGCGGTGGTGTCGATGGGCTTGGGAGTGCCGAACATAACGTCGGAGAACTCGGTGCCCATCATAGAGCCGCCCCAGCCGTCACTCAGACCTGCACGCAGAGCCTGACGGATCAGAGCCTCGGACAGGGAAGAGCAACCCATATGGGTCATATGCATAGACTGGGAAACTTCCCGGTCGATGGCGCGGGGGGTGATTTCGGCGGCTTCCCACAGCTCCTGGGTGTGTTCGGGAGCACGCTCAACAAAACGCTGGGTGCCGAAGGGCTTGCCGTATTCCATAAGGCCGACCTCAGCCATTTCGTGGGCCAGATCGTAAATGTCCTTACCCTCGGTCTCTACGCCCCACTCCTTGGCGATGCGGATCAGCTTCTCAGGATCCTTGACCTGATAGTTGCCGCCTTCGCGGGTTTGGTGCAGGGTGTGCATGATCTCACGGCCGTGGTCGGAGTGCGTTGCGCTGCCGCCGGCGGTGAAAATCAGATAATTACGTGCAACGATACCGTGCACGTCACAGCCGCAAATGCCTCTGGGGCTCTTGGGGGTGATGCGGCAAGGACCCATAGAGCAGATGCGGCAGCAAGTACCTGCTTCGCCGAATCCACAGTGGGGAGTCTGATTCTTGACTCTCTGCTGCCAGGTGTCAGCGCCAACCTTGTGTGCGGTTTCCAGCAGTTCGTTGGTGGCGGCTTCCATCTCCTCGACAGTAGTTAAGAATGCCCAATCCTTCAATGTGATTTCCTCCTATATAATGATTTGTGAAGACATACGTCGACACATAATATATCAGTATTATTCTACTCGGTTTGATGCCGAAAGTCAATTGTTGTTTTGTCCACAAATCGACCGAAATTACTATCCCCGGAGGGGGGATTTTGGTGCTTTTGATAAAGGGACAAAAAAAGAGCTCCGCCGCTGTGAGAAGCGGCGGAGAAAATCACAAAAACTTACACACGATGGGGAAGAGCAAGGCGGTTAGAATACCAGCTACTACCAGGGATAAGCTGCTCACCGCACCGGTAAGGGAGGAGAGTTCCGTGGCTCGGGATGTGCCTACCACATGGGAGGCAGTGCCGTAGGCCACACCCTGGCTGATGGGATCCTTCAGTTTGAAGATCCGGCACAGAATGAAGCCGGAGAAACTGCCCAAAATACCGGTGACAATGATAATCACTGAGGTCAGGGCGGAGATGCCGCCGTTCTGCTCCGCCAGCACGATGCCCATGGCTGTGGTAATAGATTTTGGCAGCAGGGATACGGAGATCTGCTCGTTCAGACCAAACAGCCGGCACAGGAAGAAAATGCAGATCAGGCTGGCGAATGTGCCTGCGGCAACACCTGCCAAAATCGCGGGCAGGCTCTTTTTCAGCAACTTCAGCTGCCGGTATAGCGGTACAGCCAGGCAGATGGTGGCGGGGGTCAAGAGCCAGGAAAGACCGGTGGTGCCTTCCTGATATGTTTCCGGATCAATACCGGTGACCAGCAGCACTCCAATCACCAAAATCGCGCCGATGAGAATGGGATTGCACAGAGCTGAGCGTGTCTTTTTCTGACACCAGAGGCCTATCTGGAACGCGCCTACAGTCAATACAAGACAAAAAAGGGGCAGCCCTGTAAGAAAATCAGCCATTTTCCTCACCTGCCTTTCTCTTTTGCAGCCACTTGGTCACAAGGCCACTGACGGCAAATACTACCCAGGTGGACACAGCGGTAATGATGCAAATCGCCGCCAGCTGAGAGGAAATCAGCTCCCAGTACTGGAGAATCTTCACGGCCGGGGCAATAAATAAAACAGGCATCACAGAAATGAGAAAATCCGCAGCACCGGAGACTTTTTCCTCTTTTAGAAGGCCGGTTGCCAGGGCAATCAGAAGCAGTGCCAGACCATAGATAGCCGCCGGGATTGGCAGAGGGATCACCGCCTGCAGCAGTTCCCCCAGTAAGGAGAACAGCAAGATATACAGAAATTGGGGAATGTATTTCATAGAGAGTATCTCCCGTTGATGGTTATTCTTTTACTAGCTCCCGGATCTCTTTGGCAATGTTGCAGGCGGGGGAGTGGACGCAGTGTTCATAGCAGCAATCCACCTCGGTCAAACAGGCGTTTTCCGTCACAACAGTCACGATACGGCTTTCATCGGTGGTGCGGCAGTAGCCGCTTAAAAAGTATTCTTTTTCCATTATTTTATCTCCATAATGCAGTAGCCCATAGGCTCAACGCATAGCCAAGCAGGCGCGAGGGAATGCACATTGTGTTCCATAAGCATCTTGCCTGCCGGAATCTCCCAGGGCGCGTCACTACGGTTGATAAAGACCGCGATCTGTTTACCCTGATAGCTGCGGGTAAAGCCAAGATTGCAGCCGGAAGCCTGGAAGAATTGGATATCACCAAGGCGTAGGGCTTCACAGTTGTTTCGGAGCATGCCCAACTTCCGGTAATGGGCCAGAAGGCGCTGATCCTCCTTGCCCCAGGGGAAGGTGCGGCGGTTAAAGGGGTCGGCAAAGCCTTCCATACCCACCTCGTCGCCGTAGTATATACTGGGCGCGCCAGGAAGAGTGAACTGAAGGAAGGATGCCACGAAGAGCCGCTGCTGTGCGGATTCCAAGGCTTCGTCGGAGAGCTTTCGTTTGGCGTAGTCCTCCCGGCTGCCGCTGAAATCATCCACTAGGGCGGTAAGAATCCGGGGGGTATCGTGAGTACCCAGCAGATTCATATTGCAGGAAAGCACCTGGGGAGGATAGTTCTCGGCGATGGTCATCACCGTTTCCTTCAAACGACTGCCGTCGTCCCAACCCTTGAGGAAATTGAGTATGGCAGTGCGGAAGGGGTAGTTCATGCAGGAGTCCAGCGCTCCGTCGGCAAAGTACCGGCGGCGGATCCCGTAAGCGATCTTATTGGAGGCGTCCTCCCAAACCTCCCCTATGAGCAACGCATCGGGGCGGATCTGTCGGATACGCTTCTTCAGTCGAAGAACAAACGCGTCGGGAAGCTCATCCACCACATCCAGCCGGAAACCGTCGGCGCCCAGCTTCAGCCAGTGGGCTACCACGGAATCTTCACTGTCAATAATATAGTCCATAAAGGAAGGATCCATCTTGTTCACTGTGGGCAGAGTATCAAAGCCCCACCATGCGTTGTAGTCATCAGGATAATGATGGAAGGTGTACCAGGTGTAGAAGGGGGAATCTTTGGAAGCGCAGGCGGCCTGGAAATAGGGACTTCTGGAGCCGGTGTGGGAATACACCCCGTCCAGGATCACCTTGATGCCTTTTTCGTGGGCGGCCTGACACATCAACTGGAAGTCTTCAACGGTTCCCAGCATCGGGTCGGGTGTCTTGTAGTCACCGGTGTCATATCGGTGGCTGGAGTAGCTTTTGCTGATGGGATTAAGGTAAATGATTTTTACTCCAAGAGAGGCAATATAGTCCATTTTTGAGGCGATTCCCTGGAAATTACCGCCGAAAAAGTCGTTGTTTTGCACAACTCCATTTTCGTCCGGCTGCCAGTGCACCTCATCTTCCCAGCGTTCGTGGACGATGTACGGCTCAATTTTTCCGGTCAGATCAGGAGAACCCACTTTGCAGAACCGGTCGGGGAAGATTTGATAGATCACAGCGCCCTTTGCCCAATCGGGCGTGACGAAATCAGCCGGTGTGCAGGTTAGCTGCCACCGGTCGCCGGCCTCCATATTGGTATCGTGACCCTGTTTGAAAAGGCGGAATGACCCCTCTGGCTTGTAAATCCGGAAGTAGTAGAAATACAGTCCCGGTCTGTCCATAGAGAAACTGCCGGAAAAAATGTCATAAGTGCCTTTCTCGGAAGACTTTTCCAGTACAGCCACTTGGGTGTATGAGCCGTCGTGGAGCTCCAGCAGGCACTCGGTTTTGACTGCGCCTACGGAGGAAGGGATGTGGATATTCAGTTGGCAAATCTGCCCCTGGGAGAGCGTGCCGAAAGGCTCTTTGTGGATCAATTGCTGAGAGTCAAAAAGAATACGCATGGAATTACCCCTAAATGTGAAAAATTACCTTGCCCATAGCATACGGCATATTCCGTAAAAGGTCAAGAAAAAACCGGGGCAGTACGCCCCGGTTTTGAAAGCATTTACTGTTCAAGCATCTTGTGGAACAGTTCCATATAACGACTGGCCGGTTTGTCCCAGCTGAAGTCCTGCTGCATATCCCGCAGCTGCAGGGCACGGAACTGAGGCCTGTCATTCTTGTACAGATCCAGGCAGCGCTTCAGCGCCCACAGGAAATCGTCGGCGTTGTAGCTCTGGAAGGTAAAGCCGAGACCGCCTTCACCCTTTTCGTCCACGGGGGGAACGGTATCTCTCAGACCGCCGGTGGCGTGCACCACAGGCACTGTGCCATAGCGCATGGCGTTCATCTGACTCAGACCGCACGGCTCACTCTTGGAGGGCATCAAATAGATGTCACCGCCGGCGTAAATCCGGGAGGCGAGTGCCAGATTAAAGGTGATCTTAGCCGCAACCCGGTCAGGGAACTCTCGCTGCAGATCTTTGAAGAACTGCTCGTAGTGGGCTTCGCCCGTGCCCAGGATCAGCAGCTGGCAATCCTCTTCCCACAACAGTCTTCGGGCAATGTGGCACAACAGATCCAGGCCCTTGTGGCCGGCAAGCCGGGTCACCATTACCATCAGAGGCACATCGGGTTTTTCGGGCAGACCAACCTCTTTCTGCAGGGCGGCCTTGCAGGCGGCTTTGCCTTCTATGAAGGTATCTGCATTGTAGTGGCAGGGCAGGGCAGGGTCGGTGTCGGGATTAAAGGTATTCACATCAATACCGTTGGTGATGCCGGTGAGTTTACCGGCATTGCCGGCAAGAACAGAGTCCAGGCCGTGGGCATAGTAGGGGTACATCAGCTCCCGGGCATAGCTTTCCGAAACGGTGGTCACCAGATCGGCGGTTTCAATGGCGCCCTTCATGGTATTCACAGCACCGCCCATGTCCAGACGATCCCGGTATTCCCAAGGCAGTGCCAGCACATTGTCAAAGAAATCTCCCTGGGCCCAACCCTGATACTCGATGTTGTGAATGGTGAACATACAACGGGTGTTGGGGAAGAAGGGATAATACTGGGACTTCAGGAACACAGGAACGGGGGCAGTCTGCCAGTCGTTGCACTGGATCACATCGGGAATGAAATCCAAGGATACCAGGGCATCCAGGCAGGCTTTGGAGAAGAAAGCGAACCGCTCTCCGTCATCGCTGTCACCATAGATTGCGCCTTCCCGACCGCCAAAATAGTAGAGGTTATCGATGAAATAGACCTGTACGCTGTCAGCCCGGTTTTTTAGACGATAGATGCCAGCATACTGCTGCCGCCAGCCCAGAGCCACATGGAACTGGGCCACCTGCTCCACTTCGTATTTGGGATTGTCCAGAATCTTTTTATAGTAGGGCAACAGCAGAGCCACCTCGTTGCCGGGGATACGGGAGAGGGCAGCGGGCAGCGCCTCCATTACATCCCCCAGACCGCCGGATTTTACATAGGGCGCGCCTTCAGATGCCAAAATGGCAATTCTCATACGATTTCTCCTCGTTTGACAATAATGGGGTTGGAGGTGGTGCCTACCAGTACAGTGCCGGGGCGCACCACAACATCCTTGTCAAGAATGACATTCTTTAACTGACAGTTTTCGCCAATCACGGTGTCGTTCATAACCAGACAGTTTTCCAGTATTGCGCCTTCCTTGATGGTCACCTGACGGAACAGGACACAGTTGCGCACATCGCCCTCCAGCATACAGCCGTCAGCTACGATGCAATTGTCGATATTGGACTGGTCACCGTAGTAGGTGGGTACACGGTCGCGCACTTTGGTGTACACAGGGTGATTGTAGTAGAACAGATCGTGGCGGGTGGTCTTGTCCAGCAGGGTAAGGGAGTTGCGGAAATACTCTGCCACAGATTCGTTAAACATAGCCAGGCCGGGGAATTGATACACATTAACAGTCAGTTCGCCGTTCTTCCAGGAACCCAGCACCAGATCTCTGTCCATATGGAACAGATTCCGGGAGATATGTTCCCGCACCAATTTTTTCAGCAGGCTCTTGGTCAGGACGAATAGGTCCATGGAAGCCAGGTAATCGCTGGGGGCCACATAGTCTACGGCCATATCGGTAATTTCGCCATTTTCATCCAGCTTAATGGCCAGATCCAGCTGCTTCTTGCTGTCTGCGATGCCGCTCTTGGTGACTACGGTGATATCCTTGCCGCTGGCAATATGAGCACTCAGCACCCGGGACAGATCAATGTTGTACAAAATGGCGGAGTCAGCCATAAATACATAGTCATCATCAGGACCATAATTCAGGAAACCCATTGCGTCATAAAGGGTCTCCAGCTTGCCGCGGTAGTTGTGGGAGGTAGACATGGAGAAGGGGGTCAGATATTCCAGGCCGCCCTCTTCCAGCTCCAGACCCCATTCTTCACCGGAGCCGACGTGATTTATCAAGCTCTGATAGTTTTGACGGGAGATGATGCCCACGTGCTGGATGCCTGCGGCAACCATATTAGAGAGGTGGAAGTCGATCTGACGGTAGCGGCCTGCGAAGGGGACACTGCCCATGGTACGCTTGTCGCTGAGACCGCCAACAGTGGCGTCGTTAGCAAAGATAATACCCATTGCGTTCATAGTCGTACCCTCCTTTACCGCATTTCACCGGGCAGAAGCACGGTGTTCTTTTCGATAACAGTGCCCTTTGCGGTCACACTGATGTTTTTCTGTTCGCCAGGGGCAAACACACCGCCGACCACGGCATTTTGGCAGATTCTGGAGTTCTCGCCCAGAATAGCGTGGCGAACAATGGCGCCGGATTCGATTACGACACCGGGCATAACCACGGAGTCCTCTACCACTGCGCCTTCACCTACGGTACAACCGGTGGAGATAACACTGTGGCGGACGGTACCGTAGATCTCAGAGCCTTCTGCGATAAAGCAGTTAATGGTCTTTGCCTGCTCGTCTATGTAAGAAGAGGGGAGGGCGTTGTTCCGGGCGTAAATACGAGTGCGCTCAGAGCCGCGGATGTCAAACTCCGGCTCCTTGCCCAGCAGTTCCATATTGGCCTCCCACAGGGAGTCGATGGTACCGACGTCCTTCCAATAACCTTCGAAGGGGTAGGCCATCATCTTGTGACCGGCGTTCAGCAGGTTGGGGATGATGTTCTTGCCGAAGTCGTTGGAGGAATTGGGATCTGCTTCGTCATCCAGCAACGCCTGGTGGAGAACATCCCAGTTGAAGACATAGATACCCATAGAGGCGTTAGTGGACTTGGGTTTGGCGGGTTTTTCCTCAAACTCATAAATGGAATTGTCGGGATTGGTGTTCAAAATACCAAAACGGCTGGCCTCACTTAACGGCACATCCCGAACAGCAATGGTGCAGGAGGCGTTGTTCTTTTCATGGTATTCCACCATTGCATCGTAGTCCATCTTATAGATATGGTCGCCGGAGAGAATTACCACATAGTCGGGGTTAAAACGCTCGATAAAGTCGATGTTCTGATAGATTGCATTGGCAGTGCCCTTGTACCAGCCGCTCTTCTTGTCGTGACGTTCATAGGGAGGCAGCACCTGGGCGCAGCTATGGGTTTTGTTCAGACCCCAGGGCTGACCGTTGCCGATGTACTCATTCAACTCCAGAGGCTGATATTGGGTCAAAATACCCACAGTATCAATACCGGAATTGACACAATTACTCAGAGGGAAGTCAATGATGCGGTATTTGCCGCCGAAGGGGACAGCGGGCTTTGCGGTTTTCTCCGTCAAAACCTTTAAGCGGCTGCCTTGACCACCGGCCAGCAGCATGGCGATGCAGCGTTTCTTTTGGAAGTTCATGAATACATCTCCTTGAAAATATTTTTATAGTGCGAAAGACCATAGAATTACACATTATATCCACACATAACATATCACATTTTTGCCCGGAAAGAAAGGGGGTATTTTTGCTAAAATACTGGCATTGTTTCTAGCAGTATTCACAAAAAAGAGGAGTGTGGACAAAAGGGGGATGTCAAAAATTGCTAAAAAATGTGAGGATAGAGACGATGCTGCGCTTCTCCGTGGGGAGGACAGTTGCTATTTGGCGATGAGTATGATATTATAAAAGCTATCATGCATAAAGGGGGTGCGACAGGTGGAGTATAATGATGTGTATGACAAATATAGAAAATTGACAGGTCGCGTCCACCTGCGTGGCACCCGGTGGCATCCTGGTGAGTACGGTTTCGTGGTCTGCGTCTGGGTGTATGACGGAAAAGGCAAGCTTCTGCTGACCCGCCGGGCACCGGAAAAATCCTTTGCCGGCACCTGGGAGAACTCCGGCGGCGCCGTAAGGGCGGGGGAGACCAGCCGCCAGGCCATTGCCCGGGAGCTTTTGGAAGAGACCGGTATCCGGGCTGCTGAAGATGAGTTTGAACTGCTGGACACGGGTCGGGATGGATTTACTCACTATGACTACTACTGCCTCCGCCGGGAGATTCCTTTGGAAGAGATCGTGCTGCTGCCGGGTGAGACTGACGATGTGCAGTGGGCGTCTTTTGAGCAGGTGCATAAAATGATTGCGGAGAAGAAGATATGTCCCGTAATTGCACGGCAGTTCCGCCGGCAGGAACAGATGCTGCTGGATCGGCAAAATATCCAAAACCAATAATCAATATTTGTGCTTTGTGAAGGGAAAAATCCCTTGTATTTCAGAATAAAATGCGGTACAATGAAAAAAAGCGTTTTTTCATAGTCCGGCGAAGAACGCTTCTGCCGGCTGAAAGAACGCTTTTTTCTTTTATACGACCATGGAGGTAAACTTATGATTACATTGACAGAAGTAATGACCCCGCACAGCAGCGCCCCTTTGCGGTATGCCCGCGGCCACTTTGCCACCAACCACTCTCACATCAATTACTATGTGGATATCACCTATCAAAAGACTCGCCTGAGTGAGGCGAAAGCAACGGCGAAAGCCTTGGTGCCCCATTTTGATTCCACGACCATTGTCGATACTATTCTGTGCCTGGACGGCACTGCGGTCATTGGCACCTGCCTTGCCAATGAGCTGACCAAGGGCGGCTTTATGAGCATTAACCGCCATCAGACCATTTATGTGGTAGAACCGGAATACAACGCCAATTCCCAGATGATCTTCCGGGATAACATTAAGCCTATGATCAAGGGCAAACACGTACTGGTGCTGATGGCCAGCATGACCACCGGCTTCACGGCCAAGAGAAGTATGGAAGCCATCGGGTATTACGGCGGTCATGTAGCCGGTGTGGCGGCTATGTACAGTGCGGTGGAAGAAATCGATGGCCATCCTGTGACTTCTGTGTACTCTTTGAAAGACTTTCCCGACTATGTTAGCTGTGATTTTCGGGAATGCCCCTACTGCAAAAAGGGTGTACCAATTGATGCACTGGTCAACAGTTTTGGTTATTCTGCTCTGTAAAATCATATTACTTATATTATAATGTATAATCCCCCCTCTGCAGGACAGGGCAGAGGGGGGATTTTGCGGCGCAAAAAAACCTGGGTCAAGCCCAGGCAAAAAATGGAAAAATCAATTGACAAAGAAAAAAATATGTGATAGAATGGTCTTCCATACTGTGGAAGTATGCGATTTTATCGATTCTCCCCAGCATGAGGCATTATACCACAGGCCGGTGCGGCTGTCAAGTGTGAAAAATCACAAACTAACAACCAATCCGTGCGTATCAAACCTTAGGCAACACATGATTCCGGTATCCATACCGAAAGAAAGGCTGTGATGATCCATATGGCAATGGTCAAGGACCAGATGTTTGGCAAGACCATGCGTAAGTCTTACGCAAAGTATCAGGAAATCCTGGAAATGCCCAATATGCTGAAGATCCAGAAGGACTCCTATCAGTGGTTCCTGGATGAAGGCTTGCGGGAAGTTTTCAAGGAAATGGGCGTAATCAGTGACTTCTCCGGCAAGCTGGAGCTGAGTTTCTTGGATTACACCATGAACGACAAGCCCAAGTACACCATCGAGGAGTGCAAGGAGCGGGACGCTACCTATGCAAAGCCCATTAAGGTGCGTGTGCGCCTGCGCAATACCGAAACTGACGAGATCAAGGAGCAGGAGATCTTCATGGGAGATTTCCCTGTGATGACCAACGGCGGCACCTTTGTGATCAACGGTGCTGAGCGTGTTATCGTGTCTCAGATCGTCCGCAGCCCCGGTATGTACTATACCCATGATGTGGGCAAAGCTGACCAGCACACCTATACTGCTACGGTCATTCCTTACCGCGGCGCATGGTTGGAGTATGAGACGGACCTGTCCGACGTGTTCTGGGTCCGTATCGACAAGAACCGCAAGCTGCCCATCACTTGTCTGATCCGCGCGCTGGGTGTGGACACCGATGAAAAGATCAAGGATCTCTTCGGCGCGGATCCCCGCATTCTGGCAACTTTGGAGAAGGATACCTGCAAGACCCGGGAAGAGGGCCTGCTGGAGATCTACCGCCGCCTGCGTCCCGGTGAGCCTCCCACGGTGGAGACTGCAATCGCTCACCTGGAAGGCTTGCTCTTCGACGCCCACCGCTATGATGTGAGCGCCGTCGGCCGTTATAAGTTCAATAAGAAGATGGATCTCTGCCACCGCCTGTCCGGACAGGAAGTTGCAGAGCCCATTGTTGACCCCATGACCGGCGAAATCCTGGTTATGCCCGGTGAGATCGTCTCCCGCGCCCGCGCCCGTGAATTGTCCGATCTGGGTGTTTCCGAGGCTGTGGTGAAGATCGGCGATCAGAATGTAAAGATCTTCTCCAACCGTATGGTGGATATGTCCAAGTTTGTGGATTTCGATCCCAAGGAGTACGGCGTCAAGGAGAAAGTCCGCTTCAGCGTCCTGAAGGAAATGCTGGAGACCGTTCCCGCCGATGGTTGGAAGGACGCCATTGCTGAGCGCATTGACGATCTGGTGCCCAAGCACATCATCGTGGACGATATTATGGCTTCCATCAATTACCTCAACTGCGTGGCAGTGGGTATCGGCACCCCCGATGACATCGACCATCTGGGCAACCGCCGCCTGCGCTGCGTGGGTGAGTTGCTGCAGAACCAGTTCCGTATCGGCTTCAGCCGCCTGGACCGCGTGATCCGCGAGCGTATGACCGTGCAGGATCTGGACACTGTCACCCCCCAGAGCCTGATCAATATCCGGCCTGTGACTGCTGTTATCAAGGAGTTCTTCGGTTCCTCCCCGCTGTCTCAGTTCATGGACCAGAATAACCCCCTGGCAGAGCTGACTCACAAGCGTCGTCTGTCCGCACTGGGCCCCGGCGGTTTGAGCCGTGAGCGTGCGTCCTTCGGCGTCCGTGATATTCACTATACCCACTATGGCCGTATGTGTCCCATTGAGACTCCTGAAGGTCCCAACATCGGTCTGATCAACTATCTGGCAACCTTTGCTAAAATCAACGAGTACGGTTTTGTGGAAGCTCCCTACCGGAAAGTGGACAAGGCCACCGGTAAGGTGACCGAGCAGGTGGACTATATGACCGCGGATGTGGAAGACGAGTTCTACATCGGTCAGGCCAATGAACCTCTGGACGAGAATGGTTGTCTGGCTAACAGCCGTATTACCTGCCGTCACCGCAACGAGATCATTGAAGTGGACCGCAATGTGATTGACTACATTGACGTATCTCCCAGAATGATGATCTCCATCGCCACATCTTTCATCCCCTTCCTGCAGAATGACGACGCAAACCGCGCACTGATGGGCGCGAACATGCAGCGCCAGGCTGTGCCGCTGCTGACCACTGAGCCTCCTATCGTTGCTACCGGCATCGAGCATGCTGCAGCTGTGGACTCTGAGGTCTGTCTGAAGGCCACCGGCGACGGCGTTGTCACTGCGGTTTCCGCTGACGAGATTACCATCCGCTATGATGACGGCGAGCTGGCAACGGTTAAGCTGACCAAGTTTGCCCGTTCCAATGCCGGTACCTGTGTGAATCAGCGCCCCATCGTCACTGTTGGCGAGCGTGTCACCCGTGAGCAGATCATTGCTGACGGCCCCTCCTGTGCAAACGGTGAGGTTGCCCTGGGTAAGAACGTGCTGATCGGCTTTGTCACCTGGGAAGGCTATAACTACGAGGACGCCATTCTGCTGAACGAGCGTCTGGTCCGGGAGGATGTCTTCACCTCTATCCATATCGAGGAGCACGAGACCGAAGCCCGCGACACCAAGCTGGGACCGGAAGAAATCACCCGGGATATCCCCAATGTGGGTGAGGATACACTGAAGGATCTGGACGAGAACGGTATCATCCGTATCGGCGCTGAGGTCCGTTCCGGCGACTATCTGGTTGGTAAGGCCACCCCCAAGGGTGAAACCGAGCTGACTCCCGAGGAGCGTCTGCTCCGCGCCATCTTTGGCGAGAAGGCCCGCGAAGTCCGCGACACCTCTCTGAAGGTACCTCACGGCGAGAGCGGTATCGTTGTGGATGTAAAGGTATTCACCAAGGAGAACTCCGATGAGCTGGCTCCCGGCGTGACCAAGTCCGTATGCGTCTATATTGCCCAGAAGCGTAAGATCTCCGTGGGCGATAAGATGGCCGGCCGTCACGGTAATAAGGGCGTCGTCTCCCGCGTGCTGCCGGAAGAGGATATGCCTTTCCTGCCCGATGGTACTCCCCTGGATGTGGTGCTGAACCCCCTGGGCGTGCCTTCCCGTATGAACATCGGTCAGGTGCTGGAAGTTCACCTGGGTTATGCGGCCAAGGCCCTGGGCTGGAAGGTTGCAACTCCTGTGTTTGACGGCGCTGACGAGAAGGATATCCGTGATACCCTGAAGCTGGCCGGTCTCCGTGAAGACGGCAAGACCATTTTGTATGATGGCCGTACCGGTGAGCCTTTCGATAACCCCGTCACCGTGGGTTATCCCTACTACCTGAAGCTGCACCATCTGGTCGATGATAAGATCCACGCCCGTTCCACCGGTCCGTACGCACTGGTCACCCAGCAGCCCCTGGGCGGCAAGGCCCAGTTCGGCGGTCAGCGCTTCGGCGAAATGGAAGTTTGGGCCCTGGAGGCATACGGCGCTGCCTATACCCTGCAGGAGATCCTGACTGTCAAGTCCGACGATGTGACCGGCCGTGTCAAGACCTACGAGGCCATTGTCAAGGGCAGCAATATCCCCACTCCCGGCGTGCCCGAATCCTTCAAGGTTCTGGTGAAGGAACTGCAGGCTCTGTGCCTGGATATCCGCGTGCTGGATGAAGCCGGCAACGAGATTGAACTGAAGGACGAGGACGAGGATGACGATATCGTCTACACCGAGCATCACGCCCAGCTGGTTGGCTCTACCGAAGAGGTGCTGGAAGCCGGCTTTGTGATCGACGAGGACGGTCCCGAGGACATTATGAACGTGTATGATGATGCTGATGCAGACGCATACGACGCATACGAAGAATAAGGAGGCTTACGTTATGGCAGATGCCACCTTTGATGCTATTAAAATTGGTATTGCATCTCCGGAGATGATCCGGAGCTGGTCCTTCGGCGAAGTGAAGAAGCCGGAGACCATCAACTATCGCACCCTGAAGCCCGAGCGGGACGGCCTGTACTGCGAAAAGATTTTTGGACCGACCAAGGACTGGGAGTGTCACTGCGGTAAGTATAAGAAGATCAAGTATAAGGGCAAGGTTTGTGACCGCTGCGGCGTTGAAGTCACCAAGGCCAAGGTCCGCCGTGAGCGCATGGGCCACATTGAGCTGGCCGCTCCCTGCAGCCACATTTGGTATTTTAAGGGCATTCCCTCCCGTATGGGTCTGATCCTGGATATCAGTCCCAAGGTACTGGAAAAGGTCCTGTATTTCGCCTCCTATATCGTCACCGACCCCGGCGATGCACCTCTGACCAAGAACCAGGTGCTTTCCGAGAAGGAATACCGGGATATGCGTGAAAAGTACGAGGACGATTTCAAGGCCGGTATGGGCGCAGAGGCTGTAAAGGCTCTGCTGGAGGATATCAACCTGGAAGAACTGTCTGCTCAGCTCCGTGAGGAACTGAAGAGCGCCTCTTCCCAGAAGAAGCTGCGCCTTGTCAAACGCCTGGAAGTGGTGGAAGCCTTCCGCGAATCCGGCAACAATCCCGCTTGGATGATTATGGATGTACTTCCCGTCATTCCTCCCGATATCCGGCCTATGATCCAGCTGGACGGCGGCCGTTTCGCCACCTCCGACCTGAACGATCTGTACCGCCGCGTTATCAACCGTAATAACCGTCTGAAGAGACTGATTCAGCTCCACGCGCCTGACATTATTGTCCGCAACGAGAAGCGTATGCTCCAGGAGGCTGTGGACGCACTGATTGGCAATGGTCGCCGCGGCCGTGCCGTCACCGGCGCTAACAACCGTGCTCTGAAGTCCCTGTCCGATATGCTGAAGGGTAAACAGGGTCGCTTCCGTCAGAATCTGCTGGGTAAGCGTGTCGACTACTCCGGCCGAAGCGTTATTGTCGTCGGTCCTGAGTTGAAGCTGTATCAGTGCGGCGTGCCTAAGGAAATGGCCATTGAGCTCTTCCGCCCCTTCGTTATGAAGAAGCTGGTTGCTGACGGCCTGGCAAGCAACATCAAGTCCGCTAAGAAGATGATTGACAAGGGCAAGACCGAAGTTTGGGATGCTCTGGATGAGATCATCAAGGACCGTCCTGTTATGCTGAACCGTGCGCCTACTCTGCACCGTTTGGGTATTCAGGCCTTTGAGCCTATTCTGGTGGAGGGCCGCGCACTGAAGCTGCACCCCCTGTGCTGTACTGCATTTAACGCCGACTTTGACGGTGACCAGATGGCTATTCACGTACCTCTGTCCGCAGAGGCCCAGGCAGAAGCTCGTATGCTGATGCTCTCTGCCAACAACTTGCTCCGTCCTCAGGACGGCAAGCCTGTCACCGTTCCCACACAGGATATGATCCTGGGTGCTTACTACCTGACTTACACCAGACTGGGTAAGGCAGAAAAGGGCGCTGAGGAGGTCTTTGTCACCGATGCCGGTGAGACAGATCTGCCCGCAGGTCAGCTGGTGGATGGCGATGTGTTTGTGGAAGCTAACAGAAAGGCCAAGGCCGAGGGTAAGGCTACTGCAACCTTCCGTCCCAAGCTGAACTACTCCAGCGTGGAAGAAGCGCTGGCCGCTTACGCTGACGGCGATGTGGGCCTGCATGCTCCCATCCGCGTCCGCTACAGCAAGGAAGTGGACGGGGAAGTTCAGACCCGGATCATTGACGCCACTGTTGGCCGTCTGATTTACAATGAGCCCATTCCTCAGGACCTGGGTTTTGTGGACAGATCCAACCCCGAGCGCGCATTCGACCTGGAAGTTGACTTCCTGGTTGGTAAGAAGCAGCTGGGCAAGATCATTGACAAGTGCATCCGTAAGCACGGCTTTACTGTGGCAACCGAAATGCTGGACCGCATCAAGAGCCTGGGCTATAAGTACTCCACCAAGGGCGCTATCTCTGTGTCCATCGCAGATATGGTGGTTCCCTCCATTAAGTACGAACTGGTCAAGGAAGCCGAGCAGAAGGTCGTTGAGATTGAGCAGTTCTACCGTCAGGGCTATATCACTGATAACGAGCGCTATCGACTGGTCGTTCAGCAGTGGGAGAAGACCACTAAGGATGTGACGGATGCCCTCCAGGGCTGCATGGATCAGTTCAACCCCATCTATATGATGGCTGACTCCGGCGCCCGTGGTAGTATGGCTCAGATCCGTCAGCTGGGCGGTATGCGTGGCTTGATGGCCGATACCTCCGGCCGTACTGTTGAGATCCCTGTTAAGGCTAACTTCCGCGAAGGCCTTAGCGTTCTGGAATACTTCATTTCCTCCAAGGGCGCCCGTAAGGGTATGACCGATACCGCTCTGCGTACCGCTGACTCCGGTTATCTGACCCGTCGTATGGTAGACGTTTCTCAGGATGTTATCGTTCGCGAGCATGAGTGCGGAACCAAGAGTGGTATTTGGGCAGGCGCCGTCTATGATAAGAACGGCGATGTGGTGGATTCCTTCGGCAATCGCATCCGCGGCCGTTATCCCGTGGAGGATGTGCTTCATCCTGTCACCGGCGAGCTGCTCCATTCTAAGGATGTTATGATGATGCCCGAGGATGCTCAGAAGTTTGAGGATGCCGGCATTCATCAGATCTATATCCGCACCATCCTGGGTTGCCGTGCAAGAAGCGGTGTCTGCGCCCGTTGCTATGGTATGAACCTGGCTACCTCCAAGGAAGTGGATCTGGGTGAGGCCGTCGGCATCATCGCCGCGCAGTCCATCGGCGAACCCGGTACTCAGCTGACCATGCGTACCTTCCACTCCGGCGGTGTTGCAGGTGACGATATCACCCAGGGTCTGCCCAGAGTTGAAGAACTGTTCGAGTCCCGCCGTCCCAAGAAGATGGCGCAGATCTCCGAAATCACCGGTCTTGTCAATGTGGATGAATCTCACCGCAGCGCAATGCGAAACATCACTGTCACTGCAGAGGATGGCGAGGTCAAGGTCTACCAGGTGCCCTATTCCGTGGGCCTGAAGGTGACCAACGGCAAGACAGTCCAAAAGGGTGAGCCCATCACCGATGGCGCTCTGTATCCCCAGGATGTTCTGCGTATCTCCGGCGTGGAGGCTGTCCAGAACTATCTGGTCCAGTCTGTCCAGGCGGTGTACCGTCAGCAGGGCGTTGAGATCAACGACAAGCACATTGAAGTTATCATTCGTCAGATGATGCGAAAGGTTCGTGTGGACGAACCCGGCGACAGCAACCTGTTGGTAGGTACTGTTGTGGATTCCTTTGTCTTTGAGGATGCCAACGCACAGGTTCAGGCCCGGATCGATGCCGGTGAGGAAGACCTGCGGCTGGCAGAGGGCTCCGTGGTGCTGATGGGTATCACCAAGGCTTCTCTGGCCACCGACTCCTTCCTGTCTGCCGCATCCTTCCAGGAGACCACCAAGGTTCTGACCGATGCTGCAATCAAGGGTAAGGTTGACCATCTGGTCGGCTTGAAAGAGAACGTCATTATCGGTAAGCTGATCCCTGCCGGTTCCGGCCTGATGGCCTACCGGGACTATCAGCCCGGCGCAACTCCTGAGCCCAGAGTGCCCGAAGAGTTTCTGGAAAACGCAATGAATTGATCCCCAAGAGGCCGCTACTTATGGTAGCGGCCTCTTTTGTGGGAACACGGGGCAGGGAAGGGCGGAAAAATTGTAGGAAACATAGAATATTTTTGCTAATTTTTGTTGACTTTTTTGAAAAAAAGCTTATAATAGTAATCCGTATGGACATTATTAGCAAGAATCCAATGGCTATGGGTGAGCTCCAGCAGGCGATTTCCGGTAAAAAGGTAATCGTGGGGGCAAAACGCCTCCGCAAAACCCTGATTTCCGGCGCTGCCAGCCGGGTTTATCTGGCAAAGGACGCCGATCCAGCCATAACGGAACCAATCAAAGCATTATGTGCGCTTCATAACGTTGAGTTTGCCTGGGTACGGTCTATGACTGACCTGGGCCGTGCTTGCGGAATTGAGGTGGGCGCCGCTGCGGCGGCGACTGTGAATCCCTTATGATTCTAACGGATATTTCCGTAGAATATATATCCGCCTTATGGCGAGACTTTCAGAAAGGAGAACATTAATGCCTACTTTTAATCAGCTCGTTAGACATGGCCGCCAGCAGGTTGCCTACAAGTCCACCGCTCCTGCACTGCAGAGAGGTCTGAACACTCTGGAAAACAAGGCTACTACTCTGCCTTCCCCCCAGAAGCGTGGCGTTTGCACTGCTGTTCGTGTCACCAGCCCCAAGAAGCCTAACTCCGCTCTTCGTAAGATCGCCCGTGTGCGTCTGACCAATGGTATGGAAGTTTCCGCTTATATCCCTGGTGTCGGCCACAACCTGCAGGAGCACTCCGTGGTGCTGATCCGTGGCGGTCGTGTTAAGGACCTTCCCGGTGTCCGTTATCACATCATCCGCGGCACTCTGGATACTCAGGGTGTTCAGGGTCGTATGCAGTCCCGCTCCAAGTACGGTGCAAAGCGTCCCAAGGCCGGTAAGAAGTAATTCTTGATCGTCCAAAAACAAACATTGAATTATTCCCAGCCTTTTAGCAAGGCTACGCCTTGCCATGATGGTTTTTATATAAAAATCCTCTGGCCAGGCACAACGAAAGGCAAACTTTCGAGTACCGATGAAATCATTATATTATGAAGGAGGGAAGCAAAGTGCCCAGAAGAGGTAATGTTCCCAAGAGAGAGGTTCTGCCCGATCCTCAGTATAATTCCGTTCTGGTTACGAAGCTCGTAAACAGCATCATGCTCGACGGCAAGAAGGGTGTCTCCCAGAAGGTCGTTTATGGTGCATTTGAAATCGTAGAGAACAAGACCGGCAAGAATGGCCTGGAAGTATTCCAGCAGGCCATGGAGAATGTCATGCCCGCAGTTGAGCTGAAGGCTCGCCGCGTGGGCGGTTCCACTTACCAGGTCCCCATCGAAGTGCGTCCTGACCGCCGTCAGACCCTGGGTCTGCGTTGGATCACCACCTACAGCCGCAATCGCAGCGAGAACACCATGCGCGAGCGTCTGGCTGCTGAGATTATGGACGCTGCCAACAACACCGGCGCATCTGTGAAGAAGCGCGAAGATGTCCACAAGATGGCCGAAGCCAACAAGGCATTCGCCCATTTCCGCTGGTAATAAAGGAGACACACTTCAATGCCTAGAGAGTATTCCCTGGAAAATACCAGAAATTTCGGCATTATGGCTCACATCGATGCCGGTAAGACCACCACTTCCGAGCGTATTCTGTTCTACACCGGTAAGAACTACAAGATCGGTGAGACCCATGACGGCTCTGCCACCATGGACTGGATGGCTCAGGAGCAGGAGCGTGGTATTACCATCAC
>JAZKZN010000038.1:0-32467 GCA_045612705.1 Faecousia sp. | reverse complement strand
TGTCGTTACGCAGCTCTTCGTCGAACAGAGGACGCATGGGGCGGTCGATGATACGGCTGTTCAGGATGCCGCGGTCGGAGGGCTTGCCCTCGCGGCGGTTGAAGGGGCCGGGGATGCGGCCTACGGAGTACATTCTCTCTTCAAACTCGATGGTCAGAGGGAAGTAGTCGATGCCGGACTTGGGGATGGGGTTGCAGGTGCAGGTGACCAGAACAACGGTGTCACCGTAACGGCAGATGCACTCAGCGTTAGCCAGCTCTGCGACCTTACCAGTCTCTAGGGTAAAGGGGCGGCCGCCGATTTCCATCTCGGAAACCTTGTGGTTGGGGAACTGTTTACGAGTAACCATTAGTAATAACCTCCTAAGTTTAGATTTGTGTGTTCGGGAGGTTTAGCACTTGAAAGAAATGTTGATAGCTCAACCGCTCTTTCAACTGCTAAAGAGTCTCCCGATAAATTTGAATGTTTGTGATGGGTAAGATAAAGGGGGCGATTTTCTCGCCCCCCTTGGAATATCTTACTTACGGATACCCAGCTTAGCGATCAGAGCACGGTAACGGTTGATGTCCTTGTTTGCCAGATAGTCCAGCATCTTGCGGCGCTTACCAACCATCATCAGCAGGCCACGACGGGAGTGGTTGTCGTGCTTGTGGGTACGCAGATGGTCAGTCAGCTCGTTGATACGGGCGGTCAGAATGGCAACCTGAACCTCGGGGGAACCGGTATCGCCTTCGTGGGTTGCGTTTTCCAGGATTACCTGGGTCTTTTTTTCCTTCAGGATCATTGTGTTTTCCACCTTTCAAAATAATTCCCGGAAGCCAAGTAGAGGGCCAGTGGAATCCCTTTTGGGGTTTCTCCCACCACTGAGCAACGGGATCAATATTGCGCTGGGCATAGCCAGCCCGACTATGATATCATAGGTTTTCCCAAAAGTAAAGTACTTTTATTCACTTTTTCCAAAGAAAATACGGGTCTGGAGGGTGTTTTTCGCAATTTCTGCTTGCAATTCCTCCAGAGAGGAGAACTTTTTCTCCGGCCGCAAGAACTGATAAAAGGCGATGGTGATGGTTTTGCCGTACAGGTCGCCGTCAAAATCCAGCAGAAAAGCTTCCGCTTTGATCGCTTCCTCCCCCACGGTGGGGCAAATCCCCACATTCACCACGGCGGGGTATTCCCGGCCTTCTGCAATTACCTTACAGGCGTACACGCCTGCTTTTGGAACGAGAAGCTCCGGGGGAAGAAGAACATTGGCTGTGGGGAAACCCATAGCGCGGCCCAGCTGCTTGCCTTTCACCACTTCTCCGGAAAAGATGTGGGTGTGACCCAGCAGGCGGTTGGCCTGTTCCAATTGCCCGTCCTCTAAAAGTTGGCGGATTCGGGTGGAGGAGATCCGTTCCCCGTCCATTTTCTGCTCAGCAACCACTACGCAGGGAAGGTTTCTCTCCTTGCAAAAGGCCTGCAAAATCGCGGCAGTTCCTGCGCCGCCCTTACCGAAGCGGAAATCTTCTCCGCAGACGAAGCCGACGCCGCCCTTTGCCAGCAGTTCTTCCAAAAAGACGCCCCATGGCATATTGAGGGTCTGCCGGTCAGCCACATAAAAAGCAACGGATTCCATTCCGTACTGCTCCAGCAAATGAAGCCGGTCGGCGGCAGTATTGATCATGTTGGGTTTTTGGCCGCTGAAAACAGACGCCGGCGTCACATCAAAGGTGACCGCGGCAGCCTGGCAGCCTTTTTCCGCTGCCAAGCGGCGGCATTGGGCCAATAGGGCCTGGTGACCCAGATGTACCCCGTCAAAAAATCCCAGGGCAAATACTTTCTCTGTGTTCATAGTGTCCTCGTTATAGGGCAAAAAAGCTTTTAATAGTTGACATAACGCCGGACTCCACCTTGGCCAACATCAAAAAGTCGCCATTTTCGTCGTAGGCCCGGTATGTACCTTCCGGCAGATCGATGGAAAAGTGGTTGCCGTTGCGGCAGCGGAGCGCCTGCTTTTCCGTAAGGGTGACGGCACTGTGATTTGCGAACAGGGTGTCCACCCCCAGCAGGTATCTGCCGGGGTCACTGCTTTCAATCAGTTCATTGAGAGACACAGCCTGCTCTGCCGTAAAATTACCGGCAGCGGTTCTTCGCAGGGCGGCCATGCAGCCTCCGCAGCCCAGAGCCTCGCCAATATCCTTGCAGAGGGTGCGGATATAGGTGCCTTTGGAACAGTGCACCCGCAGATGAATACCGTCTGCGTCCATTCCCAGTAGCGTCAGCTCGTGAATGGTGATCGATCGGGGCTGTCGCTCCACTTCCTTACCCTTCCGGGCGAGATCATAGAGCTTTTGACCGTTTATTTTAATGGCCGAGTACATAGGCGGCACCTGTTGGATCTCTCCCCGGAAACGGCACAAAACTTCCTCCACCATTTCTTCGGTGACAAAAGCCTCCTGCCGCTTCAGCACAGTGCCGGTGATATCCTCGGTGTCGGTGGTGACACCAAGACGCAGGACAGCTTCATAAACTTTGTCTGCGTGTTCAAAGAACTCCACACCCCGGGTGGCGCGGCCCACAAACACCGGCAGAACGCCGGTGGCCATAGGATCCAGCGTGCCGCCGTGACCGATCCGCCGGGTCTGGAAAACACCCCGCAGTTTGGCGGTCACATCCTGGCTGGTCCAGCCCTGGGGTTTATCTACAATTACAATTCCATCCATACTGTCCTCAAATTACGGTTTCCACTGTGTTTTCTACCAATTTCGCAGCCTCCTCCAGAGAGCAGGCAAAGGTGGCGCCGGCGGCGCCTTTGTGACCGCCTCCGCCGAAAGAAGCGCAGATGGCGGCAGCGTCATACCCGGGCACGGCCCGGACAGAGAGCTTGATACGGCCGTCTTTTTCCTCCCGGAGGGTAGCGGCCACCTTGACACCTTGAATAGAACGGGGGAAGCCGGAGATGTTCTCCAAATCGTCCTCCGAAAGGCGCAGCTTTTCTTCCACAGACTTAGGCAGCGCGCAAATGGCTGCCGCCCCGTCCTTCAAGAAACGCATATGCTCCACCAGCCAGCCCTCCAGCCGCAGACGGCCCAGGGAGCGGGTGTCAAACAGTTCCCGGTTCAGTTCGGGCAGATTTTTGCTCACTTTTGCGCATTCCGCCGCAACCAGGAAGGTGTCTGCGGTGGTGTTGGCATAGCGGAAACAGCCGGTGTCCGTGGAAATGGCGGTGTACAGGGCGTCTGCCATGGGTTCGTCCAGAGGGACGCCTATTTCCGCCAGTATGCCGAAAACGATCTCACCGCAGGCGGCGGTGTCCGGCTCTACCACTTCCAAAGCGCCGAAGGATTCCGCCGCGGCGTGGTGGTCGATCCGCAGAGCGATCTTGTGGGCATAGGGGGCGAAGGTGTCCGGCAGCATGATTTTCGCTGCCACATCCACGCAGATGATGGTGTCATCTTCCTCACATACCCCTTTGGTCAGACCCTGGTGCAAGGGCAGATACCGCTGGGTGATCTCCGGATTTTCGATGATGTGGGCCGTCTTTCCTGCCTGGCGCAGACCTCTGCACAGCAGCGCCGCGCTGCCCAAAGTGTCCCCGTCGGGACGGCGGTGGGTCAAAATGGAAAAATGATCTCTTGCCTTAAGAAAGGCGGCGGCATCAAGCCTGGTCATCATCATTTTTTACCTCTAAAGAGTTGATTAACTCCAGCATTTTGGCGCCGTAGGTGATGGAATCGTCCTGGGCCCAGTTCAACTCCGGGGTATAGCGCAGATTCAGCGCCCGGCCCAGCTCCCGACGGAGGTAGCCGCCGGCGGACTTCAGGCCCTTCAGGGCGTCCCTTGCCCGATCCTCCTGCAAGAAACTCACATAGACCTTAGCATAGCGAAGATCGGGGGTGGTCTCCACATCGGTGATGGAGATCATAGTGTCCTGCACACGGGGATCTTTCAGATTTCGAAGAAGAGAAGCCAGTTCCTTCTGGATTTCCTCGTTAATTCTTCCAATACGATTGGATGCCATACTACATCCTCCTATTCTTCTGTAGCAAACCGGCGGATAGCGAACGATCCGCTATCCGCCAGAAAGCCTTATTGTGTTGATTACCGCTTTACTTCCTGCATAGTGAAGCACTCGAAGATGTCGCCTTCCTTGATGTCGTTAAACTTGGCAACGCTCATACCGCATTCGTAGCCAGCGGTCACTTCCTTTACGGAGTCCTTAAACCGCTGCAGAGAGCCCAGTTCGCCCTCGTGGATGACCACGTTGTCGCGGAGGACACGGACCTGGGAATCCCGGGTGACCTTGCCGTCCTTGACCATACAACCGGCGACAGTACCGACGGCGGAGACCTTGTAGGTCAGACGCACCTCGGCGTGGCCGATGACAACTTCTTCGTACTTGGGAGCCAGCATACCCTTCATGGCGGATTCGATCTCGTCGATGGCGTCATAAATGACCCGGTAGAACCGCATATCCACGGCGGTGCGCTGGGCAGATGCCTGGGCGCCGGCGTCGGGACGTACATTGAAGCCAACGATGATGGCGCCTGCGGTGGAGGCCAGCAGGATATCGGATTCGTTGATAGCGCCGACACCGGTGTGGATCACGCGGACGCGGACTTCCTCGTTGGAGATCTTCTCCAGAGAGGCCTTCACAGCTTCGGCAGAACCCTGCACGTCAGCCTTGACGATCAGGGCCAATTCTTTCATAGCGCCCTCCTGCATCTTGGCAAAGAGGTTATCCAGAGTGACCTTCTGCATAGCGTTTGCAGCGGCATCCTTGGCTGCCTGCTTACGCTGCTCCACCAGTTCTCTTGCCATACGCTCGTCGGTGACGGCATTGAACTCGTCGCCGGGAGCGGGGACTTCCGCAAGACCGGTGATCTCCACGGGAATGGAGGGACCGGCGGTCTTGACGGTGCGGCCTTTGTCGTTGGTCATCACGCGGACACGGCCCACGGCGGTGCCGGCGATGATGATATCGCCCTGATTCAGAGTACCGTTCTGCACCAGCAGAGTGGCGATGGGACCGCGGGTCTTATCTAGACGGGCCTCGATGACGGTGCCCTTGGCCCGGCGGTCGGGGTTGGCCTTCAGCTCCTGCACCTCGGCGGTGAGCAGGACCATTTCCAGCAGGTTGTCAAGACCCATACCGGTCTTGGCGGAAATGGGACAGATGATGGTATCGCCGCCCCACTCTTCGGGGATCAGCTCGTACTCAGTCAGCTGCTGCTTGATCTTGTCGGGGTTGGCTTCGGGTTTATCCATCTTGTTGATGGCGACGATAATGGGAACATTGGCGGCCTTTGCGTGGTTGATGGACTCCACGGTCTGGGGCATAATGCCGTCATCGGCGGCAACCACCAGAATGGCGATGTCCGTACACATGGCACCGCGGGCGCGCATAGAGGTAAAGGCAGCGTGGCCGGGGGTGTCCAGGAAGGTAATGGGCTGGCCGTTGCACTCGACAGTATAAGCGCCAATGTGCTGGGTAATGCCGCCGGCCTCACCTGCGGTGACGGAGGTGTTCCGGATGGCGTCCAGAGTGGAGGTCTTACCGTGGTCAACGTGACCCATAACCACCACCACAGGCGCGCGGCCCTGGAGTTCGTCAGCGGTGTCGGTGTGGTCGTCAATGATCCGCTCTTCAATGGTGATGGTGATCTCACGCTCCACCTTGCAGCCCATTTCGGTGGCCACAAACTCAGCGGTATCAAAGTCGATAGTCTGGTTGATGCCGGCCATAACGCCGTTCTTCATCAGCAGCTTGATCACATCGCCGGCGGTCTTCTTCATCCGGGAAGCCAACTCGCCCACAGTGATCTCATCGGGGATCTTCACGGTGACGGGAGCCTTGCGGGCCACTTCCATCTGCAGGCGGCGCATCTTCTCCTGTTCCTCGTTCTTGGACTTGTTGCCCTTGCTGAACTTGTTGTCTTTCTTGTTGTTCTGCTGCTGACCTTTTTTGCCAAAGCGCTGCTTGCCACCCTGGTAGTTCTGCATCCGCTCGGAGACCAGATCGTCCACCCGGTCGTCAAAACGGGCGGAGTTCACCTGCACGGCGGAGGTGTCAACCACCCGGCGCTCACGCTTGCGCTCCGGCTCGGCAGGCTTCTGAGGCTTGTCGGCCTTAGGCTGCTGGGGGGCAGCGGTCTTGGTCTGCTGAGGAGCGGCTTCTGCCTTGGCTTCCTGCTTGTTGGGAGCGGATTCCTCGGCCTCGACCTCAGGCTTCTTCTCCTGAGGCTTAGGCTGCACGGCAAACACTACCTCCAGAGATTCAATCTGGCGGGTCTGGGTGATGTAGTCGAAGACCACATTCAGCTCTTCCTCTGTTAAAACCTGGGTGTTGGACTTAGGCTTTTCAAAGAACTTGCCCATCACCTCAGCAATATCTTTAGGGGTCATACCGAAGTCGGTAGCCACTTCTTTCAAACGATACTTCACTAAACTCATATACGAAACGCACCTCCAAAATCAATGTTCCTTTTTGGCCTTACCCTTGTAGCCCATAGCTTTGTTTCTCTGATGGGCCTTGGCCTCCTGCTGGCGCTGATGGATACGCGCGGAGCGCTTGTCCAGCTCTGCCAGTTCGGCCTTGTAGCGGTCCGGCTGATCTAGGGCTTTTACAAAACCCAGGGCCAGCGCAGGGTCGGTAAATGCGGCCAGAGCCAGTGCGGTGCGGCCTACAGCCTGCCCCAACTGGTCCTTGGAAAAGGGAACTTTCAAACAAATCTGCTGCGTACCTGCCACAAAGCTCTGCGCTCTGCGCCAGGTATGGTCCGTGGCATCACTGGCCACGATAATGAGCCGGGCTTTCTGACCCCGGGCGGCAGCGCCCACAGGTTCTTCTCCCAGTTCTGCACGGCCGGCTTTTCTTGCCAGGGCTAGATAATTCAGCGCTTTACTTTCCACCCAGGCCTGCCTCCATTTCCTTTTCCAGGCGGTCGTAGACATCCTGGGGAATGGGAACATCCAGGCTGCGCTCCAGGGACTTGGCTTTTCGGGCTTTGGCAAGGCAATCTGCCTTGGGGCAGATGTAAGCGCCGCGACCGTTCAACTTGCCGCTAAAGTCCAGACTGACGACGCCGTCAGTACCCCGGACTACCCGGATCAAATCCCGCTTGGCCATCCGTTCCCGGCAGCCCATACATTGTCTTTGAGGAATCTTTTTCTGCATTGTGATTCCCTCCTAACAAAGGTTTATTCCTGCACAGCGCTGGCAGGCTTGATGTCAATCTTCAGACCGGTAAGACGGGCAGCCAGACGGGCGTTCTGACCCTCCTTACCGATGGCAAGGCTCAGCTGGTCGTCGGGAACGATCACGCGGCAGGCCTTGGGATTGGCAGGATCCATCTCCACACTTACCACATCGGCGGGGCTGAGGGCGGCCTTGACATATTCGCAAGGATCTTCGCTCCATACCACGATATCGATCTTCTCACCGTTCAGCTCGTCCACAACTGCGCCCACACGTCCGCCTCTGGGGCCGACACAAGCGCCCACGGGATCCACATTCTCCATAGCGGCCCGGACAGCAATCTTGCTGCGGGAGCCGGCCTCACGGGCGATATTACGGATCTCCACCTGACCGTCTGCGATTTCGGGAGTCTCCAGCTCAAAGAGCCGGCGCACCACATTGGGATGGGTGCGGGAGACATTCACCAGCGGACCGCGGGTGGCTTTATGGACTTCCAGTACGTAAACACGGATCAGATCACCGGGTTCGTAGGTTTCACCGGGGATCTGCTCACTGGTGCGCAGCACGGCATCGCTCTGCTCGCTGCCCTGACCGATCTGTACGAAGATATTGCCGGTGGGATCTACCCGCAGAACAGTGCCGGTGAGCAGTTCCTGGGACTTGGAGGAGTAGCTCTCGTAAATTGCGCCCCGTTCTGCCTCACGGATGCCCTGAATGACCACCTGCTTGGCAGTCTGGGCGGCGATGCGGCCAAACTTCTGGATATCAACGGGGATGATAACGGATTCGCCCACCTGCACATCGGGATTCAGGTGACGGGCGGCATCAATGTGGATCTCTACGGCGGAATCTTCCACCTCCTCCACAGCGGTCTTCACCAAATGCATGGAAAGGCCGTTTTCACTGAGGTCAACCACCACATTTTCGGCGGGGATATCTCGGTGATCCTCTCGGTCCTTCCGGTAGGCGTTGGTGAGGGCCTGCTTCAGCCGGTCCACCATATAGGTGACGGGAATGCCCTTCAGTTTTTCCAAATCCCGCAGGCTGGCGAAAATCTCTGCGCCGATATCCACCTGGGGAGCTTCTGTCTTCTTGGCTCTGGTATTTCTTGCCATTTTCTGTTCCTCCTATTATAATTCCACACGCAGCCGCACCAGTGCGACTTCAGATTTTTCAAATGTAATGGTCTCCTTGCCGGCCTCTACGGTGACCTTTCCGTCTTCGTAGCCCCGGAGAATACCGCTGATCTCTTTCAGACCGTTTCGGGGACGGTAGAGCTTCACCAGTACGGGAGAGTTCATAAACTGCAGGAAATCGCCGGGTCTTTTTAGCGCCCGTTCGATGCCGGCGGAGCAGACTTCAAAGTGATAGCTCTCGGCAATGGGGTCTTTTTCATCCAAAATGGGATCGATGAGGCGATGGATCTTCTCGCAATCGGAGATGTCCACACCGCCGTCTTTGTCGATGTAGATCCGCAGGAAGCGTTCAGCGCCCTCCCGGACATATTCCACATCCCAAAGTTTGCAGCCGGCCTCTTCCACGATGGGCTGAGAGAATTGGGTGACTTGATCTGTAATTTTCAAGACCTTACCGTCCTTTCAAAAAGTACTCAAAAAAGAGAGGGGCAAACCCCTCTCTTTCCAAACGTCAATCTTACTTTCGTAGGTATTATACCACCGTTTTGACCGTTATGCAAGAGGGTTTCATAAGAAAAACGCAGTTTTTTTCAACATTTTTCCCGATTTTTACCCAATTACACACCTAAACAAGGCCTTCCGGCGGGATTCCCTGGACATATTTGTGATCCCAGCTGTCATCAAAAATACCGATGGCCGGGGTGGCGCAGAGCATATCCTCCGCCAAAAGTTCCAGGGCGGCTACACATTCCAAAGATTCCAGGTAGAACTCCGGCAAGGCGTATTCCCCCAGCTTTGCCCCCAAAATTGCGCCGGTGATGGCGCCCACCGCGGCGCTGAGGCCGGAGTGATTCACGGCGGTGATGATGGCGGTGTCAAAATCCTCGGGACTGACCAGGCAGGCAAACATTGCCCCCGCCAGGCACTGGGCGGCATCCATACACACCAGCCGCTCCATACCCTCTTGGGGAGACATGGTTTCGCTCTGAGCAAGGTCAATAGCCAGGCGCAGTTTTTGGGCCAGGTCTCCGGCCTGAGGAAAACGGTGGCGGAATTGACCGTCCATCACCGCGATGGCCTGCAAAAATTGATCCGCAAGTTCTTGCTCCGGCTCGTGGAGAATGCCGGCGATGGCATAAGAGAGCACCACACCGGAGAGAATCGCATCCGGATTTCCGTGGGTCAGCGCGATCAATTCCCCTGCCAGCGTGCCCACCTGCTCCGGTGCGATCCGCTTGGGCTGATAAAACATACCGGCCGCCACGGCGGCGGTAATGCTGCCGGGGGCGTTATAATCATTTTGGGGCGCATCCATTGCGCCGAAACTCTCCAGCCGCAGGGTGTCCAGCATCCGGGCGTCCCGACAATGGCGGCGACGGAACTGGGGCAGCTTGGCGATCCAGCAATAGCTCTCCTCCGGATCCCGGTAGAATTGTTGGCTGCGGGTCCATTCCTTTAATGCCAGCTTACTGAAACGCAGATGCTCTCCCTTGCTGCGGGAAATGCTCAAAAGCAGTCCGTTGCAAAGGTAGGCGGCAATTTGGGTATAGGAGGTCACCTGCGCGTATTCTTCCGCTTGCAGGTCGTAGCCCAGCAATCCGCTGGGACCGTAATCAGCCTGTATCTCTGTCCAGGACTTACCATCGACGCTATGCCCCATAGCATCACCAACCGCCATTCCCAGCAAGCATCCCCGGTAAGCGCAGTGCATATGATCCACAGTAGAACCCTCCTTTTTGCAGTATACATTAATTATATACATATCAGCCCATAAAAGCAATGAAATAATTTTTTTGAAAATAAGAATAATTCCTATTGACAAATAGAAAACGGTGTGCTATACTGCAGATGTAAATAAGAAACGTTCTTGTTTAGGAAGGAGGAAGGGTATGGAAATATCCACCAAACAGTTCCGCAAACGGAATGCGATCTTGGCTTACCTGCGGGAGACAAAAACACACCCCTCCGCAGAAATGGTCTACAACCACTTAAAACCGGAGTTCCCGGATCTGTCCCTCGGCACCGTGTATAGAAACCTGGCTATGTTTAAGGAGCGGGGCGAGGCCATCAGCCTGGGAACGGTCAACGGTGTGGAGCGGTTCGACGGAAACACCGAACCCCATGTCCACTTCATCTGTACAAACTGCGCAGATGTAGCGGATCTGCCCCAGATCGCTGTACCTGAGGAATTAAACCAAAAAGTGACCAGGCAAACAGGCGGCCATATTGATATGTGCCAGCTGACATTTGTAGGTCAGTGTCAACAATGTTCCGCGGAAAATAATAAAAATTAAGGAGTATCCTTTATGAAGAAGTTTATCTGTGAAGTTTGTGATTTTATCTACGAGGGCGATGAGCTGCCCGAAGATTACGAGTGCCCTCTGTGCGGCGTCGGCCCCGATCAGTTCAAGGAGATCGAAGAATAAGTAAATCCGGGTGGGATCACCCATAAAACATAAAAAATAAATTACTATAAAAAATATTTGGAGGAAAAATTATGAAAAAGTTCGTTTGCCCCGTTTGCGGTTATGTTCACGAAGCAGAGGCTATGCCCGCAGGTTTTGCCTGCCCCATTTGCAAGGTTTCCGGCGAGAAGTTCAAGGTCCTGGAAGAGGGCAAGCTGGCTGCTGAGCACGAGTACGGCGTTTACGGCAAGACCGTGAAGAACAATCCCGACATCTCCGAGGAAAACAAGAAGTTCATCTTCGAGCAGCTGATGGCTAATTTCAACGGCGAGTGCGCCGAGGTGGGTATGTACCTGTGCATGGCCCGCATCGCTCACCGTGAAGGTTATCCCGAGATCGGCCTGTACTGGGAGAAGGCAGCCTATGAAGAGGCTGAGCATGCTTCCAAGTTCGCAGAGCTGCTGGGTGAGGATCTGGAGCCCAACATGAAGGCTACCACCAAGCAGAATCTGGCATGGCGCGTTGACTGCGAGTACGGCGCAACCTCCGGTAAGTTCGACCTGGCGAAGGTCGCCAAGGCAAACGGCCTGGACGCTATCCACGACACCGTCCACGAGATGGCTCGTGACGAGGCTCGCCACGGCAAGGCTCTGGAAGGCCTGCTGAAGCGTTATTTCAAGTAATCCTTAAGCCACGGTCAAAAGGATCTATCGGTGGTTCCGCCGATCTGATGATGTAAATTATTGCTGGCGGCTGGGAAGAAGTTAACTTCTTCCCAGCCCAAAGCTTTGGGGAAGTTCTCCCGCCTGTGGGCAACGCGTCTGTACACGAAAGCCCTGCGGCGCAAAGATCGGTGCCAACTGTACCATATTTCAGCAAGTGACCATAGGCTCCAACACCCTCTCCGGCACCAAGCATCCCGGCGCGCCGGTGATCGGTGACAATGTGTATATTGGCGCAGGCGCCAAGATCATCGGTGGTATTCGCATCGGCAACAATGTCCGCGTCGGCGCAAATTGCATGGTCACAAGTGACATTCCCGACAACGCCACGGTGGTACTGTCCACCCCCAGGGTGATCCTGCGGGAAGGCCCAAGGAACAATGTTTTCCAGGGTTGGGATGAACCCCACCCTTAAAAAGGAACCTAGAAGCGCTGCATCAAGTAAGAAATCCAAATGTAGGGCGGGGGCTTGCTCCCGCCTTATTTACGTATGATACGATCTGTGTTTGTTCAGAAGGAGGCTTGAACATGAAACGACGCAAACTCGTTGTTCTGATTATTTTTCTGGCGGTTTTGGTGCTCTTTCAGAGCGTCGCCCTGATCAAATGTGAGATTCTGACAAACAAATATTACGCTGATTTTGAAGTTGCTTACCGGGACAATTCCATGCTGGGTGAAATGGAAAGCTTCAAAGTTTTGAATTGTGACGGCCGAAGGGCAGAGGTTTACTATATTGAAACCGGGAAAACAATGGCTCATGTTCTGTCCTTCGAGAAAGTGAACGGTCGCTGGGAGGAAAACACCTGGCGCTGCATCTGGTCCACCACAGGAAGCGCCTCGGAAGTGATCTGGCCCTACTGGTGGCACTTTATATACGGTGGATTATGATGCTTCCTACGACCGCGGCTGGAAAGCGTAAGCGGAAGCGCTGCTTCGGTTGATTCGGCTGCCGAAATAATCTTGCCCTCCTAAAAGGGGCATTGCTTTTTAGGAGGGCGACTTATGTTTTTTACACTCTGAAAAAAAGAATTGTCATTTTCCTCAAATATTATATAATAATAAATATGATCGCAGCAGATTGGCAGTGGTTAATTTGTTGAGTTTGTTCTGCGGCAGGTAAAAATAGGCGTTTTGACAGTTGCAATATTCCGCAATATTGCTGGCGAAAATGCTTTACATAAGGAGCCAATCAACATGAACAAAGAAATAGAGATAAACAAAAAAGTTTTACTGTGTTTTGTCGTTGTGTTTCTGCTTGGAATGCTTGTGTGTTCTGCGTACACCAGCCCTCTCTACCCTAACTATTATTGGGGAGATTCCGCATTGTTTTCTCTTGTAGGAAAAGGCATGGTGGAAGGCAAGGTGGTATATAAAGACTTATTTGACCACAAAGGCCCGACGCTGTTCTTTATAGAAGCACTTGGCTATTCTATTGGAAAAACCACAGGAATCTTTGTGGTACAATGCATTTTCGGTGTTATAAATCTTTTCCTTTCTTATTGCATATGGAAAAAAGTCGCATCAAAGAAGGGTAAAAAAACGTTTGCGGACCTCGCATGGGTGTTTATAACGAACTGTGCGCTTTTCTTTTATACATTTGAGTCCGGCAATTTATCGGAGGAGCTTTCACTTCCGTTCATTTTTGTTTGTGTTCTTCTGTTTGTAAACTATGCGCAAAAATGTGAAGAAGATGCAAAACATCCGTATTGGTATTCCTTTGTCTATGGCGCTGCCCTTATGTCTTTGGCGCTGATAAGGCTTAACAATGCGATAACCATATTGGCTGGCGTTTTGGCGATCGTAGTGTTTTTGATTTACAAAAAAGAATATAAGAATATGCTGATAAACATTCTTTTTGGATGTTTGGGAATATGCACAGTGGCGTTGCCTGTCGTTGTTTATTTTGCGTATAAATCGGCGTTATATGATATGATTTACGCCACTTTTATATATAACTTCCTATATGCAGGCAACACCAGCCACCAAGCAATATTGGCAAACCCGTGGAAATATGCGGCGTTATATTCCCCGATGGTTATTTCCGCTGTATTGATGTTAGGAAAAATCAAAAAAAAGAGAAAACTCAATTTTCTTGATTTTTGCATAATGATGATAGTGATATGCAACACCATTTGTTTGTTGATACTTAACCTCTATACGCATTATTTTACAGTTTATGTCCCTGTTTTTGTGCTTGTGCTGTCTGCTTATTTCACTTATGAGCGCAAATCATTCAGAAATCTTTTAATAGCGCTCTGCATAGGCGTATATCTTTTGTATGCAGGTTATGATGCAGCGAAGCATATTTATCGCAATTATATTTCCGACGCGCAGGAAAAACAGTACCACACAATTGCAACAGAGATAAAACAAATACCATTGGATGAAAGAGACGCAGTAATAGGGTATAAAATCCCTTCCGAGTATTATTTGCAGGCGGATATTGTGCCGTGTTTTAAGTATTACACTATGCAAGAGTGGTGGTCCAGGAGCAATCCGGCAATTAAGACATCGTTCCTTGAATATATAGCCGCAGAGGATACTTTGTGGTTGCTAACGTGTCCGGATGAAGATGATTCGCATATATTAGAAATTATTTCGGAAAGATATGTCCTTGTGGCAGAGAATGAATACTTTAATATGTACAGAACGAAAGATGATGGGTGAATATATGTTAGTATCATTGATTATCCCTTGTTATAATGAAGGCTTGACGATACCTTTGCTTTATAAAGAGTTATGCTCGGTGACAAAGGAGCTGACGAATTATAGATTCGAGTTTTTGTTTGTTGATGACGGCTCATCTGATAATACCCTGGATATATTGTGCCAGTGCGCCTTGACTGATGACAGAGTAAAATATATTTCGTTTTCGCGCAATTTTGGCAAGGAAGCGGCGATGTATGCAGGTTTTTGCAACAGCAAAGGGGAGTATGTTGCCGTTATGGATGCTGATATGCAGGATCCTCCGTCTCTTTTGCCGGAAATGCTCAAGATACTTGAATCCGGAGAATATGACAGCGTCGCGACTCGCAGGGTTAGTCGTGACGGAGAACCCAAGGTAAGGTCCTTCTTTGCAAGACTGTTCTATCGCATTATCAATAAGATATCGGATACGGACATTGTTGATGGCGCAAGAGATTTTAGGCTGATGAAGCGCGAGATGGTAGACGCGATTATAAATGTAAGCGAGTATAACAGGTTCTCGAAGGGTATTTTTGGTTGGATAGGGTTCCGAACATTTTGGCTGCCGTATAAAAACATCGAACGCTCTGCCGGCGAAACGAAATGGAGCTTCTGGAAACTATTCAAATATTCTATTGACGGCATTATAAATTACTCGCAGATTCCGCTGGCCATATCTTCCTGGCTGGGAGTCTTTTGTACATTGCTATCTTTTATTATGGTTGTGTTTGTTGTCGTGAGGAAACTTGTGTTTGGGGATCCTGTTGCCGGCTGGGCGTCGACGGTTTGCATTATTATGTTTGTAAGCGGCATTCAGCTATTTAGCATTGGCATTATGGGACAGTATATCGCGAAAATATATCTTGAAACCAAAAAAAGACCGCATTACATCATTGCCAAGACAAACCAAAAAAAGGGTTTTTGAAAAGCAAGGCCCTGGAAGCGTAAGAGGAAGCGCTACTTCTAATCAAAAGCAAAATAAAAGGAACGGCTCTTTGAGCCGTTCCTTTTTGTTTTGTTTTTAGATAAACAGTCCCCACAGGAAGGACAGCAGCAGGGAAACCACCACCGGGATGATACCGGCAACGACGAAGATATCCATAAAGGACTCCTTATGCTTGCAGTTGGATACCGCCAGCAGAGTCAGCACCGCGCCGTTATGGGGAAGTGTGTCCAGGCCGCCGGATGCCATGGATGCGATCCGGTGGAGGTATTCGGGGTTAATGCCCAGCTGAATGGCTTTTTCCAGGTACTGAGGGCCAAGGGCCTCCAGGGCGATGGACATACCGCCGGAGGCAGAGCCGGTAGCGCCGGCCAGGACATTCACGGCCACCGCTTCAGAGAAGAGGATGGAGCCGGGCATATTCAGCATAGCGGTCTTCAGCAGGGTGAAGCCGGGGACGATCTTCACCACAGAGCCAAAGCCCACAGCGCAGGCAGTGTTCATAATGGCGGTCAGAGATCCGTTGGCGCCCTCGTTCACGGCGGGCAGGATCTTCTTCAGCTGGTGGACATTCATCAGACAGGCCACTACGATGCCGCCCATCAGCGCCACCACGATAGCTTGGCTGGAGGTCCAGTCAGCAAGGCCGTGCTTTTTCAGAATATTAGGCAGGACGTTCAGCATCAGCACCACGACCAGCAGAGGAATCAGGCCGCTGAGCCAGTGCCACTTGGGCTGCTCAAATTCCTGGGTGTCGCCCTTATACTTGGGGTCTTCCACAAAGTGCAGACCGTTTTTCCGGGCCTTTCTTGCCCGGGATTCCAGATATATGTAGCCGGGAACGGCGATCAGAAGCGCGCCCACAATACCCATCAGAGGAGCGGCGGCTGCGGTGGTGCCGTAGTACTCGGTGGGGATGATGTTTTGAATCTGGGGTGTGCCGGGGATGCAGGTCATAGTGATGCCAAATGCGCCGAATGCAATAGCGCCGGGCAGAAGGGTGCGGGGCAGATCAGCCTCCCGGTAGATGGCGTAGCCCATAGGATACACCACGAAGACTACCACGAACAGAGAGATACCGCCGTAAGTCATCAGCAGGCAGGGCAGAACCACTGCCAGAACGGCGTACTTGGAGCCGATAAAGGAGATCAGTTTGTTGGCCAGAGACCGGGCAGAACCGGTCAAATCCATGATTTTGCCATATACAGCGCCCAGGAAAAATGCCGGGAACCAGGATACCACATAGGCTGCAGTTCCGCCGATGTAGTCTTCTAAATAGGCCTTCAGCAAATCAAAACCGCTGAGCAGAGCCACAAGGATTGCGCAGAAAGGCGCGACCCATACGATGGAGTGGCCTTTGTATGCCAAAACGATCAGCATAATGAGGCCAAGAACGATGCCAATTAAAGAAATAACCGGGGACATAGTAAGCACCTCCTAGTTGATAAGGCAATTTTACTGCTACAGCTGGGAAAATGCAACAGTTTTGTCGGAAAAAGGGCAAAATACAGCGGAGCACTGAGGTGCTCCGCTGCGTATTTAGGGAATGATATTGGCGAAAGGCATCAAAGCCTGTTCCAGCTGTTTCATAAGGGGCACTGCGTGCGCCCGGGAGAGGGAACTGTTAACGGTGGCGTTGCCGTTGGCATCCACAGTGCAGTAGAGACAAGCGTTATCAAAAGCAGCCCGCAGATTGACAATGGCTGTGCCGGCGTAGTTGCCGTACACACCGCTGAGCACATCGTGGGCGGTGTTCACCAGTTTTTGCAGTTCGGTGACGGCCTTGGTGTCCTTGGCTTGAATGATTGCGCTGATGCCCTGACCGGCGGATACGGTGTACTGATAGTGTTCGCAGGCAGAGAAGGTGGTGCGGCCGGTGGATTTCCAGGTGCCGGTGTCGAAGGAGCCGGTGGTATAGGCGCCTTCGTAGCCGACGATGTTGGCGGTGCCCACATATTTATCGCCGATCATATACCACTTGCCGTAGGAGCCGTCCGCGTTCCGGTCACAGGTGAAAACGGCGGCGTAGACAACCGGACTGCCGCTCTGCAGGGGATCAGTGGTCATATACAGAGTCATCTCACAGCCGGTACCGGAGGTGGAGTTGCCGTTATAGGTGGCGGTGTAATCGTCGCCGGTGCTGGTGTCCCCGTCCAAGTTTTCCCGCTTAATCAACACGGTGACATTGGTGGAAACACCGTCGATGGTGATGGAGAGCTTTCCGTCAAAGAGCTGGTTGATGGTTTCGGTATCACTGTTGTGAGCGTCCACAACATTGCCGATGTAGTTGGCTTTCCAATCGTTTTTGCCGTCGTACTTATCGTCGATCCGGCTGGTAAGGGTCTGGTAGCCGCCGCCTGCTGAGGTGTCGTTCAGAATCTCGCCGAAACGGACAAGGGCGGCGTCCAGGGCCACATCGCCAATAGAGTCCATATTGATACCGAACTTATAGTTGACCAGGGTCTTCAATTCCTTATTGGCAAGATTCCGGTTGCTGATGGTGTAGGTGGCCCGAAAAGTGACCCGCGAGCCGGGGTAAATGGTGTCGTCGGTAAAGGCGCCGCCGTTGATATCATTGACGGTGATGGACAGACCATTTCCGATAGAGGCGTTTCCGTTATAGCCGTCCAGGTTGGACACATAGTCAAAGCCGGAGTAGGCGTATTGATAAGGGGTGTTGTTGAAAACGGTGAACTCGTAGATGACTTTGCCGTAGGTAGGACGCCAGCTGCTGCCGGAAGCGGTCAGATTGACCAGGGAGTCCACAGTGGAGGTGTAGAGCAGCTCCTGCCCAGAGGCGGCGGAAGCGTTGGTGGCGGAGTACACATTGGTTTCCACAATGTAGATGCCGTAAGGGTAGGTGGTGGTAACGGAGCCGTTGATATACAGTGTGTCGTTTAGCGCCGCATATCCGACCGAAGAGAATAAAACCATAAAGGAGAGCGCAACACACAACAGAACTTTAGTCCGTGTTCTCATGCTTACGCCCTCCTTTTATATTGATATTTAGTTGCCTACTTCAGCGTAGGTACCATAGATTTTATCGTAGTTGTCCACCTTGATTTCAAAGGTGTAGAGAAGATTGGTACTGGTGGGAACGAAGAAGACGGTGCGGGTCTGATCTTCGTTTTCATACATCAGCACCGGGGCCTGCAAGGTATCCCGAATACCCAAAAGCTCGGTGAAACTCTTGACCTGCAGGATCTGATAGCCGCTGGTGTCCAGCTCGTTGCCAATCTGCTGGATGAAGGAGCGGTAGGAGTTCAGAAGCCGGTTTTTCTTGATGGTGTAGTTGATATCATCATTTCTGGAACGGAAGATGAAGATGATCAGCGCGGTCGCCAGCGCCAGGCTCAGCACGGCCATCACAGAAGAGATGGTCTTGAAAACGTAGCGGCCGATGCCATTGGAAGAGGCGAGAACCTGGCTCTCGGACTCATCGGTGCTGGAAAGGATCTCCGTGCTCAGGGTATTCTGAGCCAGGGGAATATTCAAGGTGATAAAATAGTTGTTGGATTCGTTTTCTTCAAAGTTCAGGCAGCTGCTGACCACATCCACATACAGCGTCACTTCCAGCGCGCAGCCGGCGTCATTGAGCTGATAGACCTGAATAAACTCACTGGCAAGGCGGTTGTACTTTTGGAAATCAATGTATACCTTCTCGCTGATGTCCAGTTTCTCGCCGTTGGCGATGGTGGCAGTTTTCTGGGGCACCAGTTCATACACCGGGTCGAACAGAACTTGTTTGGAAGGGCCGTCGGTGACGATGAGCTGAGCGTCGATGCGGTATTTGTAATCAAACACCACATTCTTGGCGTCCATAGCCAGCCGGTAGGTAAAGTCGGCATTGATGCCGTCAATCAGGGAGGCGATATAAGCCCGTCCGCCGTCCAGGACCGCGTCGTCATAGAAGGTGTTCTCCTTCAGAGAAACGGAGAAATCGGCAGATCCCTTCTCAGTGTAGCGGATATAGTAATCCTGATTCAGATTGTTGTGGACCTGATAGCTGAGCAGGGAGAAGATGATCGCAATCACCAACGCTGCCGCCAGGATGCAGATCCATTTCTTCCGGTTCTTTTGGTATAATGTTCTTTTTATTTTTTCATGTTCAGACATAAGCTGCCTCCTCCTGCCGGTATCAAGCAGATAAAAGATGCTAAATTATTGGAATAGGGATCTGAGCCATAAGGTGGGATAACCAATGAAGGGAACCTTCCAGTCCACCGTACCCACCAGCTGTTCCCGGACGATAAAGCCGGCGTCCATTTCTTCGTTGGCGTCGCCTTTCGTGTAGTACCGGATCTGTCCGTTGATGCGTTTGATGTCCACCAGTCTGTGGACCACATTCCGTCCGCTGATGTTGAAGACGATGACTTGTCCGATTTCCGGCTGCTCGTCCTCCAACCGCTCTACGATGGCCACATCGCCCTTGTTCAGCTCACCGGTCATACTGTCGGTGGCGATCACCAGGGCGCCATAGTGGAACTGATTGGAGATCAGCATCACGGTCGCAACCATAATCACCACGGTCAGCGCCGTAAAGACAGGGGCCAGCCGGCTCTTTTTACCCAGGGCGTACCGTTTTTTCTTTTCAAACAGGGCATCCAGGAACAGATAGATGGCCGGGTAGAGCATTAAGTTGATAAAAGCAAACAGGGAGTCGGGCATTGCCGGCACACGGGGAATAAAATAAAGGTACAGCGTGGAAATCAGCCGAAAGACGATATTGGGATAGGGCCCATACCGCTTGGACAGATAGTGGAACAGTAGGTTGGAGGTGATGGCCGGGAAGAAGGCCAGCGCCACCAGGTCGATAAACTTATCAAATGTATGTAAACCGCGTACACCGGACTGGATCAGCACCTGGGCGCAGACACAGGTGATGAAGACCATCACATCAGCCCCACGGCTGTTTTGGGCGCGAACCACGCAGCGGATCAGTTCGGTGGTAATGATAATGGCGGTTATTGGCAAAATAAAGTTCAGGGTAATGCGGAGATTGGGTCTGTAGCCGGTTGTGGTCAGACCGAAGGAAATTGCGCTTAAGTAGTAAAGCATCAGATACACTGCCGGGATCACTGCCATCAGCAGCAGCACCTGATTGCGGTTAATGGAATAAATACTGCGTTTTTTGATAAACAGGCAAGTGAGCGCTGCCAAGGGCAGCAGAAGGATCGCAGCCTGGATCCTTCCGCTGCCGCCGGTAAACAGCAGTACGCTCAGGAGCGCGACAAGGGACAACCCGGAAAGGGAGTATAAGACTTTTTTGTCAGCGCCCATTGTCATGCTCCTTGTCTAAAGATTTTGTTTGGGGTATGTAGAGAATTAATCCGTGGTGGTAGCGGTCAGCTCGATGCCGAAGCTTGCGGAGGTTGCAACGGTGATAGCCTTCTGCACCTTGACAGTGACGGTCACATCGATAGTTTCGCCAGCGGGGATGATCTTGCTGTCAATGGAGTATTCGTAGTCCACCTTAAAGGCGGTGGGGTTGGAGTTGGTGGGGTTGGGATCGCCGCTGAGCTTATTGCTTTTAATGGAAATCTCAACAGGCACATTACTGTCGTTCAAAATGGTGAACTTGAAGACGGCATACTCGCCCAGGGTAGCCAGGGAGTGAGCGGTAAAGGTGGCGTCGTCATCGGTGTGGCTGGCAACGTCGGCCGACTTATTACCGGTGCCGGTGGAATCAACAACCTGGGAGGCAGTAAACTTGACCTTGCCGTCAAAGTTGCTCTCAGCCTGATTGATGTCGATGACGGCATTACCGATGATAGTGAGGGTGTCGGTAAATGCTGCATAACCAACGCTGAGGATCAGGCAGGCAACCAGCAAAAACACGACAATAACGGTTTTTCTGTTCTTCATAATGGGATCTCCTTTTCTGAAAATGTAGATAACAATACGCGCCTGAAAGGGAAATATATCCGCAATAAGGGCATATTACAAATCAATTATAATACTATGTACGAAAAAAGCAAGACGTTATTACAATATTTATAAATAAATAGAATGTACTCAGAACTGAAAAGCCGGACAGGGAAAAGAATGTTTTTACGCGAATGAAATCGTTTACAATTGCTTCATTAAGGAATATGCACAAAAAGAAGGGGCAAGAACTGTAAAATATGTAGATTATATCAAAAATATGCATTCTGTTATTGCATTTTTCCTGGGTTTGCTATATAGTTAGTTAGGTTTATGAAATCGTTTTCATCGTCCATGGCTGCCCCTGGGGTAGTTTTTGATTCCGGCTTAATCGGCATCCGCCGTGAGCATATAATTTCATCCATTTTTTTATTTTTTAGGAGGACACACAATGAAAAAGCTGATTGCACTGCTGTTGGCTCTGGTTCTGGTCCTGGGTCTGGCCGCTTGCGGCACCACCAACACCCCCGACGAGACCAAGGGCAACGACGCAACCAATGGCACCGAAGCTACCGAAGGCAAGACCGAAGCTAAGGGCTCCGTCTACTACCTGAACTTCAAGCCCGAGCAGGATGCTGCATGGCAGGCTCTGGCTGCGAAGTACACCCAGGAGACCGGTGTTCCTGTCACCGTTCTGACCGCTGCTTCCGGCACTTACGAAGAGACTCTGATGGCCGAAATGGGCAAGACTGAGGCTCCCACTCTGTTCCAGGTTAACGGCCCTGTTGGTCTGGCTAACTGGAAGGATTACTGCTACGATCTGTCCGGCTCCGACGTTTACGGCCACCTGACTTCCGACGGCTTCGCTCTGATTGAAGACGGCGCTGTCTACGGCATTGCATACGTTATCGAGTCCTACGGCATCATCGTTAACAAGACTCTGCTGGCTGACGCTGGCCACTCCATCGACGAGATCAACTCCTTCGCTACTCTGAAGGCTGTTGTTGAAGACATCACCGCTCGTTCCGCAGAGCTGGGCTTCGCCGCCTTCTCCTCCGCTGGTATGGACGGCTCCTCCGACTGGAGATTCAAGACCCACCTGGCCAACCTGCCTCTGTACTTTGAGTACCAGGCTGACGGCATCGGCACTACCACCGCTATCAAGGGTACCTTCCTGGACAACTACCGTATGATCTGGGATCTGTACATCAACAACTCCACCTGCGCTCCCGCTGACCTGTCCGCAAAGACCGGCGACGATTCCCGCAACGAGTTCCTGAACGGTGAGGCTGTCTTCTTCCAGAACGGTTCTTGGGAATACAACGCTTTGGCTGCTGTTTACGGCGACGACGAGCTGGCTATGATCCCCATCTACACCGGCGCTGGCGACGAGGCTAACCAGGGCCTGTGCACCGGTACCGAGAACTACTGGTGTGTCAACAAGGATGCTTCCGAGGAAGACATCGCTGCTACTCTGGCATTCATGAACTGGTGTGTCACTGAGGGCGCTTCCGCTATGGCTAACGACATGGGCTTCGTTATCCCCTTCGATACCGCTGTTGAGTCCCCCAACCTGTTCGTTAAGCAGGATGTGGCTTACACCGCTGCCGGCAAGAACCCCGTCTCCTGGAACTTCCCCACCATGCCTTCCGAAGAATGGAAGAACATGGTCGGTTCCGCTCTGACCGCTTATGCTGCTGATCAGACCGATGCTAACTGGGCACTGGTTGTTGAGGCATTCGTTGAGGGCTGGGCTTCCGAGTACGAGCTGCTGGGCTAATTCGCAATTCCACAAGAGGGTGGGCCTCTGCCCACCCTCTTTTTATAAAAAGACACTTAATTTTGAAAGAGAGCAGGCAAGGATCTGCCGATTGTCTTTTGATATTAAGAACGAAGCAAGGAGGAGATAGCTTTGATCAAAGCAACCAAAAAATGGTGGCCGATTTTCGTGCTGCCCACATTCTGCGCTTTTATCATTGGATTCGTGATCCCCTTTGCGGAAGGCCTGTATTTGTCTTTCTGCAAGTTCACGACCATTAATAAGGCTACATGGGTGGGATTCGAGAACTATGTAAAGGTGTTTAAGGATTCTCAATTTTGGGATTCTCTACAGTTTACTGCCAGCTTTACGGTGGTATCCACCCTGCTGATCAATGTGCTGGCCTTTGCCATCGCGCTGGCGCTGACCAAGGGCATCAAGGGCACCAATGTGTTCCGTACGGTCTACTTTATGCCCAATCTGATCGGCGGTATCGTACTGGGTTATATCTGGAATATTCTCATCAACTGCGTACTGAGCCTGGCAGGCAAGCCTCTGCTGGCGCTGAATACCAATGCCGGTTATTGGGGTATGATCATTCTGATGTGCTGGCAGCAGATCGGTTATATGATGATCATTTACATTGCGGGCCTGCAGTCCATACCCAATGAACTGCTGGAAGCATCCCGTATTGACGGCGCAACGAACCTGCAGACGCTGTTCAAGGTGAAGATCCCCAACGTGATGCCCTCTGTCACCATCTGTCTGTTCCTGACGCTGACCAATTCCTTCAAGCTGTTTGACCAGAACTTGGCGCTGACCGGCGGTGACCCCAAGCATGCCACCGAAATGCTGGCGCTGAACATCTACAACAATTTCTATGCCCGTTCCGGCGCAGCCTGGAAGGGCATCGGTCAGGCAAAGGCGGTGGTCTTCTGCATTATGGTCATCGCCATTTCCCTGATCCAGCTGAAGCTCACCCGTTCTAAGGAGGTGCAGCAGTAATGAAGAAAAAAAGTTTGTCCAATACCCTACTGACCGTCTTTTTGACGCTCCTCAGCATTGCGTGGGTCTACCCTGTGGTTATGATCCTCTTCAACTCTCTGAAACTGGAGAGCGCTATTTCCACCAACACCGCATTCCAGCTGCCCACGGCTGAGACCTTTGCCGGCTTTATCAACTATGTGAATGCCGTAAGCGCCAAGGGCTTTGTAAAGGCATTCTTCACCAGTGTGGTGATCACGATTACCTCTGTGGCGGCGATTCTTCTGTTCTGCTCCATGTGCGCCTGGTTTATCACCCGGGTGGAGAACCTCCTGACCAAGATGGTGTATCTGCTGTTTGTCTTCTCTATGGTCGTGCCCTTCCAGATGCTGATGTTCACTCTGGCAGCCACCTCTGACAAACTGAAGCTGAACACCCCCTGGAATATCTGGGTGATCTATCTGGGCTTCGGCGCTGGCCTGGCGGTATTTATGTTCGCCGGCTTTATGAAGTCCATTCCTCTGGAGATCGAGGAAGCAGCCATGATCGACGGCTGCAACCCCCTGCAGACCTTTGTCCGCATCGTTCTGCCGGTGCTGAAGCCGACTATGATCTCTGTGGGTATTTTGGAGACTATGTGGGTGTGGAATGACTACCTGCTGCCCTACCTGGTGCTGGACCGCAAGAAGTTCACCACCGTGCCGATCCTGATCCAGTATTTCAAGGGCAGCTTCGGACGGGTGGAAATGGGCCCCATGATGGCCTGTATTATGCTGACAGTCCTGCCCATTATCGTACTGTACTTGTTCTGCCAGAAGCACATTATCAAGGGTGTTGTAGCCGGCGCAGTGAAGGGTTAAATACGAAATTATGACATAAAAGGAGGTGTACCTATGACCATCAAAGACCTGGCGGAAAGAACCGGCTATAGTTTGGCCACGATTTCCCGGGCGCTGAACAATCATCCCAATGTCAGCACCAAGGCCCGGGAGGAGATCCGGCATGCGGCGGAAGAGAGCGGTTTTCAGATCAATTCCAACGCCCAGCAGCTGAAGCAGCGGGCTAACTCTATTTTGGTGATCGTGAAAGGCACCTCCAATGAAATGTTCGGTCAGATGGTGGAAATCATCCAAAATCTGGTGGCACAGACAGAATACCCCCTCTATGTGGACTATATGGACGAGGACAGCAACGAGGTCCTCAGAGCAGTGCAGCTCTGCCGGGAGAAGAAACCTTTGGGCGTGCTGTTTTTAGGCGGCAATAGCCGGCACTTTTTGGCGGATTTCGAAAAAATCGAGATCCCCTGCGTGCTGGTATCCAACGATGCCTCTGACCTACCCTTTGCCAACCTATCCAGCGTCTACACCGACGACCGGCAGGCGGCCCGCTGCGCGTTGGATTCTCTGATCGCGCTGGGACACCGGCAGTTCGCCATTGTGGGCGGCGACAGAGAAACCTCTGATACCAGCCGTCTGCGCTATGAAGGTTGTATGCAGGCTTTGCGGAAACACGGCATCGATTTTGACGAAGAGCAGGATTACCGAGGCGTCCGATTCTCCTATCAGGACGGCTACAACGCCACCCAAAAACTCATCGCCGAGGGTCGGCAGTTTACGGCGCTCTTTGCCATCGCCGATGTGATGGCCATTGGCGCTATCCGAGCGCTCCACAATAACGGTTTGCGCGTGCCGCAGGATGTGTCTGTAATGGGTTTTGACGGGCTTAACCTGGGCTCATTCCTGGTGCCCCAGTTGTCCACGGTGGCACAGGCCACGGAAGTGATGGCCCGCCGGAGCGTGGAGATCCTGATCGACCATATCAGAAACGGCGGAAAAGGCTGCCACGAGGCCGTTGGCTATTCCCTCCAACAGCGGGAAAGCACCCGACGCGTGGAGGAATAAGGAGTAAACTATGCGAAAAAGCGGTATTTTAATGCACATCACCTCCTTGCCCAACCCTTATGGGATTGGCAGTGTAGGTAAATGCGCCTATGATTTTGTGGATTTCCTCCATGAGGCGGGACAGTCCTATTGGCAGATTCTGCCCCTGAGCCCCACCGGCTACGGCAATTCTCCCTATCAATCCTTCTCTACCTTTGCAGGAAACCATTATCTCATTGATCTGGATATGCTGGTGGCTGAGGGCCTGCTGCAGCAGGCGGAGATTGACGCCGTTTGTTGGACAGAGGATGAAAGCCGGGTAGATTTCGGCCGGATGTATGACTACCGGAGCAAATTGCTAAAGAAGGCTTACGAACGCTTCACTCCCTGTGAGGATTTTGACGCCTTTGTGGCGGAAAACGCCCACTGGCTGGAGGATTATGCCCTCTTTATGAGTTTGAAGGAGAAGTTCCATGGCGCGCCGTGGCAGAATTGGACTATGTCTTTGATGCTCCGGATCCCCCAGAGCATCGCCGGCTGCCGTGAAGAGCTGGCAGATTCCATCCGATTCCACTTCTTCCTGCAGTATACCTTTTTCCGGCAGTGGAAGGCTCTGCGGAGCTACGCCCACGAAAAGGGCGTCAAGATCATCGGTGATGTACCTATCTATGTGCCGTTGGATTCTGCTGATGTGTGGAGCAATCCTCACCTGTTCCGTCTGGACGCCAGCGGGCGTCCGGAGATGGTGGCAGGCTGCCCCCCGGATTCCTTCAATGGCGACGGCCAGCTTTGGGGCAACCCTCTGTATGACTGGAAGAAAATGAAGGACAACGGCTTTGCCTGGTGGATTCGCCGCCTGTCGGCCGCAGCGAAGATGTACGATGTGGTGCGGCTGGACCATTTCCGCGGGTTCGAAAGCTATTGGGCTGTTCCTGCCAGGGATCTGACCGCCGCAGGCGGCGCATGGGAGAAGGGTCCCGGGATGGACTTTATCCGCGCCATTCAGGCGGGTGTACCGGACCTTGCGTTTATTGCGGAGGATCTGGGGTTTGTCACCCAGGAGGTGCACCAACTGCAGGTGGATTCCGGCTACCCCGGCATGAAGGTGATGCAGTTTGCCTTTGATTCCCGGGAGGAGGGCAACTACCTGCCCTATACCTACCCGGTCAATTCCGTCTGCTACACCGGCACCCACGATAACCTCACCGCAAAGCAGTGGTTCGCGGAGGCCGCACCTGAGGATGTAGCTATGGCAAAGGCCTACCTTGGCCTGAACGCGGAAGAAGGCTTGGTCTGGGGTATGATTCGTGGCTGTATGGCTTCCGTGAGTAAGCTGTGCATCATTCAGATGCAGGACTACCTGGAGCTGGACGGCTTTGCCCGGATGAACTTCCCGGGAACACTGTCTTCCAATAACTGGACCTGGCGGGCCGAAAAGGGCTTCATCACAGAGGAACTGACAAAGAAAATCTGTGAGATCACCCATCGCTACGGCAGAGCATAAATCGTAAATTACCCCCGGCGGATGTTTCCGCCGGGGGTTGTTGTGTTGTTGGGAATGTTAATTTTCTTTCGTGGATGAAAGAAGGGATCAGATATCAGCCCACCTTGGAGAACTTGTGGTCGTTGTTCACCAGATTGCCGCGCTTGTACTTGTAGGTGATGGAAATGCCCATATTGCCGTCCTTGTGGAGAATGACCTTGTTGCCCTTGATCTCATAAGTACCGTTTTCGGTGCTGCTCAGAGCGCCGTCTTTCATCGTCACTTTCACATAAGTTTTGTCGTCGGTCAGAACAAAGGAAGATGTGAACTGATTGCCTTCGTAGGTATAGGAGCCGACCCAAGTGCCAACGGCCTCATCCTCGCTGATGCCGCAGGCACACAGGCCCAGGCAGATAGCGCAGAGCAAAACAACGGAAATAAAAGATCGAAACTTTTTCATAAAACAAACCTCTTTTCGTGGATGAACCAGGGATACCTTCTGGTATAAACTAAGTTAAGGCAGCAGTCCTGCGGACTATCGTTTCTTCCTGCACAGCGCCGCGATCAATGCTGCGATGCCCGCGCCCAACACAAAACCGATACCGCCAGGCAGCACAAATGCCGGAATCCGGGGATTTTCCGGAGCATCAACGGGGGGTTCCGGCTGGGTTTCCGGGGGCTGAGGCGCAGTGGTCTCGGGGGGATCGGTTTCAGCAGGTTCGGTAGGCTCTGTTTGGATGGGGGCGCCGGACAGGAAGTCTTCCACCCGGTCGTGAGAGGGGGCTCGGAAAACTGTGATGGTGTAAACCTTCAGCGTGCCGTCCTCCGCCATAACGGTGACGGGGATATCTGTCTGCTCACCGGCGGGGAGCTGCTCCCAGTGACCTGCGGTGTAGGAGGCCTTGCTGTCCTCTGTAGCGGCAGAGAGCGTGATCTGCTCTGTCTCATAGGGCAGCCAAATGTAGTATTGTGTCACATCTTTCCGGAAGGCAGGCGACAGAGAGAAACCCTCTACTGCCAGGTCTTCCAGATCAGCGTTGCTGCTGGGAACATAATTGGGATCCTGCTCCCGGAAGATGCCAATAACATAAGTCTTTTTGGCGCCGTTTTCTGCTGTCACGGTAATTTCCACTGTGGTGGTGGCGTTGGCGGTCAGCTGGGGGTTGTATACAGACACCGTTGCCCCACTATGGGCTGCCGCCGCTTCCACACTGATGGCGGATACGGCGTAAGGAACAGCTGCGGAGTAATAAGTGACGGAGGGTGAAAAGGCGGGAGAAAGACTTACGCCCCCAACGGTAAGGGAAGAAAGATCGCAGTTGTCAGAGAGGGGCTCCGCAATAGTGGCGCTGTAGGAAATTGTACCGATGGGCATATCCTGGTCTCCGTTGGAGAGGATTACGCCGTTAGCGCTGACGGAAACGGAAGCGCCTACAGGCGCAGAGGCGTTGACGGTAAAGGTAGCCTTAAAAATAGCGCTGCTGCCGTTGATGGGACTGGAAAGGGAGTTGTCGTAAAACAGAAAATTACTTCCGCCCCATTCCAGCATCCAGTTGCCGCCGATGAGTTGGGTATACCCCTCCAAGGTCAGAGTGCTAGGATCGTAGGATATGGAGCCGGAGCCACCGTAAATGCCGCCGCCGGCATAAAAGGTCAAGGTGATGGTATCCCCCGCCCGCACCACGGACGGACCGCTCCAGCTGGCGCCTCCGGCGGCAGATACTGTGGCTGCCGCGGAAAAGAGCACTGCGATTACCAAAAAAACACTAAAAACTTTTCTCATTTTTGCTCCACTTCCTGTTATATGCTGGTTGTAATTTTTCTGCAATGGTACTATAATATTTTGTATCATACAACCTTTTTCGACGGTTTTCAAGTCAAAGGAGAATATAAGTGAAGAAACATTTCAGATTATTGGCCGCGCTGACTTTGTGCGCCTTGCTCTTAGGCTGTTTTTGCCTGCCGGCAAGGGCGGAGCGCGCAGAAAAATATGACGTCGCCCGAGAAGGGATCGTGACGGAATATTACTCTGTGGAGCGGGAATATATCACCGGGATCGCTCCGGGCACATCTGTGGAGAAGCTTCTGAGCGTCTGCGCGCCCTTTGGCGTGACAGCTTCCGGTGAAACTGTCGCCACCGGCACTACAGTGAAGTATCTTTCCGACCAGCAGGAACTGCGACTGACCGCCGTTGTGGGCGGCGATCTGAACGGAGACGGCGCCGTCACCATCTCGGATCTGTTGATCCAAAAATCCTCCCTCCTGGGCCAGGAGATCTCTCCCTTGGAGGCTGCAGCGGGGGACCTAAACCGGGACGGCAATCTGACTGTGACGGATTTTCTGACGGTCAAATCCCACTTGCTGGGCTTAGAGACCATTCAAATGGTCTGTACCGGTGGAGATCTTCTGCTTTTGGAGCCGGAAGGAACGGCGCTTTGGCAAACAGAGGGCGCGGTCGGTTATACAAGTGACAATGCTTTGCTATTTACCATTGACGATAGCGGCCTTATCACCGCTGCCCAGCAGGATGGATCGGCCTTTGTGTATGCTCTTGGAGAAGACGGAAGTATTCTCCGGCGGCAGATGGTGACGGTCTTAAGTGAGCCGCTCACCCTTTCTCTGGGTATGGACGGCTGTAAACTGGTCAAGGGCCAAAGTTTGACCCTTACACCAACTTTGAATCACCCGGCCTCCAACACAGTGATTTGGTCTTCTTCCGATGGGTCCGTGGTGACGGTGGAAGAGGGTACGGTCACCGCCGTGGGATTTGGCGAAGCCACTGTGACAGCTGCGCTGAGCAACGGTTTCCGGACGGAACTGTCTGTGACGGTGATGCCTCCGGTCACCCATGTGGAGATGGACAGGGCGCTTTATAAAGTCAAACCGGGCTGCAGCCGGCTGCTGCAACTCTGGGCAGATCCCGCGGATTGCGGCGAGGAGTTTGTTTGGACTACTGATGACCCCAATATTGCAACGGTTTCCAATGACGGCACGGTCACCGGTGTCTCCTACGGCACGGTCACTATTACCGCTACCGGAAAATACAGCGGTCTGTCCGCCAGCTGCCAGGTAAAGGTCTGCGATGTGATCCAGGTTGCCCTTACCTTTGACGATGGCCCAAGCTCCCAGACCGTGAAGCTGCTGGACTTTATGAAGGAAAACGATATCCGCGCCACCTTCTTTATCGTGGGCGACCGGATCGCTCCTCTGAGTGATATTGTGATACGGGAGGCCGCGGAGGGCCATGAGATCGGCTACCACTCCTATGACCACGCCATACAGACGGGACTGACCTCCCAGCAGATCAAAGAGTACTTTACTATGTCTGACCAAGCGCTGTATGAATTGACCGGCCAGCACTTTACCCTGTGGCGTACCCCCGGCGGCGGCTACAACAACCGGGTGCTTTCCTGCGTGGACCTGCCCCACATTCTGTGGAGCGTGGATACGCTGGATTGGCAAAGCCTGAATGCTTATTCGGTGTATCGGTCGGTGGTGAATGCCCGTGACGGCGCGATCGTTCTGATGCACGATCTCTACCGCTCCACGGTGGAGGGCGCGATCATGGCGATGGAGGAGATGCTTGCAGGCGATTATGAGTTCCTCACGGTGACGGAGCTTCTCAGCCGCAACGGCACACCGCCCCAGCCGGGCAAGACCTATTATTCCGCAAATCACAAACCGGAATAAAAAAACAGCGGAGTGACTGTTCACTCCGCTGTTTTAAATTGTTAAGCCTGATCGACGATACAGCGGGTAATACATTGCCGCATCCGCCAGCTCAGATGATGCATAAAAGTTTCGCCATCCTGCAGGAAATCAAACTGATCCACACCTTTTTCGATGGCATCAATGCAGGCGTAGACGGTGCGCAAGGTTTGTATTTTTTGGGGAGCGCGTTTCAAGGCGGCTACCGCCATGAAAAAATAGCCGCGCGCAAGGGCATCCCGGGCATCATTGTCGCCGGCAGCCATGCGCTGTGCGAGATTCTTTTCTTCTTCCCGGCTCAGACGGGGTATGGTCCTTGCCTGGGTAATAAAATCCTCCACGCTGATAAAAAGCATAGCATTCTCCTTGTGTCATTCAAGCATCCTATTACAAATTCTTTTTCTGCTGCTCGTTCAGAGCCCTCAGCTTGTTATAACTAGCCAGATTTTTCAGCAGCAGTCTCATAGCGCGGTCCAGTTCGCTGCCTTCGTTGTAATCCGCTTCGAACATCAAGTCCACCCGGTCGTGTTTCAAAAGAGACAGTGCCTGATCGTGCTGTCCGGGTTTGTAAATTGCAATGGAATGACCACCGGATTGCTTCACCAGCTTCATGCAAGGCACATCTGTCAGACCGTCACCAATATAAATCATATTGCTAAAGAATACCCGTTTCTCGGAATCAGGGCGGGAGTTATTCAGATCCGCATTGTTATTGATGTCCAGAACACCCTTGTTGATCCGGTAAACAAACTGGGTCTTATTGGTGTAGTTTACAGCCATTTTAGGCCAGTAGGCCTGGCCATCCTTATAAAGAAACTCACAGGCATAGATACGCTTGAAGTACTTAGCGATAGAAGTGCCATCAATGATTTCTTTAAGGCCGGAGGACAGCACATAATGCTCCACCTGAACGCCTGCTTCCTCGGCATAGCGGTTAATCCGCTCAAACCAGCCTTCCACGCCGGGATGATACTCGATATCTTTGCCGCATTCCACCAGGGATTCCCTGGTCAGGGGGATTCCGGACTCTCGAGCCGCTTCTACCATGCAGTACATATATGTTAGGATGGAGTCCATCACCTCTTCCGCAGCAACGACTGCGGTGCGATTCCAGAACTCATCAGCCTGCATACCAACACTGGGAATAAAGGTATACTCCTGCATATCGCGAGTACAAAGGGTTCTATCAAAGTCATACATGATAGCAATAATGGGTTTGTTCATATGGATTTCCTTTCTGTAAAGAGGCTTTGGTGGTTATTTCTTTGCTTGATCCTTCCGGAATAGCTTTTCGCGTATCAATGCCTACCTTGCACTTTGCGCATATTGGTTTTATGTTGTGTATTTTCTTCTCAACAATATGACTTTTGTTAATCATAGCATAGTAAAGATTAAAAGTAAATCCTGCGGTATAATCTCCGCGGTGGCGGGAGGGGCGACCCGAGCGAGTGGACACGAGCCTGCACGCTGCCAGTGGCAGATGAAGTGCAGGCGCAGTGGGTGCTGCGATCGGTGAACGAGGAAGGTGCGCCGTCACCGACGAGGGCACCGAGTATCGGAAACGGACAGGTCGACAGATGCCAAGGAGCGCCGTCGACGCAGGCAGATGTCGGGCACCGCAACAGGGATCGTCCGCCGGGTGGACGATTTAGGGCGTATTGTGATTCCCAAAGAGATCAGAAGAACCCTCCGCATCCACGATGGGGACCCCTTGCTGACA
>JAZKZN010000037.1:0-23321 GCA_045612705.1 Faecousia sp. | reverse complement strand
ATGACCCTTATGGGATTGTACAGCAAGTCCCTGGATTGGTTCAAAAAGAGCATCTTACCCTATTTGGAGCTGGAAGAAAAGGATGCATACATAGATGCAGCAATGCAGGCCGCATTTAATGTGGGCATCCTTTTGGGAATGGGTGCTGTACAATGATATCCAAACTACTTCTTGGATATTGGAGAGTTTGTTGAGTTGGCTGAGTAATACCTTAAGTAAAAAACGAATCGCAGTCCGCCTCTTGGGGACTGCGATTCTTGCTTATTTAATATTCAGTTCATACATTAAGTGCGCACCATATTGGAGACCATCAAGGAAAGCTTTGCGCTCATAGGCGCTGCAGAGGCGGCAGCAGAGGTTGAAGACAGCATTGTTATCTTCCAAAGGAAGGGAACAGAGGAATTCTTCCAGTTCCTTGAAACCTTCACTGATCTCCGGAGGATCGGATTCGTGGGACTCAGCGTAGGCCTGGTATAGTTGATCCAGGACGGTTTCGCAATCGCTATCCCCGGAATCAAACGGGTGGGCATCTATATAGGCTTTCAACCAAACTGCGATCTTATCCATGATGGCACCTCCTGGCTCGCAGGAGTTTTACCAACAGCTCGTTGATGGCATCCGGGTATCTGTCCTGTGCAATTAGTTTATTGCGGAAGTGGAGCAAGCCATAGAGCATCAGCCGGTATTCTGGCAAACTGAGAACCAATATTCTTTTAGGCTGCTTCATACACAGATCAGCTCCTTCCACACGACCTCTGCGGCACGACTGCGGATATTGTTCATCTGTTGCACCCATTCCATTTGGCTGGCGGCCTTTAGTTGCTCTGTGATACCTTCCTGCTCTGCGAGTTGCAAAGTCAAACGGTCATACATTTGTGTGGCGGCACGGTCAACTTCTTCAAGATGGGCATTCAGTGTGTCGCTGAGCATCATCGCTGTGTAAAGTGCCTTCTGATGCTCACGCAGATACTTGCGGCGGTGTTCGCCCCAAACACCTACTTTTGGACACTCCGGTACTTCAAAGTTTGGCAGCAAATAGACGCCGTTCTGTTGATAGTTACCGCCCATAATTTCGTATGTAGATTTCATAATTGTTTCCTCCTTTTGTTTTTCTGTTGTCATTTTACTAAATACTTCTTGAAATGACGAATCTACGGAGGAATATGTGTGTTTCTGCCGATATTTTGTTAGTTTAAGTCAAGTCCGTTATGAACACCCGTACCAATAAGTAGCACCGATTTAGATATCGGAGCAGAAAAGTCCGAAACCATAACGGTTTCGTACTTTTTCTATACAAATTTTTACAGTTGAATTTCATAGATATCCTACGCCCAAAACCGCTTTCGGGGAGGACTTGAATTACTTATCTTGATAAAAATGCAAAAATCTGTTAGAATTTATAAAAATATATTGACTTCTACCCAACGTTAAAAACTATAATTTCGGTGTAGATGGAGGTGTTTGTATGAAAATAAAGTCAGTATGCGAATTAACCGGCCTTACCGATCGCACAATTCGCTACTATATTGAAGAAAAATTGATATATCCTTTGTACGTCGAAAATTATTTAGGCCGTAAAACCTATAACTTTTGCGAAAAGGATATTAAAGACTTAAATGATATCGCTGTTTTGCGCAAATTTGATTTCACTTTGGAAGAAATTAAATCGGTTATCAATGATGTAGAAACAAGCAAAGAAATCCTTTCTAATGTTAGGGGGAGAACTGCGCAAGCCGTTTTAGATGGGCAAAACAAACTTTCGGTGTTATCACAAATTGGGACTGAAAAAACATACACGGTGGCAGAACTTGCAGAAGAATTGTCAAAGGCTTCTTTGAACTTGCCCGCTCATAAGGAAACCATTAAACCCGACATTGCAAAAACGGTATTGTCCATCTTAAAAACAATAGTTATTTTTGCGATTGTTTGGTTACCGATTGTACTAAGTCTATTTGTAGTGACAATTAGTATTAATGATTATCATTATCCCGTTTTTGAACCTATAATGATTGCATTGACTATTGTTTTTTTCTTGCCGTCCATAGCGGTATTGATTGTATCAAAAACAAAGCTGAAATGGAAAAAGATTGCGCTACGAATTCTACTTGTTTTTTGTGTTTTGAGTATACCTATAAGCTTTTTTATGTCGTTCGGGATTGTATCAAGATCGGAAACGACTGATTTTAGAAATTATCGTGATTTTGATGCCGACTGCCTTGCTAACAGAAACGTGGTGTTCCAAGAGCTGTTCCCCAATTGGCCGCATTATTTTGAAAACGTAAAACAATCCGACGGAAGTTATAAAACGGTTTATTTGGATTCGCATTACTATTATCACTATTACCAAGGATTTGACTACACCTACGATATATACGCTGAGTGGCCATTGAGTGAAGATGAATATACCAAAGAGGTAAAACGCGCTACTGCTGTATTTGCAAAAAATATTGAGAACAAAACATATAATTATAAGTTTGAAGAGCTTATAAAAGGTGACTATAATTGTTTGATACTTTACAGCGGCGATGAGCCTTTTACTTCTGCTACAGACAGTTACGATTACATCATTTTTGCATATAACGATAAGGCCAATACCGTACGGTACATTTATTGCGACAGTCTTGAAAACGGTGCGGATCAACCATACTATTTAGAGCTTGAATGGTAGATATCTAAATCGGTGCAACGTGCCATGTCGAGTGGTCATAACGGATTTCGTTATGACCACTAACTTTTTTACCCATCTACGCCCCGCTTAGCGGGGCGTTTTCTTTTATGCGGGTGGCATTGGTACATACTCCATATGCCTTTTTGACGGATCATACGATATGCGTGATCCGTCTATTTCGCGGAAGAGGAATGTGGGAGGCCGGTTGCGGGCAAAATATTTTTGCTACCGTATTGACTAGGCGATTTATTTGTGCTACACTGCGGGATATTGAGACTTGCATACAACTTACATACCAATTAAATGCAAACAAAAAAACAAGAGGGTCTTTATGAAAAATATCATAACAATGTTAAATGATGGCCTTAGTTTTGCCTACGATAATATTCTAAGTGTGGCGATGTTGGTTCTGCTGATATCAGCCGGTTTGTTTTTGACTATTCGAACGAGATTTTTTCAGTTTAGGCGGTTTGGTTATGTACTGAAAAATACGATTGGAAGTCTGTTCCATAAGAATATGCACCACCGGGACAAGGGCAGTGTCAGTCCGTTTCAGGCAGTGACCACCGCGCTGGCGGGAACAATCGGTACAGGCAGCATTGCAGGTGTTGCCACTGCGCTGGTGCTGGGCGGACCCGGAGCGGTGTTCTGGATGTGGATCAGCGCCCTTTTCGGTATGGTGACCAAATACTCTGAGATCGTGCTGGCGCTTACCTACCGAGAGAAGAACACCCGTGGCGTCTATGTGGGCGGTCCTATGTACTACATCCGGAAAGGCTTGGGGATCAAGTGGCTGGCTACGTTATTTGCAGCCTTTGCGATGATCGCCTGTATTGGTACGGGAAATGCCACCCAATCCAATTCCATTTCCGGCGTTCTGGATATGAACTTTGGTGTTGCACCCTGGATCACCGGCGTTGTTTTGACGATCGTTGTGGCTGTGGTGACCATTGGTGGAGTTAAGAGAATCGCATCGGTCAATGAAAAGCTGGTACCTGTAATGGCGATTCTCTTTGTTCTGGCATCTGTGCTTGCGCTGATTTTCCATGCCGATAAGATCCCGGGCGCCTTTGGACTTATTTTCAAGGAGGCATTTCGTTTCAAATCCGTGTTCGGCGGAGTGTCCGGCTATGGCATACTGTCTGCTATGCGCTACGGCGTAGGCAGAGGCGTGTTTTCCAACGAAGCGGGCCTGGGCAGCGCGCCTATTGCCCATTCTGCATCCAGCACAGAAGATCCTGTAAAACAGGGCCTTTGGGGTGTGTTTGAGGTGTTTATTACTACCATCGTGATTTGTACCATGTCAGCTGTTGTGGTTCTTACCTCCGAGGCATATTTGAATGCATACAATGCGGGCATCCAACCTACCGTGAGCGGCGCGGCACTCAGTAGCACGGCATTTGGCGAGGCGCTTCCTCATGTGGGTGGCTTGGGAATTGCCGTCTCCACCGTGTTCTTTGCCCTGTCAACGATTCTTGGATGGGCCTATTACGGGGAAGCCAGTGTTGGGTATCTATTCAAGAATCACGCAAAAACGGCTATAACAATTTACAGAATCATTTATGTGATCTTTGTGTTTGTGGGTGCGGTAGCGGAGATCAACACGGTATGGCTGATTGCAGATTGTTTTAACGCGCTGATGGCCTTGCCCAATCTGATCGCGCTGATTGCTATGTCCGGAACGATCGTCAAGATCACCCGGGAGTATCTCAACACAAAAGATGAATAGTGCTTCTGCTATTGAGACAGGACTGCTTTTTAAGGTGGATCACCGAGCAGAAACAATTGCGGCAGGATTCGCAAAGTCCTGCCGTAATTGTTCTGTATAGAATAGAGCCGAATGCGCTGATGCTGTATTTCTTCTGCCAGAGCAGCGCGGTTGCCGCGCTTTTCGAAGTGATTGGCTGGCAGAACACCATCTTTTTGTGGTTTGTAATCGCCGCCCTTGGCGGGGTGGTGTGCATGGTATGCGCCAGACCCAGGAAAAAGAAAATGATGGATTAAAAAAAGCCTCCTTAGGGAGGCTTTTTGTTTTTGCGGTGGGAAAACTTGCTTTTTGGACAGTATGGGTTATAATGAAATAAAACGTGCACATAGAGAGGAGAAGGCCCGATGACACAACTTTCCTTTACAACCACCAGCGGATTTGATCTACTGGAGGGGTTCGGCTGCGCCAGCCTGGGTCTGCCGGGCGTATGCGACAATAACGAAAAACGCGTGGTCACAGACCCTAGGAAGCTGGAGGGGATAGCGCTGACCGGTACGTATGACGAGATATTGGTCGGGGTAAAGAATGAGCGGGGAATTGCCCGGGTGGCGATCCTCCTATTTGGCAACGCGGGTGGAGAAAATGCATTCCTGAAAGAATTGCAGAAGACGCTGACTTGCCCCATAGTAGGCGGAGGAGCGGCCATTGACTTTGCCACAAAAACCAAGGGGCTGATTCCCGGCAGAGGAGAGGCTGCGTTGCTGCTGATTACTGATGACCGCTATGCCTATGAGACGGAGACCCTGTGCATCCACGACCAGATACTGGAAACCTGCCGGCTGGTTCTAGAGGATGCCAGAACAATCCGGACTATCAACGGCGTAGATGCGGTGGCGTTTTACAACCAAAAGCGGCGGGAACTGGGACTCTCCGATAGGGATTTTGAGCATCTGACCCTTTCTGACCTGCAAAATGTGAATGCCCATCTGTCGATACCGGCGGACAAGCTGGTCAGCGGCCGGGATCTGCAGGAAACCATGCTGCTGCGGTATGTGGACCACGACAAGGTGTACGAAACCATGCGCAATTTCTATGACGACCGGGACGCGGTGGTGTTCGGTTGCGCAGGCCTGTCCGGCATTTTGGATAAGCCTCTGGACACCGAGTCTTTAGGACTGTTCCTGTTTGGAGAAGTCTGTATGGCTGACGGCTATGCCGAGTTCGGCAATCTGATGCTGAGCAAACTGCGGATCGTAGCGAAATAAAGGAGAGGGCAATTATGTTTCAATTCAAGGACAAGGTTGCCGTTGTGACCGGCGGCGCAAGAGGAATCGGCAAGTGCATAGTTGAGCAGTTCCGCGCTGCGGGCGCAACAGTCTGCGTGATCGACCTGCTGGAGAACGATTATTTTGTGGGAGACCTAGGGGATAAAAGCGTCCTTGAGGTATTTGCCCAAAAAGTAACCGCAGACTACGGCCGGGTGGACTGCCTTATCAACAATGCCGCGCCTCTGATGCGGGGGATCACAGAGGGGAGCTACGAAGATTTCGAGTACGCCCTGAAGGTGGGCGTGACAGCGCCCTTTTACCTGACAAAGCTCTTCGCGCCCTATTTTGCCGAGGGCGCCAGTATCGTCAACATCTCCTCCTCCCGGGATAGAATGAGCCAGCCCCAGACAGAGAGCTATACGGCGGCAAAGGGCGGTATTTCCGCTCTGACCCACGCCCTTGCGATTAGCCTTGCGGGTAAGGTGCGGGTGAACTCCATTTCGCCCGGCTGGATCGACACCACGGGCACCGATTACACCGGCGCAGACGCAGTTCAGCAGCCGGCAGGCAGAGTGGGAAATCCTGCTGATATTGCCAATATGGTGCTCTACCTCTGCTCGGATATGGCTGGCTTCATCACCGGCGAAAACATCTGCGTCGATGGGGGAATGACCCGGCAGATGATCTATCACAATGATTTCGGCTGGACTCTGAACTAAACCAAAAAAACGCCACCCAAAGAGGTGGCGTTTTTTCTTTATTCGATCATGGCGTCCAGGTCGGAAAGCATTGCCATTGCAGTCTCCCGGTCGGCAATAGTAGCGCCGCTGGCCTTGGCATGGCCGCCGCCGCCATACTTGACTGCAATGGGATTGATATTGTGGCGGTTGGAACGAAGCTCGCACAAAACTCCCTTGTCCGTCTCGGTAAAGTTGCACCAGATATTGACGCCCTGAATATCGGACATGGTGTTGACCATACCCCGGGATACAGTGAAGATATCTGTGTCCATAGCCTCCAGCTCTTCTCGGGTAGTGTAAATATAGGCCACATTCTTGGGCGTGAACTGGATCTTTAAGGTGAACTGGGCTTTCATCTTTTTGCTCTCAAAGGAACCGCTATACAGGTGAAGATAGATTTCTGTAATATCGAAAGGCGTCTCCAGCAAAAAAGCGGCCAGCCGGAAGGTCCGGGAGGTGGTGGCGTCATAGCGGAAACGGCCGGAGTCGGAGACAAGTCCGGTGTAAAGAGATTTTGCGGCAGTGGCATTTAAGCGCAAGCCGGTTTCCATGGCAAAATGGGTGACCATACCGCAGCAGCTTTCATAGCTGCTATCGATAAACTCCGTATCGGCAATGGTCTGCACGAACAGATGATGGTCGATCCGCACGGTTCTTGCCGCTTTGGAGTACCGGTCATCGCTGATGAGGCTGGGAGCACCGCAATCCAAAATGATTGCCAGGGCATTTTCGTACGCACTGTCAGGGATGTCGTCCATGGCGCTGTCGTCCATAAAGCTGAAGAAACCGGCACCGTCGCCTACGGCAAAAACCTGTTTCTCCGGAAAGTTTTCCTTTACAATGTGCTTCAGACCGAGCTGACTGCCAAGGGCATCTCCGTCGGGTTTGGTGTGGCGGTGGATAATAATGGTGTCGTAGGCTTTCAATTCGTTTAAGATTGTTTCAAACATGGGTAATTCCTCGCGTATTTGATGGGATTACCGGCCTTTTGCGCTATGTGGCGGCTGGTAAAAACGATTTAGATTTATAAAAATATTATACTATACCCAGCAGAAAAAAGCAATGTTTTCATCCGATACAGTTTTTAACTGCAACCCGATTTCCGGAGGGCGCAAAGCGTGGTTGCCTGCGGGCAAAGCAATGGGGCCGGGTTCTGACCCTTCCTATGGAAGGGAGGTTGGACAATCGCTTTATAAAAGGCCACTTCCCTAGGGATGTGGTTTTTCGTTTTTTGAACAGAATCTGCCATTATTTGCTTTCATTTTCCTATTGCGCTTGATTTTTTGCCGGTGGATTTGTATAATTTATACATATATGCAAAAACAGGAAGGAGATTGCTATGGCAAACTTAACCATCCCTTTAGAGAAGATTGTTGAGAAACTCCAACGCGACTACAAATGCAGCCGTAAGGACGCTCAAATTACAGCCCAGCGGCTGGAAAAGCTCCACAGTGAGCTGCACCTGCTGGTAGAGGCCTGGTATCGGGACGAGTTTAAGGATTTTGCGGTGGGGGATATGTCCGTTTCCACCTTTATGGAGATTCAGAAGACCGGCTACCTGAACGCGATTATTTGGATGGACTTCTTCCTGGAGAATCCGGATAAGGTTGATCTGTTCCGAGAGAAGCGCTTTTTGCGGAGGTAAACATAATGGATTCTGAGAGCTTGGTATTGGAGGAGTATACTCCCCAAATGGAAGACTTCCGGCAGGAAAAATGGAGTTCAATGAGTCCCCGCGACAGGCTGAAATTGCTGAAATATGCAGAGGAATTGAAAGCCAGGGAAGAAAAGAGGCTGCCCAGAGAAATCGTCCCCGAATCAATGACAGGGGAAGACTATGAGGGCTATTACGATTCCAACGATCCGTATAACATTCACATCAATGAAAAACTTCTGCTAGGGAATGACAGATACGCTCCCTATAAAGCCTTACACACCGTCTACCACGAAGGCAGACACGCCTTCCAGGATGACTGCGCCAACGGCCGCCTTCTTAAGGCTGGAGAGCTGGATAAGGTCGACAAAGAAAAATTGCATCAATGGAAACTCCAGTTCCTGGAGGGGAAATACAATGACGGTCCGGATCCGGACGACGAAAAAGCCCCGCTGACGGACTATTACAAATACTATTTCCAACCCTGCGAAGATGATGCGGAAGAGTATGCGCTGGAGCAATTAAAGACATTGGCCGAAACGCTGGGAGACAAAGGCTGCCTCGATTACACAAGGGAGTTTGAGGCGTTGAGAGGCGCCTACAGCTGGGAGGCCAAGATGTTCTGGGGCAAGGACTACAAACAGGTCCTGCTGAAGGATTTGGAAGAACAGGAAGACGAGGAAATCGACGGAGTCTTTTCTCAGAACCAAAAGCCTCAGGTGAGTCCGAAAACCAAAACAGACGAAAGCCCGGGAAAGAAAAAGTATGTCCCTCTGCAGATGGGGATATTCGGTGTGACCCTGGCGCTGCTGCTGGTTATGTATTGGATCGCCAACCCCTCGGGCATATTGGAGCACATTCTGTGGATACTTTCCGCAGCGATCCCCTTTGTGCCTATAATTCTGCTGCTGCGGTCTAAGAACAAGTTCGCTCAGAAACTGCGGAACAAGAAGGGCGGCATACTGCTGATGGTGCTGTTTGCGGTTTTGCTGCTGCTGGTGCAGAAGTTCTATGTCTGGCTGAGTATTGCCTATCTGATCTTTGGCACAATTTTCCTGGTTAAGAACTTTACCAGTATGATGCCCAATACGCTGACCATCATTAAGGAAGAGGCAGATGGCACTACCAGCACAGAGACTAGAGTAATCGGCGATGATGTTGCTGCTGAAATGAGAGCCGCGGAAGCGCAGCTGCGTAGCGAAGGCTATACCAGAAAATACTAAGGGGGTGGCGCAGTATGAAATTAGATTTTATTCGAAAGATCGTTAACTGGTATCGGGAGTTTATTGAGGACGCCACCTATACCTTCACAGCGGAGGCCTACGAACTCAGCCACGGAAAATCGGATCGATTCCCGTCACTGGTCAGCGCTGTGCTCCGCTTTATACTGAAATATCTGTACATCGTCGTTGGAGTGATCTGGATCATTTCTCTGGTCATGTGTCTTTTTACGGAGGAGATCCCCACCATTGGCGCGTTCATCGTCAGCCCTCTTGCTACGGTGTTATTGTGCCTGGCGGCGCTGATCGTTTTCTTTGTGCTGATGATGCTGGAATCCTTCAGCAAGATCCTGGCCAGCCTTGTGCTGTACAATGAATTACCAAAGGGCGCAGAGAATCCTGTGGATTCCATGCTCCTGCTGGTTATTAACCGGAAGATTTAATTCACTTGGAGGTAGATGTTATGAAAAAAGTATATTCAATGAATGATACTGCTGCCAAAAAGCACATTGCCCATCTCCTGAAACTGCTGGCAATCAGCGGCGCTATGGCATTGGCAGCGCTTTTGCTGGGCCTGAAACGCTGGACTACCGGCCAGTATGTCTGGGTCAACATCCTTCTGCTGGGTATGTCGGTAGTCTGCGTCAATGCGCTGGCTCATTTTGGCGGCCGCTTCGACGGCAAAAGCAATAAAGCCGAGGCAAGCAAGAAGTTCTTGATCATCTCCGGCGCTGCAGCCGCAGCGCTTTGGCTGATTTTGACTATTGCCGGCACACCTTTGGTTATCTCCGGCTTCATTTTCATTGCTGACCTGCTCATGGCAATTTCCCTCTGCCTGCGGTTCTGGGAGATGCTGAAGAATATTTGGAAAGGTCTCAGCGGTGAGATTGACAAAGAAGGCAAGGCTATTACATATCCCGGCGAGATCATCCTCCATGAAGTGCATACCGCTGATGCTCTGACCTCTCCCGTCGGCAAGGTGCTCATCTACAAGAACGCCTTCCTGTTTGTTCTTCCGGAGATGAACCACGGCGTTGTGATTGCCAACCCCAACGGCACTCTGGAACTAAAGAAGACTGCTTATTTTAACGACAACAAGATCAAAGAAACCAAGCTCTCTGCATCTACCATTATGGCTCAAGCAAGAGATGGCGCCGAGCGGGTCATCCGCATCGTGGAGGAGGAATGCGCCAAGAACAACATTCCCGTTCCCGAGATGATCTACAACTATGTGCTCTACCTGCCCAATTTTGAGCGGGGCAATGTGGTGTGGGATATGGACAGCTTCCGCGAACTGGCTTCCGTCCATTTTTGGAACGAAGAGAAAAAGTATGACCAGTACCTGCAGAATGCGGCGCAGAAGGACTACTTCAACGGTAGAGCCTGCTATGAGTATGACGATCTGAAGGAAGTGCTGGAAATGATGAACGCGGAATCTGAAATGAGCGACGAGGGCGCTCGGGAGAAGGGCGAGTTGATCGCCTCTATTCTGGCCAGGGCCTGTGAGCTGGAAGAAAAGGCGTAAGATCAAAACAGTCAGCACAGTGAGGGCAAATTATGCTTATTCAGTTTCATATGTTCTACGGTTTCCTTTGGGCGCCGCTGATCGTATCTCTGTTCTTTTTCAAGAAAGATAAAGACGAGTTCCGGAAGCAGAAGAAGATCGCGCAGATTTATTATAGGTTGTTCCCGTTCCTGTGTATGCTATGGGTCTACCTGTACGCATTTATGAATGCCGAGGTGTTTACAGACAATCCCTATGCCTTTATCACAAGGCTGGGCTTTCTGCTGATCGGCTGCACCTGCATCAATGTTCTGTCTCTCCTGTTCCGCTATAACCGGGAATGGCTGATCGGCGGTGGCATCACAACGGTGATCATTTATCTGGCGCTGATGGTGGGCTGGAACATTTTCAGACACTGCCGTACCCTTGCCTTTATCATCAATATGGTACTTGCGGTGGTGGCTCTTTTCCCTATCTATCTGATTGCCGTGGCCCTGGGCAGTATGGCCATTACTTATACCAAGGAAGAACAGGCTGCGCAGGCGCAGGCCAGGGAGCGGGAAAAGGAGCTCAAGGCCCAATGGGCAGCCGAACGCAAGGCGCGTGAGGAAGAGGATCGCAAGCGCCAGGAAGCTCAGCGCGCCCGGGAGCAGAAAATGGTGGACGAGTGGGCCAAGAAGCAGGCCGCAAAAGGAAAGCCCGTCTATCAGCCTCAGAACAGATGGCAAACCCCTGCAGCCAGCAACTGGGATGACGAGGAAAAGAACGATCGCAAGAGCTGGTCCGACACTGTGATGGAGTGGTACGAAGAAAAAGGTAGCGTAAATGACATCAGTGGTACGGGATCTTCCCGCAACTGTGCCAACTGCGCCGACTTCTGGAACGGCGAATGTCACAATTCCGCCAGCGCAGGTCGCAACGAGGTGATTTGGAATCCTCAGCATCACAGCTGTGGCTTTCACCACTATTGATAAAATAAAAAGAGCGGTACCAAATGGTACCGCTCTTTTGCTGCTTCCATTACTCTTTGGAGATCACTTTCTTCTGCCAGGATCTCTGCTGGCACTTGGGGCATTTCATATAGCGGGTTCTGCCCATATGCATAGCCCAGAATACACTGCTGTATTGGGGAACATACCTGTGTCCGCACTTTTGGCATTCATAGTAGCCTGCTTTTTGCTCGATTTTTAATGTAAAGGGAGTTGCAATCAAAAGAGGGAGCAGGCTTAGTCCAACGAGCAATCCGCCCTTCCATTCCTCCATGGGCACAATACTTGTGATTACTGCAGCAGCGACAAGCGGCAATATAGCGATTATGCCCAGGACGATTTCTAATTTGAGCAATCTCTTGTCAGCTTCTTGCTTTTGTTTGACCATTTCAAGCAAGTTGTTTTCTAATTCTTTGTTGTAGTTATCCATTGAAACGACCTCCCCACTTAATAAATCGTTGACGGTAATGTTCAGCACCGCGCATAATTCCAGCATAATGGAAGAATCAGGCATCGCCCTGCCGGTCTCCCATTTCGATACGGCTCTGTCGGTGATGTTCAGTTTTTCTGCCAACTGCATCTGCGTCAGATTCGCGTTCTTTCTGCAACTGGCAATGAATCTTCCAATCTTTACTTGATCCATACGCTGCCTCCTTTCTCTGTCAGTATAGTGGGGGGTATTTGAAAAGTCTACATACCGGTGGTTGAGTGGGAATCTCCACCGGCGGTAGAGGTGTTTTAACCGTGTAGCCAGCTGGTAAACGCTTCTGCGATCTGCGCCTTCAGGGCGTTCTTTTGAACCTCGGGCAGGAAAGCCGCATCGGCTGCGTTGCAGGCAGTATCCTGCAGGCGCGCATCGGACAGACCCAATTGCTTTTGCAGGAAAAGATACTCCTGCTTCAGATCCGTGCCGGACACGGTCATATTGTCTGTGTTGATGGTGGCGGGAATGCCCATATTCAGAAATGCAGCCAGGGGATAGCTGTCGGCGCCTGCAACTGCTTTTGTCTGCAGGTTGCTGGTGAAGCAGGTTTCCAGAGGCACTTTCTTTTGGGACAGTTCTGCCATCAGCGCGGGATCTTCCATGGCCCGGACACCGTGACCGATGCGCAGCGCGCCAAGCTTGAGCGCCTGGCGGATACTTTCCGGACCGGCGGCTTCACCGGCGTGAATGATAAAGGGGACGCCAAGCTCGTCTGCAAGGGAAAATACGGGCGCATACCACTGGGCGGGATTGGCAGCCTCGTTGCCGGCCAAGTCCGCTGCGCAAACACCGCTACCCAGGTATGCTTTCGCTGCCCGGATGGTTTCAAAGTTGGCATCTTGGTTATTGTCAAAACGCATGCAGCACAGAATCAGCTGGGCGTGCATACCGGTTTCACAAACGGCTCTTTGCAATCCCTTAACAGCGGCATCCGCCACCTGCATCTGGGTCAGACCCCGGGTGGTATGAAGTTGGGGAGCAAAGCGGACCTCTGCGTAGCAAAGCCCTTGCGCAGCCAGCCGTTTCAGCAGCAGGTAAACAGCAAGAGAGATAGTTTCCTCCGTCTGCAGTACCTGCAGAGGCAGGTCAAACTTTTCCAAATATTCCCCCAGGTTTTGGCAGTCCGGCTCTGCCTCCAGCAGAGGACGCAGAGCATCGGCACTTTCCCGGGGGAGAGAAATGCCGGAGAGCTTTGCCAGCAGCAGCACATCTTCCGGTGCAAGAGAGCCATCCAGGTGCAAATGTAAATCAATCATAAACTGGTTCCTGACCTATCTCCGCGTAAGCGGTAATATCTACCAATAATTATATCCCAAATCCGGGACAAATGCAAATAAAATCCGTTGCAATCTTCCACTGGAGTCGGTATACTAAAGGCAGAAAAGAATAAAGGAGACACTTATGGAGCAGCTTCGCTATGGTATTTTAAGCACATCCTCCATCGCTCCCCGGTTTATCGCCGCGCTGCGTGCGTCCGGCAGGGGAGAGGCGGTGGCCGTTTCCTCCCGCACGCTGGAAAAAGCACGGGATAAGGCAAGCCAGTGGAATATCCCCAAGGCCTACGGCAGCCACCGGGAACTGCTGGAAGACAAAAATGTGGATATCGTATACATTTCTGCGGTGAACGGCCAGCATTACCCGTTGGCCAAGGCTGCCCTGGAAGCGGGTAAGCATGTGGTCTGCGAAAAACCTTGCACCACATCGGAGACCCATACACGGGAACTGTTCCGCCTGGCAAGGGAGAAGAAACTTTTCTTCATGGAGGCGGAGAAAATGCTCTTTTTGCCTGCAATCCTGGAGGTGCGCAGGCGGATCGAAAAGGGAGAGCTGGGAGAGATCTATATGGCAGAGCTAAGCCATAGTTTCCCCGCCAGCTATAATACCTGGATGTTTGACAAAAGCGTGGGAGGCGGCACGCTGCTTTCCAGCGGTATCTACGCGGCGCAGCTGCTGGCGTGGCTGTTTGGCCCGATCAAAAAGATCCAGGGCGTAAAATCCGCTTTTGAAGACGGCACGGAGTGGCAGTATGTCCTCTCCGGAGAAATGCAGGCTGGTCAGCTTTTTAGCATCAAGAATAGCACCCGGGCCATTTTGGACAATACCGCCCGTATCTTCGGTACCAAAGGCTATGTGGAGATCCCCGAATATTGGAAGGCAAGAAAAGCCATATTCCATATTGCCGGCGCGGAGGAGACTGTGGAGTTTCCTTGTCAGCACGAGCTGATCTATGAGATCGAGCATATCGCAGACTGCTTTGCACAAGGGCTGCTCACCAGCCCCGTGGTCACGGAGGAACTGTCCGTGGCCGGTATCCGGGCGCTGGAGGAAGTGGAATCCAAGTGGGTGTGATTTCGCTGATTGACAGAAAATCCCAATAGAGATAAAATATACCCATACATACAAACAGGAGGAATCTTTATGCGTAGAATCAAAGTAGAAGCCCTTACCAACGAGGCCTTTGCACCCTTTGGCCAGTTCTATTCCATGGAGCATCCCCAGGGGTACGCTCTGTGCGGTGAACTCCACCGTTTCTTCCCGGACCGCATCAATGCCGACAGCAATCACCGTGTGGGCTATTCTCCCATTCTGGTGAAGAAACCGGAGAAGATGGTGGTCACCCAGCAGGAGTACCATACCACCACCTGGGAAATGATTTTGCCTATGAATGACGATATGATCCTCCATGTGGCTCCCGCCTCCGCCGGTACGCCTGTGCCGGAGCTGGTGAAGGCGTTCCTCGTTCCCAAACATACGCTGGTAAAGATGAACGCAGCTATCTGGCATCTGGCCCCTCTGCCCGCCAATGTCGACGAATTGGCAGCGATGATTATTCTGCCTGAGTGCACCTACGCCAATGACTGCACTGTGGTGGATCTGAAGGCCGACGAGCAGTTTGAGATCGTAAAGTAAAACGAAAATCCGCACCGGTGATCCGGTGCGGATTTTTTTATTTCCCGTTTGCCAGGCGTACAATGTCACCAACGCCGTCCAGCACCATTGTGGGCTGATAGGCATAAGTTTTTAGCGTGTCTTTTGTGGATACACCGGAGAGCACCAGCACAGTGGACATACCGGTTTCCAGACCGGAAATGACATCCGTATCCATCCGGTCGCCGATCATCACGGCTTCTGCAGAGTGGCAGCCCAGCAGCTTCAGACCGGTACGCATCATCAGGGGATTGGGTTTGCCGCAGAAATAGGCCTGTGTGCCGGTAGCCATCTCAATAGGAGCCACCAGAGCCCGGCAGGCGGGGGCAATGCCGTTTTCAATAGGGCCGGTCACATCGGAGTTGGCGCCGATCAGCTTGGCGCCTTTCAAAACCAAATTGGTGGCCTTAGTGAGCGTGTCCAAGGAATAGGTCTTGCCTTCGCCTACTACCACATAATCAGGATTTACATCGTTCATAGTACAACCGGCCTGATAGAGGGCGTTGAGAAGCCCGGCCTCGCCGATGGCGTAGACGGAGCAACCGGGACTTTGCTCCTTCAGGAACGCAGCAGTGGCAAGGGCGCTGGTGTAGAAATGATGCTCCGGCACCTCCAGTCCCATCCTCGCCAGTTTCAGCTTCAGCTCGCAAGGGGTGTAGCCGCTGTTGTTGGTCAGGAACAGATATTCTTTCTTTTCGGCGTTGAGCCAATTAATAAACTCGGCCACACCGGGCAGGATCGTGTTGCCGTGATAGATAACACCGTCCATATCGCAGATGAAGCCTTTGATATGATTAAAATCAAGGTTTGCCATTAATTTCCTCCTGGGTAAGATTTCTATGTTTACTAAACCACAAACGGGCGGAAAAGTCAAGTTGATGTTGCACTGCGGAATAGTATGACTTCACAAGGATTACTTGTATTTTCCGCGCATTTATGGTATGCTGACAGGGAAGAAGGGGTGATGGTTTTGAAGAATAAATTACTGGCGATTTTCCAGGCAGTGCTGATTGCTTTGGTGATTCTCTCCGGCGCCATCGCAGTGCCGATTCTGTGCCGGCCGTTTTACTATCTGCATATTGCGCCCTTGGAGATTCTGGATTCCATCAATCTCACAGTCAACCAAATTAAGACAGCCTACAATGAAATGATGAACTACTGCATCGGTCTGACCGACACCTTTTCGGCGGGTGTTCTGGCGTTTTCGGAGTCCGGCGCATCCCACTTCGCGGATGTGCGGAAACTGTTCCTGCTGGACCTTTGGGTGTTGGCTGGGGCGGCTGTTCTGCTGACGGTGACAGCTTGCCTGGGGCGGAAGAATCCGGTAAACCTGCTGAATCACACCCCGGGCTTTTGGAGCGCGGTGGGTCTAGGCGTGACATTTCTTGCCATAGGCGGCCTGGTGTCTCTGGATTTTGAGAGAGCCTTTGAGGTGTTCCACCAACTGTTTTTTCCCGGCAAGAGCAACTGGATCTTTGACTACCGCACAGACCCCATTATCCGGATCTTGCCGGCAGAGTTTTTCCGAAACTGTGCCATTGCCATTTTGGCGGTGATTCTCATCAGCTGCGGAGTGTTAATCTGCCACGACCGGAAACTGCGGCGGAAATAAGGCGGAAACCGCTGGCGGAATATAGCAGTGCTGGAAGGAAAAGGAAACCAAAATAGGATTGATTTCCAAAGTAAATAGTGGTATACTGACTCTGTGAAAATAACATTTTCTATGATGTGACAATTGGAGGGAAATATGCTTTCTATCTCTGATCTTTACGATCTGTCCCATACCTTGGCGGCAGACTATTTAAAAAACTTTACCTACCCGTGGGAGGCCTTGAAAGGCATCAAGGATATGATTATCTCCTTGGGTGAGACTCTGGGAGAGGACTACCGTGAGGTAGCTCCCCAGGTTTGGGTACATAACACCGCAAAGGTGGCGCCTACGGCATACCTGGGAGCGCCTTGCATCATTGGCGCCGGTACGGAAGTGCGCCACTGTGCTTTTGTCCGCGGATCCGCTCTGGTGGGGGAGAATTGCGTGGTGGGCAACTCTGTGGAATTGAAGAATGTGATCCTCTTTGATAATGTGCAGACGCCTCACTACAACTATGTAGGCGACAGTATTTTGGGTTATAAGTCCCATATGGGCGCCGGCTCCATCACATCCAATGTGAAATCCGATAAGACACTTGTTGTGATCCATACTGATGCTCCCATTCCAACCGGACAGAAGAAGGTTGGCGCTCTGCTGGGCGACTTTGTGGAAGTTGGCTGCAACAGTGTTCTGAACCCCGGTACGGTGGTGGGCAGAAACACCAGCGTCTATCCCCTGTCCTGCGTCCGGGGCGTCGTTCCAGCAAACAGCATTTATAAAACCGGCGGCGTCATTGCTGCCAAGGCGGAGGAATAACTATGGGACGATATTTTGGCACCGACGGCTTCCGCGGGGAGGCCAATGTGAATCTGACCGCGGACCATGCATTCAAGGTGGGCCGTTTCTTGGGTTGGTACTATGGAGAGCTGAAGGCCCGTGCGGGTTCTGAAGAACCGCCCCGCGTGGTGATCGGCAAGGACACCCGCCGTTCCAGCTATATGTTTGAATATTCTCTGGTGGCAGGTCTCACCGCCTCCGGCGCGGATGCCTATATGCTTCATGTGACTACAACGCCTTCCGTGGCTTATGTGACCCGGGTGGATGCTTTTGACTGCGGCATTATGATCTCCGCCAGCCACAATCCGTTCTACGACAACGGCATTAAGCTTCTCAACAGCAATGGCGAGAAGATGGACGAAGAGACCATTGCCCTGGTGGAGGACTATCTGGACGGCAAGCTGGAACTCTTTGGCCAGCAGTGGCCTGAGCTGCCCTATGGCAAGCGGGAGCATGTTGGCTGTACTGTGGATTATGTGTCCGGCCGCAATCGCTACATTGGCTATCTGATTTCTCTGGGTCTGTATTCCTTCCGGGGTATCAAGGTGGGTTTGGACTGCGCCAACGGCGCTGCCTGGAATATTGCCAAATCCGTGTTTGACGCACTGGGCGCCAAGACCTATGTGATTAACGCCGAGCCTGACGGCACCAATATCAATCATGATGCCGGCTCCACTCATATTGAAGCGCTGCAAAAGTTTGTGGTGGAGAACGGTCTGGATGTGGGTTTTGCCTATGACGGCGATGCCGATCGCTGCCTGTGTGTGGACGAAAATGGCCAGGTGGTCAACGGCGACCATATTCTCTGGATACTCGGCCAGTATATGCGGGATCAGGGGCAGCTGGACAACAACACGGTAGTCACCACCGTGATGTCCAACTTCGGCCTTTATAAGGCTTTTGATGAAAAGGGCATCGATTATGCCAAGACCGCTGTGGGAGATAAGTATGTCTACGAGTATATGGTAGCGAATGGCTGCCGCCTGGGCGGTGAGCAATCCGGCCATATCATCGTCTCTAAGTACGCCACCACCGGCGACGGCATTCTCACCAGCATCAAGATGATGGAAGTCATGCTGGCCAAGAAAAAGAAAATGAGCCAGCTGACAGAAGGTTTGCACATCTATCCTCAGGTGCTTAAGAATGTCCGGGTTAAGTCCAAGCCGGAGGCGCAGAACGATCCTGCCGTGCAGGCAGCCGTGCAAGCTGTTGCAGAGCGGCTGGGAGAGAGCGGCCGTATTCTCGTCCGGGAGTCCGGTACAGAACCGGTGATCCGGGTTATGGTAGAGGCACCCAGCAAGGATCTTTGCCAGGAATGTGTGGATCAGGTGGTAGATGTGATCTGCGCCCAGGGCCACGCAAGAGTGTAAAACCAAAGCCGCCAGACCTTGTGTCCGGCGGCTTTGCCAATAGGCTGGGTGTGCAGCGACAGAGGACGAAAACAGAACGGCTTTATGACCGAAGTGCAGGCTGCCTCGATCACGGAGCAAATACGAGGAATATACGACATTTTTTTGGAATTTTTTCGTATTTAACTTGACTATATGTAGTAAAGTATGATATATTAAGACACGATTAAGAGAATGCCCTTATATGCCCAGAATGCAATTTTCCCTTAATCTCTATCGGAGTCTTCCGGTCTGCTTCTAAAGTAAAGTGAAGGCAGCCAAAACAGAAACGGATAAACCTAAATGGAGACACAATATGAGCAATGCAGTAAAGAGTATCACACAGGAAAAAGTGTGGATGAAGTACTATTCCGAGGAAGCACAGAACGCGAAAACCCCGAAGTGCAAAGCCTTTGATTACGTACTGGAACGGAATAAGCACCGCCTGAACGAACCGGCGTTGCACTATTACGGTGCAGATATTTCCTTCAAGGAACTGCGCCGCCGTGTGGATGCAGCAGCCCGCTCCTTCACCGCTTTGGGGGTGAAGTCCGGCGACATCGTTTCCTTCCTCTCCGCTTCTATTCCTGAGACCATCGCAGCGGTCTATGCGCTGAATAAGATCGGCGCCGCGGCAAATACCATTGATCCCCGCCTGGATGTGAAGACTATCAAGAAGATGATCAAGGAGTCCGGCTCCAAGATTTTGTTTGTGATCGATATTGCTTTCCCCAAGGTGGAAGTGATGATGGAGGAGATCGGCCAGGAACTGATTGTTGTCCAGTCCCCCTACAGTTCAATTCCCGCTTTTAAGCGTTTCTTCGCCAAGATGATGAACCGCACCAAGGTTCCCTACAGCAAGACGGTTATTAAATGGGCCGATTTTATTCGCGCAGGCGTAGGCACCCGGTACACCGAAGCGCCCTATGACGGCGACGCGCTGGTTGCCATTACATACACCGGCGGCACCACCGGTACACCTAAGGGTGTTATGCTGACCAACGACTCTATGAACGCCGTTGCCCTCAGCTTCATTCATTGTGATGTTCACCGCCAGTACGGCGACCGTTTCCTGGGCATCATTCCCATTTTTGCCGCATACGGTATGGTTTGCGGTATGCATATGCCTCTGTGTATGAATACAACGCTGGTGCCCATTCCCAGATTTGTTCCCACAGAGATCGGCAAGCTGGTGCGGACCTACAAGCCCAACCATATCATCAGCACCCCTGTGTTCATTGAACTGCTGCTGAACAGCGCAGAAGTGCAGAAGATGGATCTGTCCTTCCTCTACACCCTGGCCTGTGGCGGCGACAGTATGAACGAGAGCTTGGAGCGGCGGCTCAACGAGTTCCGGAAGGAACACGGTATGCGATTCCCCCTGGCCCAGGGCTATGGTATGTCCGAACTTTCCGCTGCAGCTTCCTTCTGCGTAAACCGTGTCTATAAAGCAGGTTCCGTCGGTATTCCTTCTCTGAACCTGAATGTGGGCATTTTTGATCCCGAAACCGGCAAAGAACTGGGTTATAAGGAGATCGGTGAGGTCTGTGTCACCGGCGACTCCATGATGAAGGGGTATTTCAATAAACCCGAAGAAACTGCTCACGTGATGCGCAAGCACGATGACGGTTTAACCTGGATCCATTCCGGTGACCTGGGTTATATGGACGAGGACGGCTTCCTGTACATCAAGGGTCGCATCAAGAGAATGATCACCCGGTTCGACGGCCATAAGGTGTTCCCCATCAATTTGGAGAGTATGATTATGGAACAGCCGGATGTGCATAACTGCGCAGTGGTTGGCACTGACGATATGGAGCATAGCCAGGGTCAGTACCCCATGGCACTGGTGGAGCTGGTCAAAGATGTGGACGCGGTTGCTGTCTGCAAGCGCATCTATGACTACTGCAACACCAACGCTGAAGAGCGCGGCCGCCCGGTAGCGGTTGTTGCAGTGGACGCCCTGCCGCTGACACCTATGGGTAAGGTGGATAACAAGAAGCTGGAAGCCGAGTATAAGTCTTTTGACTATCTGGGCTGGCTGGCAAACAACAAGAGTTAACATCAGGCTTTGATTTACCTGTTGCTGCGCTGGAAAGCACGGCGTATGAAAAATGCGCCGTGCTGAACAGCCACGATAGGGAAGAAGGCCACATTTTATCACGGCATTCCCACTATATTTAAGATAGTGTGATGTATATGTAAACTTGGGATAAGTCCGGTGGCAGCAACCCGGGCGCGATCCCTTAAAAATTAGGAGGTAATCATGAAAGCAAACCTTTCCAGAATGCTTCGGTCCGGTATTGCCCTGATCATGGCTCTGTGCCTGATTGTCGGCTTTATCCCCACTGTCGCATTCGCAGCTGAGTCCACAGAAACTGTGAACTATGTTTCTCTGGGCGATTCCATGGCAAATGGCTACGGTTTTACTGGCTATTATCAGACCAGCAATGACCTTGGCGTGTACGACTTCATGACCGGCAAGGGCATGTACGGCGAGGGTGCATATCCCAACCAGTTCGAAGATTATTTGACTGGTCTGGGCTATACTGTAAACCACACCAAACTGGCTACTTCTGCTATGCTGGCAGAAGACCTGCTGTACCTGCTGGGTGGTCGTGAAGAGTTTGACGATGGCTGGGGTGGCTACAAGGACTATGTCGGCACCTACTCCGATGCAGAGATCAGCGCTCATATTCAGGACGCTGTCACTGAGGCTGATGTCATCACAATGGGCATCGGCAACGCATCTTTCGGTGCATTCCTGATGCACAAGCTCACCGATGCTCTGGGCGTTTTTGGAGCATCTCTGGACGAGGACGAAAAGGTCAATTTCGAGGATGCCATCGGTGTTCTTGAGCTGGATGCTGAGCAGTATGCTCTGGTCATGCAGGTTTACGGCATGCTGGAAGCTAAGCTGGTCGAGCAGGTTTCTGCTGATCTGGCTGAAGAGTACAACCTGGCAGATGTCGTTGACCTGATGGCGTACACTACTGCAAGCTACATTATCAACTACAAACTGCTGGTTGAGCAGATTCTGGAAATGAACTCCGATGTGGAGATCGTTCTGGTTGGTCTGTTGAACACCACCTACGGCATGAATGTCACCGACGAGGATGGTAATGTGATCCTGCCCTTCGGCGATGTGATGGATTCCCTGTTTGATGTTCTGAACGCTTACATGGCAGGTCTGCCTGCTGTTTTGCAGGCGCAGGGCGTTGCAGAGGAGGCTAAGCTGTACTATGCTGAGCAGCCCAACCCCAAGTTCATCTGCCAGGAATTTGAGAACCTGCTGAACGACGGCTGGGTCTCCGCTGATTCCCGTTTGGATGGCACTACTATCCGCCAGCGCAACATTGATGCATTCAATGGCGACCTGGCTCCTATGATCGGCTATGCCGTCACCGGTGCACCTCTGGCCCGGATTACTCTGGCAGATGTTGAGGCTTATGAGGCGCTGGATTTTGATGCACTGAAATCTCAGCTTGAGAGCCAAGGTATGGGTGCCTATTGGACCCCCTGGGCTGCTTTCTACTTTGCTGGTTACATTGCTGACACGACGAAAGCGGCTGACAAGATTCTGTCTGTTTCCATTTATCTCGCGATTGAGGAAGCTGTTGCAAAGAGCACCAACACCATGGACATCCCCCTGTCCGGTCTGGTTAAGATCGCAGGCGATCTGTCCTCCGTTTTCACTGGTCTTGGCACTCCTCCCACGGATGCACCTGAGTCCACCCGCCAGTGGCTGCTGGCCGGTCTGAGCACTGAAGAGACCCAGGGCATGTGCAAGATCTATGGCCTGTTCAAGGTTGGCAACGGCATGTCCGTCCATCCCACTCCCGCCGGCCATGACAACATTGCCACTGCTGTTATCGGCGCATACGATGAACAGTATACCGTTAAGGACGAGACCGTTAAGAATGTAAAGATCCTGCTGGATAAGCTGTACGACCTGGTGGAGACCTACGGTCCCGAGGTTGCCGCACAGGTTTGGAACCAGTGGGTTGAGTTCGGCTACGTGGATGCAGTTCTGGCATCTGTCGACAAGCTGGAAGCTGCTCTGATCGAGCGCTACGAGTACTACACCACCGAGGCTCTGCCCGCAATTGGCGAGGCAGTTGAAGGTCTGGCTGCTCAGAAGGACGCAGTGACCGCTGAACTGGAAGTTCTGAAGGCACAGCTGGCTGAGAAGAAGGCTGAACTGGCAGAGGTGATCGCAAATCAGGAGATCGGCTCTGTAGAGACTCCCGACATCGACATCGATGTTGACCTGGGCAACAACAAGCCCCACGAGCGTCCCGAGTACGACTGCGAAGTCGAGGGTGAGGGCGCTAAGGCTGAG